>NZ_JAMLJL010000023.1 GCF_023634845.1 Flavobacterium amniphilum | reverse complement strand
TCTCCCTCTTCGAACTCTCGTAATGGTTTTTCCAAAAAGAAAATAAAAACCTCTTTTGGAGAATCAGAAATTCAGATTCCAAGAGACAGAGAAGCTTCTTTCAATCCCATGATAATCCCCAAAAGGCAAAGTATGGCTGATGGATTGGAAAATGTCATCATATCGCTTTATGCCAAAGGGATGAGTGTTAGCGATATTGAAGAACAGATAAGAGAAGTCTATAATTTTGATGTATCTACCTCTACTATATCCAGGATTACAGAATCAGTATCCAATGACATTGTTGCTTGGCAAAACCGTCCACTGGAACCTGTTTACTTAATCGTTTGGATGGATGGTATCGTGTTTAAAGTCCGTGAAAGCTCTAAGGTCATCAATAAGACCATTTATCTGGCTGTAGGCCTAAACAGAGACGGTAAAAAGGAAGTTCTTGGGATGTGGCTGGGCAAGAATGAAAGTGCCAGCTTCTGGTTGGGCGTATTGACGGATTTAAAAGCCAGAGGTGTGGAAGATATTCTCATTACTGCTACCGACAACTTAAATGGTTTTACCCAAACCATTAAAAACGTCTTCCCCGAATCGCAGACACAAATCTGTGTGGTACATCAAATCCGTAACTCAGCCCGTTATGTAGTTTGGAAAGATAAAAAGGAATTCTCTAAAGACATGAAGCAGATTTATGATGCGCCAACCAAACAAGCTGCAAAAGGAGCTTTGGAAGATTTTGCCAACAAATGGAATCATAAATACCCTTATGCCGTAAAATCCTGGGAAGAAAACTGGGAGGAACTTACCGTCTTTTTTGACTTCCCCATTGAAATCAGAAAAATCATTTATACGACAAATTTAATTGAAAACCTTAATGGAAAAATCCGAAAATACACCAAAAACAAATTGTCTTTCCCTACCGATGAAGCCGTTTTAAAATCCGTATATTTGGCTTTAAGGGAAGCAACCAAAAAATGGTCGATGCCAATCCGAAATTGGGGATTAATCCTCAATCAGTTCTTAACTATATTTGAAAAAAGGGTTCAACTTTAAGTAAAAAGTCAAACCCCGTTATTTTTAAACTTACACACTTTTTGGGATAGTGTCGTGTTTAATGAAATGCTTAACAGATTAAGGCTTTATTTGTCTATTTTCACCTTTAACTATCCTTTATTTATTAGTCTTTTGTCACATATTTGTTACAATAAAAATCAAACAATTTTACAGCATGAATAAATACAATGCTTAACAACTTTTCATTATATTCTATATTGTAAATAGATTATCCGATTGTTCGATTGTTAGACTTCTTGAAATTATAGTATTAACCCTGTTAGAGTTTAAAGCTTTGACAGGGTTTGTTGTTTGAAAAATACATAGAACTCAAAGGAACTTAAATTAATACGAATTATAATATATTTGAGAAACTTACCCCGTATTTACATACATACCATAATTTTTATTACAGATAAGCATTACAAAATCATAGATATTTACAGGTTGGCAGCAATATAAACGCACTCGACTACCTTCACTACAGAAAGAATTAATTAACTCATAATAAATCACTTAAAACCAATGACGGGTAAATGACGGGTAAAATACATACTGATTTATCTAAAAAAAATAACATATTAACTTAATATTGTCCAAAGATTTTAAAATAACAATGAAACAGCCGGAATTAGGAAGAAAAATTTTCGATTTAAGAACTGAAAAAGGATTAACACAAGAAGAACTCGTCGAAAAGTGTAATATAAGTGTCAGAACAATTCAACGTATAGAGAACGGTGAAGTTAGTCCGAGAAGCTACACTATTAAATCAATTTTAGTGGCTTTGGATTATGACTTAAACAAGTTAACTAATGAAGAACCGAGTTCTATTGATTCATTAGTTTCCTGGTTTAAACATTTTATGCTAATTGATATAGATGCCGAAAAGCCATCCGATTTCCTTGTTAAACAACTCAACATTGCCTGGATGTTTGGTCTATTATATTTCAGCACCGGAATTTTTGAAAGTGCCTCTGAATATTTTCTTTTCACGGAAGATAAACTAATATTCAGTAAAGGAGTTTTTATCGCCATTAAAGTTGTGGCACTAATTTCATTTGTTTTTTTTCAACGTGGTTTTATTTTGATAGGCGGATTATTTAGAAATTATTTACTGAAAATCATTTCATCTATAATGATTGTTGCTCTAATACCGCTGTATGTATATGATATTATTTTACTGTTTAATGATTCCACTGATCGAGTATTTATTGCTGCAGCTACTTCACTAACTTTTGGATTTACCGGAATTATTTTTGGGATTTCATTGATAAAATTAAAAGGTTCAGTAGGCGAAATTTCAAAATACGCCGGGTTTTCAGAAATAATTGGTGGTTGCTTTTTATTAACAATAGTTTTGGCTTTTGTTGGACTTATCCTATATATTCCAGCAGAACTTTTAGAGATAATACTAATTTTCAAGGTCATTGAAATTATAAAAAACAAGCAAACAGAACATATCACTACATACTAATAAAAATCGCAATTTCCTCAATCAAGTACTTTAAAATCGTAATTATGAAAAGAATCTTCAAATACCTCTTTGCATTTGTTTTACTATCCGTTTTTTGGTGTGTTATTGTGTTTTTTGGAACATTAAATGGTTGGTGGCACAAGCCATTCATAAAAAGTAACGACCCGGAATTATTCAAAGTTGCAGTTAACCGGAAAATTGAAAACGAATTTGTAGGGAACTTTGCAATGTCCATTATTAAAGGTGGAGTTGTTCAAAAAAAGTTGTTTTATTCTAAAAACAAGAAAGTGGATCAAAACACCATTTTTCAAGTATCTTCTCTTTCAAAATTTGTATCGGCAGTTGGTGTAATGAAATTAGTTGAAATGGGTAAAATTAACTTGGACACACCCGTAAGCCACTATCTGAAAAGATGGAAACTGCCACCAAGTGCATTTGATAACGAACTGGTAACAGTAAGGAGATTATTAAGCCATACGGCAGGTTTAACAGACGGACTTGGTTATAGTGGCTTTGAAAACCGGGATTCCATCCAAACAATTGAATCCTCACTTAACAAGGCAAAGGATGCAGATACCGGAATAAGTGGAGAGGTAAAAGTGGGAATTGAGCCCAATTCTGAATGGAAATACTCAGGTGGAGGTTTTACCTTGTTACAATTGTTAGTTGAGGAAACAAGCGGTCAGTCTTTCAATGATTTTATGGTAACGAATGTGTTTAAACCATTGAAAATGAACAGCAGTACATACATTTTAAATGATTCATTAAACAATAGACTTTGTGAATTTTACGATTCCGATAATACCTCGGCACCGCATCTTTATTACACTTCTTTAGCAGCCACTTCATTATATACTTCATTGTCCGATTTGGAGCTGTTTTTTCAACTTTTTCTAAAAGGCAAAAACGGAGAACCTATCGGAAGAGGTCAAATAAGTCCTGAATCTTTACGATTAATGCGAAATCCACATGGAGAAGTGATGGGCGAAAATATTTATGGATTAGGTGCAATGCTTTACATCGATGTTGAAAACAATGAACATATTTTTGGACACGACGGAAAAAGTAATCCACCAATTAATACGGCAATAAGAATAAATCCAAACACAGGCGACGGAATAATTATTTTAGAAACAGGCAGTCCTAATTTAGCTACAAGGTTAGCAAGTGATTGGGTGTTTTTAGAGACAGGAAAAACAGATACATTGCTTTTCCCTATGCTTCTTGGAAAAATGACCAAAATTATACTAATTGGATTACTTGTAATTAGCATTTTAATTATCGGAATAGGAATATGCCGTAAGAAAAGAAAAACTGCTGCTAATAGCGGTTCCATGAAATTGGGGTTATAGTCAAACTTTAAACCCAATTTTCTATATTTGGTTCCAATCCAGACAGAATCAAATTAACATCTTTAATGAAAACCAAAGTAAAGAACAGAATCTTAGCAATATCACCCGAAACGGGATTGGAAAACGATGAAATTTTTTTAATCAGGGTTGAATTTGATTTTGATCGATTTGGTTCAAGCGAATCAACAAAAATAGTCGTTTATAAAAACTTCGAATTTGTGTCCCGTGTAGAATTTGGAAGCCTTTCCGTTTATTATTCCGGAACACTTTCTTTAAACCTGATAAAATACCTGAAGGATATCCAAGCTGATCCTGATTTCTTTGAAGGAATAAGCAGTACCGAATTTCAAAGGCCCGGATATTACGGTGGCCTATTTGATTTGCAGTTTCAATATCCGGACAGCAACTATTATCCTTATATCAATTTTGGTCATCTTTCAAAGTCACTCCTACAACCAAAATTGAAAGCATCAAAGGTTGGTGATGCCAATTTTGACATTTGGCTTAAGGAATTTTATAGTTGTTTATGGGAATGGTTAGAATCAATCAAAGAAAGCCATCGGGGTTTATTTCAAAAAGGACTCAATGGTATAGAAATAGAATATCCAGGGTAAGCCACCCCGATCGAAACGATTTGCTACGTTCGGTTGGAATTGTGTTATCAGGTATATCTTTGCGAATTTTTGGATTGGGAAGTAACTTCATTATCGAAAACAACTACATCTTCGCATAAAATGCAGATTTACTGTGGGATTCAATGGTAGTTTTATGTCGCTTTGCATTCCTTTGTGGAAGATTTTTACATATTATTCGTGAAACGAATATCTCAATTTGATATAAACCCTTGTTTCTTTTAATTTATATAGAATAAGATGTAGTTTCTTTCGTATTTAAAAACTAAATTTGAGTTATTAAACATATACAAATTAGTAATAATGTCCGAAGACGAGAAAAAAGACTTTGTAAAATATGCTTTACAAAAAGTCCATTTTTATATTGAATCCAATTTTTGGTCTAAACTCGATAATGACTCTCTAAATAAATGGTTAAACAATTTTAAAACTGATAATGAAAAATATTGTGCTGCAAAATTACTTGACAGATTTGTTTATTACTCCGAAAGTGATATATTGAGATTACTTGAGTATGGTTTTAATGAACTTATCTTTAAAAGATATGCCTCTAAAGCTGAAATAGATTCAAATTTTACAATACAAAATAATGATATTATCAAACTAAAGGATGATTTTCTATCTAAATGCGCAATTTTGCCATTAGCAACTATGAATAATCCCAGTGAAAGTTCATTTGCGATAACTCGGTATATGACAAATGATTTAGGTTTTTCAGAAACTAAAATATTAAATTTAAACAATTTAAACAGTCAATACTTACAGAGTATAGAAAACTTAGTAATTATTGATGATTTTATTGGGACAGGTAATCAAATTTTAGATTTTTGGAATTATGGTCAAGTAAATGTGGATGGTAAGCCTATGTATGTTAATAGATTGAAAGATAACTTTCAAAATCTTGAAATTGAATATTTGTGCTTGGTATGTACAGAAGAGGGATATAATAATTTTCATGCTGAAAATATCATGGCTGGGTTACGAATTACGTACTGTGAAAAATTAACTACTAAATTTAAAGTGTTTGGCAGTTCATCAATTTATTTTGAAAAACATGAAGTAGATTTATGCAAAGAAACTTTAGAGAAGCTTTGTGCTAAAAATAACATTGATTTTTTAGGTTACCAAGGATTTGATTATGCTATTGCATTCCATCATTCAATACCAGATACTTCATTACCATTATTTTTCAAACAAGAAGCAAATTGGCACCCACTTTTTAAAAATAAAAAAACAGTAGACAATGTCATCATTTAATAATCCCTTTTCTATAGATAGAGCCGAACAACTTGGCGATAATCTTTTCGAATTCTATGCTAATCATAAGAATTTTGAAGGATTACTAAAAAGTAAATCATTAATTATTCAGGGAGGAAGAGGATCTGGAAAAACTATGTATTTTCTCTATCATTCCTATTTCAATAAAAAGAAAGAATCTATAAGTAAAGGAATTAAATTTATTGATTTTTTAAATGAGGAAAAAGTTATAGGATTATATTTTAGGGCGGATTCAAATTTTGTTCCTGCATTTCAACATAAGGGAATAAATGAAGAAGAATGGATTCAATTATTTGGGCACTATCTCAATATAACCCTTACTAAAAGATTAATCGAAATAATCATTGATATTGAGAAATCATATAACTTAGAATCACTTTCAGTAAATTTTGACATTCCAGAAGAATTACATTTTTTTTTCCCTGATAAAGATTATTCTAATTACTGTGATTTATTAAAGATTATAGCTCATGAAGAAATTCATTTAATAAGTTATATTAACAATCTTCAATCCATTACTAGACCAAACGTTATAGCAAATGGTTTTCTGTTAAACTCAATTGCTAATAGTATATTAAAAACTTTAGAATTGAAAGATAAAGCCATCCATGTATTCATTGATGAATATGAAAACATGCTTGAGTATCAACAAAAAATTGTAAATACTTTGGTAAAACATCCTAGTCCCGTAATTTTTAATATTGGGATGAGAAACAAAGGTTTAAAAACATCCTCAACTCTTGCTGAGAGTGAAATTATTAGTTCTCCTCATGATTTTAATCATTTTAACTTCGAAGAATTTAATGAACAAGAATATGAAGAATTTATAGTTGATATTTGTAAAAAAAGACTACAGAAAGTTGAAGAATTGAAGGGGGCTGATGAAAAATTTTTTGATATCAAATATTATCTGGGCGTATATGATATTAATTATGAACTCTCTAATATAAATGGTAATATCACAAATGTTATACAATCTAAATTAAAAGCACGAATTGGAGCTAGTGACGAAGCCCAAATTTTACTTGACAGTAATGATCCACTTCTACTAAGATTACATATTGTCCTTCTAGATAGAAATAATAACATCGAGATTCTTGTCGATGAATATAAAAAATATTTAAAAGGACAAAAGTCAAAATACAAAGACTGGATTCACAACAATAGAAATGGCCTAATTTATTTAATAGCTAAAGAATCCAGCAAAGACAAATTATATTATGGTTTCACTACATACAAATTGTTATCCTCAGGAATAATAAGATTTTTTATTGAGCTCTGTGAATCTGCTTTTAAGCAAGCTTCACGAAATGGTTTTACATTTAGTAATCCTCGAAAACTTACTGCAGAAGAACAAACTCAGGCTGCCGACCATGTTAGTCATTACAAAGTTAATGACATAGAAACCTATACTCCATATAGTAATTTTTTAAAGAGATTTGTAATATTATTAGGTAATGTATTTGAAAGATTTCATAGGGACAAAAAATTAAGTGAGCCAGAAAAAAATCATTTCAGTACAGATTACGATAAACTTACTTTAGAAAGTCAAAGCTTTTTAAAAAACGCAGAACTATATTCAGTACTACAAGTTAGAGATGAAACAAAAGATAAAAGTCATTCAATAGATAGTAATAATATTGAATATCATCTTAATCACATCTATGCACCATATTTTCAAATTTCTCCAAGGAAAATTAGGAGCCTAAAAATTGATGCAAATAACCTTGACACACTTATTAATGGTGAAAGTCAAAAAGCAAATGAGATTGCAAATGCTTTGGTTAAAAATGCTGATGATAATAATGGTCAATTTAAAATTAGTCTTTTTTAATGTTATATAGTAGATATTATAACCTCGAAACTGAACGTAGTTTTTTGGCATCTTTAAAAGAAACAGATTTGTTCTTTGTTGGCAACAGTAATGAAATAAGAGCGCAGAAAGTTTATTCACTTTTAAATACCTTTTATAAAGGTCCTATTTATTCTCTTAACTATGATATTGAATTTGAAAAATATACAATTGAACAGTCTTCTGGTAAATTTGTACACCGGAAAGAAAATATTGGCTTAATAGGGAAAGATTTAATGCAAGATTTCAAAAATGATTTGGATAAAATTGGATTAGAGGATAAAAATATTTTAATTGATATTACCTCAATCAAACATCCCATCCTTTTTTATTTTTTAGCATTATTACGAAAAGATTATAAGCCAAAATCATTAGTATTAACATATACTGAACCTGAAGAATATATCCAACAAAAAGTTGAAAATGTAACGAAAAAATTTGATTTAACTGAGAAATTCTGTTCCGTTAAGCCTTTACCTGGATTTTTGAGGGTAAATGATTATAACAAGGAAAGACTTCTTGTTGCATTAATGGGGTTTGAAGGAAACAGGTTTAGTAAAGCATTCGAAGATGTGAACCCTGCGACACGCAAAACCTATGCTGTTGTTGGGTTTCCTTCATTTCAGCCTGGCTGGCAATATTATGTTTATTCTGAAAATCAGTATGCCCTAGAACAATCTCGGGCATACGCATTAATAAAAAGAGCTACAGCAAATGAACCTTTTGGTGCTTATAATATTTTAAATGATATAAAAATAAATAATCCAGATTATGAGATTACAATTGCGCCAATTGGTACTAAACCACATTCATTAGGTGCTTGTATGTTTGCTATTGATAATGAAGATGTTCAATTGTATTATGATTTCCCATCATTTGGTGATAAAAAGCGTACTATTGGAGTTGGTAATACTTTTTTATATAATTTAACAGACTTTATTAATAAATCAATCTAATTCTTAATACTAGGTAATATTCTATAATTAACACAGAAACATGGATTTTGAACAAAAACAACTGGAGGAAAGAAGTGATTACCTTGAAAACAACTTGGTAGAAGAGTGGTATGTAGATAACGAATATTTTCAAAATATTCAGAAAAAGCTTAAAGGAACTGGGGCAAAACTTTTAGTGGGTCCAAGAGGTACTGGAAAAACTCACCAGATGTTGATAGCTCATATGTCTTGCCTTAAAAATAATGAAAAGCCAGTGTCATTGTATGTGAGTTTTAATAGATATTATCACTTGGAACCTTTGATTTCAAGAGCTCCAAATGCAATACGAATATTTCACACATGGGTTCTAGCTAAAATAGTACTTGCAATCCATGATTTTGGTTTCTCATCTAATACTAATATAGATAGCATCTTAGACAAAAATTGGTTATCTAAAGAAAGTCTCGAGACTTTTATTGGCCAAGCTGAAAAAGGAATCTTTAGGTTTCAAGATGAAAAATTGCTTCATGAGTTAAATGTTTCCTATGTTAAAACCCTTATAGAAGAATTAATCTTACTTACTGGCAGACCACGAGCAATATTATTATTAGATGACGCTGCACTTACACTTACACCTGAGTATTTAATCGAGTTTTTTGAAATTTTTATAAGTTTGAAATCTTCAAATATTTCACCTAAAGCTTCGGTTTATCCGGGAACAACAGAATATGGCACAAAATTTCATCTTGGACATGATGCAGAAAAGGTAGAATGCTGGATCAACGTAAGTGATGATATGAAGTCTTATAGCGAATTTATGGATCAGCTAATAAATAAACGATTATCATTTATTAAGAGCAATATGGATTCTGATATCATAGAGATACTAAAATATGCTTCTTTCGGTATTCCACGTGCATTTATATTTTTGGTTAGATCATACATTCAATCAACAAAACAAACTAAGCAATCAAAATTTAATGAAGTCATTGATCAACATTCTGACCTTATTAAAGCTGAATATCTTTCTTTAAAGAAAAAAGTTCCTCAATTCTCGAATATAATAGAAATTGGTTATAATTTTTTTCAGAGTATTGTTGACGAACTGACTGAATCAACGAAAAATAATGAAGAAACAAAAAATATAATCGTTGGCATAGAAACTCATTCAAATAATATGGTGGAACGTATGATTCAGTTTTTGAATGAAGCTGGTTTATTATACAAGTATAGTAGTACAGTAAGTCACGGGCATGACAGAGAATATAGTAGATATACTCCACACATAATGTTTCTTATTAGATCTAAAGCTTTTACAGCAGGTCGTGGTTTTGATACTCAAAAAATACTCGAAAAATTGCTTTCAAACGAAAAGAAGCAGCCTTTAAGAAGAAAATTTGATAGATTATTAAGTTCAGAAGATATCACAAATCTAAAGCTAGATTTACCGCCTTGTCCTAGCTGTGGGGCAATAAGAATACAGGAAAATCAGCGTTTTTGCCATGTTTGTGGCTCAGAACTGGTAATCCCTTCTGCGTTTGAAAGTTGTATGGAACTTGATGTTTCTATTATTCCATTAACTACATTGCAATCAAATGCGGTTAAACAAGCAAATTTTAAAAAAATCAAAGACTTTTATTCTGTACAAAACCCTGCATCAGAGCTCATAAAAGTAAAGAAGATTGGTGGAGTGCGTTCACAAGAAATTCTAAACCGAGTTTTTTCAATTGTTGATGAATTTTTAGCATAAATAGATATGAGTGCAAATGCAAATATTACTATCGATGCTAATAATACTTCAGGATACACTCCTCTAGATACAAGTATAATGTTTGATTTAAACTTTCAAGAAAATAACGAATCTCCTATTGATACATATTTAAACAAAATTAGATCTCTTATAGTATTAATTAATCCGGTTAATTTTAATGAGATAAATGCTAATCTTGTTATTTTAGGAAGTGTTTCAGCATTTGAAAGTTATATGAGAGAAGTTATAAGAAGAACTATTTTAATAGATAAAGCTAGCTTAAAAAATTGTGAGTCTATGCCTCTATCTTATGGTGCAGCAATTAGTCATGGTGCTAATTTATTACCAGAAGCAATTTTAGAGGATATATCTTTCGCTGGGAAAACAAATGTTAAAGAATCGATTAAAACCTTTATTGGATTAAAAGGTCACCTGCCTAATTCTTTGATATCTGCACTTGAAGAATTTAATAAAGTTTGTGAAATTAGACATTGTTTAGTACATCGCTTTGGAAAACTAGGCACCAAAAATGCCATTAAGTTAGGATTATCTGAACATTCAATTTGCATCGAAAAACCATTACTTTTAAATTATCAATTTTTACAGGAACTACAACTAGCATGCAATGTTGTTGTTAAAGAAGTTAATAATTATATATTCAACGGATTACTTCAACGACTGATTACTGATGAAAATGGGAGAAAACTCGGCTCCACAATTTGGAAATGGAATTATAATTCAGATCGTGCCGAATTTATAAAATATTATAAGACATTTGCATCAACAATTGAAGCGCCTCCTTTACATTCTAATGCAAAAGATGCTTATGATTTATATAGAAATTTTTATAATAGCTTAAGAAGATAATGATAAACTGGTCTAACTTTTATACTCCTATAGAGATTGCAAGTGAAATAGTTAATTTAATACCGAGTGACTATACACCAAATTGTATTATTGACATATGTTCAGGAAGCGGTAATTTCTTAGATGCTGCTAAAATGCGTTGGAACAGTATCCCTTCAATAGGTGTTGATATTGAGTCTAAATCAACTAAAACAGATAAAGACACTGATACCTCACTTACTTTCATAAAAGCCAATGCCTTAGATTACAGTAATTTAGATATTTTACCAATTACTAATCCTAAACTTATTTTAGCTAATCCTCCTTTTGGAAAGACGGACTATATCCCAACTCAAGTCTGTCAAAAGCATACTTTATTGCATTATGAAGCAATTAAATCTAAAAGGATTGAAACATTAATGATTGTTTCTAATATGTATCTTTTAAAAGATGATGAAATATTTGCTGCAATTTTGCCAGAAAATATTTTTTCTTCAAAAAAGTTAGAAAATTTTAAAAGTATTTTTTTATCATATTTTGACGTAAAATACTTAGGTGAACCGAAAAAATACTTTCTAGGTAGTGAAGTTAAAACTAGAATTTTTATTGGTAGATATTTAAACATATCTTCTAATAATATTACTTTGGATAAGAGAGATAATATATCATCAAATATTATAGCATATAGAGGTATTGATAATTCGAAGCTTTTAAAATCACAAGTAGGTTATGAAAAAAAAGAACTTACACAAGTTATTCATTTCAGCAACAAAGATGGAGATTTGAAACTAACTAGATATATACAAAAAGACTTATTTTCTTCCGATAGAACTGTTCAAAAAAATGACTTATTAATAGCACGAGTTGGAAGAAGTTCAGGAAGAGTATTTAAAGTTAAAAAAGATTATATTGGTAAATATGCTTCAGATTATTTCTATGTTGTAAAAAATATTTTATTGGACATAAATGAAGAGGATATTTTAAAACTAGAAGAACAATTACTCTCATTAAAAAAAGGTCTCACCGCAAAGTATTTGTGCAAAGAAGATATTCTTAAACAAATTAGTTTTTTTATAAGGTAGTATCTCACTAACTGTGTAAGTAAAAAACACCTTTTACACTCAACATCCACCCTTTTACACTCAACATCCACCCTTTTACACTCAACATCCACTCTTTTACACTCAACATCCACCCTTTTTGCCTCGACATCCACCCTTTTTACTTCGACATCCACCCTTTTTACTTCGACATCCACCCTTTTTACTTCGACATCCACCCTTTTTGCCTCAACGTCCAGCCTTTTTGCCTGGAATTCCAGCCTTTTAGATTCAAATGGATAACTTAATAGTGATTACCTCTGTTACAAATGAAGAAAACGATGGACAGGAGTTGGGACCAAAAAAAAGACCCCATTACCGGAGTCTTTTCAAGATGTAAATTACTACTACACTATTTAGTTACTGCTTCTTCTGCGGCTGGTCCTCATAAACCGCTGACTTAAATCCTCATAAATAGGTTTTGCCGTTACAATACCTTTGCTGTGTGCTTCTTTTACCTGTCCGTAGTACAATAACGAGGCCTGTAAGGCTTCACTACCGGCTAACATGATGGTATCATTCACATCAGTAGACAATTGCGTACTTAAATTGGCTATCGGACTTAAAAGACTTACGACTGCTTCGTCTTTTAAAAATTCTGTTTTGTCCATATACGCCGGTACGAACTCGGGATTGGTATCGACATACGATTTTGTTTTTTGGACTGTTGCTACTGTTTTGTTCCCCATTTTAAAAATCGTTGAGCGTTCTTCTGCGGTTAAACCTTGTAAGTAAGGCGCTAATGCTGTTTTACACTCTTGCAATTTTTCTCTTACCGTATCTACCACCTCCTGTGGAATTTCGATACTAATTTGGTTTTTTGTCCCCATGTTTTAAAGTTTTAGGTTTAAATAATTTTTTACCTACAAACAATTTGCGTACCAAAAAACACAATTTTCAAAAAAATTTATAATAAAATTCTTATAATTTTAAAAAACCAGCCTATTCATTAGACATGAGAACTAAAATAATCAATAAGCTTTTTTACTTCTTTCCCCCTCTTCTACTGCGGATTCCACTTCTAATTATTACTTAAACTTATAATTAACAAAAATTATTAATTTGATTTATAATCCATAACCAACCTAAATTTGTCTCATCAAATCACAATAACGATTTGAATAACAAATAGATAAACTAAATACATAAAGATTATGAAAACAATTAAAATTTTACCATTAGTAGTTGCATTGGTTGTAACAATGGTTGGCGGAGTACACGCACAAAGTCCGAAAGCAGAAAACGATCCGAACATCGACCCGCAAATCAGAGGGTTCTTGAAAGCATTAAATACCGGCGGCGGAAAACCCGTTGAATCGTTAAGTCCTGAAGAGGCGCGCTTGGTGCTGGTTGGCGCCCAAAAATCGGTTGAAGTGGATTACTCCGGAATTGTGGAAACCGAAAAAACCATCGTTCAGGATGGCACTTCCATCAAAATCCACATTGTAAAACCCAAAGGAGCCAAAGCCAATCTTCCGGTGTTCCTATACTTTCATGGTGGAGGCTGGGTTTTGGGCGACTACCCTACCCACCGCAGATTAGTTAGGGATTTAGTCGTAAACAGTGGTGTGGCTGCTGTATTCCCGGACTATACCCCATCACCGGATGCCCATTATCCGGTAGCCGTGAACCAAGGGTATGCTGCCACAAAATGGGTTGCAGAACATGGAAGTGAAATTGGGGTAAACGGAAAAAATTTAGCCGTAGTGGGAAATAGTGTTGGAGGCAATATGGCAGCCGTTGTAGCGCTGATGGCAAAAGATAAAAAAGGCCCTGAAATCAAATTACAGGTATTGTTATGGCCGGTTACCGATGCTGATTTTAGCAGACCATCTTATCAAGAATTCGGGGAAGGCCGGTTCTTAACCACCAACCTTATGAAATGGATGTGGGATAATTACACCACCGATGTAAACCAACGCAAAGAAAAATATGCCACACCAATCAATGCGACATTGGAAGAATTAAAAGGATTGCCACCGGCTTTGGTACAGACTGCAGAGCATGATATTTTAAGAGATGAAGGAGAAGCCTATGCCAGAAAAATGGCGGAAGCCGGAGTTCCGGTAACCCTTACACGCCACCAGGGAATGATACATGATTATGGTTTATTAAACCCGATCGCCAATGTTCCCGCAGTACAGTCGGCTTTGATACAAGCGGCTTCGGTTATCAAAAACACGCTTAAATACTAAATTCCAAAATACTAAATTCCAAGATTGAACATCGGTCATGATAGTAACCCAATAACTTTTTGAACAATTACTATTCTTATGAATAAAAAAAACGGGCTCAACACCCGTTTTTTGATTTATCCCTTAATAAACTTTTTGATTATTTCCCCGTCATCCGTTTTTATCTTGAGGAAATAAAAACCATTTGACAGCTGGGTCACATCAATTTGTTTACGATTCGTATCCCCTGCAATTTCATTCTTCATCAATTCTTTTCCGGATTGATCAAGTATACAGTAATCAGTAATAGTTAAGCCATTCACTATTTCCAATTGAAGTATGGCATTCGCCGGGTTGGGATAAATCTTCACCAAATTATCTTTCAGAACAGGATCATCAATACCTAAATTACAATCTTCTTTTTCCACAACACGGATGGGAAGACCTTGGTTATTGTCTGTCGCATTGGGACAAAAATCCGGGGCAGCTTCAACATAATAAACTCCTGAAGAAGTGATTATGTATTCGGGACTGTTTGCCCCGGGAATGGCAACTCCATCTTTGTACCATTGTATGCTGGCATTGTAAGGCATATTCAATTCTACAGGGAAGCTTCCTCCACTGCACAATAAGAACGATTCTGTATCAGGATCAAACGATACACTATCGGTAAAAGTAGTCCGTATGGTTAACGATGCCCAGGCATAGGAATCTACCTGGATGACATTCGATTCATACGTTTGTCCGTTTATTGTAGCCACAACTTTTAACAAAGACTGATCATAGGTATACCAGTCATACGTAAAGGTTGATTGGGTTGCACCGTCAATGGCTACATATTCATCTTCGGTAAACCAATACTTGGAATACCATTGATACGTATCATAAGTCGGGTTTGCTACTGTTGCTGTTCCATCTGTCCAGGGACAAAGCATAAGATCTCCTGAAATTTGCGGATTCTGACCAAAGCAGTTGCTCAATCCACTAAAGAAGAGCACAAAAAATAAGATTCTTTTCATAAGGTATGTGTATTTATTTATTTGTCAAAACTAGAAACCCAAAGCCTGATTTTACTTGTTTTATGCGTGACAAAGTGCGACAAAACGTGTGACAAAGTGTGACAAATGCACTTTTTCACATCAAAAACAGTGAGCTCAGGTTAAATACTCAGGAGGTACGCATTTAAAGGTATTTTTTCGGTCAGATCCAGGCGTTTTTCTATGCGTTCTTTCCTTTTTCTGCAGGCCACGGGAGTGATGTTAAGCATAGATGCAATTTCTTTGGTGTCCAGATTCATGTACACATACGAAATATATCGGATATCGGTAATGGTCAAATCAGGATGTCTTTCCATCAGTTTCTTGATAAAGCCCTGGTTGACGTCATCAAAATGCCTTACATAACCCTCCCAGTTTTCATCGTTTTTGATATGTTGCTTCAACGCTTCCATATAATTGGCAACCTCTTTATTTTCCTTAATCGCGGGAATTGAGGAAACCGACTTCAGCATATCTTTCAGCAAAAGGTTTCTTCCGAATTGGTTGGTTTGTTTCGATAAAATTTTCTGATTCTTTAATGCAATCTCGTTTTTCAGCCGTTCCTGTTCCAAAGCAGCAATTTTTCCTCTTTCTTCCAGCAGTGAATTATTGGCGATTTCCTTTTCAAGATTGAATTCGGTTATTCTTTGCTCACTTAAAGTAATAAGCTGCTTCCGGCGGTTTTCAATCAGCCGGTTTCTGAAAACTAAAAATATGATGACAACCCCGAAAACAATTACAATCAATATGGAATAGAAAATTTTCCGTTCATTAATAATTTTGGATTCTTTCTCTAAAACTTTCTCTTTATAATCCTGAAGCTGAAACTTGACACTGTTGCTTTCAAAAAGCTTGCTCTTTTTTACCTCATTGATCTCATTTTTTACCGCTATGACAGAGTCTTTATACCGAAAGGCCAAATCGTATGACTTCAACTTAAAGTAAATATCAGACAGCAGTTCCATCAGTTCTGCCTTGGTTTCTAAATTTGGTTTCTCATGTAAAGCGTTTAGGGTCCATTTTAATGCCTGAGGCAGATTGCTTTCCTTTAAATAGGATTTGGCAACAATCGTTTTAAGCGATATGCGGTTATCGGTGTTCTCCGGATTATTGTTTATTTTCAATAACAGGTTGTTTGCTGCTAAACGCGATTCCGCTATTTTCCCGGAAAGAAAATCATTTTGGCACAAACCAATTTTAAGGGGAATTTCCAGTTCTTTATTTTGTGTATACCGCATTGATTCATCAAAATACTGGCGTGCTTTTTCGGTTTTATTTTCATCATTTGCGACATTCCCGAGATTTAGGGCATACATCCCGATCTTCAAAGAATCTTTATTTTTTTTTGCCATGGTATAGGCTTTGTAAAAATATTCGTTTGCCTTAGTATACTTTGCTTCTTTACTGTACATAATGGCAATATTGTTGAGCACAATCATGGAATACTTATCCTCTAAATACTTTTTGGAGATTTGATAACTCTCCAGATATTGTTTTAATGCCTCGCCATAATCCAACATCAGGTAATAATTAATCGCTATATTATTTTGGGCCAGGAATAGTTGCTGGTACCAATTGTTTTTCCCGGCAATAGCTTTGGCTTCGGAGAGTAATTCGATGGACTGCAAATGTTTTTTGGCCAACATTAAATCCACTCCGTTTTTAATGATGGAATCACAATGTTTAGTTGTACTCTCCCCGGCATTAGCCAATTGGGACAAACTGAGAAAGATGAATAAATAAAAAAAGGTAATCGGAAAAAGAGTACGTTTCTTTTTGAAAACTACTCGGGTAAAAAGTGAATTAGTTTGATAATTGTGCATTTCTGTTGTGTTCGGTTTGTAGGTTTAAATGATCCAAAATCGGTTTGGCTTTTTAATAGGGATTCGTGTTTCCGGTAAAAGTTGCTTTCTCTCTATCTGTTTTTTAACAGAAAAATAGCTCTGTAATAATTTCCGCACTTACTTATATACTTTTTAAATAGTGTAAATCAGGTATTTATACGTTAGTTTAAAATTATTTTTTTAAGGAAATTTCCTATAAAATTTTTTAACCTAATTAATAAACTATTACTATGGACTTCAAACAAAAACTGAAAAAAATCGGTGATAAACCGGATTTGATTCTTATCATCACTGATGAACAAAGGGCTACACAGCATTTTCCACCAAAATGGGAAGAGCAAAATCTTAAAACCCTGACTTTTCTAAAGAAAAACGGATTTAGTTTTGACAGGGCATTTTGCAACACCTGTATGTGTTCCCCAAGCCGGACTACTTTATTCACCGGGATATATCCTGCGAAGCACGGTGTGAGCCAAACCCTTACGGAAGGTGGTTTGTTATCCCCTCAGGAACCTACACTCAGTACTTCTTTGCCCAATATCATGAATACGCTTTGGGCAGACGGATATGATGTTCAGTATAGAGGTAAATGGCATATGAGCAAGGGTGTGGCTCCCAATGGTACAAAAACCAATTATGAAAACCTTACAGCGGCTGATATTTCACTATTTGGTGCTATGGGCTGGATCGCTCCTGATGCGGGAGAAGATGTGAACCCGCTTAATTTTGGAGGTGGTTTTGCCAATCATGATGCCAGATATACTGCCGAAGCAATTGCCTATTTAAAACAAGTGAAGAAAAGAAGGGAAAACGGAGACCATCAACCTTATTTATTAGTATTGTCTCTTGTAAATCCACATGATGTTTTAGCTTATCCGAATACAGCCGGAACTTCAGGCTACTATCCTGAAAGCTGGGAAAAAAGAGAGGTTGGATTGCCTGATACGGTGGATGAAAATTTACTCCGCAACAAAAAACCAATGGTACAGGAGCAGATTTTATTGAATATGGCTGTGAGTTTAGGTGAGATTAAATCAACAGAAAATAAATTAAATTACATCAATTTTTATGCATCGCTTTTAACCAAAGTAGATCAGGAAATTGGTCATTTTATTGACGAGTTATATGCAAAAGATGCAGAAGGAAAAAGATTGGCTGATACCGCAATTGTAACCTTCACATCCGATCATGGCGAAATGGGACTGGCCCATGGAGGATTGCGTCAAAAAACGTTTGTAGCGTACGAAGAAGCATTGCGCGTACCGCTTGTTGTTTCAAACCCAATTTTATTTGATGGTGACGAGGCACAAAATTCAATGAACTTAGCGACACTGGCTGATATCATGCCGACTTTCATGGAGCTGGCCAATGTTTCCAATCCGCCTGACGGACTTGCGGGTACAAGCTTGCTTCCGGTTATTGAAGAAGGAATACCGGTACAGGACAGTATATTATTTACGTATGATGATATCAAAGCGGGATCCAACAGCAATTGGAACATTGTAAAAGCGGCCAACCGCATTCGTTGCATCAGAACTGAAAAATGGAAATATGCGTATTACTTCGATGCTTTTAATGCTTACTATCAGCAATATGAATTGTATGATTTAGTGAATGATCCATCCGAATATACGAATCTTGCTTATGATGCTGCTTATGATGAGATTAAACATGAATTAGCAAGACAATTGCACCAACTCGAAATTGAAAAATTGAGAGTCAATACACCTGTATTAAAAACGGTAGAGAGTAATTAATTTTTTATAACGCAAATAGTATAAGCTATAAAGGTATTTTGAAGATTTCAGCAATGGGGGAATTGAAATTGGAAAAAACTGCTTTACTATTTACAATAAAAAGCGTGCTTAAGGCACGCTTTTTACTTATCACTCAATTTGATTCTGTGTTAACTGTCCAGGTTCGGATAAGTAAAGTTTCAATTCTTTCATTCCGGTAAGTTACGCTGATTGGCATAAATCAAAACATTTGAATATATTTGATTCAATTCTGATAGAATCATTAGAAATAAACCCCAAATAGTAATACTTATACGCCAATTTACATGAAGCAAAAAAAACTGGTTTTCACAACATTATTTGTATTTATAATGCTCAACACCCAATATTTTTGGGAGAGTACAGTTGGTGTTTCGGCTTTCGTAGTTGAACTCTTTTTACTGTTTGTCTTTCTAATTCTGGGTATATTACTGATTAGGCAAATCATTCTCGCCATCATGGAAAAAGGCAGTGATTTGAAACGGATCATTTCCATTGTTATTTGCAGTATGCTGTTCACATTGTTTTTTCTTTATCCAAGAGGAATCATAAACTTTCGGAAATTTGCAAGCAAAGACCTATTGGTTGCCATGAACGAAGGTGCAGGAAATTGCGCGGTTATCCTTAAACTGAAAGAAAACAATGAATTTGTGGAACGGACTGTATGTTTTGGCGTCAATGAAATTAAAGGAGGATACATTTTAAGAAATGATACGATAGTATTTGAAAATACTGATTCAAATGATTATTATCAATTTGCCCTGATCAAAAATTCAGAACTTCTTTTATATAACAATTCGAAAGACACCATCCCACATAGTATCACAATAACCAAAAACGAGTTGACAAAATAATTTGACTTCAAAAAATGAAAAATAAACTCTTTATACTTTTCTTCTTTGTTTTTTCCGTTTCGTTTTCACAGAATATAACTTTTGTGAAGGTTCTAAACTTAAAGAATAAAAGCCTTTCAGAAGTAAAGAAATACCTGAAGGATGAAAATTGGGAAATTATGCACTACCACTTTTCAAAAGAACATAAGTTTGGGGATATCAGGTTTTCCTTTGACAACAAAAATCCCGACCGGCAAATCCCTCTGTTCATCACTTTTTACTATGAAGGTCAGGATTTAATGAAAAACAGGATCGAGTTTGAAATTTCAAAAAAAGAAATCTTTGATGAATACTTAGCACAATTTAAAACGTTGGATTTTAAACTGACTGGTTCTAAAACGGATAGAAACCAAACCGTAGAAACGTATAAAAATGATACAACAACGATTAATGTTAAAACAATTCCGGTTGCCAACTACTATGGAAAACAACAAACGTTTTATAAATTTTACATAACAGACAATACCTATAAGCCAACTGAATATTATAAGTTCTGAAAAATAGTATGAAGCCAGATTTGATTCATTTATTGAAAATAATTACTGTTAAAATAGCCTATTTCTACTGCTATAAAATCAATTATCCCTTGTTTTCAATGATTGCTTTTGGAGAAGGCGCAAGCAGTTTTATGTATTCGGATGCAAATGCTGTTTTTTATGCCTGTGTATTGCTTGTTCCGCCAACAATTCTTAACCTAATCAAAATCAAAACCTACCGGAATACTAATAAACCGAAATGCATCAATTACCTGATAGCCGAAGTTTTACTAATTGTTCTGACGGTACATTTTGTACAGTACAATTACTAAATCCGAACATTTAAAAACACGTATAAATACGCTTGTCTCCTATTCCTTTTTTTGCAATTATTTGTAGTTACAATATTAACTATAAACCATAGCAACATGACAACATTCAGACCTGCGGTAAAAGAAGATGACGGCTACGTCCAAAAAGTAATTAAGTATATTCCTGCTGAAATCGTAACCGGTTATACAGCTCTGGTGGGTTATCTGACCGTGGGTACCAATACTGATATTCCCGATGGTTACAAGACCTATTACATCATCCTGTTGTGCATATTAGCAGTTGCCACACCCGTTTGGACGTACTATGGTGTACTGGACAATAACGATTCGGGCAGCAATGTACCCATTAACAAAAGAGCCTTATTCCAATCTGTGATTGCTACATTTTCCTTTGCGATATGGGTGTATACTGTAGGGAATCCTATTTTAAAAAGTATTTTATGTGATTGTATCAACACCGGTTGTGCCGATTGTGATTTGTACAGTCCGGTTTTAGGTTCCATCATTTTGGTATTGTTCACGATCATGACTCCATTAATTGAAAGAATCGTCCTTGGGACTAAATTACCAACAGAATAGCGTGAGCTGACTTCAGTTTGTTTGATTTATTAATTCGCTTCTGTCTTTTTGTATTGTTTTGCAAATGGGCAGAAGCTTTTTGTTGATGGTTTTATTGTCTAATAATAAAGACAATACTGTTTTATTTTTAAGTTATTTCCTACATATTTTTTATATTTGCTGACATAAAAAGCTAGAACACTGATCCTATAAATCAGTCGGAAGCATCTAAACCAGACAGAACAAACAGCAACATCATAATGAAAAAATATTTGATCTTCGCCATAGGAATTTTAACCTACATACCCTGTTCATCCCAATTAAATAAAGACGTACTGCTCACGAAAAAATTAGACAGTGTGTTTGCGGCGGTTTTTTCAGAAAATGAACCCGGAGGAAGTGTATTCATACAACAAGGCAATAAAACTTTATATGACAAATCTTTCGGTCTGGCTGATTTAAAAACAAAAGCAAAATTTACAGACAAAACGGTATCCAATCTCGGTTCTATAAGTAAGACATTTGTAGCATATGGCATACTGATCCTGCAAAACCAAGGTAAACTTTCCGTGGAAGACAGTATAACAAAATTTTTCCCTGAATTCAAAAACAAAGAACTGGCCGGGAAAATAAAAATTAAGCATTTGTTGACACATACTTCCGGGCTTCCCGATAGCAGAAAGGTCGAAAACGACAGCATCTATTATTTAACGGCTAAGGATTATGAAAATTTCAAACCACTTTTCCAGACTGATACTTTAGAATTTGAACAAGGTTCACAATGGAACTATTCCAACCCTGCCTATAATGGATTGGCCATGATCATTGAAAAAGTCAGTAACATGAAATGGCAGGATTTTATCAAAGAACATATTTTTAATCCGTCCGGGATGAAAAACAGTAAAATCACCGACGGAGACTTTCCGCAGAAAGATGTCGCTCATGGTTACAGAAAAGTGGCGGGTAAATTTGAAGAGTATGATTACGGTGAATGTCCTACTTTTTGCGCTGCAGGCAATGGTGGCGTATGGAGTTCTGTTTCGGAATTGAAAAAATATGTATCCGCAATTAACAAATGTACATTCACTGATTGCTCAACCATTGAACTTTCCAGGAAAACCTTTAAACCGGACAATTGGAAATCGGCAATTGAACCTATACATTCTTCTGTTTGGTTTGTACATCCTGACTTTTCAATAAGACATGAAAATCAAATACTTAAATTTAAAACCATAGAACATTCCGGAAGTCAGGGAGGCTACAGAGCCCATTTGATTTTAATTCCGGAAAAGGAAATGACGATTATCTGGCTCTCAAACAATGACACATTTATTACTCCAAAAATAAGAACAACTCTTTTGGAATTGGGGTATTTGTAGGTAATATGTTTTCTGGAACTTTTGATACTTTCTTCTCTTCTCGAGTTCCTTTCTTTCACAAATCATTAAACCCTGAATTCATAAATTCAGGGTTTAATTTTATCAATTATTTCTTACAATTTTCTTTTTTTAATATGTTTGCAGACGATTTGCAAAAATGTACCTCATGAGTTCCAGAATTTTCATTTTACTATTATTAAACTTAACTTTTTCGATGGGTTTTGCTCAAAAAGAAGTTGAGAAAAAGAGTTATGATGAGTTGGAAAAGCAAATAGATAATCCTAATATCTCTTCATCAAAAAGACAATCTTATGCTAATTTTTACTATAAAAAGGCAAAAAAAGAAAATGATAATATAAAAATGGCCAATGCGATGTACCTAATCGCAACAGTCTCTGAAGTTAAATCAAACACTTTAAAATATGCAGATTCTATTATTGCGTTAACTAAAAGCAGTAATGATTTTCAGTATCCTGCTAAAGGATATATATTAAAAGGCAATTTTTATTTAACAAACACCTTTTTAAATGAAGCATTACAAAACATATTAATAGCAGAAAAGTATTCAATAAAAACAGGGAATATAGAACAAAATTTATTGGTTAAAAGATATATTGGTCTGATAAAAATTGAATTAGGAAAACCTGAAGAAGCTTTACCATTATATTTGGAAAACTACAATTTTTTTAAATCCAGAGATAACAGTTCTTTAGATTTTATATTTATCAAATGGGTTTTGTCCGATATTTATATTCGATTAAATAAAATAGATTCAGCTCTATTTTATATAGATACTTCATTAAAAGAAATAGAAAAGAGTAACCCATACTACATGTATTTTGAAATGTATAAGGGAATTTGTTATCATCTAAAAAAGGATTTTTTAAAAAGTAATCAATTAATCGATAGCTCCATAAAATCAATAAAATTCACTAATGATCCTTTGAATTTAGCAGTTTGTTATTATTTTAAAGGAGAAAATATTTTACAAGCTGAAAAAAATGATGCTAAAGCAAAAAAATATTTCGAAAAAGTAGATTCAATTTTACTCAAATCGAAAAAAAACTCACGTGATTTAAGAGATAATTATATAAGATTAATAGAGATTACAAAAAAACAAAGAGACATTAAAAATCAATTATACTATTTAAACCGATTAATCGAAATAGACAGCTTCCTTCATAAAAATAATACTGTATTATCAACTAGTATTAATAAAAATTATGACACTCCTCATTTATTGGCTGAAAAGGAAAAGATAATTACAAACATGAATCAAAATGAATATATATATATTGGATTAGGGTTACTATTAATGTTTGGATTGGGGTTTTCTAGTTATAAATGGTTAAAGTTCAAAAAAGAAAAACAACTTTATGAAGAGCGTTTTAATCAATTAATGAAAACACCAAAAATTGAAGATATTCAAATAGATGAGGATAATACAATTATTGAATCTAAAGCAAATGAGGTAAAAACTTTTGAAGTACCTAAACAAGTAGCCGAAGATATTCTAAAAAAACTTGCTCGCTTTGAAAAAAGCAATGGTTATTTAGATCCAAACATAAAACAAATTGATTTTGCTAAGACACTTGACACTAATAGTAGTTACTTATCTAAAACCATCAACCATTATAAAGGAAAAAATTTCAGCCAATATCTCAATGATTTAAGAATTAACTATACTGTAAAGAAATTGAAAGAAAGCAAAAAATTTAGAAAATACACTATAAAAGCAATTGCTGAAGAAGTAGGTTTTAATAATGCTGATTCTTTTTCTAAAGCTTTTTATAACAAAACAGGTCTTCAACCATCATATTTTATCAAAAAAATAGATGAAATCAAGGAAATACAAAATTTTTAATGTCTTAAAAATAAAAAAGTTAGCTTTTATAATAGGCTAAATTTATAAATACCGACGAAGTCTATTTTTCCAAAAAAAAGAAGCATCATAAATTAGCTCAAATTTTAAATCATAAACAAACTCATGAAAAGAAAAGTTAAAACAACGGAAAAAAAACTGACATTTGAGAAATTTACAGTAGTAGAATTGCAGAACCCAATAATGATTGTTGGTGGTGGAAATAATGATGGAACTGGCGGTGATAATAATACAGTTACTGTAACATCACCAACTGGACGTAAAGATTAATTAGTTCCTAAAACTAAAGTTACACTAAATGAATAAAATTCCTGTATTAAAATTGATAATTGTTTGGACTTTTACAATTTCATTATCAGCTCAAAATAAACTGTTAATGGAAAAACCGCTATCTGAAACATTTTTTGGAAGAACCATCAACGATAATTATCGTTATGTTGAAAATCCTAACGATACTTTGGTTCAACAATGGTTTAAACAAAGTAATGTTGAAGCAAGAGAAATATTAGATAACATTTCAGGGAGAAAAGAATTAGTTGAACAATTCATTGAATTTGAGAAAAGAAAAACATTTAGTGTAACTTTATTGACTATTACAGAAAATGATTTTTACTTCTATGTAAAAAAAACAGAAAAAGATAAATCGGGTAAGTTGTTTTATAAAAAAACAGAAAATGGAGAAGAAATTTTACTTTTTGATCCTGTTAATTATAAAAAGGAATTAGGTTATGGGTATTCCATTTCTTATCTAAAGCCTTCTTGGGATAATAAAACCATTGCTGTAAGCTTTTCTAAAAACGGTGAAGAAATTGGCGAAATTGCTTTTCTTGACATAAGTACTAAAACCTTATTACCGGAAATTATAACACATTGCTGGCCTGCTGAGTTGGGTGGGATAAGCTGGTTACCTGATAATTCGGGAATTATCTATATCCATATTCCAGAAATTGACAACAAAAAAGCAAATTATATTCTAAACACTGAATCTGTTATTTATAAATTAGGTGATAATCAAAACAATCATAAAATAATTTTATCTCAGAAAAATAACCCTGAAATAAAAATTGAACCTGCTGATTTTCCTGTTATTGACAGGTTCAGCTTAAATGACGATTATCTTCTTGGAACATTAAGCGGAGCAACAGTTTATATCGATTATTATTATGCAAAAATTGAAGAATTAAATAATGAAAAAATCAACTGGAAGCTACTTTTCAAAAAAGACGAAGGCATAATTAACCCAATAATAATTAACAATGACCTATATTGTTTGTCTTCCAAAAATGCTTCAAATTTTAAAATCATTAAAACATCTATGACTAATCCTGATTTTCAGAATGCTGAAATCTTGGTAAGAGAAGACCAAAAAGAATCCATAGATGATTATCTAGTAACTAAAGACGGGTTGTTTTACACTACAACTAAAAATGGGGTTGAAGCTAAATTATATTTTGTAAGGGATAATACTGAAAAAAGACAGATTGACTTACCAATCAAGGCCGGAAACATAAAAATTTCAACGAATGATAAATATGGTAAAAGTCTATGGATAACCATAAGTGGATGGCTAAATTCTAAAAGACGATTTAATTATAATGTACAGAAAAACCAATTTACAGAAGATAATATTTCACCAAAAGTAACCTATCCTGAATTTAATGATTTCATGGTTGAAGAGATTGAAGTGCCTTCACATGATGGAGTTTTGATTCCTGTCTCTATCATACATAAAAAAGGGATTAAAAAAAATAAGGAAAATTATATCCTAATGAGTGGGTATGGCTCCTATGGTGCATCCATGAGTCCTCGATTTCAACCTACTATTTTGTCTTGGGTAATGAATGATGGTATATATGTCGTTCCACATGTAAGAGGAGGCGGTGAAAAAGGTGACAGATGGCATAATGATGGTTTCAAAGATAAAAAACATAATACATGGAAAGATTTTATAGCTGTCGCGGAATATCTCATCAAAGAAAAAATAACAACAAATAAAAAAATTGCTACTTTAAGTGGAAGTGCCGGTGCAATTTTAGTCGGCAGAGCAATCACAGAACGTCCGGATCTTTTTAAAGTAATGTTGTGCTATGATGGTATGCTTAATCCTTTAAGAATCAATCAAGCCCCAAACGGACCAAACAACATTAAAGAACTGGGCAATCCAGACATAAAGGAGGAATTTAACATGCTTTGTGATATTGATTCATACCATCATATTAAAAAAGGCGTAAAATACCCTGCTTGTCTTATCTCAGTGGGCATGAATGATGCACGAGTTGCTCCATGGATGTCGGGTAAATTTGTCGTAAAATTAAAATCAGTAACAGTTTCAAAAAACCCAATTCTCTTTGCAGTAAATTATGATACAGGACATGGCATAGATAATTCTAATCTGCAACTTTATAATGACTATGCAGATGAATTTGCTTTTGCATTTTGGCAAATGGGACATCCTAAATTTAAACTATTGAAAAAGTAATTTCTATATTCTATTTCAACACAAAATCAAAAATCAAACAGAAGGATATGAACTCTATTAAATACATAATTCTACTATTCATAATAAACTTTAGTTTGTATTCACAAAAAACTACTGAAGAAAAAACAACTCTGAAAGACTGGTACAAAAAAGACTTGGAACAGGATAAGGTTTTAGGCATTTCGTTGAATAAATTTCACAGCTTAAAAAAAGGAAAAACACCTAAAACTAAAAAAGTCATTGTAGCTGTATTGGATACACAAATTGAGTTGAGTCATGAAGATTTAAAACCTGCAATTTGGATCAATAAAAAAGAAATTCCTAATAATCGAATCGATGATGATAAAAACGGTTACATAGATGATGTAAACGGTTGGGACTTTCTTGGAACTCAAAAAGGCGGCTATATGGTTTACGAGAATTATGAGTATGTGCGTATTATCAGGGAACAAGGCAGTAAATTTCAAAATATAAAAAGAAAAGATGTACAAAGTTCTGATCTTGAAAATTATGATGAATACCAAAGAGCTTTAAAATCATATGAAGAGAAAAATAAATTTTATAAAAACTGGAGAAAATCATTGGTGTTTGACATTAGTGTTTATAAAAAAGTAAAAGATACTTGGTGATGAGCACGATAAGGATATTGCAGCAGCAATCCGTTATGCGGTGGACAACGGAGCAAAAGTAATCAACATGTCATTTGGCAAAAACTTTTCACTTCATAAAGACTGGATTAAAGAAGCATTCAACTATGCTGAAAGCCACAATGTACTTTTGGTTCACGCAGTGGGTAATGATGGAATTAGTATTGATGAATCCCCTTTCTACCCGAATGATTATAACTATGACAACAAAGGAGAAGTATGTGGTAATTTTATCAATGTAGGTTCTATCAATAGCAACTATGGAGAAAAAATGGTTTCTTATTTTTCAAATTTTGGTAAAAAGAATGTTGATTTATTTGCACCGGGAGAAAATATTTATACGACTATTCCAGAAAACAAATACGACTTCGATTCGGGAACTTCATTAGCCGCACCAATGGTTTCAGGAGCGGCCGCATTGATTTGGTCTTATTATCCAAACCTGACCGTTCAACAGGTAAAACAAATCATATTGGAATCCGGAACGAAGATTGATTTTGACGTTATTGAACCTCAATCCATAAATAAAAAAGTTCCATTTTCAGAACTATCAAAAACAGGAAGGGTTTTAAATGTGTTTAATGCGATGAAACTTGCTGAGAAATGGAGTAAAGAAAAAAATAATTTAAAATTATAAAAAGTTTCAATAATAACGATTCATAACTTTTATCAATGGCTCTCTTTACGGGAGCCTTTTACCTTAAATATTACCATGAACAACTCTTTCAATAAATATTCCTTTCTATTATTTAGTGTTTTATTATTTAGTATAAATGCTTTGGGGCAACAAAAAAATCAACTAATTAAACAGCCGAAAGTCATTTTTAAAAATGCTCTTCCTGTTGAAGTACGGGATTGTTGGCATAATTTAGACATTGAAAAAGACACATTAGCAGGAACAAGTTTGATTAGAGCTTACAAAGAGATAATCAAAAATAAGAAAGGGAAAGAAGTTATCGTAGCAGTAATAGATACTGATATTGATATTAATCATGAAGATTTAAAATCTGCCATTTGGGTTAATAAACGTGAAATCCCAAACAATGGAATCGATGATGATAAAAACGGTTATGTTGATGATGTTAACGGATGGAACTTCCTGGGTAATAAAAACGGGGAAAGTATTTCTTATGCCAATACTGAACCAATAAGGATAATAAACAGAATGAAAAAGAAATACAATTCTTTCAACAATTTCAACGGAAATAAAAAAGACTCCCTCCTTAACATAAAAGCAAAAAGACTATATAAAGAAGATTCTTTACAACTAGAAACACAAAAAAAATATTCAAGTCTTTACATTGATGAATATAAAAGAAGTGTAAAAAAACTAGAACTATTTTTTGGCAAACGTAATTACAGTTTTCCTGAAATAGACAGTTTATATCATAAAAACAAAAAGGGAAACCCGGAATTGGTTGAAAATATATTAATACTGCGCAAATATATACGCTTAGGTATGAACGAAGCTACGTTAAAAAAAGATAGTTTAAAAGTTATTAAAAAACAAATAACTTCTTTTAATTTGAATTATAATGACCGTCATATTATCGGTGATAACGATTTAGATTTAAGTGATAGATTTTATGGAAACAATGATGTTTTTAAAAACGTAAAATTAACATATCACGGTACAATAGTAAGTGGCATACTAGGTGCAAATAGAGCAAACAAAAAAGGTATTCAAGGGTTTAGTGATAATATTAAAATTATGCCAATTTTAGCAATTCCAACAGGGGGATACGAAAATGATAAAGATGTTGCATTAGCTATAAAATATGCTGTTGACAATGGAGCAAGAATAATCAATATGAGTTTTGGCAAAACTTTCAGTGCGAATCCTGAATGGGTAAAAGAAGCATTAGAATATGCTGAAAAACATGATGTTTTAGTTATAGCTGCGGCAGGAAATGATAGTAGCAATAGTGACTTGAAACCTTTTTACCCTATCGATTATAATGAAAAAACAATGGCTGATTATTGTGATAATTTTATAAAAGTAGGAGGAATAACATATACTGGAGACTCAGACTTCCTAGCTTCTTTTACAAATTATGGAAAAAAAACAGTTGATGTTTTTGCCCCTGCATACTTTTTAAAAACAACAGATGCTAATGTAGGCTACGCCTACCGGGACGGCACTTCAATGTCAAGCCCAATTGTTTCTGGGGTTGCAGCCATAGTCCGTTCACATTATCCTAAATTATCTGCAAAAGAAGTAAAAGAAATCTTGTTGGAATCCAGCGTAAAATATGATTTAGAGGTTCAGGTTCCCGGTGAAGCAAAAGGAACCTTAAAACCATTTAAAGAACTCTCAAAAACAGGTGGCGTTATTAATGCATACAATGCTTTGTTAATAGCAAAAGAATGGAAGAAATCAAAAAAATAATTAGTGTTAATAAAATCATCCAACTTAATACTAAAAGCAACATATTTTATCGAACAAATCATCACAACCAAAAAATTCCCACACCCCTAATTTAATGACTTATATCAAATTTTAAGACTGATGAGAGTTGCACTTTTGCACTGTTATTAATTTTAAACCATTTGATTAATGAAAAAGAAACATTTTAAATACATCAACACCTTGTTTGTTGTAATCCCCATGACCTTGATTATGGCTTTTGTTGGATTGATGCGGAATTACGGTTTTGGGGAAGACTGGTTCCTGAAATTCCTGAAAGCCTGGAGTGTCATGCTTCCGGTTGCCTATGCCGCAGCTTTCATTATTATTCCCAATGCAAGAAAGCTTGCTGAAAAAGTAACAGTTGAAAGATGATAGCAAAACAATCAAATCTTCTCAGTGTATTTGGCAATAACAGCAAAGAGCGTGTTGAAAATGCCATCAGACAGCTTCAAAACGGAAAAGGAATTATATTGACAGATAACGAAGACAGGGAAAATGAAGGTGATCTTATTTTTCCGGCGCAAAGTATGACGGTTGCCGATATGGCTTTCATGATACGGGAATGCAGTGGAATAGTATGTCTTTGTCTGACTAACGATAAAGCCGATTCATTAGATTTACCCTATATGGTGAAAGAAAATACGAGCAAATACCAAACGCCATTCACCGTTTCCATAGAAGCGAAATTTGGTGTTACAACAGGAGTTTCGGCATCCGACAGAATACAAACGATAAAAACCGCCTGCAGGGAAAATGCTAAACCTACGGATTTATCCAAACCGGGACATATTTTCCCGTTACGGGCGAAAGACAACGGAGTTCTGGAACGAAACGGTCACACTGAAGGAAGTATCGACCTTATGAAACTGGCCGATTTATCCCCTCAGGCTGTTTTGTGCGAATTAATGAATATAGACGGTACTATGGCCAGACTTCCTGAAATAGTTGATTTTGCCAGACAACACGACTTAACCGTCCTGTCAATTGAAGATATTATTTATTACCGTAAATTTGTCCGGGACTACACATTGCTTTATGATAGAGAAACAGCTTTCTGGCTATATTAAAAAGATTATTGACGTTACAGATGACGAATTAGCCATTATTCTTTCCTATTTCAAACCTCTGAAACAAAAGAAAAATGATATTTTACTATCGGAAGGACAAACCAGCCAGCGGACATACTTCGTTGGCAAAGGTTGTTTGCGGATATATTTTGTGAATGAAGAAGGAAAGGATTCGACAAGATATATTGCTTTTGAAAATCAGTTCGCCACTGCATTGGTCAGCTTTATAACCGGACAACCTTCAAAGGAATTCATACAAGCCATTGAACCTTCCGATCTTTTGTATATTCGGCATAATGATTTTAAACATTTAATGAAAATTGTTCCGAAATGGAGCCAGTTTTACTGCAATTATCTTGAAAAAGCCTATGTGAACAATACCAACAGGCTGATGTCATTTACTACCGAGGATGCATTGGAAAGATACAATCGATTGCTTAAGATAAACCCAGCAGTCGTAAGCCGTTTACCCAACAAAATAGTGGCTTCGTATATCAATGTGTCACAGGAAACACTGAGTCGTTTAAAATCAAAAGTTTAATAGGTTTCCTATCCATGCATTGTCTGGTTTACCCTAATCATTATGATAAATTACATATCTTTACATAAACCATTTCCTTACTGAATAGTAACGTTTTGTGATACATTGTAAATGGTCTTAAAGAAAAGGTATTCATCATGAAGTTTGACAAATACTCCCCGATTGAGAGGTTAAAACCCTACATAAAATACCTTGCAGTATCTGAAAATGAATTGGAAGGTGAGTATAAAATTTTTCCTTCTTCCGGTTTGGTGATCGGATTTCAATACAAGGGCCAATTGTCAATTGTAAAGGATGATAGTGTACACAAACTTGATTCATCGGGAATAACCGGTATTTCAGACAGCTATAAAATCTTCAGTAATTCGGCAGATATCGGAACCATATTAGTTTTCTTTACCGAAATCGGGTTTATCCATTTCTCTTCAAATCCCACAAACGAATTGTTTAACCTCAGCCTTTCCCTTGATGATATTTTTGATAAAACCAGTGTGACTGAAGTCGAGGAAAAACTATCCATTGCCAATACAGATAAACATCGTGTAAAAATCGTTGAACAGTTTTTGATTTCGCAACTTAAAGATATTCAAACCGACAAACTGATAGTGGAAGCAATAAAGTTGATTTATCAAAGCAATGGTAATGTCCGTATAAAAGAATTAAATGACCAATTATGCATCAGCCAGCGTCCTTTTGAAAAGCGTTTTAAAAAAGTGGTTGGGGTAACGCCTAAAAAATTTGCTTCCATCATCCGCTTCAATTCAGTTTTGGAAAATCTGTCCGAAACTAAAACACTAATCGAAATATGCTACGAAAATAACTTTTTTGACCAGGCTCATTTCATAAAAGATTTCAAACAGTTTACGGGAGAAACACCGGAACATTTCAAGCGGCTTTCATAAAGACGGTTTTTTACAATCACAGGGGTTTTAGGTGTTGCAACTTTGCATTGTAATCGTAATGAAAAAGCAATGGAAAATGTAATCTTAAAATCAGCCTTCATCTTGTTCGGTATAAACATTATGATTTCGTGCAATCCAACAAACTGTTTAATTAAAAATCAAAAGAAAATGTTTACAACAGCTCAAATCAATGAAAAACTTTCACAAGTAAGAACCGGTGCCGATTTTCCCGCTTTGGCAGAAAACCTTAAAAACTTGGGTGTGACTTATTATGAAACTAAAATGGAAGACGGAAGCAGTATCTTCCATGGAGAAAATAATTATGAACTCCGTACCGGATCAAACTATTCTGCAATTACAGTTGCCGACATGGTAAACTTAGAACAATTGAAAATTGACATCATTAACCATCAGCAGGGAAAATCAGATTATTTACAGATCAGCCGTCAATCTGCAGACAATGGAATTGAAAAATGGGCAGTTTGCCTGATCAATATGACTTGTACCTATATCGATAAAGCCGGAAACAAGGTCTGGGTGGAACATATTCCTTCCCTATCTGCACAAAAATCATCATTCACGGCCGAACAAATCAAAACTGCTCACAGAAAAGTAAAATCAGGTGCCGATTTTCCTTCCTATATCAAAGAAATTAAGGCTTTAGGCGTAACCCATTATGAAACATATGTTTATGATGGACATATTGACTACCACGGTGCGGATAATTATACTGTAAAAATACCAGCAAAGTATGAACCATTAACGATGGCTGACATTGTTGAAAGTGAAAAGTTTAAAAAAGAATTGCTTGATCACCAACAGGGAAAAACCGACTTCCTTACTTTCATCAAAATGTGTGCAACGTATGGAATTGAAAAATGGGAAATCTGTATGGAACAAATGACCTGTACTTATTTTAACAAAGCAGGGAATCAAATTCTGGTAGAAAAAATCCCCCAATAAAAAACTCACTGAGGATTTATTCTATTTTTTAAGTGATAAATGCTAAAAAAAGCCCCAGATTTGGGGCTTTTTTATAATTACTCTTTATGGTATGGACATCCTGAAGCACCTTTTTTATTGGAACTTGGGAATTGCTCTTCAATTAATTGACGTTGATCCGCAGGAACATCTTCTATTTTACGAAGGGTATTTACCTGAATATGTGGCCAACTCGTAGTTCCTCCGTCATCCCCGAAATGGAATTCGAAGAATATGATTTGTTCGTATTGTAACTGCAGTATTTCCTTTCCGTCTTCAACTACTGTTTCAATCCACATTTTCATGTTCATTTCGACTGTAGGCACAAAGCGGTTTACAAAAGGTACATTCAATATTCCTCCCTGTGCTCCTGTTTTGTTTTTGGAAGACATCTGGATCAATACGTGATTCTTTACTTTATCTTCTGCCAGGGAGTCGCGTAAACGCAAATCAGGACGTACCGAATACGGATACAGTTCATGGGCCAATATTCTTTGGGTATAGATTTTATTCTCTCCCGGATCATTCTGGTCGTTCAGCGTTTCAAATACCCATGCCGGTGGCGCCTGATCTAAATTGATCGGGTTGGTTTCACTGGCTCCTGCCCCACCCATCGTTCTTGAGATGGCCAAATGGTCGTACTTCCAGGCAGCATCCCCATGCGGGAATTGCGGAGAGCCCGAAACTAAATAACCCGAACTACCCTGAACCAAATCCCCTAATAATGTTATGGTACTTCCGTGCGGGATTACACCGCTTCGGGAGATCGAATAATCAGGAATAAAGTAAGGTCCGGTTTGCCCTGCTCCTTTTCTAAGTTCTTTGGCAGCGATGATTTCAGTATAATGTCTGCCGTTCAGGTTATCCTGCGTAACATATTCCTGTTTCCCTTGTTCGTTTACAATCAGGAAAAGCGTTTCATCCTGGTAGCCACTTTTGTATAAATCTTTATTCGGGTTATCCGGTGAAATGGCATGAATACCGCGGTCTTCTTTAATGGATTGTTCTGTAGCCGCATGATTGAAGACATCACTCAACCACAAATACATACCGTTTTCCTCGTGAATTGGCGTGTATTGCAGTTGGCCGTTCACATTGTTCACACTTTTAATACTTTGGTCGTACTTAACCGCTCCACAGAATTGTTCGTTTCCTCCACCACGGTTACGTACTCCGCCCGGAACTAAATCGAACGTTAATTTTTCGATGTATTCTTCACATGCAAAACTGTATTTACCCGGAATATTGCCTGAATTTGTACCCGGTGAAGGCATGATAGTAGTGTGCACACCCGTTCCGTTCATTTTTCTCTGGCTTTGGTCACTATTGTTATAACTCACCCATGTGCCTTCCAATGCCTGTAAAATACCGTAATCCACATCGTTTACCACTTGTTGGAGGTCATCCACATAAAAAGGTCTTACCGGATCTTCAATCAGCATTTTTGAATACCCCGACATTAAGTTTTCCAATACACCCTGGTTGTCATCCTGCGTACCTTTCAATAAGGCTTTGTCTGCAGATTGCCCGTGAGCAGTGCTTTTACGTCTTAACATAGTATTATTTTTTTTAGATTAGTTTGTTGTTATAATCAAAAGATTGACCTGCATTATATCGGGATTCATTTACTTCATCCTTTGAAAATTTATTCTTACAATAGTAGTATAAAATGTAAAAACGGAATCAGGTAGATTTACGTGATTTATAGCTTTTTTTATAGATTTAAAGATTGAAGGATTTAACGATTGGGAAGAAAGTAATCAAGGTTAAGGTCTGGAATTTAGAATTTTCGGGGTTAGTCTTCTAAAGTCTAATGTTCTATTTTATCTGTACGGAATCATCAATGGTTTTGAAATTTCGAAATCCTGCAACCCGAAATCATACGTTTTTATAGCGTTTGTTTTAAATACTGAACCCACATCCAATGGAAGATTCGGATAGTATGAAAATGACAGCTGGAACGCATGAAATACCAAAAAATCATTACTTATAATAACACCTACACCAAATTGTGAATAGATTTTACTCCTTCTAAACCCTGTATTTTCCTGTCCCAAAATTCCCATGGTAACACTAAAATAGGGATTTAACCGGAATCCTAAAATCCGCCAGGGTGAATATCCCTGCGTTTGAAGTGTTAACAGCAGTTTTTTGGTTCCAAAAACCGTTGCCTGATCAAAACCTTGTAACCCTGAATTTTCATTCAACGTCAATTTATCTAAATTGGAATCCAAACGATTGCTGCCAATGATAACCTGAGGTTTAATAAATTGCCTGAATTTCCAATTCCCGGTCTCATATAAATTAGTAAAATAAACAGCGCTGCAATTAATGGCACTTTGTGTTGTTTTAGAATCCTTAAAAAAGGTTCCATACTCTATATTACCGCTCAAATAACCAAAATCATAATACTTCCCTAAAGCAAACCGGGCGCCAAAATACAATTTATATTCATCATTTTTCTTCTGATAGCCACTGGTTATATTATAGATAATTCCTGATGCAATATCTTCCACGATATCATAATTGAATATGTATTTGTCCTGAGTGAATTTACGGGAAGAAATTCCTACCCCTATTAAATATAAATTTTCACTGGAAAAAATACCTAAACTGTCCTCCAGTATTTCAGGTTTTTCGATGTAATTTTTAGTATAATACCTGACACTCGTTATTAAGTTTGTTACACGCTCATCTTCCGAATTTCCGTTAGAAATACGCAATGCACACCCTGCCCAATAATCTTGTGAATTGAATTTGAAATTTTGTGTTTCTACAACCTGATCCGCATCTACCCTTTTTACTTTTATATATTGTTTATCCATATAAACTCCGGCTCCCCAACGTGCATAAGGAGAAAAAAAAGGCCGCTCGACTTTAATGTACTTTAAATAATAATCATCCAGATCCACTCTATAGCCAATTGTTGTCCTGATAAAAGTATTCAGAATAGCCGGAATGGTATAACTCATATTATAACCATTCCTACTGCTGTTTAAGCTAGTTGTATAAATATTTGAAAACTCGTGCCCTGTTCCTAAAAAATTTCTTTCAGTCACATCAAAAGTAGTTTTTGAAGTAGATGTGGAAAAATTGGGAATTAAACTCCAGGAATCTATGGCACGTACATAAACATCTACAGAATCCGAATTTTCAGCCACTAACTCGGCCGTAATCCTTACGCCTCTAATGTAACGCTGACTCCTTATTAACCGCCCTGATTCTTTAGTCAATAATGAATCTAAGGGTGTATTCCTCTTGATTAAAAGTAAATTCCCTATTGCTAAATCATGCGTCTTAAGATGTAATGCGTTTCCCATCTTAGTAATACGCTGTTTTGGCTTAATGGTACTGTCCATTTCAGAATATCCAAAAGGATCAAGCGTAGTGATAGTAATATTTCTGATTATTTTTCCCTCACATTGGGCATAATTCTGTCTTTTAATTTTATGAAATGAATTCTTCCTGATTTTTTGCTTGGCGACCGGTTCAAAAACTAATTTGTGCAGAAACTTGGTGAATTTTCCTTTTTTGGAGTATTTCTCTATATCACGATACATTTTAGCAGTATCTTTTGCTTTAGTATCTTGAGCAAATGTGATCTGATAAATGAAGAGTATCAAAAAAAGCAATATGAGTTTAGAATTTAAAAACATTGCCGTTTTATTATCTAAATTACAACATAAACAGCTAATAAGCTAAAAACATGTGAATTATGAAAATCAAATACCGAATTCTGAATATTGGAAAGATTTAAGGTTTTTAGAACTTATGCTATAGAAAAAATAAACTTTTATAAAAACAACTAAAATCTCTTTCTTATTAGGACAATTGACATTCTAAACAAAGTAAATTGACTTTTTGAACAAAACTGCCCGCTTCCTGTAAACCTAATTTTGTCTTATAACTTTTAAATAAAAAGAAAATGAGACTTAACAATTATCAGGGAGCGTTACAGCAGCCAATCGGTTCAGGATTTAACGCAACTTCCACAGCAGCAGACGTAATCAAAGGAATTGACCTTAGCGGAAAGATCGCAATTGTCACCGGCGGTAACACAGGTATCGGACTTGAAAATGTTAAAACACTTGCCCATGCAGGCGCAACCGTGATCGTACCCGCACGTGACATTGAAAAAGCCAAACACAATCTGGAAGGTATTAAAAACGTGGAAATCGAATCCATGGATGCCATAAATCCAGCTTCCATTGATGCTTTTGCAGAAAGATTTCTGGAATCAGAACGCCCTTTACACCTATTGATCAACAACGCCGGAATTATGTGGGTACCGCTTCGCCGGGACAGTTGGGGCACCGAATCCCAGTTGGCTACAAACTACTTAGCCCAATTCCATTTAACAGCCCGTTTATTTCCCGCGCTGAAAAAAGCAAACGGCGCGAGAGTAATTAATGTTTCTTCGCTGGGACATCAGATGGCTAATTTCAACTTTGAAGACCCCAATTTCAACCACAGGGAATATGAAACCTTACAAGCGTATGGCCAATCCAAAACCGCCAGTAATTTATTTGCATTGGAACTTGATAACCGGGCAAAGGAATTCGGTGTAAGAGCCTACTCGTTGCATCCGGGATCCATAGGCGGAACCGAACTCGCAAGAGAAGCATCACTGGAATTATTCCAGAAAATGGGTTATTTGGATGCAAACGGAAACCTGCTTCCGGAAGTAGCTTCCAGACTGAAGACAATTCCACAGGGAGCAGCCACTACCGTATGGTGTGCAACCAGTAAACAACTTGACACTATTGGCGGAGTGTATTGTGAAGATGTCGATATCGCCTCATTGGCTACAGAAGAAAGCTTCGGTGAAAAAGGAGTCGAATTGTATTCCTTAGACAAAGAAAATGCCCGAAAATTATGGACCGTAAGCGAAGAAATGACCGGAATCACATTCAACATATAATTAATAGCCTGCCTTAGCTTTTAGGCAGGCTTTCAAAATTCATTGCGAAATGACATTTTAAACAAAGTAAAAACACTGAAATCAACTTATCTTTGTATAAAGCGTGTCATTATCCCAACAATTAATGCAACTGTAAACAATGGAATATCAGGCTAAATACATTACTCCCGACATCAAACTCTCGTGTTATGAAGACAAATTCTTTAAGTCGGATATCACTTTTGATGATCATATGCTGGTTTGGTTCATCTCGGGTGAAACCAGAATTGTTCAATATGACACAACATTCACTTTTAAGAAAGGGGATATTTTTTTAATTCCGAGGAACCAATTGGCAACTGTCCTCAATTACCCTTCAAACGGAGAACCACACAAAACTGTAGTTATGCATCTTTCGGTGGAGCGGCTGAAGAAATTCTACCAAAATATAGAATTGAAAAACAAACCAATACCCCAACACAAAATTTACAGCTTTAACAACCATCCTTTATTGGAAAGCTGCATGGCTTCACTAATCCCTTATTTTGATTTAAAAGACGGTGTCCCGGAAGATCTGGCTTCCTTAAAAATAACCGAAGCCATAAGTATCTTGAGGGAAATTGATAAAAATATCGATAATGTACTGGCCCATTTTGATGAACCCGGCAAAATAGACCTGATTCATTTTATGGAACGCAATTTCATGTTTAACATGCCACTGGAAAAATTAGGATACCTAACCGGACGCAGCCTGTCGACTTTTAACCGTGATTTCAAGAAGTTATTCAACACAACCCCTCAAAAATGGCTGACCCGGAAAAGACTCGAACTCGCTTACTACCAACTCACCGAAAAGAAGAAGAAACCGATAGAGGTATATCTGGAAGTAGGTTTTGAAGATTTGTCCCATTTTTCATATGCTTTTAAAAATCAGTATGGTGTGGCTCCTACAAAGCTGCTTTCTGTTTAAATTCACAGAATCAATTTTCATTACATTTATAATATCATGGATGCCAAAGAAATCTTAAGAGAACATATCACAAAAGTAGTAACGGTTACCGATGAGGAGTTTGATTATTTCTTTTCACACTTCAAACCCATGTCGTTTAAAAAAGGGCAGGCTATTATTACAGCGGGTGAACGTATAGATTCAGAATACTTTGTTGTGGATGGTTTTCTTAAATCTTTTTACATTAACGATAACCTGAAAATGTACATTCTCCAGTTTGCCATGCCCAATTGGTGGACCTCTGATTACGATGCCTTATACAGCGGTTCAAAAGCCACCATCAATGTTGATTGCATTACCGATGCAGAGGTGCTTTGTATTTCCAATGATGACAGGGAGAAACTATGCCGGGAAATCCATCAGATCGAATATTTCTTCCGCTGGCGCACCAATAAAGGCTATGTGGCAGCACAAAAAAGATTATTATCATTCATGAATAACGATGCCAGACACCGTTATGAATATTTAATGAAACAATATCCTGCTCTGTACAATAACGTACCTAAGCATTTGATAGCAGCGTATTTAGGTGTTTCAAGGGAAACACTGAGCCGTTTATACAATTCCTGAAATCTGACCTTAACACATAAACAGAAATGCTAAAGCTATTGTAACTTACGGCATAACAAAGCTGCAAAATAATTGATAAATTTGTGAAAGTCGAATTACATCCCGGTTATTAAATTCATTCAGGACTTCAATAAATCAGGGAAGCTGATAGCTGCAATCTGTCACGCTCCTGTTGTACTGGCTTCTGCCGATATTTTAATTGGCTGCTTAAAAAATAAACGGCTCTTTTTAATTTCCAATACCTAATCTGATAGTGGTAGCTCTACTTCTTCCACTATCAGATTTAATTAATTAAATTTATCCATTAAACAGTTTGATATGAAAGCACTTATTATAGGAGCATCCGGAGCAACAGGTAAAGATCTGGCAGAGGTTTTACTGCAGGATCCCGATTATACTGAAGTCGTAACATTTGTACGCCGTAAAAGCGGTTCAAATCACCCAAAACTAACAGAAATCGTAATTGATTTTGACTATCCGGAAACGGTATCACAATTCATTACCGGGGATGTCCTGTTTTCATGCCTGGGAACTACCCTGAAAATAGCAGGCACAAAGGAAAAACAAACCGAAATCGATTACGGAATACCACTACGTTTTGCCTCAATTGCTAAAAACAACAACGTCAAATCATTGGTACTGTTGTCTGCTTATGGTGCTTCACCCTCAAGTACTGTTTTTTATTCAAGAATAAAGGGCGAACTGGAACGGGACATAGAAACTCTTGGTTTTTCAGACTATACTATTTTCAGACCGGGTTTATTATTGCGTAAAGATTCAGACCGTTTTGGTGAAAAAATAAGTGCTGCTGCATTGCATTTTATGAATAAACTGGGTATTCTGAAGAGTTTCAAACCAATGCCCACACAAACACTTGCTGAAAAATTAGCACTGGCTCCCAAAACCAACGCTAATAGAATACAAATTATCGAATTGGATAAAATTTTCTCTTTTAATGGTTAAACTCCCAAAATGTGACACACATCACATAATGCTGCCGCTGCTTTTGAATGTGACACAGATCACGTAACCATCTTGTGGTTTCCGGCCAACTTTGTACTGTAATTTTAATACAACAAAGAAATGGAAACAAAATTTAAATTGATCAATGACCAGACTACAATCAACTGGATTGGCAGAAAAGTAACCGGTGCCCACAACGGTACTATCAATACAAAAGAAGGGGAATTTACCTGGCAAAACGGTAGCTTAACCGGAGGTAAAGTAATCATAGACGCAACATCCATTAAAATACTGGATATCAAAGATCCTGAAACAAATGCGCAATTCGCAGGCCACCTTGCTTCGGATGATTTTTTCAGCTCATCACAATACCCTGAAGCTTCTTTTGTAATCACTTCGGTAATACCAAATAATAATACTGCGACAATCGAAGGGAATCTGACTATTAAAGATATCACCCATCCCATAACCTTTGAAGCTGATATCAATAATTCAGATGATACACTTACACTGTCCGGCGCCATCAAAATAGACCGGACCAAATACGGTATGAAGTTCCGCTCCGGAAATTTCTTCACCAATCTTGGCGATACACTTATCTACAACGATTTTGATTTAAACATCAACGTAACGGCTAAAAATTAATCTCAAAACAATAACATCATGCCATATGTAAAAATAGAATTGACACGGGAGGGAGTTTCCCGTGAGCAAAAACAAATCCTGATCAAAGGAATTACTGACCTGTTATCAAACACACTCAATAAAGATCCACATCTTACCCACATCGTCATTCAGGAAGTCGAACTGGACAATTGGGGCTACGCCGGGGAACAAGTATCAGTATTAAGGGAAAAAGGCATCACAGCCGATAAAAAATAAGTTATTATGAAAGCAAAAACAGTAATCGTAACCGGAGCAGCCTCCGGAATAGGAAAAGGTATTGCAAAATACTTTTTAGACAAAGGAGATAATGTGGTCATCAATTCGGTAACCAAAACAGCATTGGACAAGGCATTCAATGAACTGGGGGCCGGTGACAACCTCGCCATGGTCGTAGGCGATGTAAGTCTTAAGGAAACCGGCGAATTATTGGTAGCCAAAGCCATGGAGAAATTCGGTTCTGCCGATATCCTGATCAATAACGCGGGTATTTTTGAAAGCAAACCGTTTCTGGAAGTCGATGAAGAATACCTCGACCGCTTCCTGAAAACCAACTTAAAAGGCACGTATTTCACCACGCAGGCGTTCATCCCGCAAATGCTCAAACAAAAAGATGGTGTCGTGATTAATATCGGTACACCACTGGTAAACCATGGTCTGGGAGGATGGCCTGCTTCAGCTCCCATAGCAAGTAAGGGTGCCATTCATGCCTTAACAATCCAACTGGCAGCCGAGTTCGGAAAGCAAAACATCAGGGTCAATACCGTTGCTCCGGGCGTTATCCGCACTCCCATGCATGGCAACAATGCCGATGCCACTGCCGGATTGCACTTACTCAACCGTGTGGGTGAAATCAATGATGTAGCCGAAATGGTCTATACCGTAGCCAAAAGCAATTTCATCACCGGATCCATCATCAATGTCGACGGCGGTAAAGGTGCCGGTCACAACTTAAATTAAAATGAAAACCTATTTCTTAACCGCTTTTATGCTCTGCTTCATCCAGGGCATAAAAGCACAAAATAACAACACAATGAGAACAAATGAACAGGATATAGTGGCGATCACGGTAGTAATCGAAAATTATTACCTGAAAGGGATTTATGAAGGAGATATAAGTCTTTTGAAAGAATCTTTTAATGAAGGAACCTTACTGTTTGGGGATGTCAAAGGTGTTCCCTATGCCAAAACGCTGGACCAATACCTTGACGGGGTTCAAAACCGCCAAAGTCCGAAAGACTCGGGAAAACCGTTCAAAGGCAAAATTATTGCAATTAAAGTCGTAAATTCGATAGCAATAGCTGACATCACAGTTGAAATGTACGATTTCCATTATCAGGATTTACTTTCTTTCCATAAAATAAACGGGAAATGGGTCATCGTAAATAAAATGCTTACCGATATAAAACCTTAAAAACAATAGTATGTGGTACGATACAAGGGTAAAGAAGATTCTCGGGATTGATTACCCTATTTTACAGGGACCCTTCGGCGGAAAGCTTTCCACAGTCAAACTATTGTCCAAAGTATCCAACATGGGTGGTCTGGGTGGTTATGGTGCCTATACCCTCACCCCGCAGGAAATTCACGAGTTGGACAAAGAGATCAAAACAGCTACCGATAAGCCATACAATATCAATTTATGGGTTTCTGATACCGATGCTCCCGAAAGTGGCATTACGGATGAACATTTCGGGAAAACAAAACAGTTGCTGAAACCGTATTTTGATGAAGCAGCTATCCCTTTTCCCTATAAACCGTCCGCTTTCAAATCGCGCTTTGAAAATCAGGTTGAGGTAGTATTGGAGGCCAGGCCAAAAGTATTCAGCTTTGTCTTTGGTGTGCCTTCACAAACCATACTGGAAGACTGCCGCAAAAAAGGCATTAAGACTGTCGGTGCCGCCACTACCCTGGATGAGGCTATATTCCTTGAAAATGCAGGTGTGGATATGATTATCGCATCGGGTTTTGAATCGGGCGGACACCGTCCTTCTTTCTTAAATACTCCCGAAGCATCAACCGTGGGGACTTTTGTTCTTATCCAGTTGATCAGGGAGAAAGTCAAAATCCCTATCATCGCGGCCGGTGGTATTGCCGATGGCCGTGGTGTGGCTGCTGCTTTACTTCTTGGAGCGGAAGCAGCACAAATTGGTACAGCTTTCTTAGCCTGTGATGAATCAGGCGCTCTGCCAATCCACCGGGAAATGCTGTTTTCCGAAGCTTCCCGGAATACCATGCTGTCCCGCGCTTTTACAGGCCGTCTGGGAAGAGGCATCGCTACACGTCTGGCAAAAGAAATCACCGGAAAGGAAAACCAACTCCTGCCTTTCCCGCTGCAAACCACGCTCATGTCTTCCTTGAGAACGGCAGCCCTGGACCAACAAAAATGGGACATGATCCTATTCTGGAGCGGACAGATTGCTCCCATACTCAAACACAAAAAAGCGGAAGTATTGATGAAATCAATTATTGAGGAAGTCCCAAAGTACTGGAAGGATATTTAAAGAATATAGAATACAATCCCAATCATAGTGACTGGGATTGTATCTTGTTTTTTTTAGGTTAAACGAAAGCTTTATTGTCTTTTTGGTGTTCGTCTCCACAAATAAATAAGGATAATCATACATGATTTATAGTTCTATATCCGGATTAACGACGGGATTGCACAGCGAGGGTTTTTATCTCGTTTTATATGCTAAAAAAACGCTACACTATCTTTTTTGGTACTCGTCTCAACTTGTGGCAAAAAAAAATAGTTTTTGAAAAATTGCCACAAAAAGTGTGGCAATTTTTTCAGTTTTAAAAATTTTGCCACGCTAAAAGTTGTGGCAAAATTTTTACGTTTGATTTTTTTGCCACAACTCTTTATAGTATGAAATCCTACGGTGGTGTGAGTGTCTCGCTCGTGCCCACAATCCACTTCAAAACAAATCTAATACAATCCCAATCATAGTGACTGGGATTTTATCTTCCTTTTTATGCTAAAGAAATAGTTTCGCTTCGCCCGTATCCTGCTTACGCCTTTATCTCTCTACAAAAAAATACTTGTCAATTTTTCGGTTGTATGGCCACAGAGCCTAAGAATATCTTTGTACAAACAAATAAAGAAATGACAACATATTTAAAATTTAAAGAATTACATAATCAGACACAACCTTTGATTATTGGAAATGTCTGGAATGTACAGAGTGCAAAAATCTATGAGAAGTTAAACTTTCAGGCAATTGGAACTTCAAGTGCTGCGATTGCCCATTCATTAGGGTATGAAGATGGAGAGCAAATGCCGTTTTCAGATGTATTATTTATTGTTGAAAGAATTAAAAAAAGTGTCACACTTCCGCTATCTGTGGACATTGAATTTGGTTATGGAAAAACGGCAACAGAAATTACCGACAACATCATTACATTAGAAAAATTAGGTATTGCAGGAATAAATATTGAAGATAGTTTTATTGAAAACAACGAACGGAAACTTAAAGACTGTGTTCCATTTTCCCGGCTTTTAAAAGAAGTAAAAACCATTTTAACACAACAAGGAATTTCAATTTTCATCAATGTAAGATGTGATAGTTTTCTTTTGAATGTCCCGAATACGCTACAAGTTACAAATGAAAGATTAAAAATGTATGAACAGGCTGGTTCTGACGGAATATTTTTACCTTGCATTACAAAAGAAAGTGATATTGCCACAATTGTTTTGCAAACTAAATTACCGCTAAATGTAATGTGTATGCCGGAATTACCCAATTTTGAAACCCTTCAAAAAATTGGAGTAAAAAGAATAAGTATGGGTAATTTTTTAAACAGTTATGCTTATACAGCATTGGAAAATATGACAACAAAAAATTTGACTGAACAATCTTTTAAGGCTTTGTTTTAATAATGGAATTGACAGACGAAATAATGTACAAAGCAATAGTTGAAAAAGACACTTCATTTGAAGGTGTCTTTTTTACGGCTGTTAAAACCACTGGCATTTTTTGCAGACCGCCTTGCACGGCACGAAAACCGAAATTGGTAAATGTTGAATTTTTGAAGACTTCAGAAGAATGCATTCTCAAAGGTTACAGGGCTTGTAAAATTTGTAATCCTTTAAAAACGTTAAACCATACTCCAATAGAATTTCAGAAAATTATTAATGAACTTTCAGAAAATCCAACTTTAAAATTCAAAGACCACGACCTTAAACAAAAAGGGATTGAACCAAGCCAGATAAGACGGTGGTTTTTAAAAAATCACGGCATTACCTTTCAGGCATATCAAAGAATGTTCAGAATAAACTCGGCATTTAAAAAAATACAAAATGGTGAAAGTGTAACACATACTGCTTTTGACATAGGTTTTGAATCGTTAAGTGGTTTTGGAGACACATTTAAAAATATAGTTGGCGTTTCACCAAAACAAGGCAAACAGCAAAATATAATTGACTTAAAAAGAATAGAGACGCCATTAGGGCCAATGCTTGTTTGTGCTACCAATCAAGGAATTTGCCTGTTAGAATTTACGGATAGAAAAATGTTGGAAACAGAATTAAAGTCGATTGCAAAACTTTTAAATGCAATAATTATTCAAGGAAACAACAAACATTTTGACACATTGGAAATCGAATTGCAAGAATATTTTAACGGCAGAAGAAAAGAATTTTCTGTTCCGTTACATACACCGGGAACCAACTTTCAAAATAAAATTTGGACTGCATTGCAACTCATCCCTTACGGACAAACAAAAGCTTATAAAGAACAGGCAATAGCAATTGGAAGTCCTGAAAGTGTAAGAGCGGTTGCAAATGCAAATGGAATGAACAGAATTTCTATTATAATTCCGTGCCATAGGGTTATTGGCTCAAACGGACAATTGACAGGTTATGGCGGCGGACTTTGGCGAAAAAGGTACCTGTTGGAACTTGAAGAAAAAACGGTAGGAAAAATGGAATTGGTATGATTATAAGTTTGGTTTTTATCATAAATTTCAACCGCTTCGCAATCCCGATAGCTATCGGGTTATTTTTTTCAGGAGCTTTTTCCTGCTTTCGCCTTTATCTGTCCCGATAGCGCGGATTTGCAATCCGTGCTCACAATCTACTTCAAAACAAATCTAACAAAAAATCCCAATCATACCGACTGGGATTTTTATCTTGTTTTTGTATGCTAAACGAATAGCTTTGGGAGTATCTTTTTCATCTTCGTCACCATATTCATAATCAGGGTTATCCACCAGCTTTGCTAATATGATTCCTATGTTTCCACCATATTTAATTCCTGAAAAAACACTATCTCTATTTTTCATATTAACAGCTTTTTCAATTTCTTCAATTCTATCATACTTTTCAAAAAAAGGTAAAGCTATTTCTTTAAACAATTTAAGAATTTCAGTATAACAAAATGCTAAATCCTTATTTGAATTTAAACAGAAACGATGATTTTTACCATCATTGATATAGTTTTCAATTGTTGTTCCTATTGTTGGGGTGATTTTATGATATTTTGGTTCGTAATAAGAAGCTTTGTGATAAATATTTTCAACCAAATCTTTTCTTATTAGCATTCCCAAGTTTATTTCCCAACCTTCATCTCTTATTAGAAATATTAATTGAAGTTTTTTCCAACCCTCTTTACTTTTACTTGTAAACTCACCAAGTTTTTTATTCAATTTAAAATTATATTGGATTAATTCTTTATCCAAGTAATCTAATAAAATATCTTTTAAAACATTATCTGCCATATTATTTAACTATTAGGGTCTTTTAATATCAACTTTCGTAGGAGGAATTTTTGTTCCAGCTGGATAACCTTGCGCAGTTCCTTTGTTCCCAACAACAGTTCCACCTTTTTTTTCTAAAGCTGGAAACCCACTTTTTTGATTTTTAGTTAATCGAGCTGTTGCTGATGATTTACCTTCGGTTAATGCAATTTTACCATTATTAGTACTAACGTTATCCATTCTAACTTTACCTTTTACTCCATTGGGTTTTATTGTTACTTGTTCAGCAATATTTTTATGAACCCGATAGCGCGGATTTGCAATCCGTGCTCACAATCTACTTCAAAACAAATCTAACAAAAAATCCCAATCATACCGACTGGGATTTTTCTCAATTTTATTCTCTTTGCGGGCACGGATTGCAAATCCGCCTTTACTTTGTCTTAGATAAAAAATGATTATCTTTTTCAAAGGAAAGCAGAGGTGAACTATCAAATCCGCCAAGCTCGTTACTTATATAGCGCAATAGTCCTCTGCC
>NZ_JAMLJL010000022.1 GCF_023634845.1 Flavobacterium amniphilum | reverse complement strand
AGCCCAAGAAATAACCAACGGAGTAGCTCCACCGTTTACGTCTACCAACATTGCGTCATTTAATTCTGTAACAGCAGCTTTATTGAAAGCCAACTTGTTGTTTACATTTTGTTTTTTCATTTTCTTAAATTATTTTTAGTTAAATGTGCCTACTCTTTTTGAGGATTTTCGGCTTACTCCTTTTATCTGACTTTTTTAAAACGATTCTGATTTACTGATGAATAATTTAGATCTATTGTTATAACTAAAGCAGTTTGTGCGTCATCATTCATCCTGAAATTGAAATAATTTTAAAAAATATATATTTAATTTGAGGCTTTGTAATCTTGATCGTCAATCAACTAATCCGGATTACTTCATTACAGTTTTTTTGATAGATTATTAGTCTAATGCCCAAGCTACCAAAGCTCCCACCACTGCACTTGCCAATCCGGCACAAGGTCCTGATGAAGCAATAAGTGGAGTAGCACCACCATTTACATCATACAGTTCAGTATCATTCAACTCAACCACAACCGCTTTGTTGAAAGCCAACTTCCCGTTTAAATTTTGCTTTTTCATCTTAATTGAAATTAGTCGTTTTACAATTCTCTAGTAGCCATATACAATCCTACAGAAAGAGCAAACCCTTCCACAGCAGCCCAAGCGATAACCAACGGAGTAGCTCCACCGTTAACATCTAGTAACATTGTATCATTTAATTCAGTAACAGCCGCTTTGTTGAAAGCCAACTTGTTGTTTACATTTTGTTTTTTCATTTTCTTTTTTATTGATTACTCCATAAAATAAATTATTAAAGACATTGCCGCCAGATGTAACAGAGGACTGGTTCCACCATTTATCCCGATTGACTCGGCATCATTTAACTCAGTAATAGCTGACTTATTAAAAGCCAGGGTATTATTTGCATTTTGCTTTTTCATTTTTTATGGCATTTAAATTTAAAATGCTTACTATTTTAAGGATTTTCAGCATCCTCCTTTATGTATTTTTAGGAATTAAGATTTATATCAGGATTAATTAATAAGATGGTATAATGGACTAAAGCAGTCTGCGCATAATTATCCCTGTCAAAAACTTCTTTCTTAAAATTTTTATTAGAACTGGATTACTGTTCTTGTTACTTTAATAGTAACATTAACACATACACATCCTGTACATGTAGGACCGCCAATGATAGTTGAACCGTCTTCTGCCATAACTTCTGCAGCACCACCATTGATGCTTCTTAACATTGAGTCATTTAATTCAGTTACAGATGCTTTGTTGAAAGCTAATTTTCCGTTTAAATTTTCTTTTTTCATTTTACTTGTTTTTAATTATTAGTTATTATTTAATTACTTGATTAATAGAGCCGTGAGCTGAATAACAACTTCATTAAAGGCACTTCCGCCGTTAATTTGTTGCATTAGGGAATCTCTCAATTCGGTAACTACCGCTTTATTAAAAGTCAGTTGGCTACTTTTTTCCAGCTTCTTCATACTATTTCATTGCTTCTTCATGCATCATATCAATAACTTTGATGGTTATGATGATGATACTGATTGAAATACCCACGGTTTCAGTAGATCCACCATGAACATTTGACATTGAAAAATCGTTGAGTTCAGTAACAGCGGCTTTGTTGAAAGCCAACTTGTTATTTACATTTTGCTTTTTCATTTGTAAAGTCCTGGGTTAATTATCGGATAATTGGACGCGTCATTTGGCTAACTGCATCTTTGATGGCATCTCCAATGGCGTCGATAAGATCATTAATTGAAGCACCACCATTGATTTCAGCCAATACATTCTCGTTTAATTCGGTAACAGCCGCTTTATTGAAAGCCAACTTGTTGTTTACATTTTGTTTTTTCATAATCTTTTAAATTACATTTCAGCAACTACTATTGTTAATCTTGTTGTTACAGGAAGGCAAAAACATCCTGAGCAATTATTGCTGCTTGTGATGATTTCCGGTGCCCCACCATTTACAGTTTTCAATGAAGATTCGTTTAATTCGGTAACAGCGGCTTTATTAAAAACCAACTTGTTGTTTACATTTTGCTTTTTCATGATGCTTACAATTGAATAATTGTCTCCTGACGGGTTAATTTGATAGTAACCGGATAACAAACACATCCTGAGCAAGTTTCACCTCCAACGATAGTTGAAGCAATTCCTCCGTTTACTGAAGTCAATAATGAGTCATTCAATTCGATAACAGCTGCTTTATTAAAAGCTAACTTGTTGTTTACATTTTGCTTTTTCATGATGCTTACAGTTGGATAATTGTTTCCTGACGTGTTAATTTGATAGTAACCGGATAGCATACACATCCTGAACAAGTTTCTCCTCCAACGATAGTTGAAGCAATTCCTCCGTTTACTGAAGTCAATAATGAGTCATTCAATTCGATAACAGCTGCTTTATTGAAAGCCAACTTGTTGCTTACATTTTGTTTTTTCATTGTTTTTGTTTTATAGTTTATTAAATTTTATACTTACTGTTTCCGGCCGCAAAACCGAAGAAGACAAATTCATACACAGACAATTGGATCAACAAGTCAAGGGAGCATTTGCTTTACTTTGGGCAATATTTCTCCTGCCTTTAATTCAGACTTGCAAAGCCTAATTAAAAGTTTTGTTTGCCGGTGTTGGTTACACGCAGCCAATCCTAAAATCTGTATTTATTTATTCGGCATCCACGCCTATATCCATCAGAATAATCGTGAATACACTGATTGGGCCAACAACAGTCAAGTAACTGGTTCCTCCGCTTACTGAAGCTAATGCCTGATTATCCAATTCGGTAACAACCGATTTATTAAAAACCAAGCTGCCATATGTTTTTTTACTTTTCATATTACTGAGCCGTTTGTTTGATAGTTCTTGTAATCAGGGTACATAAGCACCCTGTAGAAGGCCAGTCGATAGATCCGTCTGCACCGCCGTTAACTCCCATTAACTGGCTTTCGTTCAATTCAGCAACTACCGTTTTACCAAACCATAATTTACTGTTCTGCTTATCCGTTTTCATTATAAAGTCTGAAATTGATAATTCTCTTCCCTTGTCCAATTACCGTTGCTGCTAGAGATACAAAAAGTACAGCTCATGTCGCTTGGAAGCGTATTCATAGGGTTTGGAAAACGTGTTCCCCCACCAACTTTAATCATTTGGTCTGCATTTAATTCAGTTACAACAGCTTTGTTAAAAGCCAGTTTGTTTGCGTTTTGTTTTTTCATAATGTTTTTAGTTTTATTAATTATCAGATTGTTATATGCGATATTTGGTTCAAATTCTGGATCATGGTCGGTACCGGCATATCTTCAGTACCTTCCACAATTGCTAATGGTTTCAGATCAATCAATTCGACAGACACTGCTTAATTGAAATACAGTGCTTTCATTAATTATTTGATTATACCATTAACCTTTTTAAGCGTTAGCTAATTCCAGTTCTCTTGTTGTGAAACAGCAGTGTCCAGAGGTTTCCAGTGTTCCGCCGTTTACTTCTAACAATGAACTTTCATTTAATTCTAAAAGAGTAGATTTATTAAAGGCCAGAGTGTTTTTTGTGCTAGTTTTCATCTTTTGTCTATTTATAATTCGTTTTGTGTAAAATTCCCGTTGCTGCTTGATATACAGAATGAACAACCGGTTGTCATAATTGTAATTACTGTCATTGGTCCTATTGTTGATGTTGTTGGAATTGCTCCGCCTACAACATTCATTTCAGAACTGTTCAATTCAGTAACGACAGCCTTATTAAAAGCCAATTTGTTATTGTTTTGCTTTTTCATAATTAATGTGTTTACAGTTTATAAAATAATGATATGCAATACCATGACTGCAATCTCTTTAAGAGAAAGCATAAGCAACGTGTAAATCAGTCAAAACTGGATTTAAAAAACTTTTAGTGTAAAATTCATTTCCAAAACATGATTCTTTTCAAAAAAGACTGGATTTGATCCAGAAAGGATTGCTGCGGTACATGCAGATCCTTTTCATTGATTTTGAAAATTGAATTCGAACTTAATCTGTTTCTTTTGTAATTGCTCATTTTCTTTAATCAGACCTATAAGCAATGCTAGTGTAGACATTTTGAATAGTAACTTTTATAGAATAAAAAAATTACTATATTTGCAGAATGTAAATTCTAGCAATAACTTGTTAGGTTTATATTTTGTTAAATTTTCTTATAAAACAGAGTCTTCCACACTCTGTTTTATTTTTTCTGTTTTATTTTGACTTTAGGTGGCTACTTAATTTCACCACCATAAAAAGTCCAAAGCAGAAATAATCAGATTTCCTTCAAATTTCTTCGACAAAGTAAACAGGTTAATTTCGAATAAAAAAACGAACACGCCCCATATTTATAAAATACAGGGCGTGTAGATGAATTTTAAATAATTGATTTGCAGCGATTTAAACTCAAATCTAATTTATTTCATTTATTTTTTTGATATATACCGATGGACTGATTCCAGTGGCTGCTTTGAAGTATTTAGTAAAAGATTCAGGACTTTTATAACCTATTTCTTCGGCAATTGCGCTAATGGAATATGACCTCAATTTAGCATTGTTCTTCAATTCGAGAATGATATAATTTATCCTTAATTCGTTTGCATACGTACTAAAACTCTTTCCTAATTCGGAATTAATAATTTTAGAAAGGTAAGCGGTATTCGTTTTTAGCTTTTTAGCCACATAGTGCAATGTGAAATCCTGTCTTAAAAACTGTTTTTTCTCTTCCAGCTTTATGAGTTTCTCAAGGATATCGGCCACCGTTTCATCTTTTATATTGAAACCTGAATTACTGTTTTGTACTTCGGTATCACCTGTATCAGGTTCTTCATAGTTTAATTCAGATTCCGAATCATCTAAAAATTCATTTTCATTGCTAATTTCCTCTGCAAAAGCTTCAACTTCAGCATCTTCCTGAATGGTATCTTCATATAAATCCTCCGTCTCTATCAAAGAACCTATAATCGGCTCATTAACACTTGAAAGTTGGATATTTTTAGTTTCTTCTTCGTAGTTTCTGATTTTAAAAAGTAATTCATCAAATTTCAGCTGGTTTTGCTTTTCAATTCCCCTTTTATTGATATAAACGACAAATACAACCACAAACAAAATCAAGACTATCAAAAACAAGCCCCATTTCTGGTTAATAAGTGAAGCTTCCCTGTTTTGCAATTCTGAAATATCGATTTTATGCAAGTGGTCGATTGTATCGATTTTTTTCTGTCCTATTTTTTTTGATTTGTCTATAAAAAGTTGGAAATAATAGTTTGATTTTTCTGTATTCCCCAAAAATTTATAGTTTTCAGCCGTCAGATAGTACATCTCTGATAGATATTCGATAGGCATTAACCCAACATCCTTGGAGTCTATCATTTTCAACAAAGTGGTAATTGCCGGATTATAATCCTTCTTTAACGTGAAAATTTTTGAAATATCAATCTGAATAGGTGCAATCACATTGATATTCTCTGTTACTTCTGCAATCTGCAATGCATTTTGCATCACTTTTTCTGCTTCGCCCAATTTTCCTTTATCAATATAGTAAAGTCCAAGTTGCTTTAAGAAATGAATTTCATGCTCTTTCAGATTATTCTCCCTACACTCCTTAATACTTTTATTGATATAGATATAAGCAGAATCAGGTTGTTTCAATTTGATGTAAGACTTAACCAGTCCAAGTTTCACATCAAGCAACCGTACCTCATTAAGATCTTTCTTCAGATTTTCTTTGTATATGACCAATGCTTCATCATACTTTTCCAATTCGAACAGGATACTCGCCTTTTTAATCAGTATGTAATTGTATGTTTTTTCATCATTTGATTCCTGGCATATGGCCAATACCTCATCGTATATATTCAAGGCTCCTTCAAAATCAAACTGATTGAACAAATAATTCCCTTTGTTAACTTTTACAATCAATTCAAAGTCCTTGTCATTACCCGAAACCTGTATGGCTTTATCGAAATAATAAAAAACACTGTCCTTTTCACTTAAGGCTCCGCATAAGTCGGCTAGCATACAATATGTGAAAACAATTTCCTTGGTCTGACCACTGTTTTTTAATGACGATAGTAACTTATGGGAATATTTTTTTGCTTTTTGCGGATTTGCATATATATACTTTTTGATAGAATCATTGATTCTGTCATTTTTTTGAGAAAAAATCGGAGTATTTATGAGAGTTAAAAAAGTGACACAAAATAGCCAGTTTTTTTTATTTAATTCAAGCAACCTATTGAAAATCATTTATTTAAAAAAATTAAAATTATCCATTTTTTATAAATTTAAGGCTTATACATTTTTCCGGTCAGCTTTTTTCAAATAGATTTGGGTATCAAATTAAAAAGCCAAAGATTATGAAAAAAATTAGATTTCAAAAATTAGATTTTAAAAAGATTAACATTGTAGAGTTAAATTCTGAAGAAGCAAGCAAAGTTTATGGGGGAACAGCTGCTGGAATCGATACTGATCCAAGAAGTATTTTCACAGGGAGATATTGCCTTAACGTTCAGGTAGAGTTACAAATAAGTCTTTAAAAGAATTAAAAAAATAAGAAAAAGCCAGGCTCAAGAGTCTGGCTTTTTTTTGTCAACAAATCTGATTTAATTTTTAAAACTTTATTTAATAATTGGGCGTGTGAAATCCTTAGTGACTTCCACAATTGCATCAACTACTGCGTCACAAATACAACCGGAACAACTTCCTCCGTTTACAATATACAGTTGGTCATTGTTTAATTCTGCAACACTGGCTTTTGTAAAAGCCAGTTTGTTAACTGATTTTGATTTTTTCATGACAAATCAATTATGGTAAACAATATTCAGCAATACCAATATAGGCACCAAAAATAGCCCCATAAGCTGCTCCAAAACCAGTTCCTAAGCCAGGAATCACTGATCCGGCTGCAGCTCCGGCCAGTGCTCCTGTTCCTGCTGAACCAATAGTTCCCAATACACATTGTGCACTAATATCTGCACCTCCGGATATAGCATTCAATTCGCCGAATGTTAATTCTGCAGTTTGATCGAAAATCAATTTATTTGTTTTCATAATACTGAATTTAATGGTTTATATTTTAAATTTTCTTCCTTACTCTCTTATGGATTTTCAGGTTACTCCATCTCAAAAAACAGATTAATCAAAAATTGTTTTGATACCAATTGCTACGGCTGCGATACAACCAGTTGATGAAACTGCAGCAGCTTCAACTGCAGCAGCACAAGGCATCGAAGATGTCACAGCAGGAGAAGTACCTCCGTTAATATTATACATTTGATAGTCATTTAGTTCTGCTACATTAGTTTTAGCAAATACAAGCTTGTTTACATTTTGTTTTTTCATTTTCTTATAGTTTTATTTTCCCTACTCTGTTAAAGAATTTTCAGGTTCCTCCTTGCTTTACAAATCAAAAACCAGTTTAATTAGGTCCGCATTCTGTTTCTCTTTCTGTTAATTTGAGCGAAAGTGTATAACCTATAATGTAGGAAAAACACCCAGGTGTTGAACCTCCGTTCACACCATTCAACTCGCTATCATTCAACTCGAAAAGAGCTGTTTTAGTGAAAACCAGTTTGTTTACATTTTGATTTTTCATTTTCATATGGTTTAAATTATTTCCTTACTCTTTATAGGATTTTCAGGTTACTCCTTACAATTGAAATTCCTGACATCATTCAAAATTAAGCTTTACATCGTATCATTTTTTTAATAACCTAAGCGGCTTGGGCATGATATAAACTTCAATCAATAAGTCATAAATCAATTGCTACTCTTTATATTCTATTGCAGAATATTTTTAGGTTTCATTGCATCCACCAATGGGTCACAGCAACAGCCGGAACAGTCAATCCCACCGTTAATAGTTGAGCCGCCGTTGATTTCTGACAACAAAATCTCGTTTAATTCGGTTATTGAAGCTTTTGCAAAAGCCAAAACATTTCCACTTTGTTTTTTCATAATATTCAGATTAATAGATTAATTAGCATTCCCTTCTTCCCCAATAAGTCCTGATGTGAAGATTGCCGGAGTCATGTAAATAACAACCTGTGGATAACCAAAAGCATTTGTTCCTCCAAGTACATCTTCCATTTCTTTACTGTTTAATTCTGCAACTGACTTTTTATCAAAAGCCAACTTGCTGTTTACATTTTGTTTTTTCATAATTGATTATTGCAGAATAATTGTTTCATAATACTCCCCAATAGTACCGGGCCCGTTACTGCTGGCTATACAGTAAGTACATCCTAAAGGATTAGTTGGATACTGATTGTAATACCCGGTTCCTCCTTGGATTTTGTTCAACTCTTCAATGTTCAATTCGGTTACGTTTTTTTTGGCAAAAGCCAATTTGTTTGCATTTTGTTTTTTCATGATTATAAAATTTTAGTTAATTAATTGATTTATGGCAATTGCAACGTCTGTGCAAAATTCACTGCTGCCGAAACGATAGCTGCATTAGTCCCTGCGGGCATGTTTTGTACAAAAGATGCTACTGCCGATTGTATGGCATCTCCCAAACCGGCTCCATGAAAAGCCATCAACTGATCATCGTTCAATTCAACAATGGCTGTTTTTTCAAAAAGCAGTTTGGTATTCGCTGATTGATTTTTCATTGTTCTTAATTTTTGAATTAGTCCCTACTCTTTGACAGGATTTTCAGGTTCTTCCCCGAAAGAATTAATTACTTTAAAAACAATGGTTTAATAAGGATTACACTTTAAAGGATTCTTTTCAGTGCCTCTTTAAGCCTGAAGACAATTAACCTAACTCCGGTTTGCTTATGATCAAGTTCCTCTGGATCATTCAATTCAAAAATTGTATTCCGGTTCAGTCTTTTGTTTTTTTTCAGATGCATTGTTTGTAATTAAAACTTTCTTTCAACAAACAAGCCTTGTGAGAAGTAATGGAAGGGCAAAAACATTTATCAGATTATAATCTGCTTCACCTCTGTACAATAATTCCTTACAACAACTTGCCGGTTTTTATTTTGTTAAATTTTCGGATAAAACAGCATCTTCCACATCTGTTTTAAGCAAGCGAAATTGAATGGCGCCTTATTCATTTTCGTTGAGCCAAAGTAAAAGAGGATTTAGGAAGTAAAAAAATGAGAAACACACCTTTTTATAAAAAAGTGTGCTGAAAAACTAATACAAATAACACAAAATCAAATAATTACACTATTTAGTGTTTTCCATGTGCTGATTGATCTTTTTAATATAAATAGTAGGAGTTATACCGGTTGCTTCCTTAAAATAACGGGTAAAAGCATCAGGCCTTTTGTAACCGATTTCGACTGCAATCGCGTTAACAGAGTAAGATCTTAACCTCGCATTGTTCTTTAATTCGACAATAACATAGTTAATGCGGAGCTCATTGATATAAGTACTGAAGCTTTTCCCCAGTTCGTTATTCACGATTTTAGAAAGATAAGCCGTATTGGTTTTGAGTTTCTTGGCTACGGTATGCAGCGTACACTCCTGTTTCAGGAAGTATTTCTTTTCTTCAAGTTTGACTAAACCTTCAAGGATTTCATTAACGGTTTCATCCTTAATTATGAATCCGGAACTGGTTTCATTAGCATGATTTTCATTAAATTCTTCCAATCCTTCTGATTCTTCATCAGCAGTTACTGAATCAGTATCGGATTCATTTTCGGTGAAAACAGGCTCATTTCCCCCAACTTCAATATAGGTAATGGTGTTTTTGGCTATATGATGTTCCTGATCTTCGGTATAAGATTCCTTTTCGGCATTGCGCTCGGCTTCATATTCATCTATTCTTCTGATAAGACTTTCAAACTTCGATTGGTTTTCACGATCGTTTCTTCTCTTTCTGAAATAAAGAAAAATTACAAAAACACCTAAAACCGAAAAGGCAGTTATTAAAAACCATTTCTGCATAACCAGGGAAGCTTTCTGGCTTTCTATTTCAGAAACATCCATAGAATGCAGGTAATCAATGGTATCAATCTTTTTCTTACCTATTTTTTTGGATTCGGCTATATATTTTTGGTAATACTCATTGGATGATACTGCATTATCTGTCAAACGGTAACTCTCTGCCAGCAAATAGTAGATTTCTACTAAATATTCTACCGGTATGGTATCCGCATTATTTTTCTTTAGTAAACCTTCCAAGGTTGCAATTGCTTCTTTCTTCCTGTCCTCAAGCAGGTACAATTTCGATTTATTGAGCAATACATGATAAATTATATCCTGATCGTTAGTTTGGGTTACCATTGATTCCGCTTCAGCAAAAACTTTTTCAGCTTCACTGAATTTCTTTTTGGCAATCAGGTAAATCCCCTTTTCAACCCGGAAATTAATCCCGAAAACAACATGTTTATGTATTCTCGAGTTCCTGATTCCCGAATCAATGTAGACCAATGCCTGCTCAGGCTGCTTCAATTTTATGTAAGTCCGGGCAATGCTGAGTTGAACCTCCAATCCAATTGCCGGCTCAAAACTTTTAACCTTACTGCTCTTTTTAAAAACTTCTAATGCTTGGCTGTACTTTTCAAGTTCATAATCAATGCGCCCTCTTTTAAACAAAACATATTCGTAAAGACTCTCATTATTATTGCTTTTGGCCAACTCAAGAGATTCATTATAAGTAACAAGTGATGCTTCATAATCAAATTGACAGAAAAAATAATTCGCTTTATTAATCTTGTAAATAAGAACCAGATTATACCTTCCTTTTTCCTCTGCCTTTTGTATTGCCTTATCATAATAATACAATGTGCTGTCTTTCTGCTCCATTGCACTATAAATATCAGCAAGATGAAAATAGGCGTTGCACTCACCGTTGATCAGTTTGTTTTCTTTTGACAGTTTCAATAATTCAAAGCTGTAATGCTTCGCTAATTCTGAATTGTTAAACTGGTATTTAACAATCGAATCATATAATGCCATCTGATCTTGGGCATGGACACTACCTATAATAACAAAAAGAAAAAAAAAGTACTTTTTCATGGTAAACAATTGTAAACACTGGGTATTAGCAAAAACGTTTTTTATAAAAAAAGGTGTTTGTTTTTTATTTTCAAAAGCAGAAAACAATACATTTGAAAAAAAATCAGACAAATATTATGAAAAAAAACAAAGTAGAAAAATTAGCCTTTAAAAAGATTGGTGTTTTAGAACTTAACGGGCAACAATTAATGGAAATCAACGCCGGTGGTATTACAACAAATGGCAGTATTTCAGATCAGAGAACCATAACCACCACTTCTTTGAATTGCAGAACAGAAGACGGTGCACTACCTACAACTAATCCATAAAAAAATGATATGAAAAAAGAAAACAGACTGAAATTACAATTCAACAAGCAATCTGTAACTGAACTGAATGCTGACCAAATGAAAAATTTATATGGTGGTGATAGTGGCATACCAACATCTGACAGAACTGTTTCATCCCTATGTTCAGCTCTTTGCGGAACAGAAGACGGCGGACTACCTCCAACTAATCCATAAAAAAACGATATAAAAAAAGAAAACAGACTGAAATTACAATTCAACAAACAATCTGTAACAGAACTGAATGCAGATCAAATGAAAAAGCTATATGGTGGCGATAGTGATGTGCCAACATCTAACAGAACAATTTCATCCCAATGTTCATCTGTTTGCGGAACAGAAAGCAAAAGTAAATAACACCTAATTAAAAAGGAGAGCCATTGCTCTCCTTCTTATTATATGTAGTAAATTCCTTTTAAAACACCACCCTTACAAAAGGCATCCACGGATCTGAATAAATCCGGTTATCATCATCATACAGCACATTATAACGGATTCCTATCGTAAAATTATTACTGCGGTAACCTGCTCCTATAAATAAAGCTGTGTTCCAAAAATTGTCTTTCATCCCGCCTACACTTTCTTTAAACTCTACATTGGCACGAAGTTGCTCTAATTCAGCCGAAAGTTGTATATAATCTATAGGATTCACAATAGCTCCTACGCTTCCTCCGTAAATCCATGACTCATAATAGTTTTTGTCTTTCGAGTAACTCCCGTTTAAACCCACTCCTAAAGATAAAGTAGGGTTTACATTATAATACATCATCGGGGAAACGGATACATTCGTGTAACGGTTCCCGAAACCAAGTCCTATCCCTCCGCCAAATTGTACTTTCTTCCAGAATTCTCCTTTAGCCTTTGGTATTGAATCGTTTTGTGCTCCGGAAATTGCACTATTAAAAAATATCCCGAAAATAAAAATCATTTTAACAAAGTTCCCACCAATTTTTAACATCATTTTAAATATTTAAAAATTAAACACATAAATGTACTATTTTGTTTAAAAGATTAGCCGAAAAGTTTATACTTTTGCATAAATTTTTTAACCTAAATCGTCCTCAGACCAATATTATGGATAGGTTTTCCTTTTTAAACGCAGCACACACGGCCTTTTTCGCCGATTTATACGAACAATATCTACAAAACCCTGATAGTGTAGAGCCTAGCTGGAGAGCTTTTTTTCAAGGTTTCGACTTCGCAAATGAATTTGGAAGTCCGGTTGACCAGTTAAATGCGATCTCAAATGGTGACGCACCCATCAGCGGTAATGCCGAAAAGTTACAAAAAGAATTCAACGTTCTTAAACTAATTGACGGGTACAGAACCCGTGGACACTTATTCACTAAAACCAATCCGGTACGCGACAGAAGAAATTATGCTCCTGTTTTATCATTGGAAAACTTCGGATTAAGTGATGCCGACTTAAACACTGTTTTCGATGCCGCTAAAGTGGTGAACCTACAACCATGTTCTTTACGCGATATCGTAAAACACCTTGACAATGTATACTGCCAACACATCGGTGTGGAGTATATGTACATCCGTGACCCGAAAGTAATCGACTGGATCCAACGCCGTTTGGATATCAACGACAACTTACCTAATTTCAATACCGACCAAAAGAAACGCATCCTTAAGAAATTAAACGAAGCGGTTTCTTTCGAGAACTTCTTACATACTAAATATGTAGGTCAGAAACGTTTCTCGTTAGAAGGTATCGAATCTGCAATCCCGGCTTTGGATTTCTTAATCGAAGCTGCTGCCGATAAAGGTGTGGAGCAATTCGTAATGGGTATGGCCCACCGTGGACGTTTGAACGTTTTGGCTAATGTTTTCGGAAAACCGACTCAGGATATCTTCTCTGAATTTGACGGAAAAGATTACGACGACGATGCATTGTTTGACGGTGACGTAAAATACCACTTGGGTTTAACGGCCAACAGACAAACCGCTAACGGAAAAAACATCAACATCAATTTAGCACCAAACCCTTCGCACCTTGAAACTGTTGGTGCCGTGATTGAAGGTATTACCCGTGCCAAACAGGATAAATATTACCCACAGGATTTCTCTAAGGTATTGCCTATCGCCGTTCACGGTGACGCTGCCGTAGCCGGTCAGGGTATTGTCTATGAAATCATCCAGATGGCTAAACTGGACGGATATAAAACCAATGGTACCATCCACGTGGTGTTCAACAACCAGGTAGGATTTACCACTAACTATTTAGATGCACGTTCATCTACTTACTGTACCGATATCGCCAAAGTAACCTTATCTCCGGTATTACACGTGAATGCTGACGACGCTGAAGCTGTAGTACACGCTATGTTATTCGCCCTTGAATACCGCATGGAATTCGGGACTGATGTATTCATCGATTTATTGGGATACAGAAAATACGGGCATAACGAAGGTGACGAACCTAAGTTTACACAACCTATTTTATACAAAGCAATTTCAAAACATAAAAACCCAAGAGACATTTATGCTGAACAATTAACAGCAGAAGGTGCCATCGACGGAAATTATGTAAAGTCTCTTGAAGACGAATACAAAGCTTCTTTGGAAGAAAACCTGGAAAACTCACGCAAAAAAGACTTAACGGTAATTTCTCCGTTCATGCAGGATGAGTGGAAAGGTTTCGAACAAGTGGAAGCGGAAGGAATGCTTCAGAAGTATGAGACAAAAGTAAGCAAGGAAGTAATTGACGCTGTTGCCAAAACAGTAACCGAATTGCCATCCGATAAAAAATTCATCAGCAAAATCACAAAACTGATCGGTGACAGAAAAACCATGTATACCGAAACAGATAAACTGGATTGGGCTATGGGTGAAATGTTAGCTTACGGATCTTTATTAACGGAAGGATACGATGTACGTATTTCCGGTCAGGACGTTGAGCGTGGTACATTCTCACACCGTCATGCTGTTATTAAGGTAGAGGATTCAGAAGAAGAAGTAATCTTGTTGAATCACATCCCTAACAAAAAAGGTAATTTCTCAGTATACAACTCACACCTTTCAGAATATGGTGTGTTAGGTTTCGAATACGGTTATGCTTTGGCTAACCCGAATGCCTTAACGATCTGGGAAGCTCAGTTCGGGGATTTCGGAAACGGTGCTCAAATTATGATTGACCAGTACATCTCTGCTGCAGAAGACAAATGGAACAACCAGAATGGTATTGTAATGTTATTACCGCACGGATACGAAAACCAGGGAGCTGAACACTCTTCGGCACGTATGGAGCGTTTCTTACAACTATGTGCACACCATAATATGTATGTAGCCGATTGTACGACACCGGCCAACTTCTTCCACTTATTAAGAAGACAGATGGTAACGAAGTTCCGTAAACCATTAGTAGTAATGACACCTAAGAGTTTACTACGTCACCCGGAAGCGGTTTCTTCGGTAGCTGAATTTACTAACGGTGAATTCCAGGAAGTAATAGACGATGCAAACGTAAATGCTGCTGATATCAAAACATTGGTATTCTGTACGGGTAAATTCTACTACGACTTAAAAGCGGAAAGAGAAGCAAACGGAAGAAACGATGTGGCCTTGGTAAGATTGGAGCAATTGTTCCCGTTACCGGTGGAACAAATGAAAGCCATCATTGCCAAATACCCTAATGCGGATGATTACGTTTGGGCTCAGGAAGAACCAAGAAACATGGGTGCTTACGGATTCATGCTGATGAACTTCAACGAAGTGAAATTCAGAGTGGCATCACCTAAAGCATACAGTGCACCGGCAGCGGGAAGTTATGTACGTTCCAAAAAACGTCATGCCGCGGCTATTGCGATGGTTTTTGACAAAACCTTATTCCAATAAAAATTGTATTTTTGATAAACTGATATATAACAACACTTTATAAAATTATAACCGATGATTTTAGAAATGAAAGTCCCTTCACCGGGAGAGTCAATCAAGGAAGTAGAAATTGCAACTTGGTTAGTAAAAGACGGAGACTATGTAGAAAAAGACCAAGCCATTGCAGAAGTTGATTCAGATAAAGCAACACTGGAATTACCGGCTGAAATGAGCGGAATCATTACGCTTAAAGCAGAAGAAGGTGATACGGTAGCTGTAGGTGCTGTAGTTTGTTTAATCGATACGGATGCAGCTAAACCGGATGCTTCGACAAGCTCAGCAACCGTAAAAGTAGAGGAAGCTCCAAAGGCTGAAGCGCCTAAAGCTGCTCCAGCTGCAGAAACTACGTATGCTACAGGTTCAGCTTCACCGGCTGCCAAAAAAATATTAGCAGAGAAAAACATCGATCCTGCAACTGTATCCGGTACAGGTAAAGCAGGAAGAATCACTACCGAAGATGCAGCAAACGCTGTACCTTCAATGGGAACTCCAACAGGAGGTTCTCGTGGTTCTGAAAGATCAAAATTATCAATGTTACGCCGTAAAGTAGCAGAGCGTTTGGTAGCTGCTAAAAACGAAACAGCGATGTTGACTACTTTCAATGAAGTTGACATGACTGAAATTTATAAATTACGTGATCAGTACAAAGAAGAATTCAAAGCAAAACACCAAATGGGATTAGGCTTTATGTCTTTCTTCACTAAAGCGGTAACACGCGCTTTACAATTGTACCCGGATGTAAACTCAATGATCGACGGTCAGGAGAAAATTTCTTATGACTTCTGTGATATCTCAGTTGCAGTTTCAGGACCAAAAGGATTAATGGTTCCGGTAATGCGTAACGCTGAATTGTTATCTTTCCGTGGTGTGGAAGCTGAAATCAAACGTTTGGCTTTACGTGCACGTGACGGACAAATCACTGTGGATGAAATGACAGGTGGTACATTCACGATTTCTAACGGTGGTGTATTCGGATCGATGTTATCGACTCCTATCATCAACCCTCCTCAGTCTGGTATCCTTGGAATGCACAATGTAGTGGACAGAGCGATCGTTAAAAACGGACAAATCGTTATTGCTCCGGTAATGTTCGTAGCATTGTCTTATGACCACAGAATCATCGACGGACGTGAGTCGGTTGGTTTCTTAGTGGCTGTGAAAGAAGCATTGGAAAACCCAACAGAAATCTTGATGGGTGGTAATCCAAGAAAAGCATTGGAATTGTAGCTTCGACAGGCTCAGCTACCGTTTCAAGATGGTTTAGCCTAACCTATAAAGAATAAAAAACATAAATCCCGAACGGGTCACTGAGGTTCTCGAAGTGACGTTCGGGATTTTTATTTACTACCTATAACGCTGCATAAACTCCGAAGGCGTTTCACCACACTTCTTTTTAAACAGTCGGGAAAAGTAGGCATAATCAGCATACCCTAAATCGGTGGCAATTTCACTGAAACTGAATTTCTGCGTGATCAGTTCGCGCTTGGCTTCCAGAAAAACCCGTTCCAGGATAACATCGGTCGTGGTCTTGTTCACCATATCCTGCGTGATGCGGTTCAGGTGCTTTGGGGAGATGTGCAGCCAATCGGCATATTGCGACGCTGCTTTTTCGGTTTTGTAATGCTGCTCCACCAAACGCTCAAACTGCTGAAACTTTTCGGAATAGGAATTCAATTGCAATTGCTCCAAAACAGCATCTCCTATATATAAACGGGTACTTCCGATATAAACCAATTCGGTCAGGGCGATAATTTTAGGCACCTTCAACACATGGGCCGAAATCCCTTCGCTCAAAATCTGTCCAAACAACCCACTGAAATATGAAAGATCCTTCTCCTCCAGATACAAAACCGGCGGATTCTGGATGCTGTGAAAAAAAGGATAGTGGTTGATCTTCCCACTGGCAAAGTGTACATCATAAAATGATTGCGAGTGCATAAAAATAAATCCGCGGATATCATCCGACAGTTCCCAGTGGTGCATCTGTCCCGGATTCAAAAAGAAAAGACTGCCCGGTTTGATGTCATACGTCACAAAATCAACTTCATGGATACCGCTTCCGTGTGTGAATAGTACAGTCAGGTAAAAACTGTGCTTGTGGGGCTTGTGGATGTTCTTATGCGCCGTAACAATATGGTTTTCCATCGTATTCACATGAAAACCTTCCACTTTATTCCGCCCTTCAAAGTGCTCCAGATTCAGTACCGCAAAATTCTTCATAACCTACTACTCTCTTTTATGTCCTAAAAGTACAAATAGTAGCGTGATTTAGCAATAGACAAACGGCGACATCACCCTACCTTTACCTAAAAAATAAGTCATGTCAACTTTCTTAAATATTATCGGGGAAAAATGTCCAAAATGTCATCAGGGACAGGTATTTGCTAAAAAAGGGAACATCTTTCTTTTTCAATTACCCAAGATGCATACGAACTGTTCACACTGCAACCACAAGTTTGAAAAAGAACCGGGGTATTTCTTCGGATCAATGTTTGTGAGCTATTCGCTTTTAGTAGCCGAAATGGTGGTCTTCTTTTTGATTGCCTTCCAGTTCATCGAGAGCTTCTTAACGATTGTGGGCTTAATTGCAATGCTGGCCGTGATGTGGAGTACCTTCAACTTCCGCCTCTCTCGGATGATCTGGATCTATTTACTCGATGGCCCGAAACGCCGTCTTTAAAATGTGAACTGATAATTGAGTTATGAGTTTTTTGTGATTATCTGATGAATGTATTAAACAAACGCACAAAATTAATCTTTCTTCAAGCAATACTATGGACTAAGTGCTAAGGACTAAGAACTTTAAAACGTGAACTCCAAACTAAATACGGAGAACTACCAATTAAGTTTGGTGAACTACTTACTTAATTAGGTGAACTCCAAACTAAATACAGAGAACTACCAATTAAGTTTGGTGAACTACTTACTTAATTAGGTGAACTCCAAACTAAATACGGAGAACTACCAATTAAGTTTGGTGAACTACTTACTTAATTAGGTGAACTCCAAACTAAATACAGAGAACTACTAATTAAGTTTGGTGAACTACTTACTTAATTAGGTGAACTCCAAACTAAATACAGAGAACTACTAATTAAGTTTGGTGAACTACTTACTTAATTAGTAGTTCTCATTTTCAACTAATTTTTATAAAAATTAAAATTATTTCTTCGGCTTTGAGAATTATTTTATTTATTTACAAATCATTGAATATCTGTGTTTTATAAAATTAAAACAATACTTACCTTCCTCTTTTTGTATACAAAATTGGCTTTGCAAATTAAAAAAATAAGAATATTCCTATAGTTTGGCATGAGTTTTGGTTTTTGATAATTAATCATCTAAATAATAACTAATTAAAAAACGAAAAATCATGGCTAGAAAAAAACTTTCACGTGTACTTGACTTAGAAAAAGCACGCACACGACTGGCGGCAATCAAGAGTATCGAAAATACTTTGGATTTGGGGAGCGGCTTTACTGCCCGCAATTATGAAGATCAGATTAATTCGCTTAATGCTGATCTCGAAGCGTACAACACGGCACTGAGTACCGTAGACAATTTGTACAACAACTGCATCACCAAGATTGATGCGATAAAAGACTGGAACGAACGTATATTGGCCGGAGTAGCCACCAAGTACGGAAAGAACAGCTCACAATATGAAATGGCCGGCGGTGTCAAGAAAAGCGACCGCAAGAAGCCAATACAAAAAAGGATGGATACATAGCGTCCCTGTTTTTGATTGATGATTGCCCGCTCTCCTTAAAAAGAGGCGGGTTTTTTTTGTAATTTTACCAACCCAAATTTGAACTGGAGGGAAAACACAATAACATGAGAGCAAACCTGTCCCTTTTCACCAGACCTTTATTTTTACTGGGTTTGGTACTACTCATTGCCAATGACTTTTATTTAAAATATGCCTTTCCGGGAATAGTGTCCGGAAAACTCTCGGATTTTGCCGGTTTGTTCATTTTCCCGTATTTCTTTTCGGTGTTTTTTGAGAAGAGAACCAAAATTGTTTACGTGGCTACGGCTTTGTATTTTACTTTCTGGAAACTGGAGATTTCACAACCCTATATCGATTGGCTTTCATCACTTACTCATCTTCCGGTTTACCGAACCGTTGATGTAACAGACTTGATTGCTTTATTAATTCTTCCGGTATCCTATCAGTATTTCAGGAAAGAATTAGTGTTGCCGGTAAAAGGGAATTTAGCAATCCAAATGACCGTCATACTAATCAGCGCTTTTTCATTTGTGGCGACAAAATTGCCGGAAGATGTTCCCGTTATTAATATAAAATCCGGAAAAGCGTATATGATCCCGGTATCAAAGGAGCAGTTACAAAAAGAATTCAGCGATCTAATATCAAGCAACACGTTTTATGATTCTTTTTATTTAAATGGATATGAAACAACTATTTATGTAAAGCTAGAAGTAAAAGAATATGACAAAAACAACTCCATAATAATTTTAGAAGAAATCCTAGATTATAGTATTAAAGGTAATCCATCAAGAGAAAAAGAAGAAGAAATAACAAAAAAGTTAAACCGCTTAACACGCAAAGATTTTGAAAAACACTTTAAAGCCCACCTAACGCAAAAGTATGGTTCGGCAAGAACACTTAAATCCGGATTATCAACTCAATAAATCCCAAACTAAATCCGTAACATGAAAGCAAACCTCAACCATTTATACCGTCCCCTTTTTTTACTTGGTTTAGTACTACTCATTACCAATGACTTGTATTTCAAATATGCTTTTCCGGGAAAAATTACAGGAAAACTGTCTGATTTTGCAGGACTTTTCATCTTCCCCTACTTCTTTTCGGTGTTTTTTGTGAGACAGGCCAAATACATTTACATCGCTACCGGATTGTTTTTCATCTACTGGAAACTGGAAATTTCCCAACCATTTATTGATTTTATTTCGGCAATGACAAATCTGCGCTTTTACCGTACGGTTGATTTCACCGATTTATTTGCGTTGCACATCCTACCTTTTTCGTATCACTATTACAGGAAAGAAACACAAACCTCAACAAAACCAAATTTCGCCATCAATGTAATCCTTCTTTTCATTTGCTGCTTTTCGTTTGTGGCCACAACGCTTCCGGAAGAACAGGATATCAGTTTAGACCTTACTTCCGGAAAAGGGTATATTCTTTCGGTAAGCCAACAGGAGATAAACAAGGAATACAACGATCCAAGCCACATGTCCACCGGCAAAGATGCCTTCAGGATTGACGCTTTGGAGACTATGGTATATACCGATATTGAAGTTAAGAAATACGATGAAAAAAAGACTTTGGTCATCCTAAAAAAAATAGACCGTTATACTCTTGAAAAAGCAACACTTTTCGGAAATGACGAAGAAAAGTATGATGCCATGGAAAAATTGCAACTGAAGGATTTTGAAAAATACTATGAAGACCACCTGACCGAAAAATATGGCCCGGTGAAAATCTTACAGCCGAAATAAAACGAAACTTTATACCCAAAAAACAAGCAGAAGAAAATCCCAATCATTTAAAATGATACTTACCGTAAAAAGAGACAGGATTTTTTGTAAGTTTAGTTGCTTTAATCTTAATTACCGGAATTCATCGTTGACATGAGAACAAATTATACCCTTTTCTCCCGACCGCTATTCATACTCGGATTAACACTCCTTATTGTCAATGACTTTTACTTAAAGTATACTTTTCCTGGCATCATTACAGGGAAACTTTCCGACTTTGCCGGACTGTTCATCTTTCCGTATTTCTTCTCGGTTTTTTTTGAAAAAAGGACCAAAATAATTTATATGGCGACCGCCTTGTTTTTTATGTATTGGAAACTGGAAATCGCACAGCCGTTCATTGATTGGCTTTCGTCTGTCAGCAACATTACCTTTTACAGAACAGTTGATAGCACCGATTGGATTGCACTTTTAATTTTACCGGTTTCTTACCGCTATTTCAAACAGGAATTGGCACTACCGGCAAAAGGAAGTTTAGCCATCAATTTTGTCATTATATTGATCAGTGCTTTTTCTTTTGTGGCCACATCGAGAGCAAGATCAATGCCTTCCTTTGAAGTCAATCTTAGTTCAGGAAAAGAATTCATTGTCCCTTACGGCAAAGAAAGAATCATAAAAGAATATTCCTCTTTTACTCAAGAAGAATCAGGTGATACTTACGATTATTTCCCAATAGAAAACACAGCCGCATTGGTTGATGTTGAAATTGAATTAAAGGAATACGACAAAACGAATACAATCATTATCTTAAAAAGAATCATCAACTATCAATTGGATACAGATGAAATTACCAGAAGCCAACAAGAAGATATTGCCCGCATGATGAAATTTACGGCAGAAGATTTTGAAAAAAATTACGAAAAACACTTAATCGAAGAATTTGGTTCGGTAAGAACCTTACCAAAAAAGTAAAACTATGAAAAAAAGCCAGAAACAAGCCGCTATCGGTTTTATCTTCATCACGATGCTTATCGACATCATCGGCTGGGGAATCATTATTCCGGTTATCCCGAAACTAATCCAGGAACTTATTCACGGTGATATCAGTGAAGCCGCAAAATACGGCGGATGGCTGACCTTTGCGTATGCCATTACCCAGTTTGTATGCGCACCATTGGTAGGAAACCTGAGTGATCAATACGGACGCCGGCCGGTATTGCTTTTATCGTTGCTGGGATTCAGTCTGGATTACCTTTTCCTGGCTTTTGCACCTTCAATTGTCTGGTTGTTTGTGGGACGTATTATCGCCGGGATTACCGGAGCGAGTATCACCACGGCTTCGGCTTATATTGCAGACATCAGCACCAATGAAAACCGTGCGAAGAACTTCGGAATGATAGGCGCTGCCTTCGGATTGGGATTCATTATCGGACCGGTTATCGGTGGGTTATTAGGGCAATACGGTTCCCGTGTTCCGTTTTATGCCGCTGCTGTTTTGTGTATGCTGAACTTTTTATACGGTTACTTTATCCTTCCCGAATCGTTGTCTAAGAAACACCGCAGGGAATTTGATATCAAAAGAGCCAATCCTATCGGTTCTTTTATGAGTTTAAAGAAATACCCGAAATTGATCGGACTGGTTATAGCCGTTTTTATTCTGCATACCGCTTCGCATGCCGTACAAAGCAACTGGAGTTTCTTTACCATGTACCAGTTCAAATGGGATGAAAAGATGGTCGGGATTTCGTTGGGAATCATCGGACTGTTAGTAGGTATCGTCCAGGGCGGTTTGATCCGTTGGATTAACCCCAAACTGGGCAACGTAAAAAGTATCTATGTGGGAATGGCTTTATATACAATAGGAATGTTTCTGTTTGGTTTTGCATCAGAAAGCTGGATGATGTTTGCTTTCCTGGTTCCGTACTGCTTGGGCGGAATTGCAGGGCCGGCACTTCAGGCCGTTATCGCTTCACAGGTACCGCCGAATGAACAGGGAGAAATTCAGGGGACTTTAACCAGTTTAATGAGCGCATCGGCCATTGTAGGTCCGCCCCTGATGTCAAGTGTATTTTATTACTTTACCCATGACGAGGCACCTTTCAAATTTGCAGGAGCACCGTTTATATTAGGCGGACTGGGAATGCTGTTGAGTACCTTTGTAGCTTATTTTGCATTGAAGAAACACCATGCTACAGAACCTATTCTTGAAGTTGCAGAAGTAGAAGAAGCATAAAAAATAAAAAAGCCCGCCCTGTGATTAAAACAAGGCGGGCTTTCTTTTTGTACTATTTTCTTAGTGTTTCACCACTTTAATCGTCTTTTGCTGTTGGCCGGCTTTCAGTTTAATGAAATACATTCCGTTAGCCAGTGACGTCAAATCTACGGTAGCATTCAGATTAGTTACTGTCTTTTTGAAAAGAACTTTACCCGAAACATCCATTACTTCTGCTGAATCAACAGCCACATTACTATCGTTCATTGCAATATTTACGATTCCGTTAGTCGGATTCGGATACAAAACAAAAGCCTCTTTACTGAAGGTATCAGTACTTAACGAATTCACGAATTCGGTGTTACAGACATCCGTTACAATGGGCGGATTGAAATCAAAATAGATCGAAGCCGTGTTCGGGATAATATCACCTATTGCATAACCGGCTTTCGGTTTTACTCTAAACGTAATATACCCGTGACCGATGTTTGTATTGGCAACAGAAGGCGGTAATTGAATCGCATCGAATTTCCAGTTCAATACATTGTTTTTACGCTCCAGAACATAAGAATGGCTCGTACTGATCGTTTCAACAGTTGTTTCATCCAACTTACCATCCAATACATCATTCACCTTTACATTCACGGCTTCATAGTTTCCGGTATTTTCAAAACGGATGGTATACTTCAGGTAATCACCGGAAGAAAACTGGGCATGTACAATTTTACCCCCATGACTTTCAGTCTTGTCATTCGGATCATAAGGCCCTACAATAATCTGTGTAAGATTACTGCTGTTGTTTTGTGCATTTATGTCTCCTGCAACACCGCTTGAAGCAATACTGTTCGTAAGTGTTTGTCCCAAAGTGACCGTAGGAATCGTTGGCACTTGCATATCAACCGTGATATACCGTATCTGGTTAGGCATCAGGTTTGTGAAGTTATAGGTAAATCCGTTCGCAATAGGAGTTGTTCCTGATTGTGAAACTGAACTTATACTCACTGCAGCATCATGGGTAAACGTCAAAGTTCCGTTTGCAATCGTTGTATTCCCGCTGTTCTTATAAGCAATCTGGTTTTTATAAGTAAATCCCGGCCTTGGTGCTGTTAAATAAGGAATTACATTCACACCCAAATCGGTGTATGGCATTTCGGTTAACGCAAAATTAAGCGTCGTGATTCCTGAATTGGCAGGAACCGATATATTATTATAAGTAGCATTTACAATACTGTATCGTGGCAATAACTCAGGACGGATTGCATACGTTACATTATAAACAGATGAAGGGTTTGATTCGTAAACCGTGTATCTGCCGCTTGCCGAACTCACAGAAGTAACCGGACCACTATTAATATGATAATTAAAAGTACCGGCATCCACATTGGTTTCACCTGCTTCCTGGGTACCGTTGTTATTGGTATCCACAAAAGCATTCATCCGGATACCGCTTGAAATATTCAGGGTTGTCAAAACACTTGTTTGGTTCGCAGCTGTTGAGCCATCATAATCAGCATCTGCAATAAAACCGGCATTGACATATCCGTTGTTAATATCGTTTTGGGTAATCACGTGTCTGGCCGTATAAGCCGTTGCGTTTGTAGCTCCGACATTTAAAGTAGCGATTGGACTACCTGTAATCTCTGCATTCGATCCCGAAACAGTCACATTCGTCATGGCAGAGTACCCATTATTGGTAAGACTGATTTGGTAATCCACAACGTCCCCAACACTGGTAAATCCGTCCCCGTTCAAATCAACATATTGATTTTGTACATTTAAATCTATGAACGAAATATTAGCACTGGTCACAGCAACACACCCGTTACTATCGTAGACATACAGATCATAAAAACCCGGATCAGGAACAACAAATACACCGAAACTTTGTGTAACGGGTGCCGTACCATTACTGGAGGATATTAAAGTATAGGTAAATGGTGGTGTCCCCCCTGTTACTAAAGCTGTTATTTGCAAACCGGATATGGTATGTGTCAGATTGATAGGCTGTGGACTCAAAATAGTAGCATTAAGCGTTACGGTAGCATTATCGGAATCGGTAACAAGAACTGTATATGTTCCGGCTGGCAATCTTGAAAAGACAAAAGTATTGGGATTAAAAACTTGAGGAGACAATGCTACAGGTGCCAAACTAACAAAGTAAGGCGCAGTGCCACCTGACACATTGATGGTTATTCCTCCGTCATTTGAACCGGAACACAAAATATTCTGAATTGTTGTGGTAACCGTAAGTTGGCTATAGATTGCATTACAACTAAACAATACAATTAATAAACATATTTTTTTTATCATAGATTGGGTTTTGTAGACTTGAAAGCAAGCAAAAGTAAAAAAAAGCCCGGATGGTTACGGACTTTCTTTTTTACTACTCTTTTAGTATTTAACCACTTTAAGGGTCTTTTCCTGTTGGCCGGCTTTCAGTTTGATGAAATACATTCCGTTAGCCAGTGACGTTAAATCGACAACAGCATTCGGATTATTTATTGTCTTCTTAAAAAGAACCTTACCTGAAACATCCATTACTTCTGCTGAATTAACAGAAACTGAAGCATCTTTCAATGAAATGTTCACGATTCCGTTTGTGGGATTCGGATACAGCGTGAATGCTCCATTAGTGAATTCATCATTACCCAACGAATTCACAAATTCGGTAGTAAAAGTATTCGTCACGATTGCCGGATTGAAATCAAAATAGATCGAAGCCGTGTTCGGGATGATATCGCCTATTGCATAACCTGGTTTTGGCTTGATCTGGAAAGTAACCTGTCCTTTTCCGGCAGGCAGTAAATCGATTCCGTCAAAACTCCAGCTCAGGTTATTCCCAATCCGCTTCAGGTCGTAACCATGACTGGCATCAACCATTTTCACGGAAGTTTCATCCAAACCGGCATCCAAGACATCATTGATCCTTACGTTTTCTGCATAATAGGTTCCGGTATTTTCAAACTGAATGGTGTAGGTCAGATAATCATTTGCCGTAAAAGCCGAATGAAGAATCTTACCACCATGGCTTTCGGCTTTATCATTGGGATCATATGAACCCACAATAATCTGGGTCAATGCAAATGCATTATTATTCGGATTGATATCATTCACTGGGACCGTTGCCGAAACAGTATTTGTCAGTGCCTGCCCAAGACTCACCGTTGGAATCGTAGGTACCAGCATCGTAACGGTAATATTTCGTGTTTCCCCCGGCATCAGGTTACTAAAATCATAGGTAAAACCTGTAGCAGTAGGATTAGTCCCTGATACAGAAACATTAGTTACCGTAACATTGCTGTCTTTAGTAAAAGTTATTGTTCCGGATGTTACCGGCAGGTTACCGTTATTCTTGTAAATGATTTTGTTCTGGTAAGTAAATCCGGGTCTGGGCGGTGTTCCGTTTAACAAAACCTTAGTTTCCAAATCCAGAAAAGGAGCTTCAACGATTGGGAAACCATATAAGTTAACCCCTGAAGCAGGATCAAAGCTAACATCTGTATAACTTGCCGTAGACAACGTATACTGTGAAGCAAAATCCGGATTGATCACATACGTCAGATCATACGAATTAGCCGGATTCGACTCATTGATAAAATAATCCCCATTTGACGATGCAACATAATTGACAGTACCACTATTGTTCAGCTCATAGCCAAATTGTCCCTGGGTAAAGTAAGGCTCGCCAACTTCTTTAATTCCGTTAGCATTCGAATCGATAAAAGCATGCATTCCAATTCCTTCATTGACAACGGTAACAGTGGCAATGGCGTTATCAAAAATTAGAATATTGTTTGTACCAAACACCGAGTATTCAAAAGTATAAACTCCAGTGGGTATTCCTGATAAAACACTTACAGTTCCGTTTGGATTCAGGGTAAAACCGGAAGGCATCGATGTTGCCGATACAGAAAAAGAAGACGGGTTAACCAGATTAGGTCCTTGGTAATCATTACTCAAAACCGAGTAAGTCGAAGTTGAAATACCTCCATTTACAGGATACACCGTAAAAGCATCATCATTGGCAATAACCGGAAGTAATGTTACTGTGGTTGTGGCTGTACAATTCCTATTATCTGCAATCTCAACAGTATAAGTTCCAGCCGGCATATTTGTAAATATCCCTGAGGCCATATAAGGCGTTGCGAATGCGGCAGGTGCTATAATCCGGCATCTGAGAGGTGCCCCTCCGGTACCGTTCACCACAATGTTATTGTTAACCACAGTTGCCGTCACAGTTGGCTGGGTAAGTGGCATAATCATAATTGAACCGGTATAAACAGAACAGTGCAAAACGCTGTCCCATACCTGAAAAGTATAACTCCCTCCTTGGGTTATGGTAAAAACATTAGGAATTTGATACGGACCTCCATTTACCGAATACTGATAAGTACCGGAACCTCCTGTAGCCATTACTGTCACTGTTGCAGGATTTGTACAGTTCAGATTTTGTGTTAAAACCGCACTCGCACTGATACCCGGATTCGACCCAAGACTTAAAGGCCCTGACCAGTTACTTCTGGTTGTCGCATCACAGACCGTACGTACATAAACATCATATGCCGTACAGGGAACCAAACCTGTAATTATGTATGAATTTGCACTTGCAACAAATGATGGCGGTTGGGTTGTGGGAGCCGGTGAACCGGCAGGCTGTATAAAAATTTCCCAGGCAGTTGCCGGCCCTGAATACGTCCAGTTTGTTGTAGCCGTGGTACCGGTTAAGTCAGATGCACTTAAGTTGGTTGGTGCATCACAGGTTTGCCCGTAAACGGAAAACAAACTATTCAAAACCAACAAAAAGAACAGTAGGTAGCTTTTCTTCATAGAAAAAAGTTTAAAAAATTTAAAGCGAATAAATTTTTTGAAAAAAATCAACACTTTAACAGAAGAATACAGTACATCTTTCAAAATTCAGTGATTCCATAAAATAAAAAAACCGGAACACTCCGGTTTATTACTTTCACTTGTCTTATGATCACTTCACGCCCTTGGGAAGCGCTGCTGTTTTCCTTCTCATGTTTCGGGCCATATCCGTAATAATCGTGGCATAATCAGGATTGTGGTTATCCCAGATTTTCCAGGTCCCGTTTTGCTTCTTGATAAAATACGTTTGCATGTTCACATGACTGTAGATATTTCTCAGATTCCCGTCGTCATCCCTAAAATCGAGGTTCCAGAATTCCTGTACCGTAACCACGGCCATCGTTTCATTCAGGGAGCACAGCTTAAATCCATACAGCTCAAAATTAGAGCGGTTGTTTGTACTGTTGAGTAAATACCCCAACTGGGAAATCTGGCTGATCAAATCGTGTATTCTTTGTGTAAGCGGACCGTCATCAAAAATAAAATCCGACAGGTTGCCCAAATCAACTTCCGGTAATTTCAAAAGACTATTGAACTCTTCCTGGCAATAATTGGTAATCAATTCCTGAAACTCCGAAAGCGCTTCTTCTTCTTTCTTCATTTCACTATTAACAGGCACTTCATTAACCACAATTGATCCGTCATGCGACAAAAAATGATTCAGGGAAGAAAAACCCAAAAAGATGGCCAGCTTATCAAGTGTTTTAAGAAAGCGGAGATCCGGATTTTCATAACCGGAATAATCATTGGTAAAAATACGCTGGAGTGTCGCACTCGAAATAGTAGTCCCCAATTCATTCTTTCTGTTCCCCTGAAGAAAAGCAGATTGGGCTAAATTCACGGAAATAATCTCGGATAAAATAATGAATTGTGCCCTCTTCCAGTTTTTGACCCCGTTCAAAGAACTGTTAAGAACAGGAGGAGCAGAAACTATGGTCTTTTTCAGTTGTTCAATAATGTTTTCCATAATTGGAATAGGTTAAATCAGTTCGCATGTCCTTCAAAAATTTATGTTGAAGATAAGTCAAACTTATGGTTGGTTTCAATACTAATTTACAAAAAAATTAACAATAATTTTGACATATTAAATTAACAAACCAAAAAAACCAAACAAATTATGAAACCAACCAACCTAAAATCATGGGCTAAAAAGCTTGGGGTGCTGCTCCTTGGAGTTTTCACCCTAGCCGCCTGTGAAAACGACAAAAAAGAATCCGGCCAAGAGCAGGAAAAATTAATGGACGGACACGTAAACCTTTTAGACAAAGGACGATACGGATGCGAACCTTTCTCAGAGCAGTATTTAAAAAGTATCAAAGTCATTACTCCGGAAGAATATCAGGCCAGAATTTCTGAGTTTCGTCCCGATTTAAGCGCTGCTGAACAACGAAATGCATTCACGGCCAAACTGGATGTTTCAAAATACCTGCCTTCACCACCGGTAGGCGATCAGGGAAGTGAAGGTTCGTGTGTAGGCTGGGGTGTTGGATATGCAGCACACGGTATAACACGATACATCAACAACACTATCCATCAGTCTAACTGGGCTGGTGCAACAAGAAGTGCTGCTTACGTTTACAATCAGATTAAAATCAGCAATTGCGGATCAGGATCATATCCGAACGACGCCATGAACCTGATTAAAAACCAGGGACAGTGCAGTAATTCCCAAATGCCTTATGTAGCGGGAGGCTGTTATACCCAACCAACAACCCAACAAAGAACGTGGGCATCGGGAAGAAAAACCGGAGGATGGTTCAACATCAGTACTACCAATGTAAATGACATCAAATACTATTTAAGTCAAAACTATCCCGTAGCTGCCTGTTTTGATGTAAATCAAAGCTTCTATGACATGCGCAACAACAACCACGTATGGGCCAACTTATACGGAGCGCGTCAGGGCGGTCACTGTGTTTGTATCGTAGGATATGATGACAACACACGTCAGTTCAAAGTACTAAACTCATGGGGAGCCAATTGGGGACGCAGCGGATATTTTTATGTAACCTATGACAACATGGCAAGAGGAGCCTTCAACTGGCTGGGCTGCATCACCCCTAATCCGAATGCCAACTCACCACAACAATAGTTTTGCTCTGTAATTTTGGTTAAGTTTGTACAGCAAGACAGAAAGAAAGCCTCACATGGTGAGGCTTTTTTTATGCAATAAGCCGAATGCTGTTAATTAATGCAACAATTAGTATCTTTGAAGCAAATAAATCAGAATGACACTTTCCTCTTCATCAAAAATATATTTTGCCAGCGACCAGCATTTGGGAGCACCCACACCTGAAGCCAGTTTCCCTCGTGAACAAAAGTTTGTAGCCTGGCTGGACGAAGTGAAACAGGATGCAGAAGCCATTTTTTTGTTAGGTGATTTATTCGACTTCTGGTTTGAATACAAAACTGTCGTCCCAAAAGGCTTTGTACGTGTATTGGGCAAACTGGCCGAAATACGCGACAGCGGAATTCCGGTGTATTTCTTTGTGGGCAACCACGATTTATGGATGGACGATTATTTTCAGATGGAACTTAACATTCCGGTTTACCACACCACCAAAGAGTTCACTTTCAACAACAAGACATTCCTTATAGGACACGGAGACGGTTTAGGCCCGGGCGACAAAGGATACAAACGGATGAAGAAAGTATTTACCAATCCGTTTTCAAAATGGTTGTTCAGATGGCTTCATCCCGATATCGGAGTAAAACTCGCACAATACCTTTCTGTTAAAAACAAATTGATATCAGGAGATGAAGACGTTAAGTTTTTGGGTGAAGAAAACGAATGGCTGGTGCAATACGCGAAACTGAAGTTAACCACGAAACATTATGATTATTTTGTTTTCGGGCACCGTCATCTTCCAATGGAAATCGATTTAAACGAAACCTCGAAATACATCAACCTTGGTGATTGGATTGGGTATTTCACCTATGGTGTCTTCGACGGAACGACCTTCGAACTCAAAAAATATTGATTCACTTTTTATTTCCTTAAAATTAAAGTACTTTTGTGCCGTCTCAAAGGGGTGCCGATTTCCACATTAAATCAGGAAAAAAGCTGAGATTATACCCAACGAACCTGGAACAGGTAATGCTGTTTAGGGAAAAAAAGTGCAAAACGCACCATGATCCGCTTTGCGGAAAATCATTAATTAATATAATAAAGAATAATTGCCCCTTTTATTTGTAAACTTTTTACGAATGAAAAATTTATTCGACCGTACGAAACGTACATCCACAGTAATTGCCTTATTGAGCACTTTACTGTACTCATTAACTTCTTCTGCCCAGGAAGAAGCCAAGGACTCCGTTAAAACAAAACCCCTCGAAGAAGTTATTGTAAAAGCAACAAGAGCCGATGAAAAAACACCCGTTACTTTTTCCAACTTTACCAAAAAGGACTTTTCAAAGCGAAATTTAGGCCAGGACATTCCCGTATTGATGAACTACCTGCCTTCGGTAGTAACTACAACTGATGCCGGAAACGGAGTGGGCTATACCGGAATAAGAGTTCGAGGAAGTGATGCCACACGCGTAAACGTAACCATCAACGGAATTCCGTACAATGATTCTGAAAGCCACGGAACCTATTGGGTAAACATGCCTGATTTTGCATCTTCAACCGAAAGTATCCAATTGCAACGCGGTGTGGGAACTTCAACAAACGGAGCCGGAGCATTTGGCGCCAGCTTAAACCTGGCAACTGAATCATCAGCTAAAGCCGGAGGTGAAATTGCAAATTCTTACGGAAGTTTCAATACCCACAAACACACGGTAAAATTCAGTACCGGATTACTGAACGAAAACTTTGAATTAAGCGGACGGTTATCACAAATCAAATCAGACGGTTATGTCGACAGGGCATTTTCCGATTTAAAATCATATTTCTTACAAGGTAATTACTTTGGAAAAACTACCCAGATCAAAGCCTTGGTTTTTGGAGGAAAGGAACACACTTACCAATCGTGGAACGGCATTGATGCAGCTACCTTGCATGACGACCCAACTTTCAATTCGGCTGGAATGTATACCGACGAATTTGGAAACACACGTTATTATGACAACGAAACAGACAATTACCAACAGGATCATGCCCAGCTACACTGGAACGAAAAACTGAATGATAACCTGAACCTTAATATGGCTTTACACTATACAAAAGGAAAAGGATATTACGAAAATTATAAAGAAGATGCTGCCTTTAATGATTACGGCATGACTCCTACTGCAGGACAAACCTCAACCGATTTAGTACGCCAAAAATGGTTGGACAATCATTTTTACGGTACCACTTTCTCTTTAAATTATAAAACAGAAAAACTGGACGCTATATTTGGCGGAGCCATAAACAAATATGAAGGTGATCATTTCGGAAAGGTAATCTGGGCACGTTATGCATCTACCAGTGAATTGGGAGACCATTATTATGATGATTACGGAAACAAAACCGATGCAAATGCATTCTTAAAAGCTACTTATCAGATATTAGATAATTTAAGCCTTTACGGAGACCTTCAATTGCGTAATGTAAATTATGAAGCAACAGGTGTACAAGCCGATAAAGTAACCGATGATTTTAATTTCTTTAATCCGAAAGCCGGTTTAACTTATGAATTCAACACACACAACAATCTGTATTTTTCATATGCCAAAGCACACCGCGAACCTAACCGCACCGACTATGAGAACGGCTCCCCGAAACCTGAAAAACTGGATGATTTCGAATTAGGGTGGAGATATAACACTGAAAAAATCAAAGTCAACCTGAACGGATATTACATGGCTTATAAAGATCAGTTAGTATTAACCGGAAAATTAGACGACGTAGGATCGCCCATTCGTGAGAACAGTGGAGACAGCTACCGTTTAGGAATTGAAGCTGAGGCTAAAATTGCCCTTAGCCCAAAATGGTTCATCGCACCAAACATCAGTATCAGCGAAAGTTTAAATAAAGATTTTTATACAGATGCTTCGGGAACATTAGAGCCTTTAGGGAACACCAATATTGCGTATTCTCCAAAATTCATTGCCGGAAACATGATTGCTTTTTCTCCGGTTAAAAACGTAAGCATTGCATTGCTTTCTAAATTTGTTGGCAAGCAGTACCTGAATAACATCAATGATAAAAACTCTTATCTGAGTGATTATTTCATCAATGACTTTAGCTTCAACTGGAACATCCCAATGAACAAAGTGTTCAAAGAAATCAGCATCAACGTATTGTGCAATAACGTATTCAACAGAAAATATGTTTCCAACGCTTTTGATTATGGCGGAGGCTATATCTATTATTACCCACAGGCAGGTGCCAATTTCCTGACCGGCGTAACATTGAAATTTTAATTAAAAAGGAGCCTGACGGCTCCTTTTTACATTATTAATTATACACTGTTAATATATTACCCGATACTTGTGCCCTGTAAGCTTTCAAAGGATATGGCGCTCCATTGGCGCTCGACCCGACAAGCAGACTATACTCATAATTTTCACATGAACACTTCACATTTAGTCCGTTAATACTCATCCTCGAACAGGAACTAGGCTCATGACTTGGGCAACTCAATTCAAAAGCATTATACATACCTTCTCCCACTTTCATTACCACAACCCCTTTAATACCTATACCTGCATTGTCTATTATAACAGGAAAATTCACAAAATTAAGATTATTATAAGCCGGTAGGTTCATATTAATCTCAGTAGAAAAACGAACATTCGGTAAATATGGGTTATTGTTGTTAAATCCTTCGGGATTACACGAAAACAAAAAAACACTGATTAAAGCTAAAATCTTCTTCATTTAATTTATCAAAACTTGTTCAGAACAAATTTAATTTAATTACATTTGTATAACGCACAAACAAACAAATAAATTACAAACTGAAAAAAAATAGTATCTTTGTATAAAGAAATCCCGTCGCGATGGGATTTTTTCTATTTATATAAATATGACGTTATGAGCACAGTATCTTATTATACAGCCGCAGGATTAAAAAAACTAAAAGAAGAGTTAGACCAACTTAAAAATATTGAACGCCCTAAAGCATCACAGGCAATTGCCGAAGCAAGAGACAAAGGTGATTTATCAGAAAATGCCGAATACGACGCTGCGAAAGAAGCACAAGGCCTTTTGGAAATGAAAATTGCCAAAATGGAAGAATTATATGCAAATGCACGTTTAATTGACGAATCACAATTGGACACTTCAAAAGCATTAGTATTGTCACATGTGAAAATCAAAAACCAGACAAACGGAATGGAATTGTCTTATCAGTTAGTTGCAGAAAGTGAAGCTGATCTGAAGAAAAACAAAATTTCGGTTACCTCTCCAATCGGAAAAGGTTTATTAGGAAAGTCTGTAGGTGAAATTGCAGAAATTCAAGTTCCTAACGGTATTTTAAAATTTGAAGTATTGGAAATTTCAAGAGACTAATTACAGAGAGTCATGGCATCTATATTCACAAAAATAGTAAACGGCGAAATCCCTTGTTACAAAGTAGCCGAAGATCAAAATTACCTTGCCTTCCTGGATGTAAATCCGAATGTTAAAGGACATGTATTATGCATCCCGAAACAGGAAATCGATAAATTATTCGACATGGAAGACGAACTTTATATTGGTCTGATGAAATTCTCAAAGAAAATAGCCATTGCACTCGAAAAAACAGTTCCTTGTAAAAGAATCGGAATGACAGTAATTGGATTGGAAGTACCGCATGCGCATGTACATTTGATTCCATTAAATATCATGGACGATGCCCGTTTCCACAACAAGGTAAAACTAACACCTGAAGAATTTCAGGATTTAGCAAATGCAATTGCAAAGAATCTATAAATAAAAATCCCAACCTTAGGTTGGGATTTTTTATGCTTATGCTTTTTGCGTCTTAGTACTTTTTCGTATAAAGTAAACCCCATACAACAACCCAGCTGCAAGCAAATACAACACTCCGTCATTGATTGGTAATCCTGGAGGAGGAGGAGTTGGCGGCGGCGGGCCACCGGCCGGCGGTGCAGCATAAGTAGAAACAGATACCAGTGTAGCCAGTATCATTAGGTTAATGTGTTTTGGAGCAATCTTCATGTTTCTAAAATATATAATAGTTTTTCACGAGCAACTTACCGAAGCAAATTATTCTAAAAAATTTACTTCCGCAATATTAAACGAAATATTTGACTATTCAAACTTATTGAAGTAAAAATACAATTAATTTTTTTGATTTGCAGTAAAAAACTCCAATAGAGCCTTATCTTCTTTTATTTTTTAACTCTTTGTAAGACAAGTAATATAGACCAAAAAAATAACAACATTAAGATTCAAAACAGCTACAAAGGAATAAATTCTACAATATTGCACAACACGTATTTATACTTGTTTTCCTCTTAAGGCTTTTCAATAACTTTACTGAACACCAAATTATGTTGAAACTATAGTTAAACCAACAATTACAAACAAATCAAATCATGAACAAAGGAATAGTCAAATACTTCAACGACACAAAAGGATACGGATTTATCAAAGAAGATGCGTCAAACGCAGAATACTTCGTACATGTAACAGCATTAGCCGAACCTGTAAAACAGAATGATGCTGTATCTTTCGAATTGGCAGATGGACGAAAAGGACCTATGGCAATTAATGTAAAGAAGGCTTAAATTTGACCAAAGAAAAATATAAATCAGTATAAAAACACTCTACCTATTCAATTTCTTAAAAGCTCATTAATAGAAACATACAAACCCAATATCAAAAACAATAATCCTCCCGTAAAAATCAACAATCGGGAAGAAAATTCCTCATCCTTACTACTCATTTTATAAAATGGCTTTGTCACCATTACTTTTATCCCAAGCACAATGGTAAAAAACCCAATAATTAAAACCTTATAATTCATCATTTTTTTTAGCAACTATAACTTCTTACTGTTTAAAATCCATTTTCTTCAAAAGTAAGACCAATAAATCTCTGGTAAATATATCATATCCTACAACAAAATAAAAATCCCGGCAAGGTACCGGGATCAATATCTTTCAAAAAGGAAAATCTCTTTTGTTTTTGAAATTAAAATCAAAAATAGGCTTCTTCTTTTGTGGCTTTTGATTTTCTTACATGGCGTTTTATTAATTCAATCCACCCGTGTGTTCAACAGCATCTGAGTAGCGCTCATTTACTTTTCCCATGAATGGTTTTATTTTGAAGAAGCCTATATTTTCACATCTAATGAACCTTTCTTTGTTTCCCTTTCGTCAACTTCATCTTTTTTCTCATTAACAGGCTTGAAATTACCGAAATTATAAGTAACCGATAATTTAACTCTTTGAGTGTCATTTTTCAGCATCACATTACTGTTCAAATCTGCATTAGTAAATAAAGCATAACGCCTACTTCCAGTATTTAAAAGATCATTATAGGAAAATTGAATTTTGGTTGAATTCTTAAAAATCGATTTTGTTAGTGTCAGATCCAGTTTATTATAAGATTTCTCAACATTATAAATCGTGAAATTACCTCTTGTAGAGTAGGAATACTGAAGGTTCCCTTTTACCCCATATGGCAAGACGAACTGCCCATAAACACCCAAATATTTGATATTTTTAAAATCATTTTCAAAGCCCACTTTATCGTACTTAACCGAATTAATTCCTCCAAAAAAATACAAATAATTAATCTCGTTAATATTACTGACAGTGCTCAGATATTTTATCCCTTTGGTAAATAAACCCAATGGAACAGGAACTCCTAAATTGGAATTAAAAGTCCTAACATTATCAAACTGTTCTATGGTTTGCTTATATGTTCCATCATCTTTAACAAATACCAGAAAATTATCTGATTTAGCCTTTGAATAAGAAAAGCTCAAGTCAGCATATTTAAAGAAATTAAATTTCAATTCTGAATTATGGTAAAAACTTGGTTGCAAAAAAGGATTCCCTCCATCTCCTGACAAATTACTCATGAACCCACCTGAATTTGGGTCGAGTTCTTGATAGCCTGGAAGCCTCACCTTTCTCGAGTAAGACAAATTCACTTCAGTGAATGAATTCAATTGATACCCTAAATTAAAACTTGGAAAGAAATTACTAAATTGCTTATCAACTTTTAAAGTCGGCACTACTTCACTTTCCATCTTAAGATATTCATATCTCATCCCCAACGTTACACTTAATTTCTGAATTTTCTTAAAAAGTTCTGCATACGCAGCAATTGAATGATCCTTATAATCAAAAAAAACTGCTTCAGTTGCATTTGAAAGACTGTTTGTGTAAATCCCATCGGAATCAACTCCGGAATCTGAATATTTTAACCCGGAACTAACCTTAACCCCATCAAAAGGAAGCACTAAATCAATCTTAAGGCGGTTTACATTCGAGCTAAACTTATTTGAATTATCATTATAATAACTTACATTATTTAAAACAGATTCATTAAACAAATCCAATTCTCGGTCAAAATCAAAATATTGATAATTAACCTTTAGGATTTTATCAGTTTTATTAATCCTATAAACAAATGAAGTCGTTAATTCATTTCTTTTACTGTCTACATTCTGAATTCCTTCACTATTTTGAGTAGTTTGAACCCCATCTTCATTACCCATAAAACTTGATGTTGCTTTTGTTTCCTGATTCATTCCTGAAAAGGAATACTTAACATCAAAATTTATACTGCCATAGGAATAACCAAGTCCAAACCGAGCATTTAAAGGCTTCTGGTTAATACTATTATCACCCTTATCTATAATATAGTTTCCGGTGTCTTTGTCGACAATTTCTTTATCCATACCACTTTGGGTATCAATATCATTATAACCAAAACTGGCATTCCAGCTCATTTTTTTATACAAACCATTTAATGACAATGAGTTTTCGTATTTCTTTTCCTGATAGAAAGTAATCCCTGAATATACATTACCATTTACCCCTTTTTGGTTTTTGAATTTGGTTATTATATTTACAACATCAGCAGTTGTACCTGCTTCGTAACTTGCACCGGGGTTATTGATTATTTCAATTTTCGACACAGAAGATGATGAGATACTACCGAGATAATTCGACAAATCCTGACCACTCATATTAATTGGTAAGCCATCCATGTACACTGTAACACTTTTCCCTTTCAAACTTAAACCTCCGTTAATATCACTCATTACACCCGGTAATTTTTTTATCGATTCTAATACATTACCGTTATTCAAAGCATCGTTATTTTGAATTGAGTAAGATGTTTTGTTTCCTTCCATCTTAATTAATCCACCTGTACTCTTTACCGAAACCTCATTTAGGTTTCTTACTCCACCTGATTTAAACAGTTTAGCTTTTAAAACAATTGTATCCTTGGAATTTTCGGTTATTTCAAAAGCCATCTCGGAAGGCAGATACGACTCCGATTGTATTTGAGCTTTATATTTCCCTTTCATCCTGTTTACAACATAATAATTCAAACATTTCGAAGCATCAAACTTCTTTACAGAAATATAATTTCCGTTGTACAACATATGCATATCAACTTTTCTTACAGTACTTGTATCTTGTTCACAAGAAATACCTTCCAGTTCAAATTCAGTTTTCACAACAATTTTATTTCCTTGTGAATACAAAGAATCTGTTGTCATCATAATAAAAAGCAAGAGCAAAAAAAGTTTCAAATAGTTCATTTTTTATAGTATTTATAATATTAAGTGACTTCAAGGTTTGCTATTCAGTCTGTAATTAAATTATAACATTTCTGAATTTCAGTTCCTCCAGAATTTCCGTTTGAATTAACTCGAAATCATCCTTCCTCAAGGCTTCATATAATTCATCATCAATAGGATAAGACTGGTAATCTAACATATCAAACAAAAAAATCGATTGTCCTAAGAAAAAAGTAGTGTATCGCTCCTTATTAAAACATCCCTCGACATGTTTTAAACTCTCAAAAGAAACAGAATCATCTCTCATGAACCATTTATGGATATACAACCAACATTCCCATTGTTCAGGGCATTGGATCAATTTTTCTTCCAATTTCAAATAAGCCGCTTCAATAGAACGAACTGCAAAATCATCTCTCGACACAAAATCACCCATTTTAATCTCCTTATGAAATTCAATACTATTTCTATCTGATTCATCCCTAAATGAAACAACCGGAACAATTTGGGCATTTAATAATGCCGCAAGTTTCCCCACTCCGTTTTTGACAAATATTTGACTTCCAAAAAATGGGATTGAAATAAAGCTTTTCGAAAAATCCTGGTTTTTATCAGTCATCGCTGAATTACCGTCTAGGTAAACAGACATTACATATCCATCTTCTATATACTGTTTAAGTTTAAAAATGGAGGAGCGGTCTTTTATATTAAGAATGATCATTTCCGATGTTGGCTTACCTTGTAATACATCCCTGCACACTCTTAGCATTTCTTCCTGCTGTTTATTATAGACACTGTCATCTATAATTAAAACCACTTTATAACCCTGCTCGTATAAATAACAATTCATAAGCCGGTATGATCCTAAATGAAAAGTAGCAAAAACTGTATTTTCATTCACTTTTCCTTCATTTAATCTAATATTGGAATGATTAATAATTTCAGTTCTTTTCAAATAATCCATATCAGATTGTTCAACACCTGATTTCTTCTGATAATAAATCACCTCCCCATACATTTTTTCATAATCATGAGTTGGAATCGCAGGCAAAAATTTTTTAATATTTGCCGAGAAAAGAGCTAAACTGTAGCTCGTCTTTTTCCTTTCCTCAGCAGTAGGATTTAAAATACGGCTTCTAAAATTTTCAAGTGAGTTCATCCTTTTTGATTTTTCTTTTTTTAAAAATTCTGTATAAAAACACAGTTACAAGAACTGTAACAAAAATGCCTGAGGAATCCATTTTTCCAGTCATACATATCCTGTAAATGCTCATAAAAAGGAGCCTGATAAAAGTTGATATAATGAATATCATAAAAACCATCCTCAACATCGTATAAACAATCATTACCGATTCTTCTTCACTTTTTTTGAAACACAACCATTTTCTCATGATCCTGTTTGAAACTGAATTCAAGTCCTTACCTTCCAATAAATCTGACAAGACCCAATATCCATCAAACTTCAGAAAAGGATTCAGATTGAGTATGACAATGGAAAAATTCATAAAAAAGGCCGCCATAAATACATTGCTGTATTGATTTACAAAAAGCGATAATAGAAGAAGTAAAATTCCACAAACCAACTGCATATAAATACCTGACAAGTTAATTATGATTCTTTTCTTACTGCTTAATTTCCACACTTCATTAAGATCAATATAAAAAACAGGCAAGAAAATATACCATCCTAAACCTATTTCCCTCACATTGGTATCGTATTTCTTTGCAGCCAGAAAATGTCCCATTTCATGCAATAATAAAACACTTAAGAGGACAGTATAAACGATACCGGCTTCAAACACTGAGTTTGTCTTGTATCGTATTGATTCATAATAGAAATAACCATTAAACAAAAAAAGAATTAACCCTGACGTATAAAAAAAGAGTCTACTGAATATTTCCAGAATAATCTTCGGAACAGACAATACCGACGGATTGAATAAAGTCAAAATCTTATTGAAAGATGTATCCACATGCTTAATTACAAATGGATTAATTTTATTCTCAATAATATCATCAATTACATATTGGTCAATAAGTAATTCATATTTTCTTTTGAAATGATTTTGCATTTCCCGACTACTTTTTTCCTCCTTCAAAAATTCAACAATATCCTTTACCATAAATCCAACCTGCATGGTCTTGTCATTCAACCGGATCAAATACTTATTATCAAAATCAGTATTTATTATCTCAATCTCTTTGTACATTTATATTGTTTCTAATGTCTAAACTGGTAAAGACTCATCAGGAAAAGTATCCGAAGGTATCCCCAGACATTTCAAATCACAGGATACAACTCCATCAACCGCTGTAAATTCATTTCTTTGTTGTAACTCCTCAATCGAAAATGATTCTAAATATGCATTTTTCATAATCTTGTTCATTAAATTAGTTAACCTATTTCTTCTATTTATTAAAAAACAACCGGAGAAAAAACTTCTCCGATTGCTAACCAAACTAAACTATTACACCCCAATAGGACCTGTTGTAATATCACATTTATTTGAACAACATCCGTCTTCTTCAACGATAGCCGTGAACTCATTTCTCACTTGTAACTCTTCAACTGAAAGTCCTTTCAATAAATCTAAATTTTTCATAATTTTGTTTCTTTATTTAATTAATTACAGTCATTCCTTTGTGTCTTCGAAAACATTTTTAAAGGTTTGGCTGTTTTTTTTATGACCGGTTTACTCTTCTACTGTTCTACCAACCGGCTTCAGATAAAACAGCTTCTTCTTCTATTTCGGCATACAAGATTTTCCTATTGTATTTTTTCTATTGGAATACACAAACCGCAATTACTGATCAGATAATATTTTTATTCATTTTCAATTTAAAAGCCCAACGAGATAAAAAATGAAAAAGAGCGCTGGGCTTTTGACTAAAACTATTGTGACAAATCTATAAGGGCTTTCAGAGTATTGCAAATGAAGTAATCTGGAATTCATAAATTCAGGGTTGCTATTTATGAATCCGGATTAACCCGGATTCCTGAACTTATTGAAAACACAGGTATTAGTTTTATTTTTGAAAGAAAGAAAAATCTCACATATTTTAGTATTTTCGCCAAATAATAAACTCCATGAAGTATGAAAAAAGCCTTATTAATCACATTTTACTTGATATCTATTATTGAAAATCCGGTATTTTCACAGACAAACAGTTCTAAATTCCAACATTTATCGTACGATGAATTAAAAAGACACTATTTTGAAGTTGTAAAAACGAATACAGAAAAAAGGGAATTAGCTGATCTCTATATTAAAAAAGGAATAAAAGAAAACAACCGGATAAAGATTGCCAGAGGTTACTATTATACAGCTATCTTATTCTATGAAAACAATCCGGAGAAAGCTATAACATATTTGGACAGTGTCATAAAATATTCTAAAAACAACCCTGACAAAAGCTTCCCGTTATCCGGTTACAGAGAAAAAGCTTACATGTTAAGAAAGCTCTACAAATATGAAGAAGCCATCGAGAATTATATGCTAGCCGAAAAATTGGCTAAAAAAACAAACCTAAACTTTTACTATAAAGTACGATTAGACATTGCTGCATTAAAATCGGAAGAATTAAGCCAAACTGAAGAAGCCTTACCAATCTACAGGGAATGCTATAATTATTACAAAACTAAAAATACTAAGAGCACAGAATATGGTTATTGTTATAATCAGACTTTATTTGCACTGGCTGACGCATATAAAACACTGCACAATACAGACTCAACGACATATTACAATCAATTGGGCTATAATAATTCCTCACAAACGAACAAGGAAGAATCCAAATACTTATTTGTTTTAAATGAAGGGGCCAATCTCATATTAAAAAAGAAATACAAAATTGCCATAGACAGCATTACCAAGGCTTTGCCCAAAATGATTCAATACAATAACAATATAAATACAATAGCAACTTACTATTATTTAGGTAAAGCATACGAAGGCTTAAATAACAAAAGTGAAGCTTTTCGAAATTACATCCGTGTCGATTCGGTATATCAAAAAACTAAAGAAATTTATCCTGAATTTATTGACGGCTATAATTTTTTAATTAACCATTACAAATCAACCGGCAATCAAAAACTGGAACTAAAATACCTCAATATATTAAGAAGTATTGACAGTACGCATCAAATAAGATATAGAAATCTGAATAAAATCATTACTAAAAAATATGAGATTCCAGAGCTGATTGCCAACAAAGTAACTACCATACAATCATTAAAAGGCAAAAACAGGATTGCCACTTGGATTATTTCATTTTTGACGGTATTTGCTCTAGTGTTAAGTATCTATCTATTTTCTCAGCGAAAACAAAAGATTAAATATAAAAAACGATTCGAAAAAATCATTGCTGAATATAAATCTGTTAAGTCTCAAAATTCTGATTGTGAAACTATCGCTCAAAACATAGAAAATAAAACTGAAAACAACGATATAAGCAAAACCGTCATCAATCAAATATTGACTAAACTTCAAAAATTTGAAACTAAAAAAGAATTTCTTGTCCCTGATATTTCATTACAGTCACTTTCGGAAAAATTTGAAACCAACACCAGCTATCTCTCAAAAATCATTAATGAATACAAAGGCAAAAATTTTGTACAATACATTAACTCATTACGGATAGATTATGCTATAAAAACACTACAGGAAAAATCGAAATTAAGAAATTACAGTATCAGTGCTTTGGCAAATGAGTTTGGTTTTAATACTTCCGATTCATTTTCAAAGGCCTTTTTCAAGCAAACAGGCATAAAGCCCAGTTTTTTCATCAAAGAACTGAATGAAAATGAAAATATTGAAAATCAATAACTTAAACCGACACCCAACCTTGAATTTATGAATTCCGACTGCTAAGAAAACATTTACAATTAATATTTCAATTAGCGATTCTATATTTGACCTACAACTTTAAAAAATGAAAAAATAAAAAAGATCAAAAAAGAAAAACTGAGTTTTGACAAACTAACTGTGTCAACTTTATCAAACAAAAATATGCTAATTGTAAAAGGTGGGGATACAGATCGTCCCGATGATCCTGATACAACTACAGATTATGGCGGAGGTTTTTCAACCGTAGATTGCTAGTATAATATTATTACCTAAAAGTAAATAATACATATTTATAAAATGAAATCACAATCTTTAAAATATTCTTATCTAATATTAATCTTGATTTTTAGTTGTAAACCAACAAATGTTAAACTAACTGATAACACTGAAACAGATTTAAAAATTTGGTACCACAAAGATTATAAGAGAGATAATATTCCAGGTATCTCTCTTGAAAAATTCTTATCGAAATCAAAAACGCTAAAAAGCAATAATCAAATAATTGTAGCCGTGTTGGATACTCAGATCGATACCAATCATGAAGATTTAAAATCAGCTATTTGGGTTAATACAAGTGAAATTCCCAATAATAAAATCGATGATGACAAAAACGGTTATATTGATGATGTAAACGGCTGGAACTTTATCGGCACAAAATCAGGAGACTATACCGTTTGGGGTAATTTCGAATACACCAGATTTGTGCGAGAGTACACACCTATTTTTAAAGACAAAAGAAGAGAAGAAATTACTCAAAATGACGTACGCAATTATGATGAATATCTGAGAGCGCTAAAATATCAAGACAAATGGTATGTATATTATAAAAACTTCCTGAGATCACTAAAATATAGATCTTCATTATATTATACAGCCAAAGACACATTAAAACATTATTTCCCAAAAGAAGACTACACAATTAAACAATTGGATAGTATGTATACTTTACATAAAATAAACGATAAGACCTTTAAAGAAAGAAGAGATACAGATGATCGGGATTTTGGAGCTTTAATCTCAATAATGAAAATCACTATCGAAACCGAAAATAATTCTATTGAAAAATTAGAAGATAAAAAAACACAAATAGACTCCATCACCCATAAAAATGTAAATATAGAATACAACGAACGTATTTTTATAGGTGATAATGAAAAAGTGCTGGAAAAAGGGTATGGGAATGGTAAAATAAACAGTAAATTATCGGGTACCAGAAGATTATTTGGCCACAGTACAAAAGTTTCCAGTATCATCGCTGCCAACAGGAACAATAATATCGGTATAAAGGGTTTCTCGGATAACATCAAAATAATGCCGCTTTCCATCTCGCCTTCTGGCGATGAAAATGATAAAGATGTTTCGATGGCAATCCGCTACGCGGTCGATAACGGTGCCAAGGTTATCAACATGTCCTTCATGAAGGAATTTTCATTACATCCCGAGTGGGTAATCGAAGCCATGCAATATGCCGAAGAGCACAATGTATTATTAGTCCATAGTTCTGGAAATGATTCTTTCAGTGTTGACACCAACCCAGCCTATCCTAGCGATTATTACTATGACAACAAAGAGGAAGTATGCAACAACTTTATCAATGTAGGATCTATTTCTGCTAAATTGGACAGTACATTTGTGTCCAGCTTTTCCAATTACGGTAAGAAAAATGTAGACTTGTTTGCTCCAGGCGACAAAATATATAGTGCTGTACCAGAAAACAAGTATACCTTTGATTCTGGCACTTCATTAGCTGGCCCTATGGTATCCGGAGCTGCGGCGTTGATCTGGCTGTATTACCCTGATCTTACTGTTCAAGAAATCAAACAAATTATCCTCGATTCCGGGACTGCTTATGACATCGAAGTGTTAATTCCGAGCGAAAAAGGAAAGAAAACCCATTTTAGGGAACTCTCCAAAACCGGCAAAGTACTCAATGTATACAATGCCATGGAACTGGCTAAGAAAATAAATAAGTTAAAAAGAAGTAAATAATCTCGTCTACATTCTCAAAAATATTTAGACAAATGGAATACAAATATGTTGGCTACTATTACATCTTATTAATCCTAGTTATTGGCTGCAAAACTGGAAACATTAAATCTCAAAAAAACAAACAAGAGAATTTAAAGACTTGGCATCAAAAAGATTACAATACCGATAAACTTCCAGGAATTTCACTTGAAAAATTCTTATCAAAATCAAAATCGCTAAAAAGCAACAATCAAATAATTGTAGCCGTACTGGATACCCAAATTGATACCAATCATGAAGATTTAAAAGATGCTATATGGGTCAACACGGATGAAATTCCCAACAATAAAATAGATGATGACAAAAATGGCTATGTGGACGATATAAACGGCTGGAACTTCATTGGCACAAAATCAGGAGACTACACGGTATGGGGAAATTTTGAGTACACCCGAATTGTACGCGACTATACACCTGTTTTTAAAGACAAAAAAAGAGAAGAAATCGCTGCAGGTGATTTATTCAAATATGATGAATATCTGAGAGCGCTAAAATATCAAGACAAATGGTCAACTTACTATACGAATTTTTTGAAATCATTAAAGTATAACACTCTTCTATATCCTTCAGCAAAAGACACACTCAAGTATTATTTTCCAAAAGAAGATTATACCCTCAAACAACTGGACAGTGTTTATAATCTATATAAAAAAAATAACAAAACATACAAAGAAAGAAGAAATAGCGGAGATACTGATTTTGCATCTTTGGTACTGATGATGAAAGTGAATTTAGAGTTATATAAAGATTTTGAGGAACTGAATGATAAAAGAACACAGTTGGACTCCATAGCCAATAAAAATCTCAATATAAACTACAACGAACGTATCTCTATTGGAGATAATGAAAAAGTACTGGAAAAAGGGTATGGTAATGGTAAAATAAACAGTAAATTAGCAGGAACCCGAAGACTGTTCGGTCATAGCACAAAAGTATCCAGTATCATCGCTGCCAACAGAAAAAATAATATCGGTATAAAAGGTTTCTCTGATAACATCAAAATTATGCCGCTTTCCATCTCGCCTTCGGGCGACGAATCGGATAAAGACGTCGCCGCCTCAATTTACTATGCGGTCGACAACGGTGCCAAGGTCATCAACATGTCTTTTATGAAAGAATTCTCACTACATCCCGAGTGGGTAATCGAGGCCATGCAGTACGCGGAAAAGCACAATGTGCTATTAGTTCATGGTTCCGGAAATGATGCTTTTGATATTGACACAAACCCTACTTATCCAAACGATTATTACTATGACGGCAAAGAAGAGGTATGTGGTAATTTAATCAGCGTTGGTTCAATATCTTCAAGGGTGGATTCCACCTTTGTGTCCGACTTTTCGAATTACGGTAAAAAGAACGTCGATTTATTTGCTCCCGGAGAAAATATTTACACTGCGATCCCTGAAAACGAATACGAAAGCGGTTCAGGAACATCCTTATCAGCACCTATGGTATCGGGAACCGCAGCATTGATCTGGTTATATTACCCTAACCTCACCGTTCAGGAAGTCAAACAAATTATCTTGGATTCCGGGACTGCTTATGACATCGAAGTGTTAATTCCAGGCGAAAAAGGAAAGAAAACCCATTTCAGGGAACTCTCCAAAACCGGCAAAGTACTCAATGTGTACAACGCCATGGAACTGGCTAAGAAAATCAGCAAAACGAAATCAGAAGAAAAAAAGAACAAACCACAGGGAATTAGCTACCGGAACTAACCAACGTGGTAATTCTGTACACATTCCCAAAATTCCTGTAACGTCTTAGCGGCTGTTTTGAGATAATTTTATACCATCACTTCTTTCAGACACTATTCCATTGAAGTAACCCTGAAAGATCTAAATGGAAACGATTATGAAAACACAGCTCTTAAAAACAGTATTGCTTTTCATCCTGATCAACATAAGTCTGCCGGGATATTCCTTTAGTTCAGATCCGGAAACACCAAACACCAAATCCGCCACTGAACTGAAAGAAGCCCGCGGACAATTCCTGTTGGAACGGTTGAAAGAAATAAAAAGCATGAAAAAGTCAGATATGTCAATGGAAGAGAGAAAAGCCCTCAGAAAGGAAGTAAAAGCTATCAAAAAAGAACTCTCCACAGACCATCGTGGTATATACCTCTCTTTCGGGGCTGCCATAATTGTTCTTTTACTCTTGATCCTGATTTTATAATATCCAAAAACAATAGCGGGGACCGGGTAACCGGTCAAGTATGCTGCGCAGGGACAATCCTTTACGCAGCATACCTTTTATATGGGTTATACCTGACAATACCAATGGATTTCTTCAAATTCATACTAAAAAGATTACATTTCTTCCGGTATTTCATCCTTTACGGTAATTTCCTTATCCTAAAATTCTTTAAAAGTTTTAAATTATTATATTTACTTTCCGGTTGACTAACAGACGTTATACGAACTTAGTTCAGAAAACGTTATGTCAATTAATTATAATGATTCAAAATGAAAAAAGATAATACATCATCAGCACCGTCGGCTCTTGGTGACAACCCAATACAGAACGGACAAATAAAGAAAGCCGATTTATTACCTGATCCCAAGTCCCGCCTGGATTCTCTCGACATGAAGGAAACACCGCTTTCTGATTCCGGTATTCCGTACAGGGATCTGACAGATGTGGAAAGCAAGAAAGAAAGCATCCACAGAATCATCGACAGACTTGATGTGGAAACCAATGCCCGCTACCAGAGAACGGTAGAGGACACCTACTGCAATGTGTACTCCTACGATTACTGCTATTTCAGCAAAGTATACCTACCAACGGTTTGGTGGACGGATGAATCATTGGAAAAACTAAAACAGGGACAGGATGTAGAGGCTGTTTTTGAGCAAACCGTTGACCGTATTTATTCCAGTGCCATCCACGACTGGTTCTTGGAATGGGGACCCCATTACGGCTGGGAAAGAATGCACAGCACTGAAGAAATCCAAAACAAAGTGAACGCCAATGGAGGAATCGGGATAATCTGTGCCAAAAGAAGGGAAAAAGGACTTTCCGGCCATATTGTACCGGTTGTTCCGGAAACAGACACACACAAAGCCTACCGCGAAAACGGCATAGTAGTATACCCTCTACAGTCACAGGCAGGAAAACTCAACTACAATTACTTTTCGGAAGTAAGGGAAGACTGGTGGAATGACGAATTATACTCCTCTTATGTATTATATTATCATGACTAAATAATAGCATTCCGCCCTATTTTCAGGCATTTAATAAAAATATTGATTATCAATATGTTAAGCACTTGGAAATAACGTAAGAAAGAACTACTTTTGCACCTTGGAAATAGCCAGGGACGCCAAATGTAGCAATACCACCGTCTTACCATCTAAATTATTGATATAAAAGCAATTAAAAACAACAGTGATTTTATAGCCCCAACTTAAAATTTCACTTTTATATCAGTCTTTCTGTCGGTACAAATGCACATTTTCTAAACCAGAATATCAATTCCTACCAGTTTAAAAGTAAAATGCTTTTAACGGATGCTTACCATAATGCTTAATCCGTTAAACGCTTTTTGTCTGTAATTTTCAACAGATTAGACTCGTATTGCCAAGTAAAACAGAATACCTTTAAAATAATTCAATTAATTCATAAAAAAAGAAAACAGTATAAATGAAAGACAATCAGGAAAAAAAATATTATTGGGGAATAGGATTAGAAAACGAAACCTACATGCAGTTTGAAGAATCCCTGGTTGTTTCCGGTGAATTTATACAAGAAAAAATTGGCTTTGAACGCTACAGCATCGACTATAGAAAATGCTATAAGCCCGATAGCCTTCCCTCTTTGCTCAAAAAAGCATTTGACCCGAATACAAACTATACCATAAGCCGGATGATCAACAGTCATTCGCTTGAAAAGTTGGATACCAACTACCAGCATAAAACATTACCTGCGGTTCAACCACTGTCAGATGATCCCGATGCAAAACCCCATCATCCCGAAAACCCTGATTATCTGGGCAAATCGATCATGGAGCTTTTTCTGGAAAACCAACCCTACAACATACAGAGTATGGTTACCCAGCGGAATAAAACCATGGGGGCTGTACATTTTGACGGTGATTCTATCGAATTTGTAACCAAATATTTTGAAAACCGTACCGTAACAGAATCATGCCGGGAGCTGAAAGCAACCAAGAAACTGTTCCTGGACAAACTCAATGAATCGAACCTACTGAACGGAAAACTGAACTATCCGGAGTACAACAACGGATTGAACATGTTCATGACCAATCAGGAAAATATCGTTCTGTTTAACAACGGAACCTACCATTTCCACATTACATTACCCACACTTACCGAAGACAGCAGAATTGTTGATTATGATGCTTTTGATGCAACACACGCCAATGCCATTTACTTATTGCAGTGGTTTGAGCCTTTTTTCATAGCAACGCTTGGAAGTCCGGATATCATGGGTGTAATCAGTGAGAAATACAACCTGGACAAAAACTTCACCTTAGGCTCCATGCGCAATGCCATGTCACGCTATATCGGTGTGGGAACGTACCATAAAACAATGCCGAAAGGTAAAATCCTGACCTACAAAGTAGACGACTTCCGTAAACTGTTAAAATTCGGGAAAGAAGAAAATATCTGGTGGCGTGATCAGATCGAAGCGCACATGGAATATGAACAGCTTTCGGAATTAGGCCTTGATTTCAATCAGGAGAAGATGTACCAGAGCGGTTTTGAATTCAGAAGCCTTGATGAATTCCCGGCCGACTATTTAAATGATGTTCTTTTGGCTATTCTCTTAATCTGTGAACATTCACTGAACCTTCCGGATGTACAATGGGGACATGACAGTGTTAACTGGAACAATCTGGTATTTAATTCTTTAAAAAGCGGATACCAGACCCAAATCGATGAAGCGGAAAAGAACGAAATACTTCATGTACTGCAAATCTTAAATCCGTCAAGTCCTGATTACGACACCCTGAAAGCAGCATTTGAAGCCATCACTATGCTGGATGAATTCTTCTTTAAAATACTGGCCGTTTTACATGATCAATACAAAGACAACAACCTGTGTATGGATGCTATGTACGGACAAAAAACAAATACACCTCCTACATGGGCCAACTTCAACAAATACCAAACCGAAAGGCATTTACAGCAAATAGAAGCTTTGCATGAAGTTTGTGAAGAAGCTGCCCTGTAGATCTAAATAATATAAAAACAGAAACCGGTTACCGGTCTTGCATGCTGCGTGAAGTACCTTTATTTCACGCAGCATCTTTTTTAAATGGAGTAACTTTTCCGTAGCTTTGTTAGGAACAGCAGAAATACCATTCTTCCTGTTGGATACGAAAACAACCCGCTTAATACCTCAAACAGCATGCAAACGATACTGGGTGCAAACGGACAGATTGCAGAAGAACTCGCCAGGGAATTACACCGGAATTATACGGCTGATATCCGCCTGGTAAGCCGGAATCCGAAGAAGATCAACGATACCGACGAACTCTTTCCCGCTAATTTAATGGACGCAGATGCTACCGATAAAGCCGTGAAAGGGAGTGATATTGCATACCTGACCGTTGGCCTTCCGATGGATTCCCAATTGTGGGAAGCACAGTTCCCCGTGATGATGCACAATGTGATTGAAGCCTGCAAGAAGCACAAGACCAAACTGGTCTTCTTTGACAATACCTATATGTATGCCAAAACCGATGCGGTACAAACAGAAGAAAGTCCGTTTGCCCCAATTGGCCGTAAAGCAACCGTAAGGGCTCAAATAGCTACTATGCTGTTAGACGAAATGAAAGCCGGAAACATTGAAGCCGTTATTTGCCGCGCACCCGAATTTTATGGTCCGGGAAAAACACAAAGCATTACCAATACCCTGATATTCGACAACATCAAAGCCGGTAAAAAACCGAAAGTACCCCTAAACGACAATACCCTGCGCACCCTGATCTGGACACCCGATGCCAGCCGCGCCGCTCATAGGCAACACGCCCGATGCTTACAACCAGACCTGGCACCTGCCCTGCGACGACAACCGGCTAACGTACAAAGAGCTTCTGGCGCTGACTTCAAAAGCATACGGAAAGGAACTGAAATACACCATCCTGAAAATGTGGGTGTTTAAAATAGGCTCTCTGTTCAACAAACAGGCAGCGGAATTACAGGAACTCTTGCCCCGCTATACCTGTGACAATATCTTTAGTTCGCAGAAGTTTAAAGAACGGCTTCCTGAATTTAAGGTTACAAGTTATAGTGAGGGTATTGAGCAAATATTAAACAAAGATAAGTCAGAAACCGATTATCATAATCGATGAATTCTACATGAAATCATCGATTACCACCTAGTCGATAATGTGTTAGCTGACATATTCAATTTTACCACAATGAATACTTAATCGAAAGAGAGAACTCTTGAGTTCGAAAGCAATTACTGATTTACAATGGAAAAATTTCGAGATTAAAACTTATTTCAATAAGAACAAAATGGTAGTATCTCACTAACTGTGTAAGTATAAAAAATAATGGGGTTTTAAAACCCCATTATTTTTTTGTTTAATTTTAAATGTTACACAGTCTTATGAAAAAAGAAAATTTATTATCAGATGATTTTTTGAAGCAGTTCAAAACCGGCGAAGACCTAAATGGTTTTCTTGCCCAACTACAAAAGCGTGGATTAGAGGCTATTCTTAATGGCGAATTGGATTCTCATTTAGGGTA
>NZ_JAMLJL010000021.1 GCF_023634845.1 Flavobacterium amniphilum | reverse complement strand
TTTCCTCTGGGCCGAATAAGCTGACAACTCACCTGATTCAATCTCTTTTACAATCTGGATCTTTAGACTTAGCGTATAATCCTTCTGGGTGCGCTTTACATAAGTGTCATGTCTTTCCATGTCGATTATTTTTTATTGTATCGCTATTTCAGGACGGGACATTATTTGCAAAAAAAACGCCCCGTTTTCTCAGGGACGTTTTTTTTTTTTTTTTTTTTTTTGAAAAGTTTTTTTTTGACTATTGGTTATTTGTTTTTTGTTGCCAAAATATCAGGTTTTACTCTTGATGGTCCAATTGGAAGTCTTAAATTTTCAAATTCAGAATTCACTTTTCCATCAGCGTCTTTACTGTCGGCTCTGTTGCCAACAATATGCCAAGAGAAGGATACGTTGCTGCTGCCGTTTTGAAGTTCTTTAACTCTAAAGCCATTAGATGATTTATCAGTTACAAAAACTCCATTGCAATCGCCTTCCAGTTGGATGAATACTTTTAAAGGATGTTTTTCGTCAATTTTCATTGATGCGGCCAATATTTTGTCAAGAGCTATATAGGCTTCACCGTTGTTTAGTTTTCCGGTTCCGTAATCTTCAAATAAAACTTCAGGTGCTTCAGGGCAAAACATAACTCTTGGGATGTTTTTTTCATCCGGAATTATAGTTGAGGCAACACCGTTACCGATTATTTTGTAACTGGTTCCTGTAGTACCGGCAGCATTGTGGTTGTAAAGTACTCCTGCATAGGAATAAGATATAGCTCCAACACCTCCTTGAAAATAACCTCCGTACAAAACGCCGGACGTTGTAGCGAGACCGGAACCGTCAGGGTCTACGTTATCTTTACCTGCAAGTTTTGCAAAGGCTGAATTGTTATTTGTGCCAACAGCATTGTCAGAATCCAGTGCAAATCCACCAGCGGCATGTCCGTTATGGCCTGCAGTGTTTGGTGTTCCGTTTCCACAAACTCCGTATATTCCGTAACCGTCAACATGTGATCCTGAAATACCCGCGCCTGTGGTTGGTAAAACGTTAGGAGGAGTAGCTCCTGAACTTCCAATTATTGCTATTCCTGTAGCGTTGGAATTTGTTGCCCAAATAGCATTTCCTTTACCTGTTGAATCGTCATTATTGGTGGCGTTAATTGCATCATTGGCGGCTCCAGTATGTGAGACTTTTAATTTTTCTGTGGCAGCACCAGTACTGTTAATTCCAACACTCCCGTCTGAACGGACTCTCATTTTTTCTGTATTGTTTGTGTATACTAAAAAATCAACAGCATCTGTGGTTCCTATAAAGTTGGTTCCTGCAGTTGTGCCTGCGTTTCCTGATAAAGACCAGTCTAAACCTCCTGATGCTCCGGCTAAGGCATACCATCTTGTTCCGTTCCAGTAATATAATCCTGGAGAAACATTATTAGGTGAGGTTCCGGCGGTTGCTGTGTTGTAGACTACAGTTCCTGCAGGAATTGTTCCTGTTTGGGGATTTATTACAGGAGCTTGCGCATTGGTTGCTGTTAAAGCGACTCTCGGAAATACGATACCTCTGTCTGTAGCTTCAACATCTAAAATCCCTTTAGGTAGGGTCTGGCTTACGCCTACATTTCCATTGGCGTCAATTCTCCATTTTTCAGTTCCATTTGTTGATAGTGATAAACTGTTTGCGGCGGCACTCCATAATCCTGTGTCCGGATCACCGCTAAATGAATAGAATGGTAAAGCTGCAGTTCCTAAAGACAAAGCATGTACTTGATTGGCTGCCGGTATTCTGAAACGTGCTGTTCCGTTGGTTGAAAAATCAACCTGATCAGCTCCCGGGCTAAAAATACCGGTATTTGGATCGGCGCTGAAAGAATAGAAGGGTAAAGCTGCTGTTCCTAATGATAATGCGTGTACCTGATCGGCTGCCGGTATTCTGAAGCGTGCTGTTGCATTGGTTGAAAAATCAACCTGATCAGCTCCAGAGCTGAAAATACCGGTATTTGTATCGGCGCTGAAGGAATAGAAAGGTAAAGCTGCTGTTCCTAATGATAATGCGTGTACTTGATTCGCGGCCGGTATTCTGAAGCGTGCAGTGGCTCCGGTTGAGAAATCGATCTGATCAGCGCCCGGACTTAAAATACCTGAGTCTGTATCTGCACTGAAAGAATAGAAAGGTAATGCTGCGGTACCTAGTGATAAAGCATGTACCTGATTGGCGGCCGGTATTCTGAAGCGGGCTGTTGTTCCCGTTGAGAAATCAATCTGATCGGCACCGGGACTTAAAATACCTGTATCTGTATCGGTGCTAAACGAATAGAATGGCAGGGCTGCAGTTCCTAAAGACAGAGCATGTACCTGATTGGCTGCCGGTATTCTGAAACGCGCAGTTGCATTCGTGGAAAAATCAACTTGATCTGCTCCTGGGCTATAAATACCTGTGTTTGTATCAGTACTGAAGGAGTAAAATGGTAATGCGGCTGTTCCTAGCGATAGAGCATGTACCTGATTGGCTGCTGGTATTCTGAATCTGGATGTTGCGCCGGTTGAAAAATCGATCTGGTCTGCGCCCGGACTTAGTACTCCAGTGTCTGTATCGGTGCTGAAGGAGTAAAATGGTAATGCGGCTGTTCCTAATGATAATGCGTGAACCTGATCTGAGGCAGGAATTCTCAGGCGGGCTGTTCCATTGGTTGAAAAATCAACTTGATCTGATCCAGAACTAAATAAGCCTGTGTTTGGGTCTGTTTGCCATGAGTATGATGGTAAAGCAGCTGTTCCCAATGCGTAAGATTGCAATTGTCCATTGTTGGTGTTTGAGATGTTCCAGCGGTCAGTCGCCTGGGTTTTAATCCTGAAATCTACAGCATCTGCAGTTCCAATGTAATTGGTTCCTGCTGTTGTTCCTGTGTTTCCTGTCAGTTTCCAATCGTCATTGGTGCCAGTTAGAATTTTTATCCAAATGGTGCCATTCCAGTAATAGAATCCTGGTGTAACATCGTTGATGGTTGCAGTATTATATACTATTTCCGAAGTAGTTGGTGTCGTCACAGTTGCGGTTGCTGTGTTGACCAGTGCTATTCTCGGAATGAGCATACCGTCGTTTGTACTCGTAATGTCTAAAGCGGCATCAGGTACAATTGTTCCTATACCTACTTGGCTTTTCATTGAGAAGCAAGTGAGTAACAAACTGTACAATAAGATTTTTCTCATAAAAAAAATGTTAATATTGTTTTGGTGAAAAATGTAAGTGGCTGGTAATCTGACAAAATTATAAAAAAAAATAAGACGAATCTTACAATAGTAATTTTTTAACGAAAAAAAGAAAATATTTAATTTTAAATTTGTAAGAAAGTTGAATATTTCGCAATGTTTAGGCTAAATGTCTAAAAATTAGTAATTTAAATTTGTTCTTATTTGGGAAATGATTACTTTTGGTCTTAATATGAATTAATGTGCCTAAAATTTTATACTATGAGAAAAATTTACGTAATGATGTTAGTTCTGTGTGGTTTTTTAGTAAATGCACAATTGTATGTTAGTCCGGGTAGTTATATGTATGTTAATGATCAGCATGTATTCGTAACTGGAAATGTGGAGCTCAATGCAGCCAATAGTTTTGTTTATCTTAGGAATGGTTCTCAATTGCTGCAAGGAACTGCGGGATTAGGGGCTAACAGAGGTTTAGGTAATCTTTCTGTTTATCAGGAAGGAACCGTAAATAATTATCAGTATAATTACTGGTGTTCACCAGTTGGGAATGTTAACTCGAGTACACTTGTTAATAATGCATTTGGTGTTCAGCAATTAGGAGCGCCAACAACTGCAACGGCTACTTCTGCGGCAACAATTCTTCCTTCATGGAATTATGATGGGGTTTCTGGTGCCGGTACTGTTTCAATTTCTTCAAGATGGATTTATGCTTTCAGGAATTCAAATGCTTATTCACAATGGGCTTATGTTGGTAATACTTATGGGATAAATCCCGGTGAAGGATTTACTATGAAAGGAGCAAGTGGAAGTGATGTGACTGTTCCGCATACAGGAGCTGGGCAAAATAATCCGGGTAGTAAACAGCGTTATGATTTTAGGGGAAAACCAAATGATGGTACAATTACAAATGCTGTTTCAACGGATAATCTGACATTGATTGGAAATCCCTATCCAAGTGCGATAGATTTGAATGCGTTCTTAAACGATCCTTTAAATTCGGCTGTAATTGACGGTCGTGCTTTGTTTTGGGAGCAAGTGCCTGTAAATACGCATGTTTTGAATCAATACCAAGGAGGATATGGAATTTATACTCCCGGAACAGGTTATACTCCTGCTGATTTCTGGAGTTATAACGGTGATGGTGCTTATAATAGTGACTTAGGTGTTAATGGTGCTGTTTATCAGAGAAGATTTACGCCTGTAGGACAGGGTTTTATGGTTAAAGGTAAAGCTCCTGGTGTGGTCACGATGAAAAACTCATTTAGAGTATTTGTGAAAGAGGGAGCTGCTAATTTTTCTGAATTTGCACGTCAAGGAGATAATAAAGCAAATTCAGAGAATGCATCAAGCCAAAATTCTGAATTCTTCCCGGAAATACCAAATGTGGCCGGAAGGGATTACACGACAGAGCGTAAAGGCTATGCACCTCAATTAAGAATTAATGCGATGTTTAATAGAAGTGGGGTGTCTCCAACGACATTGGCTTTTAATGATAATGCTACAGATGGTTATGATTATGGTTTTGACGGTCTTTCGGCTTCTGGTTCAAATCCTTCAAGGTTCTTTTATATCTTGGAAAACGACACTAGAGAGTATACAGTTGGAGCTTATAAATTCAATATTGATAAAAAAATACCTGTAGGATTGGTTTGTAATGCACAGGCAAATTTTATGATAAAAGCAGTTGAGTGCTTATGGGGATTTGATGAAAACCAGCCTGTTTATATGCATGATAAAGAAACTGATGTGTATTATGATATGCGTGAAGATTTTTTCAATATTACTTTGCCGGCAGGAACTTATAAAACAAGATTTGAAATTACATTCCGTGATAATAATCTTAGCAATGATGACAATGCATTTGCTGATTTCAGAATTTATCAGAATAATACATCGGGTATGCTGACAATTAAAAATCCACAATCTGTAACATTGAACTCTGTAGCTTTGTATGATGTTACAGGTAAGTCAATATTTGTGAAGAATAACTTAGGAAGTAATTTGATTTATGAATTCCCAACGGCAGGATTGAGTGAAGGGATTTATATTGTTAAATTGAAAAACCAAGAAGGCAAGGAGCTTGCTAAGAAAGTTTCGATTACAAAAAAATAACATATTATTAGGTATAAATTAAAAGCTCCGTTTTTTGCGGGGCTTTTTTATTGCGTTACTTTTGCATAGTGGAAAATAGTGTAAATCAGATTGTGTATAATGACTTGAGCAGAGTTTCTTTAGATATAAAGAGAGAGGATTTGTTGCATCCTTTTGTTTCTGGGAACAAATTCAGGAAATTGAAGTATAATCTGGCTGAATTCACAAAACTTGGATATGACTCCTTAGTTACTTTTGGAGGCGCGTTTTCAAATCATATAGCAGCAACTGCTTACGCTTGTAGCGAAAATCATATCAACTGTGTTGGGGTTATAAGAGGCGAAGAATTGCCGCCGTTAATAAATGAAAATCAGACATTGAAGTTTGCGCAGCAAAATGGAATGAAATTTGAGTTTGTTTCACGAACTCTATACCGGGAAAAAGATTCGGAAAGTTTTAAGGAATACCTGAAATCGAAATATGGGAATTGCTTTATCCTTCCTGAAGGCGGAAGTAATTTGTTGGCGGTTAAAGGTTGCGAAGAAATTTTGACAGAAAATGATGCGCAGTATGATTTTATATGCTGTCCGGTAGGAACATGTGCTACTATAACAGGGATTATCAATTCGACGTTGCCACATCAAAAAGTAATTGGTTTTCCTGCTTTGAAAGGGGATTTTTTGAAAGATGAAATTCGTAAGTTTGCAAGAAATAATAATTGGGAATTAAATACTGATTATCATTTTGGCGGTTATGGAAAAGTGAATGATCAATTGATTGATTTTCTTAACTGCTTTTATAAAGAAACAAGTATTAAACTAGATCCGGTTTATACCGGAAAAATGGCATTCGGAATTATAGATTTAATCCAACAGGGATATTTTCCTGAGAATGCTAAAGTATTGATGATTCATACTGGTGGTTTGCAAGGTGTTGAAGGAATGAATCGCTATTTGGAACAAAAGAAAATGAAAAAGATAGATTTTAATGAATAAGATTTTATACCTCATTATTGGAATTATTCTGGTAGGCTGTGGTTCGGCAAAACCAAAAGTCCAAACGGTTAAAAAGAAGTCGGTACCAAGTAAAACGGTTCAGGTTAACCAGTCTAAAAAAACGGTTAAGCCGGAAGATAAAATCGTGATTGATGATGCACCTAAAAAATCGGAAGAACTTGTTGCAACTTCAAGGGTGAAAGTTACTTCCGAAGTTGTCTTTGCTTATATTGATCAATTCAAGGAAATAGCAAAAGATAATATGCAAAAGCACGGTATACCCGCCAGTATTACTTTGGCTCAGGGTATATTGGAATCTGGTGCAGGAACAGGGATGCTATGTAATTTAGCCAATAATCACTTTGGAATCAAATGCCATAAAGAATGGACAGGTGAATATGTGCGCTATGATGATGATGCCGCTCAGGAATGTTTCCGTAAATATGAACATCCAAAAGAATCATACCGTGATCATTCCTTGTTTTTAACCAGCCGTCCATGGTATGCACCTCTGTTTAAATTGCCAAAAGACGATTATAAAGCTTGGTCATACGGGCTTAAAAAATCGGGTTACGCGACAGATCCGAAGTATCCGAATAAATTAATCGGTTTGATTGAACGTTATCAGTTGCAACGTTATGATGCAGAAGTTTTAGGGAAGGAATATAAGTCCGAAATTAAAACAGAGATTAAATCCGAAGAAAAAATTAATGAAAACAATGTGACTGTTTCCGCAGAAAATACGCATACTGTTGCCCAAGGAGAAACATTGTATTCGATATCCAAAAAATACAATGTCACTGTAGATACATTGAAAACTAAAAATAATCTGACTGATAATGCTATTTCAATCGGTCAAATACTTATAATCCGTTAATTTATGATATACCAACGAAGCAGTCAGCTTTTTGCTGAAGCCGAAAAAGTAATTCCCGGTGGCGTAAATTCGCCTGTAAGGGCTTTTAAATATGTAGGTGGAACTCCAATCTTTGTTAAGAGTGCCAAAGGTGCTTATTTGTTCGATGAAGACGGAAACCGTCTTATCGATTATATTAATTCATGGGGGCCAATGATTTTGGGTCATGCTTATCAGCCTGTAGTGGATGCTGTAGTAGAAAAGGCGAAGCTTGGAACTTCTTTTGGTATGCCTACAGAGATTGAAACAAAAATCGCTGAACTGGCAATTTCAATGGTACCGAATATTGATAAGATCCGTTTTGTGAATTCGGGAACAGAAGCTTGTATGAGTGCAATACGCTTGGCTCGTGGCTTTACGGGAAGGGATAAGATCATCAAGTTTGCCGGTTGTTACCATGGCCACTCGGATTCGTTTTTAATCCAAGCCGGAAGCGGTGCAATTACTTTTGGATCTCCTAACAGTCCTGGAGTAACTCAGGGTACGGCTAAGGATACATTGTTGGCTAATTATAATGATATTGAAAATATTAAATCTTTATTGGAAGCCAATAAAAGTGAAGTGGCGGCCATTATAATCGAACCTGTGGCTGGTAACATGGGATGTATACCTCCAAAAGAAGGGTTTTTAGAAGATTTAAGAAGGCTTTGTGATGAGAACGGGACTTTGTTGATTTTTGATGAAGTTATGACTGGATTCCGACTGGCAAAAGGTGGAGCGCAGGAATTATTCAATGTGAAAGCTGATATTGTTTGTTTCGGTAAAGTGATTGGTGGTGGTTTGCCTGTTGGTGCATTTGCAGCCCGTAATGAAATCATGAACTATTTAGCACCTCTTGGGCCGGTTTATCAGGCTGGTACTTTGTCAGGAAATCCATTGGCAATGGCTGCCGGATTAACGATGTTACAGGAATTAAATGCAGATGCAGGTGTTTTTACAAGACTGGAGGAAAAAACAGCTTACCTGGAAACGGGTATTCGTAATGTATTGACACAGAATAATATTGAATTTACAATCAACAGGGTTGGCTCTATGATTTCAGTGCACTTTGATAAAAATGAAGTGTATGATTTTGAAACTTCTAAAAATGGAGATAATCAACGTTTTAAAGACTTTTTCCACGGATTGGTTGAGGAAGGTGTTTATATCGCCCCATCAGCTTATGAAACCTGGTTCATTACTGATGCACTGACTTATGAAGATCTTGATTTTACGATAAATGCAATAGATGTGGTATCGAAAAAGATATAATAAAAAACTCCGCAATAGCGGAGTTTTTTATTGATGTATTTTAATTTAGTTGATTAACTTGTCAAATAAACCTTGCTGTCTTAGCTTGGTAATATCATCTTCTTTTAAAGAACCAATTAATTTGTCGCTTACGCGTTTTGATTCTTCTTGTCTTTGAGTTGCTGTGATACCTTCTTCACTTAAGTTTGTGTGTTTGTCCACAAAAAGTTGGTATAAACCTTTAAATAAAGCGTCATTATTGCTTAAGTCCACAACTTGTGTAAGACTGTGCAAGTCTTTTTTAGCCTTAGCTCTGATTTCAACTTCTTTTTTACTTTCATTTGTTTGAGCATTTGCAGAAAGGGAAAAAGCAAAAAGTAATAAAAAGATAGATAATATTTTTTTCATTTTTTATTGGTTTTTAACTGATTAATTGACCAAATCTAAATAAAAAAAGTGAAAAGCCAAAAAATTATTCATCTTTAACATCGTTTTTTTGTTTGTGACCTCTTTTTATTTTGTGCATTTTGTGCTGTCTTTTCTCTGAATTGGCTTCCCATTTTTCGAATTGTTTTTCATTTAATATTTTTTTCATTTTGGCTTTATGTGCAATCTGTTCGTCAAGCATTTGGCTTTTCATGGTGAATTTCTCGTCAGCTGTTAATTCCTTTTTGGCTTCTCCCTGTTTTTTGAATTCGGCCATTTTGGCTTCTCTTTTTGCCGATTGATCAGCGATAACTGCGGCCATTTCTTTCTGTTGACTGGCGGATAAATCTAACTCCAGTGTCATTCTCTTTAATCGTAGCTGATTACGCTGCTCTGCAGATAATGGCGTTTTTTCTGTTTTACGTTCTCTGGTTTCCTGTGAAAACCCATTCATAGAAACAATCATAATCATTACAAGGGTTGTTGCTAACTTTTTCATGTCTTTTTAATTTTATGTTTGCTTATAAGACTTTGGAAATCCGTCAGGGTTTAATTACTTAACTTTTTTTTAGGATTGCAATTTTTATAGATTTACTTTTGCCCTGTGAAATATGCACTTTTATTATTAGGATTGTTTATGCTTATGAAACCTGTTTTTCCTTTCGTGGATTATGTGGTGAATTATGAGTATATATCTAAAGTATTGTGTGAGAATAAGGCTAAGCCTGAAATGAAATGTAATGGTAAATGTCATTTGATGAAGGAATTGGCAAAAGCTTCGGAAGAAGAAAAGCCGGTTTCGAATGACAAAAAAGCGACTCATTTCGAATTGGAAACTTTATTTATCCAGCAGCTTCCAGAGTTTAAATGTGAATATGCCGGAATTGTTGTTTCCAAAGACATAAATAAATCCTATTCTGATTTATATCATTACAGTGGTACTTCAGCTGTATTTCATCCGCCAACCGTTTAATTTTTGTTTTAAAGTAGTATTCTGCTGAATAGGCTGAACAATTTCCCGTGGTTTTTACTTTCGGGAGTAACACTCAATTATTAAACTTCTAAAATGAAAAAAATACTTTTTGCCTTACTCGTTTTAGGGCAAATGTCCTATGGGCAAAATTCAGAAAAGAAAGATTCTTTATATGTAAAATCTCTTGAAGATGTTGTGGTTACCGCAAATCGGGGAATGTCTTCGAAAAAAGAAGTTCCGGTTGCCATTTCAAAAATTTCGCAGAAAACCATTCTGGAAACCAAAGCAACGGCTGTTTATGAAATTATCAATAAAACACCGGGTGTTTTGATGGTGAATCTTGGAAATGAACAGCATTCCATGGCTATCAGGCAGCCAATGACTACAAATGCTTATTATTTATACCTGGAAGACGGATTGCCTATCCGTCCGCTTGGTGTTTTTAATCATAATGCATTGCTGGAAATCAACCAATTCAATCTGCAGGGAATTGAAGTGGTGAAAGGGCCGGTTTCGTCTCTTTATGGTTCAGAAGCGGTTGGTGGGGTTGTGAATTTGCTTTCCCTGAAACCGAATGTAAAACCTGAACTGAAAATTGGTTTGCAGGGCGATCAATTTGGTTATAGAAGACTACAGGCAGCCGGTGGAGCTACTATCGGGAAAATTGGTTTTCATATCGCCGGACTTTCAAGTCAGCAAAAAGATTCGTGGATGACTTTCTCTGATTATAACAAAGATAACATCAACGGACGTATTGATTACGCGATAAATGATAAAACCAGATTAATCGGTACGGCTTTTTATGGGGAGTATTATTCGGATATGAGTGGAAGTGTAAATGAAAATGACTTCAATAAAAGAACCTATAAAAGTACAACTGATTTTACCTATAGAAAATCACAGGCTTTACGAAGTAAAATAACACTGGAGAGAGATTGGTCTGAAAACGGGTATTCGTCCCTAACCGCTTTCACAAGGGATAATAAACTGGGGCAAAATCCTTCTTACGGAATCCGTTGGACGCAAGGCCAAACAACTGCAAAAGGTGAAATCAACTCCAATAATTTTAAAAGTTACGGAGCCGTGGCGCAGCATAACCAAACTTTGGATTTTCTGAATTCTTCTTTTGTTTTGGGCGGATTACTGGATTATTCTCCGGTTGACTATAACTCGTATCAAATCGATTTGAAAGCAAATTTAAATCCGGGAGGACAAACGGTGAGCAGCTACGAAATTGTTGCTGAGCGACCGGATGTTAAATTGGCAGATTACGAAGCAAAAATCTTCAATAAAGCAGGTTTCCTGCAATTAACAATGAAACCGGTTAAAAAGGTTGTTCTCACCGGAGGTGTCCGTTATGATAATATGAGTCTTGATTATACGAATCATATCGATAATTCAAACGGTACCAAAAGTTATGACCAATTTACGTTTAAATCGGGTGTTAATTATAATCCATTGGTGTGGGCTGGTTTCTACGGAAATTATTCGCAAGGATTTTCACCGCCGGGAGTGACTTCTATTTTCAGGGCTAAACCTGGGACCGGAGGAAGTACTGGGACTGATGCCGAGTTTTACTACAATCTTAAATCGGCAGAATTCAATAACTACGAAGTGGGGGGCTGGTTGAATCTTCTTGAAAAGAAATTGAACTTTGAATATTCATTCTATTACATGGAGGGTAAAAACGAATTGCTGAATATCCGTCAACCGGATAATTCAACCGATTACCAGTCGGCGGGAAAAACCCGTCACAAAGGAATCGAATTTGCCTTGAATTATATTCCAAACAAGCAGTTCAAAATCAGAGTAGGAGGAACAACAGCCCAACATACATTCATCGATTTCAAAGTGTCTGACAGGCCTTCTGATCCGGTGCAGAATTTAAACGGATTCGAAATGCCTTCTGCTCCAAAATGGACCGGTAATTCTGAAGTGAGTTATTATCCAAACTGGTTGCCAAATTTCAGGACTTCTGTCGAATGGCAAATGGTTTCAAGCTGGTATCAAAATCAGGTGAATACGGTGAAGTATGAAGGTTATAATGTTTTCAATGCCCGCTTAGGATATAAATGGAAAGAGTTTGAATGGTTTGTGAATGCCATTAATGTCACTGATAAGCTGTATGCCTACAATGTGACAAGAGGAAATGCGGCTAATGCACAACCAAGTTATACGGCTGCGGCGCCACGGACTTTTGTTTTCGGAATGCAGTACAATCTTTCACTTTAATTCATTGGCGTTATGGAGAAAAATTTAAAAAAGAAAAGCTTCGGAAAAAAACTGAAGAAAAAACTCAAACAGCGAATATATAAATGGCATAAGACTTTGGCACTTATAACTATGATTCCGATGATCTTCTGGTGTTTGTCGGGTATCATGCATCCGTTCATGGCACATTTCTTTAAACCGCAAATTGCGAATGAAACGTTGAAGGGACAAAAGTTTGATTCCTTGGAAATTCAAACCGGGATTCAGGAAGCCTTGTTGGTGAATCATATCACGGATGTGAAGAATTTCAGACTGGTAGTTTTTAATGATAATCAGTATTATCAGGTAAAAACCATTGCTGATAGTATTCTGTATATCAATACGTTCAATGGAAAATTATTGCCAGAAGGAGATAAACAGTACGGAGAATGGCTGGCCCGTTATTTTCTTGACGATCAGAAAAGTAAAATGACTGGTCATGAATTGATAACACAATTCAATTCGCAGTATAAGTATGTCAACCGATATCTTCCGGTGCACAAGGTTAGTTTTGAAAGAGATGATGAAATGGAAGTCTATGTGGAAACAACTTCGGATAAATTAGCGACTTTCAATCCAAAATCGAGACAATGGTTTATCTGGTTCTTTGATGTGTTCCATAATTGGTCTTTTTTGGATGCCATTGCTAATAATCCGGTTCGGATTTTCATCATGATTTTACTGCTTACCGTTATTGGTTTGTCAGCTCTTACCGGATTAGTAATCTATGGGTTATTCTGGAAACAGTTTAAAAAAGTTAAGGCAGAAGATGCTACTTCAAAATGGCGGAAATACCACCGCCAAACCGGATTGGCTTTGGCCTTGTTTACGGTTTTGTTTGCGTTCAGTGGCGGGTATCATGCCACAAAAAAATGGAGCCCGATTGCTTTTGAAGAAATGATGTATGAATCGGAGTTTAAAGTGTCTGATTTTGATTCGGATGAAGTGACGCGTTTCATGGCTCAGGATAGTTTTAAAAATATCAGTATGGTGAAGTTTAAAGAGGCTGTTTATTACCGTTCCCAATTGGCTAATGGTAAGAATGACAAAATCTTGTATGTAAATGCCAAGACTAAAAAAGTGAATGCTTATACCGATGCTGAATATGCAAAATACTTAGCCAATTATTTTAATGCTAAAGTGGCCGGAAAAGGGGCGACCTGCTGTGAAATGGATAGTGCTCCGGAAGAAAAATGCTGTGAGAAAAAGATAAAGGAAACGGCTGTTATAACCGATTTTAAAAACAGGGAATATGGCTTTGTAAACAAACGTTTACCGGTTGTAAAAGTAGCCTATGAATCCTGTGATGATAAAACGTTGTTTATTGAAACAGCTACTTCGCGTTTAGCGGCTTATGTGACCAATAGCGACAGGGTGGAAGGTTACTCCTTTGCCATCTTCCATAAGTTCTTGTTCATGGAATGGGCCGGAAAAGATATCCGTGACCTGACAATGGTACTGGCAGCTTTGGGTGTTTTGGTTGTGGGGATTCTCGGGATCAGAATGTTGTTCAAAAAATAGCCAATCCAATTATAGGAATTAAAAAAGGAACTCAACCGAGTTCCTTTTTTAATTATGTAGTAAGCTGAGCCTGTCGAATGGTCACTGAGCCTGTCGAAGTGTTAATTCAAAACCACAGTCTTATTATCACCATCAACAACAACTTTGGTCAAGCCATGTTTTGCCAAGCCTTTCATGGCAGCATCCCATTTCTTTCCGCTCAAGGCCGATTTTTCTTTCAACATTCCTATTGGCTGATTGTTCTCTGATTTTAACAATTCGATGATTAATTTCTCTTCTTCTGTTAATTCCGGACCTTTTTTCTCCGGTCTCATTTGCGGGAAGAATAATACTTCCTGGATCGATGCATTGTTCGTTAAGAACATGATCAAACGGTCCATTCCGATACCTAAACCTGATGTTGGTGGCATTCCATATTCCAATGCTCTTAAGAAATCTTCGTCAATAATTCCGTTTGCTTCGTCGTCACCTTTTTCAGCCAAAGCCATTTGCGCTTCAAAACGCTCTCTTTGGTCAATCGGATCATTCAATTCGGAATACGCGTTAGCGATTTCCTTACCACAAACCATCAATTCGAAACGTTCGGTCAAATCCGGGTTGTCTCTGTGTGATTTACATAGCGGAGACATTTCTTTCGGGTAATCCGTAATGAAAGTTGGCTGGATGAAGTTTCCTTCACATTTCTCACCAAAGATTTCATCGATCAGTTTTCCTTTCCCCATGGTTTTATTTACTTCGATGCCCATTCCTTTAGCCGCTTCAAATAATTCAGCTTCAGTCTTTCCGGTAATATCGAAACCGGTAAATTGTTTGATGGCATCAGTCATTGTAACTCTTGCGTACGGCGCTTTGAAGTTTACTTTGTGTTCGCCAAAAGTAGCTTCAGTTGTTCCGTTTACTTGTTGAGCACAGTATTCCAATAAGTTTTCGGTGAATTCCATCATCCAGTTGTAGTCTTTGTAAGCTACATAAATCTCCATTGCGGTAAATTCAGGATTGTGGGTTCTGTCCATTCCTTCGTTGCGGAAGTTTTTAGAAAACTCATACACGCCGTCAAAACCACCTACGATCAATCTTTTCAGATACAACTCGTTAGCAATTCTCATGTACAACGGAATGTCTAAACTATTATGGTGCGTGATAAACGGACGTGCAGCCGCTCCTCCCGGAATCGATTGCAATACAGGAGTTTCCACTTCCATATAACCCGCCTGATTGAAGAAAGTACGCATCGCGGTGAATAATTTAGTTCTCTTCATGAAAACATCTTTCACCTGAGGGTTCACTACTAAATCCACGTAACGCATACGGTAACGCAATTCAGGATCTACAAAAGCATCGAATATTTTTCCGTCTTCATCTGTTTTAGGCATTGGAAGCGGACGCAACGTTTTGCTCAAGAAAGCGAAACTCGTCACACGGATACATTGTGCACCCACCTGCGTAGTAAACAATTCCCCTTCCACACCAATAAAATCACCAAGGTCAGTCAGTTTTCTGAAAACCTGGTTGTATAACGTTTTATCTTCCCCCGGACAAATCACGTCGCGGTTAAGATAAAGCTGGATTCTTCCTTCACTGTCCTGCAATTCGGCAAAACAAGCCTTCCCCTGATCGCGGTTACTCATCAAACGGCCTGCCACGATAACCTTCTTACCTTCCTCAAAGCTTTCCTTTATCTGTTTTGAAGTGTGGTTTACAGGGTATAAATCAGCAGGATACGGATTGATGTTCAATTCACGTAACGCATTCAGTTTCTCTCTTCTAATGATTTCTTGTTCCGAAAGTTGCATAACAATGTTTTTAAGCGTGCAAAGATAAGTATTAGTTATAAAGTTTCAAAGCTGAAATTGATTAGTAACTAGTGATTAGTCCTTAGCTTTTAGTCTTAGGTCTGATGGTCTAAAAATCTAAGAAGTCTAAGAAGTCTAATAATCTAACAGTCTAAATAAGGGCGTGCCCCTTCGGGTCGGGCTATCCGCTCTATCTTTTATTCCGCTGCGCTGCATAAAAGGATGCCGCTTAACTTGTCTCGTCCTTAGACGAGATCCCTCACGCAAACAAAATCATCCTTTTTTGTGAAATTTCACTACTGCTGGAAGATTCTTTCTTTCTGTCAAAAGAATTTTTGCTCATTTCAAAAGATTTTTTATTGCTGCTGAAAGACTTTTTCTTCCTGTCAAAAGAATTATTATTTCTGTCAAAAGACTTTTTTTATCTGTAAAAAGGATTTTTCTTGCTGCTAAAGGAATTATTAATTCTGTCAAAAGACTTTTTCTTCCTGTCAAAAGTGTTTTTGTTCCGGCCAATATAAATCTGGCAATCTGATAATCGAACAATCGGACAATCCAAAGAAAACTCCCCCTTGACAAAATATCATCTTCTGTCGACTTTCGACTTTTGACTTTTGACTTTCGACTTACTTCTTTGTATCTTTGGCAAAACAAAAATTTCAGATGAAAAAACTGCTAATACTATTTGCCTTTGTCTTCAGTTTGACGAGTTGTACGTTTACTGAAGAAATTACAATCAGTCCTGACGGAGCCGGGAAATACAATTTAAAGATGGACGGCTCTTCTTTTATGGCCATGATGCCTAAGGATACTACCGGGACAGCAAAAAACATAGATTCGGTTTTTACCTTTAAAGAAATACTGGCGGCAAAAAAAGACAGTATCGATAAATTGCCTGCTGATCAACGCGAAAAGATTAAACAACTCGAGCGTTTTAATATGCACATGAAAATGAATCATGATTCGAAAGAGTTTTTATTTTCAATGGCAACAAACTTTAAGTCGGTTTCAGAATTGCAGGATGTAATGAACAATCTGGCTGAGATCCAGAAAATGAGTAAAGGCGGATCGCAAGGTAACCCGATGGGGGATTTGGGAGGATTCAGCGGTAACGGATCAAAAATCAATTATACCTATAATGGTAAAAAATTCACGCGTAAGGCAACTGTTGATAAAGAAGCGTTGAAAAAACTGGATAACGATTCGTTGGATTCATACAAGATGATTTTCGAATCTTCTAAATATGTAATCAAGTATAACTTCCCGAAGGCGGTGAAAAAAGTTTCCAATCCGAATGCGTTATTTTCGGAAGATAAAAAAACGATTACAATCGAGTATTCCTTCAATGAGTATTTAAAAGAACCTGAAAAATTAAACTTCGAAGTAGAATTCGTAAAATAAGCCATGAATAAAAAAGTCCAACTTCAGGATTTGGGAAATAAAGATTATAAAGAGACTTGGGATTACCAAGAGCAGATTTTTGCTGATATCGTTTCCCAAAAAGTTGAAAAACGAACAAATCCCGAAATTAATACCTCTAATTATTTTCTTTTTGTCGAACATCCCCATGTGTATACGTTAGGAAAAAGCGGTGACATGAGTAATTTACTTCTTTCAGAAAAACAACTGGAAGAAAAGGGTGCTACATTTTATAAGATCAACAGAGGAGGAGATATTACCTATCACGGTCCCGGGCAAATTGTAGGATATCCTATTTTGGATCTGGAAAACTTCTTTACCGATATTCATAAATATTTACGTTTATTGGAAGAGGCGATTATTTTAACCTTAGCTGATTATGGTTTACAATCGGAAAGAAGTGAAGGGGAAACCGGAGTGTGGTTAGGAGTGGGGACGCCGTTCGCGAGAAAAATATGTGCAATGGGAGTGCGTGCTTCGCGTTGGGTAACCATGCATGGTTTTGCGTTGAATGTAAATGCGAACCTGGGGTATTTTGATAATATTATTCCGTGTGGGATAAAAGGAAAGGCAGTTACTTCTTTGCATGTTGAATTAGGTAGGGAGGTTGATGAAGAAGAAGTCAAGCAAAAAATAGTAAAACATTTCGCTGATTTGTTTGAAGCTGAGATGATATAATATATGGGAGTGATATAAGAAAAAAGAGGTTCAATTTGAGCCTCTTTTTTTTATAATTCCAATTTCAGTTGTTCCGGTAACAGCCGGAAAGACATCCTGTGGTATTTTGTAGGGCCGTATTTAGCAATGGCTTCCCGGTGATCTTTGGTAGGGTAGCCTTTGTTTTTGTTCCAGCCGTACATGGGGAACTCCTCATGAATGCGGTTCATGTATTCATCTCGGTATGTTTTGGCTAAAACCGAAGCGGCTGCAATACTTAAGTATTTACTGTCTCCTTTAACAATGGTTGAATACGGAATTTCATTTACCGGTTTGAAGCGGTTTCCGTCTACTATAATATAGGTGGGGGTTGGGGTAAGTTTTAATATGGAGTCCTGCATGGCTTTAATGGAAGCGTTCAGTATGTTTATTTTGTCGATCACTTCAGGTTCGAGGTGGGTTACGGCAAAAGATAATGCTTTTTCTTCAATAAGAGGCTTGATGCTTTCCCGTATTTTTTCTGATAATTGTTTGGAATCATTCAGTTTGTTTATTGAAAAACCTTCGGGAAGTATAATTGCTGCTGCCGTTACCGGTCCGGCCAGACATCCGCGTCCTGCTTCGTCTGTGCCGCATTCTAATGCATTATTTGTAAAACTTTGGAGTAACATTATGTTAATTTTAGCAAAAATACACTATTTCGCGCAACCTTTTGAAAATATGAGCATCAAGTTACTAAAATCATTGCGCTAATGATTGCAGTTCGGCTAATTTTTTAACTTAAATAAATAGTAATATTCCGAAGTATTATTTGGTAGTTTAAGAAATAATTAAGAAGTTTGCGGAATAACTAACTCAAATAAAAATAATATGAGATCAAAGTTCAAATGGATTTTTACGCTTTTAATGGCGTTTACAATGCAGTTTTCTTTTGCTCAAGAGAAAACTATTACTGGAACGGTATCTGATGCAACAGGGCCAATTCCAGGTGCGAACGTTGTTGTGCAAGGGACAACTCGTGGGGTACAAACAAATTTTGATGGTAGCTATACTATCAAAGCAAAAGAGGGTGAAAAATTAGTTTACTCTTTTATGGGTATGAATGATGTTGTGAAGACAGTTGGTGCTTCTAACGTTATTAATACTGTTTTAAGTGATAACACTCAACAATTGAAAGAGGTAGTTATTGGAGCTGTAGGTATTAAAAAGAAAAAATCTGCAGTAACATCATCTTATTCAACTGTTAATAACGAAGACTTAAAAGCGGCTAACAACCCTGATGCTGTAAGAGCGTTAGTAGGTAAGGTTTCTGGGGTTACTATCAACGGTACATCTAATGGTGTAGGTGGTGGAAACTCAATCCGTGTTCGTTCAATGTTGTCTTTAACTGGTAATACAGAGGCTTTAGTTGTAATTGATAACGTTATCTCTACTGCTGATGTTATGGCTTCTTTACCTGCTGATGTTATCCAAAACGTAACTGTATTAAAAGGTGCTCAAGGAGCTGCTTTATACGGTTCTCAAGGTAAACAAGGGGTTGTTGTTGTAACAACTAAAAAAGGTGCTAAAGATGATAAATTTACAGTTGCAGTTAATTCAGCTGTAGATTTTGAAGAAATCAACTTCATTCCTGAAAGACAACAGTCTTACGGACAAGGATGGTACGGTGCTTGGGATCCACAAGAAAATGGTGGATGGGGAGAATTATTTGACGGATCTATCCGTGCAGTAGGTATTCCTAACCCTGATGGTACTTCTGTTGAAGCTCCTTACAGTGCTCGTGGAAACGACGAAATCAAAAAATTCTACCAACAAGGTCAGATCTATCAAAACAACATCAACGTTAACGCTGGTGGTGCTGACGGATTCGTGAACTTAAACATTGGTAACTTAAGAAGAGATTTCATCTTAGAAGGTGATAACTTAAACCGTAATACTATAGTTTTAAACGCTGGTAAAAAAGCTGGTAAATTAACAGTTGGAGGTACTTTTACTTTAACTAATACAAGAACTAAGCAAGCTGACGTTAATGCTCAGACTAGCCGTGCAGATTATACGTTATTAACTAACTTATTGCAAACTGCATCTAACGTGCCTATCGAATTGTTTAAAGATAGAGGTGTTTATGGATGGAATGGTTACTACCAAAACCCATGGTTAGCTAAGAAAACTAACAGATTATTCAACACTGATAACTATGTGAATGCTGGTATCAATGCTGCATACGAGTTAAACAAAAACATGTCAGTTTCTTATACTGGATCTTACCAGTTCAGAAACAACTCTCAAGAGTCTCACGCTGACCAAGTAATCGGACCAGCTGAAGCTTTAGCTGATTTCTCAAGTACAGGTAACTACTTCCAAAGTAACTTGAACTCTTCTTACTACTATGGTGACTTATTGTTCAATATGAACTATGACTTAACTGATAAAGTTGGTTTCAAAGCTAATATTGGTCAAAACATGCAGTATACTTTAACTGAAAGAAGATCTCAAGGAGGTTTCAACTTAGATATTCCTGGTTTCTACCACATTTCTAACGTATTGTTTCCTGAGAACCCATCTTTATTGGTTAACAGAAAAATCATTACTAAAACTATCGCTGGTTTTGCTAACTTTGATTTGAACTATGAAGATTATTTATTCTTGAATGCTACTGCACGTTACGAAGGTAACAGTGTTGCTGCTAAAGGAAACCAATTCTATTTCTATCCATCTGCGGGTGTTTCATTTGTACCTACAAAAGCATTTGATGGTTTAAAAGACAACAAAGTTGTTAGTAACTTAAAAGTGTTTGCTAACTATACTCAAGTAGGTTCATTAGATCCGGTAGCTGCTTACGATATCTTATCTCTTGCTGCTATTGCTGCTGACTTTGCTTACCCTGATACTGGTAACTCTTACAATAACTTAACAGCTATCACTGATCCTAACATCAAACCAGAGAAATATACTACATATGAAGCTGGTATTAACTTAGGTTTATTCAGAGACAGAGTTAACTTAGACGTTTCAGCTTATCAAACTAACACTACTGATTTGATTACTGATGTAACTGTAAGTAGTACTACAGGTTTGAATACTATGAAAGGTAATAATGGAGAGTTAGAAGCTAAAGGTTTAGAAGTAGACTTAGCTTTCATGCCATACAATACTGATAATTTCAAATGGAATACAAGACTTTCTTACACTACTAACGATACTAAAGTTGTAGATGCTGGAGATTCTAACAAAGTTGTATTATTCAACGGAGGTAACTCAAATGTTGATTTCGATATCTCTGCAGTTGAAGGACAATCTTTCCCTTACATCACTGGTACAGACTGGATGAGAGATGATCAAGGAAGAATTATCTTAAACGCTGAAGGACGTCCAACTGTTGACGCTACTTTCAAAAACTTAGCAAAAGCTACTCCTGATTACATTTTAGGTTTAACAAATAGCTTTGAGTACAAAGGAATCGGTTTATCATTCACTATGGATTACAGAACTGGTCACAGCTTTATCTCTCAAACTAAATACAACTTAACTTGGAATGGTCACTTAGTAGAGTCTGGTAACTTTGACAGAAACGTTGGTTTCTTAATGCCTAACTCATCTATCGCTGATCCAGGAAACCCAGGTCAGTATATCGATAACACTTCTGTATTAACAGGTGGTTTCTATACTTCAACTGGTGTTGCTAACCGTACTCAGGATTATTTCGGACAAGCTTCTCAATTAGGTTGGTTCAACTTAGTAGATGCAACTGCTTTGAAAATCAGAGAGATTGCTTTAAGCTACTCTTTACCTAAGAAAATGATTGAAAAAGCTGGTTTGACTTCATTCAAATTGAGTGTGAATGCTAGAAATCCATTCGTTTGGTTAGCTGATAACAACCGTGGATATTCTGATCCAGAAGCTAGTAGCCAAGTTAACACTAGTAACTCTGTTGCTGGTAGAACTGCTCAAGGAACTTTAACAAACACGTCTAGAAATGGTTTAGGATTTATTGGTGATGCACAATATCCTTCTACTAGAACTGTAGGTTTCTCTATCAATGCGTCATTTTAATTTTTAATTAGTACTCTATGAAAAAAATATTTTTATCTGCACTTGCTGTATTCACCCTTTTTTCATGTGAAGATTATCTTGACGTGAATGAGGATCAGCAAAACAGACCTGACTTTGAAAGCCTTAACCCTAAGCAAATGTTGGCTGGTGTTTTAGTGAACTACGGTAACCACCAAAACACTACAGTATCTGATTTCGGAAACAGAATGGCTTATATCTGGGGATTAAACACTGGATTTACATCTAATGATCCTGCTTACGATTATAACTTTAACAGTAGCAGTTATAATGGGTTGTTCAATACAACTTACTTATTAACTGATAATGCTCAGGATATCCTTGATAAGGAAGAAAAATTCCCTAACTATGAATATCACTTTGGTATCGCTAAGATTTTCAAAGTATTAGGTATGGATTACGTAACTGCATTATATGGAGACGTTCCTTATTCACAAGCATTCAGAGATGATGTTTCTGCTCCTGCTTATGATGATGATAAAACTATCATCCCTGCTTTATTTGCTGAAATCGATGAAGCAAGAACATTCCTTAATACTTCAAACCCTGATGTTATTGCTTTAGGTACTGAAGATGTTGTATTCCACGGAGATCTTGCTAAATGGAATCAGTTATTAAACACTGTTGAGCTTAAATTAGCTTTACGTTTATCTAAAACTACTGATCCTGCTTTAGTAACTTTAAGAAATACAAGATTTGCTGGATTAAGTGCTAATCCTGATTTCATCACTGAAGATGTAGCTTACAACCCTGGATTTAACATCTCTGTATCTAAGAGAAACCCAATTTTCGAAACTTGGGGATTAAACGATGGTTTAGATGCATTTACATCTGCTAACAGAGCTCAGGCTGCTGGAGATTTCGTAGCTCGTTTAGTTAACGGTACTATGAATGATGCTAATATCACTACTGGTCTTGTTGATCCACGTAGATCTAGAATGTTCGCATTAGTTGGAGGTCAAGTTGTTGGAAATGTACAAGGTGTATTCCCTAGTACTACTATTTCAAGATTTGCTTCTTTCTACTTCGGTAGAGTTGGTGCTGATGCTCATGATGCTGACAACAATGCTTCAATCCGTGATGCATATTTGATGCAAGCTGCTGAAGCTCACTTCTTGAAAGCTGAGGCTATTCAAAGAGGTTACTTAACTGGTGCTGGTACTGCTCAAGGTTCATTTAATGCTGGTATTACTGCTTCATTCAATTTCTATAGCAGAAACTGGGGTACAGTAACTTCTTTCACTACATTGAATCCTGTAACTTATATCGCAGCTATCGATACTAAAAACGGTTTAGGATGGACTGGTTCTACTGATAAAATCAGTGCAATCATGACTCAAAAGTATTTAGCTTTAGCTAACTGGCATGGTATTGAGCCTTATTTAGATCATTTAAGAACTGGTTACCCGGTATTACCTTTACCGCAACCTGTAACATCTAGAACTACAAGACCTTTCAGAATGATTTATCCTTCTAGAGAGTACTCTACTAACAGTGGAAATGTTCCGGTGCTTACATTAAATGATATCTTCACTAATGGTCCTACAACACCATACTTCTTACAAAACTAATTTTTGTAGAATATATAATAGAAACTCCCGCATTTGCGGGAGTTTTTTTATGCTTTTATTTTAACTTCATTTGTGTATTTTTGCATTGATGAAGAAACTTCTTATTATTTCTCTGTTTTTTATGTCGTTTTGTGGTTTCGCACAAGATGATGAATTGCCTATCCAAAAAGATACCGTCAGGAGATCGTTGCGTGGGAAAGTGAGCACACTGCCAAAAGCAGCTCATAATATGTATAAAATCTTTTCGCTGGAAAAGGATACTGTTTTTGTAGATACTTCACTGACGATTAAATCAGATTATAAATTCAATTACCTCAGAAAAGATAATTTTGGAGTATTGCCGTTTAACAATGATGGGCAAACTTATAATACTCTTGATTTCGGGTTGAACCGTTTTGATGTAAGACCTAATTTTGGTTTTAAGGCCAAATACTTTAATTATTATACTGTTGAGGATATGAAATATTATTCTGTGGCAACTCCTCTAACCGAACTTTATTTTAAAACAACATTGGAACAGGGACAAAGTGTTGATGCTTTTATTACCCTGAATACTTCTAAAAACCTTAATATGTCTATTGGTTACAAAGGTTTAAGGTCTTTGGGGAAATACATCAATTCTCTTTCAAGTAATGGGAATTTTATTTTTACTACGAGTTATTCCACAACAAGTAAAAGATATGTTGCCAACTTGCATTTTGCAGGACAGGACTTTCTTAATAATGAAAATGGAGGTTTGCAGAATAAAGCCGATTTTGAATCGGGTGATCCCGAATTCCAACAGCGTTCAAGATTGGAAGTTAATTTTGATGATGCTTCGTCTATTTTTAAATCTAAACGCTATTTTGTCGATCACACCTTCCGAATCAATAAAAACGATTTAGCTAATACAGTTTTGTTGGATCACCAGTTTAACTACGAAACTAAATCGTACGATTTCAGAATGACAACTGAAACTGAAAAATTTGGAGATGCCTATGTTTCGTCAAATTATAGTGACTATACAAAGTCAAATGATATGTATAACCGTTTAGGTGCTACTTTTTCAAATTCAACTATTGGGAAGTTTAATGTGTTTATCGAGAACTATCAATACAATTATTTTTATGACCGTTACTCTTTATCCGATGATCAGGTTGTAATTCCCAATTCGATTCACAATAACCTGAATGCTTTTGGGGGCAAATATTTTTATGACAAAAATAAAATTAAAGGTTATGGTTTGTTTTCTAAAGCAATTTCAAATCAAACATTCTCCAAATTAGAGTTGTTTGCACGATACGAGTTTGATGATAAAAACTCATTTACTGCAATGTATCAAAATTTGAGCAAAGTTCCTGATTTGAATTATATATTGTATCAAAGTGATTTCATTAATTATAACTGGTATAATAGCTTTAAAAATGAAAAAATAAATAATCTGAAAGTTAGTGCTAAAACACAATGGTTAACCGTGGAGGTTCAATTGACAACACTCAACGATCATTTGTATTTTAGTAATGATGATGTAACTGGTGAGAAAATCCTTGTTACGCCGAAACAGTACGGTGAAACAATTAATTATTTTTCTGTAAAAGCACAAAAAGAATTCAAATTCGGAAAATTTGCCATAGATAATACCTTTCTATTCCAGCAGACAGAACAAGAAGCGGCAATATTAAATGTGCCTAAGTTTGTTACACGAAACACGTTATATTATACAGATAAGTTATTTAAAAAAGCTTTATTTCTGCAAACAGGATTTACATTCCAGTATTTTTCAAAATACAATGCGAATGCTTACAATCCTTTGATTTCCGAATTTTATGTTCAGGATACTGAGAAGATTGGAGATTTTCCTTTAATTGATTTCTTTGTGAATGCCCGTGTGCGTCAAACCCGTATTTTTTTGAAAGCGGAGCATCTTAATTCAAGCTTTACCGGGAATAAATTCTATTCGGCACCTAATTACCCGTATAAAGATTTTGTGATCCGTTTCGGATTGGTTTGGAATTTCTTCCAATAAATCATATCATTATTTTTTTGGCGTGACCACAAGGGTCGGGCTCTACGCTGTATCTTTTAATCCGGGTTTGCCCAGCAAACCCGGATTAAAAGGATGCCGCTCTGATCCCTCACGCAAGTTAACCTTAATTTCAAAATTCAATTTCTATTTTCTACCTTTGTACCAACAAAAAACAATTAAAATGCAATACGCAAAAAACATATTGGAAACCATTGGGAATACACCATTGGTACAATTAAACAAAGTCACGGCTGAAGTGGATGCACTTGTTTTGGCAAAAGTGGAAACGTTCAATCCCGGAAATTCGGTAAAAGACCGTATGGCTGTAAAAATGATTGAAGATGCAGAAGCAGACGGACGTTTAAAACCGGGAGGAACCATTATTGAAGGAACATCGGGAAATACAGGAATGGGATTAGCTTTAGGAGCAATCGTTAAAGGCTATAAGCTGATTTGTGTAATCTCTGATAAACAATCAAAAGAAAAATGTGATATCCTTCGTGCAGTTGGAGCTAAAGTTGTGGTTTGTCCTACTGATGTGGAACCAACTGATCCGCGTTCATATTATTCAGTTTCAAAAAGACTGGCTGAAGAAACACCTAATTCCTGGTACGTAAACCAATATGATAATCCAAGTAATGCAGTTGCCCATTATGAGCAAACCGGCCCCGAAATCTGGGAACAGACAGAAGGTAAAATCACACACTTTGTGGTTGGTGTAGGAACCGGAGGTACAATTTCGGGTGTGGCTAAATATTTAAAAGAGAAAAATCCAAATATTAAAATCTGGGGAATTGATACTTACGGTTCGGTTTTCAAAAAATACCATGAAACAGGGATTTTTGACGAGAACGAAATTTATACTTATATAACAGAGGGTATCGGAGAAGATATTTTACCTAAAAATGTTGATTTTTCATTAATCGACGGATTTACAAAAGTTACTGATAAGGATGCTGCTGTTTATACCCGTAAAATAGCTTTGGAAGAAGGTATTTTTGTTGGTAATTCTGCCGGTGCTGCCGTGAAAGGCTTAATCCAGCTGAAAGAGCATTTTACGAAAGATGATGTGGTAGTGGTTTTATTCCATGATTCAGGAAGCCGTTATGTTGGAAAAATGTTCAATGATGATTGGATGCGTGAAAGAGGTTTCCTGGATGAGGATATCACAAAAGCAGAAGATTTAATCAAAGAGCATATTGATAAGCCTTTAATTACTGTGCGCACTGAAGAATTGGTTTCACATGCAATTGAGCGTATGCGTAAATATAAAATTTCCCAAATACCAGTTGTTGACATAAACGGATTTGTAGGTTCTGTTGATGAATCAGATTTGTTCCAAAGTTATATTGATGATAAAAACACTGCAGAAAGACCAATCCGTGAGGTAATGGGAGCGCCTTTTCCGATTGTGAAATTAGGGACTTCTGTAGAAGAAGTTTCTAAACTGATCAATAAAGACAATCAAGCGGTTTTAGTTGATTTAGGCAATAATAAGTATCATATCATAACAAAACATGATATTATCAATTCGATTAAGTAAGCGCTTTGAATACATTATAAAGACCTCCAGACTGTAAAAAGTTTGGAGGTTTTTCTTTTTTGACCTATTTTTGATTTGATTATAAGCCATTTAGTTTTTTATACGCCACATTATGAAAGAAGATTTTTTGCACTACGTATGGCAATACAAGAAATTTGCCTTCTCCGGACTGAGAACTGTTCAGGGAGAATTACTTCAAATTTTAGATACCGGGAATTCACTCCGGCAGTCTGGTCCCGACTTTTTTAACGCAAGAATAATTTTAGATGACCAGAAATGGGCCGGGAATGTTGAAATTCATCTCAAGTCTTCCGACTGGTATTTGCATCACCATGAACGAGATCAGCATTATGATAATGTCATCTTGCATGTTGTGTGGAAACATGATGCAGGTGTCTTTAGAAAAGATAATTCTGAAATACCTGTTTTGGAAATTTGTCATTTTGTTTCTCCTGATTTAATCCGCGATTATCAAAAATTGCAAGCCCGGAAATCATGGGTCAATTGTGAAAACGAAATTAAAACGATTCCACAGTTTTTGATGCAAAATTGGAATGAACGTTTGTTCTTTGAACGTCTTGAACGTAAAGTTGAGCCCATAAATGCCTTGTTGAAGGAAAGTAACAATGATTGGGAAGCTACTTTTTTTTGTTTATTGGCTAAAAATTTTGGGTTAAATGTGAATGGTGAGCCATTTTATAGAATTGCCTGCTCAATTCCCTTTTCGGTGATTAGGAAAGAATCGTTTGACGTGCAGTATTTGGAGGCTCTTTTCTTTGGTCAGGCCGGATTTCTTACTTCAGAATCGCAGGATAATTATGTGAAGGAGCTGAAAGATTTACATGATTATTTGTCTATTAAATATCAATTAGAGAAAAATGTCCATCCTCCGATTGAATTCTTCCGATTACGTCCGGATAATTTTCCAACAATACGTTTGGGACAGTTGGCTATGTTGTATCACCGTCACCGTAATCTCTTTTCAAAGATTATTACAATTAAAACGTTACCTGAGTTTTATGCTTTGTTTGATGTTTCTGTGTCAAGTTATTGGGAACTGCATTATAATTTTGAGAAGTCTTCCAAGTTGAAAGACAAAACACTTTCGAAATCTTTCGTTGATTTACTTATTATAAATACAGTGATCCCGTTCAAATTTGCCTATGATTTGTTTTTGGGGAAAGATATTTCCGAAGAGCATATCAATATTTTGCAAAAGATAGCGCCAGAGAGTAATTCTATTATCAATAAGTTTAAAGAATTCGGAATTGAAGCGGTTAATGCTTTTGAGACACAGTCTTTATTACAGCTCAAAAATGTTTACTGTGATAAAAACAGGTGTTTGGAATGCGCTGTTGGAATTGAACTTTTAAAAAATTAAAAAATAGTGTAGCTTTACACATCACTAAACAATAAAAAATATGTCTTTTGTTCTAAAATTAAAATATTACTTCGAAGAACAGGGTTTTCACATTGCCTCACGTTTAGCTGAAAAGTTAGGAATGAGAACGAATAATGTTCGCCTTTTCTTTATATATATATCTTTTGTGACTGCAGGATTGTGGTTTGGAGTGTATCTGACGATTGGTTTTATTATTAAACTGAAAGATTTGGTCCGTGCCAAAAGATCGTCTGTTTTCGACCTATAATAAATGAATTTCAATACATATCTCCGTTTTAACAGAGAGCAACGAATCGGTCTGGTTATTCTGGCCGGTTTGATTATTGCTTTTCAGTTAGTGTATTGTTTTGTTGATTTTTCGTCTGAAAAAGTTGTTACTGTTCAAGAGGAAGAATGGCTTTCAATGCAAACCGAAGTAGATTCCTTAAAGAAGGTATCGGCAAAACCGGTAAAAAAGATCTATTCCTTTAATCCAAATTTTATAACCGATTATAAAGGTAATAAATTAGGGATGAGTGTTGCTGAAATTGACAGATTGCTTGCTTTCAGGGAAACAGGCAAGTATGTTAATTCTGCAGAAGAGTTCCAGGCCGTGACCAAAGTGTCTGATTCTTTACTTGCAGTTGTTTCGCCTTATTTTAAATTTCCGGACTGGGTGAAAAACAGAAAGAATTTTAACTATCAAAAAAATGAATATCAAATTTTTGAAAAGAAAGAAAAGAAAATAACCGTAATAGATATTAATCAGGCAACAAAAGAAGAATTGATGGCTATTTACGGTATCGGTGACGCAATTTCTGATCGGATACTGAAGCAGAAAGAAACTTTAGGCGGATTTGTAAGTATGGACCAGTTGGAAGATGTCTGGGGATTGTCGCCGGAAGTTGTTTCAGAACTTAATAAACATTTTAAGATTGTGACAGTTCCTGATATTGTAAAAATTGATATTAATAATGAGTCGGTTAAAAATTTAAGCAAGTTTCCATATTTCAGGTATGCTTTGGCCAAAGAAATTGTGACCTATCGCAGTATGAATAACGGAATTAAATCGATTGAAGAATTGACAAAAATTAAAGGCTTTCCAATTGAAAAAGTCAAAATTATTGCGTTATATTTGGACTTTAAATAATACAACGTACTTAGAATAGGAAAAAACCATGAATTCAATTTATTTTACCGAAGACCATCAATTGTTTAGAGAGAGTTTTCGCGATTTTTTACATAAAGAAGTTGTTCCGCATATCGAAAAGTGGGAAAAAACAGGAAGTATAGAACGTTTTATCTGGAAGAAATTTGGTGAAATGGGCTTCTTTGGCCTGATATATCCTGAAGCCTATGGAGGTTCAAATCTGGATTTGTTTTACACGGTTGTTTTTCTGGAAGAACTTCAGAAAATTAAATCGTCAGGATTTGCTGCCGCAATGTGGGCGCATGGTTATCTGGCAATGACGCATTTAAATGCCGAAGGTGATGAGCGTATTAAACAAGAATATTTAGCACCCAGTATTGCAGGAGAGAAAATTGGTGCTTTGTGTATTACTGAGCCTTTTGGAGGAAGTGATGTCGCAGGAATGCGCACAACGGCAGTAAAGAAAGGTGATAAATATGTAATTAATGGTTCTAAAACTTTTATTACCAACGGAGTTTATGCCGATTACTATGTAGTTGCAGCTAAAACCACTCCGGATATCGGGAATAAAGGAATCAGTATGTTCTTAGTTGATGCCAAATTAAGCGGTATATCGGCTACTAAACTTGATAAGTTGGGTTGGAGAGCATCAGATACGGCTGAAATAGCATTTGATAATGTAGAGATACCGGTTGAAAACTTGATGGGAGAAGAAGGAAAAGGTTTTCCTTATATCATGCAACATTTTGCTTTGGAACGTTTGATTATGGCTATTAATGCGCATGCAAGAGCTGAATATGCAATTGATTATACGCTTGAATATATGTCACAACGTGAAGCTTTCGGAAGCAAGATTAATACATTCCAGGCTTTGCGCCATACTATGGTTGAACATGCGACAGAAGTTGAACACTGTAAATTGTTTAATTATGTCGCTACCGCAAGATTGAACGGTGGTGAGTATGTGGTGAAAGAAGCTACAATGGCTAAATTGAAATCAACTAAAGTTGCTGATCAGGTAATTTATGACTGTTTACAGATGTTAGGTGGTTATGGTTATATGGAAGAGTATCCGTTAGCGCGTTTATTACGCGATAGCCGTTTAGGGCCAATTGGAGGCGGTACTTCTGAAATTTTAAAAGAAATTTTGTCGAAAATGATAATTGATAACAAAGATTACCAACCGGCAGTAAAAAAGTAAAGGAGTTAAATAATAAATGGTAAAACTGGCCAGGCGATTGTATAATTGTCTGGCTTTTTTAATGATATGATTGTATTTGTTGTTATTGTAATATTATTGATTCCGGTTTATCTGCAAATGAAATATGGAGTTAAGTCTGCTTCTGGTTGGCTTGAAAAAAGCCATTTTATACTGACTTGCCAGTGTTTGTTACTTGAAATAGGATTGGCATTTGTCTTGTTTTTCCTATTGATGGTTTTTGATTCAGATGCCGGAATAAGATGCGGAATTGGTTTGGCTGGATTGGTGATTTTTGCCATTCCGATATTGTTTATTATATTTTTATTGGCTGTTTTTCAGAGAATTGTAATAAAAAGAAATTAAAATTATTCTTCTATAATTAAAAAATCAGAAGTGACACCGAGTTCAGAAAGATTTTTGGTAGTATTCTTTACAAAATCATCAGGCCCACAAACGTAAAAGTGCTGTCCAAAATCAGCAATGTTGTCAATCAGGAAGTTGCGGTCAATTCGTTTCCCTGCAAATCCAATGACATTTTCCCGTGTAAATACTTTAAGGTAATTATTTTTTAATAATTTGCGTAGTTCTATATCCATGATGACATCGTCTGAGGTTTTATTGGTGTAGATTAATGTGTTACCGTATAGTTGGTTTTTTCGGTACAAATCCCTGAAAATTGACAAAAAAGGGGTTATTCCGGCACCTGCGGCAATAAAAACGCCGGGTTCTTTAAACTGGATGGCTCCAAATGGTTCATGAATAATCAGTTCGGCACCTGCATTTGTTTTTCCCAACAGATTAGTTACTCCTTCATGATCACGATAAATTTTAATCATGAATTCCAAATGTTTTTGTTCTCTTAAATTGGTAAAAGTAAAAGGTCTTAATTTATCCTCCCAGCCGGGTAAGTTAACAGCAACTTCGGTTGCCTGTCCCGGAATGAAATCATAATTTTCAGGTTTTTCTACGATAAAACATTTAACGTCATGTGTAATATAAACCGACTGAAGAATTTTTACGATGTAACTTTTCATTTTGTAATGATTTGATTGTAATAAAGTTAATTAATTTTTGTGGGAATAAAAAGTAGGGAATTGGAAGGGAGATTATTCTGGTATTGATGTGCGGAAATATGTGTAAATAAAAATTTATCATAATGGGTTTTAAATCAAAATAATTTCATAAGTTTGCACCCGTAAATGAGAGGAGGTGTCTAGATTATGTTAATTATACCAATTAAAGACGGAGAAAATATCGACAGAGCGCTTAAGCGTTACAAACGTAAATTCGATAAAACTGGAGTTGTAAGACAGTTGAGAAGTCGTCAGGCTTTTACTAAACCTTCTGTTACAAGAAGAGCGCAAATCCAAAAAGCTCAATATATCCAAGGATTAAGAGATAGCTTAGAAAGTTAGTAGTTAATTTTCTGATAATATAAAATCGTTAGTTGTAGAAGTTTTGTACTTTTATACTAACGATTTTTTTATGCATAATAATCTCCAAAAATTTCAGGATTACTTACTAAAAGAGAAGAATTATTCGGTTCATACGGCCTTGGCTTATGGGAAAGATTTGGAATTTTTCCAACAATTTCTTGATGGTAATTTTGATAAAACGGCTTTGGAAGAAGTCTCGTATACGCTTGTGCGTAGTTGGATTGTGTTTATGGTTGATGCAGGTGTTTCTAATTCTTCTGTGAATCGGAAAATGTCTTCGCTCAAATCATTTTATAAATTTTTACTGAAAACCAAGCAGATAGAGGTGAGTCCGTTGTCTAAGCATAAAGCCTTGAAAACACCGAAGAAAGTTCAAATTCCCTTTTCGGAAGATGAATTGGATAATGTGCTAACTCATGTTGTTTATAAGGAGGGGTTTGATGGTGTTCGTGATAAATTAGTGATTGAGATGTTTTATTCAACCGGAATACGCCGTTCTGAATTGATTGGTTTGCAGTTAAAAAATGTTGATTTGTCGGGTGGTCAGATCAAGGTTTTGGGAAAACGTCAAAAAGAGCGTATTGTTCCCTTGCTTCCGTTGATGATTGATCAGTTGAAGTTGTATTTAGATGAAAGAAAAGTATTAAAATCGATAGTAGATGCGGATTTTTTATTTTTATTGTCCAATGGAAATAAATTGAATGAAACGTTTGTGTATCGATTAATAAATGATTACTTTAGTAATGTGTCTGAGAAAGTAAAGAGGAGTCCGCATATGTTAAGACACACGTTTGCGACCCATATGCTTAATCATGGCGCCGACCTGAATTCAATTAAAGAATTGTTGGGGCATTCAAGTCTTGCGTCTACCCAGGTTTATACCCATTCGAGTTTGACTGAACTTAAAAATGTATACCAAAGTGCGCATCCCCGAAACCAAAAATGATTCTTTATAATGTTTAACCAAAAATTTAGTATTATGAAGGTAAATGTTCATGCAGTTAATTTCAACATTGACAAGAAATTGATCGATTTTATTGATGAAAGAGTGGGTAAGTTAGAGAAGTTTTATGATAGGATTGTTTCAGCAGATGTTTTTTTGAAAGTCGAACAGACGAGTGAAAAAGAAAATAAGATAGTAGAGTTGAAACTGATTGTTCCGGGAGATGAATTTATAGTAAAAAAGACCTGTAAAACTTTTGAAGAAGGAGTTGATTTGTCTATTGAAGCCCAAGAAAGATTGCTTGTTAAGCGAAAAGAAAAGTTAAGAGCGCACGCCTAAATAAAATTTTCCGAAAAAAGTTTTGATTAATAAAAATAATACATACATTTGCAGTCCGTTAGAAATAGCGGACTTTTTTAATGAGTCGCCGGTGTAGCTCAGCTGGCTAGAGCAGCTGATTTGTAATCAGCAGGTCGTGGGTTCGAGTCCCTCCATCGGCTCAAATTGCTCACTTTTAATTAGTTAAAATTAAAATGAGTTTTTGAAATATTGTTTTAAGGTTAGGGGAGATACTCAAGCGGCCAACGAGGACGGACTGTAAATCCGTTGGGAAACCTTCGCAGGTTCGAATCCTGCTCTCCCCACTAACTTTTAAGGCTTTTTGTTTTAAAAGTTTTGTAGAGTGAAAGCTTTGCGGGATAGGCCGGTGTAGCTCAGGGGTAGAGTGCTTCCTTGGTAAGGAAGAGGTCACGGGTTCAATTCCCGTCATTGGCTCAAATTAGTTGAAATTTTTGAACACTAATATATAACTAAGATTAAAAATTAAGTAAAATGGCAAAAGAAAGTTTTAATCGTTCGAAACCGCACTTAAATATCGGTACTATCGGACACGTAGATCACGGAAAAACTACTTTGACTGCAGCAATCACTAAAGTATTATCTGATGCTGGTTACTGTCAAGCAAAATCGTTTGATCAAATCGATAACGCTCCTGAGGAGAAAGAAAGAGGTATTACAATTAATACATCTCACGTAGAGTATGAAACAGCTAACCGTCACTACGCTCACGTTGACTGTCCAGGTCACGCGGATTACGTTAAGAACATGGTTACTGGTGCTGCTCAGATGGACGGTGCTATCTTAGTAGTTGCTGCTACTGATGGACCAATGCCACAAACTCGTGAGCACATCCTTTTAGGACGTCAGGTAGGTATTCCTCGTATCGTTGTATTCATGAATAAAGTGGATATGGTTGACGATGCTGAGTTATTAGAATTAGTAGAGATGGAAATCAGAGATTTGTTGTCTTTCTATGAATATGATGGAGATAATGGTCCTGTTGTTCAAGGTTCTGCTTTAGGAGGATTAAACAACGATCCAAACTGGGTTCCTAAAATCATTGAATTGATGGAAGCTGTTGATAGCTGGATTGAAGAGCCGGTTCGTGATAACGAAAAGCCATTCTTGATGCCAGTTGAGGACGTATTCACAATTACAGGTCGTGGTACAGTTGCTACAGGTCGTATCGAAACAGGTGTTGCTAATACTGGAGATCCAGTTGAAATCATCGGTATGGGTGCTGACAAGTTAACTTCAACTATTACTGGAGTTGAGATGTTCCGTAAAATCTTAGATAGAGGTGAGGCTGGAGATAACGTAGGTTTATTGTTGAGAGGTGTTGATAAAGAATCTATCCGTCGTGGTATGGTTATTTGTAAGCCAGGATCAGTTAAGCCACACGCTAAATTCAAAGCTGAGGTTTATATCTTGAAAAAAGAAGAAGGTGGTCGTCACACTCCATTCCATAACAACTACCGTCCACAGTTTTACGTACGTACAACTGACGTAACAGGTACTATTTCTTTACCTGCAGGAGTTGAGATGGTTATGCCAGGTGATAACTTAACTATCGATGTTACTTTGTTGTCTCCAATTGCATTGAACGTAGGTTTACGTTTCGCTATCCGTGAAGGTGGTAGAACAGTTGGTGCTGGTCAGGTAACTGAAATTGTAGAATAATTACAATTCATAAATAATAATTAGCGTCGTTGCACGACGACGCTAATTTTAACATACGGGCGTAGTTCAAGGGTAGAATAGCGGTCTCCAAAACCGTTGATGGGGGTTCGAATCCCTCCGCCCGTGCAAAAATAAAATAGGATGAATAAAGTTACTAATTACATATCAGAAGCTTTTGAAGAGTTAAAATCAAATGTAACTTGGCCAACATGGGAAGAAGTGCAAAAACTTACTATTGTAGTTGCGGTTTTTTCCGTGATTTTTGCGTTAGTTACATGGGGTATTGATACTGCTTTTGGAAAAATGTTAACTGTTTTTTTTAACTGGATTAAAGGATAATTTTTTGTTATGGCTGAAGCTAGTGTGAAAAAATGGTATGTTGTAAGAGCTGTTAGTGGTCAGGAGAATAAGGTTAAGGCTTATATTGAGCAGGAAATTAACCGTGTTGGAATGGCTGACTATATCTCACAAGTATTGGTGCCTACTGAAAAGGTGGTTACTGTGCGTGATGGGAAAAAAATCAGCAAGGATAAGGTGTATTTTCCTGGTTATGTAATGATAGAAGCTAATTTGACAGGTGAAATTCCTCACATCATCAAATCGATTACGGGTGTAATTGGTTTCTTGGGTGAAGTTAAAGGAGGGGATCCTGTGCCTTTGCGTTTATCTGAGGTGAACCGTATGTTAGGTAAGGTGGATGAATTGGCAACTACGGTTGATCATGGAGCGATTCCTTATGCATTAGGCGAAACTGTTAAGGTGACAGATGGACCTTTCAATGGTTTCAATGGAACGGTTGAGAAAATTAATGAAGAAAAGCGTAAGCTTGAGGTGATGGTTAAGATTTTCGGAAGAAAAACTCCATTAGAATTGAGTTTTATGCAAGTTGAAAAAGTATAAATTTTTGTTACATATAACTCACATCAATCGCTTCCAATTGATAGATGTGCTAAATTTTTAAACAATGGCTAAAGAAGTTAGTAAAGTAGTTAAACTACAAGTAAAGGGAGGTGCTGCGAACCCATCGCCACCGGTTGGACCTGCTTTGGGAGCTGCTGGGGTTAACATCATGGAGTTCTGTAAGCAGTTCAATGCTAGAACGCAAGATAAACCTGGCAAAGTTTTACCAGTACAAATTACTGTGTATAAAGACAAATCGTTTGATTTTGTTGTAAAAACTCCACCTGCTGCTATTCAATTATTAGAGGCTGCAAAATTAAAATCAGGATCAGGAGAGCCTAATCGTAAAAAAGTTGCTAGTGTGACTTGGGATCAGATTAAGACTATCGCTGAAGATAAAATGCCTGATTTAAATGCATTCACTATTGAAAAAGCGATGAGCATGATTGCTGGAACAGCTAGATCTATGGGTATAACTGTAACTGGAGATTCTCCTTTAAATTAAGAGAAAATGGCAAAATTAACGAAAAAGCAAAAAGTTGCTGCTTCTAAAATTGAAAAGAATAAATTGTATTCTTTAAAAGATGCTTCTGCATTAATCAAAGAAGTTGCTACTGCAAAATTTGATGAATCAGTTGATATCGCTGTTAAATTAGGAGTTGATCCTCGTAAAGCGAATCAAATGGTTAGAGGTGTGGTTTCATTACCGCACGGAACTGGTAAAGACATGAGAGTATTAGCATTAGTTACGCCGGATAAAGAGGCTGAAGCTAAAGCTGCTGGTGCTGATCACGTTGGATTAGATGACTATTTACAAAAAATTAAAGACGGTTGGACAGATGTTGACGTTATCGTTACTATGCCTGCAGTTATGGGTAAATTAGGTCCGTTAGGTCGTATTTTAGGACCTCGTGGTTTAATGCCAAACCCTAAAACTGGTACTGTTACTATGGAAATTGGTAAGGCAGTAGAAGAGGTGAAATCTGGGAAAATCGACTTTAAAGTTGATAAAACTGGTATCGTTCACGCTGGAATTGGAAGAATATCTTTTGATGCTCAAAAAATCCAAGAAAACGCGCACGAAATTATTCAAACATTAATTAAATTAAAACCAACTGCTGCAAAAGGTACTTACATTAAGTCTATTCACTTATCAAGTACTATGAGCCCGGCTATCGCTTTAGATCCTAAAGCTGTATAATTGGTAGTTAAAAATTTTTGATATGACAAGAGAAGAAAAATCAATCGCTATTGGAGATTTAACTGCACAATTAGCTGGAGCAAATATCGTATACCTTGCAGATATTTCTGGTTTAAATGCAGATACTACTTCAAATTTAAGAAGAGCTTGCTTCAAAGCAGGAATCAAATTGGAAGTTGTTAAAAATACTTTGCTTGCAAAAGCAATGGAAGCTTCAGATAAAGAATTTGGTGAATTACCATCTACTTTAAAAGGGAACACTTCAATCATGATTGCTGACATAGCAAATGCTCCTGCAAAAATTATTAAAGAATTTCGTAAAAAAGGTGAAAAACCAGTTTTAAAAGGTGCTTTCATTAATGACGAAATCTATATTGGAGATAATCTATTAGAATCGTTAGCTTCACTTAAATCTAAAGAGGAAGTTATCGGAGAAATCATCGGATTACTTCAATCTCCGGCTCAACGTATTATTTCTGCATTATTAAACAATGCTGAAACTAAAGGTGAAGCTGCTGAATAAATTGCGCACAAATAAATTATATAATTACAAATCATTTTAAAAGATAGAAAAAATGGCAGATTTGAAACAATTCGCAGAACAATTAGTTAACTTAACAGTAAAAGAAGTTAACGAGTTAGCTACAATATTAAAAGACGATTACGGTATCGAACCAGCTGCTGCTGCTGTAGTAGTTGCTGCAGGTGGTGGTGAAGCTGCTGCTGCTGAGCAAACTGAGTTCACAGTAGTATTGAAAGATGCTGGTGCTTCTAAATTAGGAGTTGTTAAAGCGGTTAAAGAATTAACTGGTTTAGGTCTTAAAGAAGCTAAAGATTTAGTTGATGCTGCTCCAACAAACGTTAAAGAAGCAGTTTCTAAAGATGAGGCTGAAGGTCTTAAGAAAGCTTTAGAAGAGGCTGGAGCTGTTGTTGAGCTTAAATAAGCTAACATAGTTTAGAATACAGGTTTAGGCTTTTGAGTGCTCAACTCAAAGCCTAAACCATTTTTCGTTTAATAAAATTATCGAAATTTTTATAGAGATAATTTGGAAACCGAAAGTTTTTAAATCAACACGAAGACAAAAATAAAGCCTTACTTCATTTTATTTTTTAGAGATGTGTTGGTTATAAAAAGAAGTAAAATTGTTTTATTAATTAATGTGTTTAACACAAAAATTACTTTTTTTTAATCAAAATTTTGTCCATGATGATATTAAATCAGACTGAAAGATTGAATTTTGCCTCAACAAAAAATATTCCTAACTATCCGGATTTCTTGGATGTTCAGGTTAAGTCGTTCAAAGATTTCTTCCAATTGGAAACCAAATCTGACGAAAGAGGTAATGAAGGTTTATACAACACCTTCATGGAAAATTTCCCAATCACTGACACTCGTAATCAATTCGTTTTAGAATTTCTTGATTACTTTGTTGACCCACCTCGTTACACAATCGAAGAATGTATAGACAGAGGACTTACGTATAGTGTGCCGTTAAAAGCGCGTTTGAAATTATACTGTACAGATCCTGAGCATGAAGATTTCGAAACAATTGTGCAAGATGTATACTTAGGTACAATTCCTTACATGACGCCAAGCGGTACTTTCGTAATCAACGGAGCCGAGCGTGTTGTAGTATCTCAGTTACACCGTTCACCGGGTGTGTTCTTTGGACAGTCATTCCACGCAAATGGAACTAAATTGTATTCTGCCCGTGTTATCCCTTTCAAAGGATCATGGATTGAATTCGCTACCGATATCAACAGTGTAATGTACGCTTATATCGATAGAAAGAAAAAATTACCGGTAACCACACTTTTCCGTGCAATCGGTTTCGAAAGAGATAAAGATATTTTGGAAATCTTTGACCTTGCTGAAGAAATTAAAGTTTCTAAATCAGGTTTGAAGAAATATGTCGGAAGAAAATTAGCGGCACGTGTTTTAAATACGTGGCATGAGGATTTCGTTGACGAGGATACAGGAGAAGTAGTATCTATCGAGCGTAACGAAATCATCTTAGATCGTGATACGATTCTTGATAAAGACAACGTAGAAGAAATTGTTGAATCAAACGTAAAATCAATCTTATTGCATAAAGAAGATTTGAATGCGGCTGATTACTCAATTATCCACAATACATTACAAAAAGACCCTACTAACTCTGAAAAAGAAGCAGTAGAACACATCTACCGTCAGTTACGTAATGCTGAACCGCCTGATGAAGAAACAGCTCGTGGTATTATCGATAAGTTATTCTTCTCAGATCAACGTTACAACTTAGGTGATGTAGGTCGTTACAGAATGAACAAAAAATTAGGTCTTGATATTCCAATGGATAAGCAGGTGCTTACTAAAGAAGATATCATTACTATCGTAAAATATTTAATCGAGTTAATCAACTCTAAAGCTGAAATCGATGATATTGACCACTTATCTAACCGTCGTGTTAGAACTGTAGGTGAACAATTGTCTGCTCAGTTCGGTGTTGGTTTGGCTCGTATGGCCCGTACTATCCGTGAGCGTATGAACGTTCGTGATAACGAGGTGTTCACGCCTATCGATTTGATCAACGCGAAGACTCTATCTTCTGTGATTAACTCTTTCTTCGGTACGAACCAGCTATCTCAATTCATGGATCAAACGAATCCATTAGCTGAGATTACTCACAAACGTCGTCTATCAGCACTTGGACCTGGAGGTTTATCCAGAGAAAGAGCAGGTTTCGAGGTTCGTGACGTTCACTATACGCACTACGGACGTTTATGTCCGATTGAAACTCCTGAGGGACCAAACATTGGTTTGATTTCATCTCTTGGGGTATATGCTAAAGTTAACGGAATGGGATTCATCGAAACTCCTTACCGTAAAGTAACTAACGGTCAGGTAGATTTAGTTTCAGAACCTATTTACTTAAGCGCTGAAGAAGAAGAAGGTAAAATGATTGCTCAGGCAAACATTGAAATGGATGCTGAAGGTAAAATTACTGCTGATAAAGTAATTGCCCGTGAAGAAGGTGACTTCCCGGTTGTTGACCCGCATGTGGTTCACTATACTGACGTTGCACCGAATCAGATCGCTTCTATCTCGGCTTCATTGATTCCTTTCTTGGAGCATGATGATGCGAACCGTGCGTTGATGGGATCAAACATGATGCGTCAGGCCGTACCATTATTACGTCCTGAATCTCCAATTGTTGGTACCGGATTAGAGCGTCAGGTTGCTTCTGATTCACGTGTATTAATCAACGCTGAAGGAAACGGAACCGTTGAATACGTTGATGCTAACATGATTACTATCAAGTATGAAAGAACTGATGCGGAAAGAGCGGTAAGCTTCGATACAGATGAGAAATCATACAACCTTATTAAATTCAGAAAAACCAACCAAAGTACGTCTATCAACTTAAAACCAATCGTAAGAAAAGGTGATAAAGTAACTAAAGGACAAGTACTTTGTGAAGGTTATGCTACGCAAAACGGAGAATTGGCACTTGGAAGAAACTTACAGGTGGCGTTCATGCCTTGGAAAGGTTACAACTTCGAGGATGCGATCGTAATTTCTGAAAAAGTAGTTCGTGACGATATCTTTACATCAATTCACATTGATGACTATTCGTTGGAAGTTCGTGATACTAAATTAGGTAACGAAGAATTAACGAATGATATTCCTAACGTTTCGGAAGAAGCTACTAAAGATTTAGATGAAAACGGTATGATCAGAATTGGTGCCGAGGTTAAACCTGGTGACATTCTAATCGGTAAAATTACACCTAAAGGAGAATCAGATCCAACTCCTGAAGAAAAGTTATTAAGAGCTATCTTCGGTGATAAAGCGGGTGATGTGAAAGATGCTTCATTGAAAGCTTCTCCTTCATTACACGGTGTGGTTTTAGATAAAAAATTATTCTCAAGAGCTGTAAAAGACAAACGTAAACGTTCTCAGGACAAAGACGAATTGGCTGCTCTTGAAATGGAATTCGAAACTAAATTTGTTGAATTAAAAGACAGATTAATCGATAAGTTGTTTGTAATCGTTGACGGAAAAACTTCGCAAGGTGTAATGAACGATTTAGGGGAAGAAGTATTGCCAAAAGGTAAGAAGTACTCTAAAAAGATGTTACAGGCTGTGGAAGATTTCGCTCACTTGACTAAAGGTCAATGGGTAGCCGATGACGAAACAAATGCAATGGTTAATGATTTAATTCACAACTATAAAATTAAATTAAATGACCTTCAGGGGGCGTTACGTCGTGAGAAATTCACAATCACAGTTGGGGATGAGTTACCATCAGGTATCTTGAAACTGGCTAAAGTTTATATCGCTAAGAAACGTAAACTGAAAGTGGGTGATAAAATGGCGGGACGTCACGGTAACAAAGGTATCGTTGCACGTATCGTTCGTCAGGAAGATATGCCATTCCTTGAGGATGGAACACCGGTAGATATCGTATTGAATCCACTAGGGGTACCTTCACGTATGAACATCGGTCAGATTTATGAAACAGTTCTTGGATGGGCAGGTAAAAAATTAGGAAGAAAGTATGCAACGCCAATTTTCGACGGTGCTTCTCTTGATCAAATTAATGCCTTAACGGATGAAGCTGGTGTACCAAGATTCGGTCATACGTATTTATATGACGGAGGTACCGGAGAGCGTTTCCACCAACCGGCTACTGTGGGTGTGATCTACATGTTGAAATTAGGACACATGGTTGATGATAAAATGCACGCACGTTCTATTGGTCCTTACTCGTTGATTACTCAACAACCATTAGGAGGTAAGGCACAATTCGGAGGTCAGCGTTTCGGAGAGATGGAGGTTTGGGCACTTGAAGCATACGGTGCATCAAGTACACTACGTGAAATCTTAACCGTGAAGTCTGACGACGTAATTGGTAGAGCTAAAACTTACGAAGCAATCGTTAAGGGTGAAACTATGCCGGAACCGGGATTACCTGAATCATTCAATGTATTGATGCATGAATTGAAAGGTCTTGGTTTAGACATCAGATTAGAAGAATAAATAAATTTTCAGTAATCGGTTCCGAGTTTTTCGGAACTGATTACTTATTAATTCGAGTTTTTAGGATTTAGCCCCGTAAACCGTTCCGATTTTTTATAAACCATTACGTTTATAATTAGCACTTCAAAATAATGAAGTTTAGAGAAGTAATCCGAGGTAGTGGATCAACTGTTATGAGAACACCACTATAAATCAATTTTTAATTGCAAATAAATCAATAGTAGAAACTATGATGAATAGAAATAAAGATAAAAATACCATTAAGAGATTTGATAAAATTTCGATTGGTTTAGCATCTCCCGAATCAATCTTGGCTGAGTCAAGAGGTGAGGTTCTAAAACCGGAAACTATCAACTATAGAACGCACAAACCGGAGCGTGACGGACTTTTCTGTGAAAGAATTTTCGGTCCTGTTAAGGATTTTGAGTGTGCTTGTGGTAAATATAAAAGAATCCGTTACAAAGGGATCGTTTGTGACCGTTGTGGGGTTGAAGTTACTGAGAAGAAAGTACGTCGTGACCGTGTGGGACACATCAACTTAGTTGTGCCTATCGCGCATATCTGGTACTTCCGTTCGTTACCGAACAAAATCGGTTATATTTTAGGCTTACCGTCTAAAAAATTAGACATGATCATTTACTATGAGCGTTATGTGGTTATCCAAGCGGGTATCGCTAAAAATGCTGAAGGTGAATCATTAAATAAACTGGATTTCCTTACTGAAGAAGAATACTTGAACATTCAGGATTCACTTCCAATGGAAAACCAATACTTAGATGATACAGATCCAAATAAATTCATCGCTAAAATGGGTGCTGAATGTATTATGGACTTGTTAGCCCGCGTTGATTTAGATGCTTTGTCTTATGAATTACGCCACGCTGCTAACAATGAAACATCTAAACAAAGAAAAACTGAAGCGTTAAAACGTCTTCAGGTAGTGGAATCTTTCCGTGAAGCTAACAACAACAGAGAGAATCTTCCTGAATGGATGATCTTAAAAGTTATCCCGGTTATCCCACCTGAATTACGTCCGTTAGTACCACTTGATGGTGGTCGTTTCGCTACTTCGGATTTGAATGACTTATACCGTCGTGTAATTATCCGTAATAATCGTTTGAAACGATTAATGGAGATCAAAGCACCGGAAGTTATCTTACGTAACGAAAAACGTATGCTTCAGGAAGCTGTGGATTCATTGTTCGACAACACCAGAAAAGCTTCTGCTGTTAAAACTGAATCTAACAGACCGTTAAAATCATTATCTGACTCATTAAAAGGTAAACAAGGACGTTTCCGTCAAAACTTACTAGGTAAACGTGTGGATTATTCAGCACGTTCGGTAATTGTCGTTGGACCTGAGTTGAAAATGTATGAGTGTGGTTTGCCAAAAGATATGGCGGCTGAACTTTACAAACCTTTCGTAATCCGTAAATTGATTGAAAGAGGTATCGTAAAAACAGTTAAGTCTGCTAAAAAAATCATCGATAAGAAAGAGCCTGTAGTATGGGATATCCTTGAAAACGTAATTAAAGGACACCCAGTATTACTTAACCGTGCTCCAACTCTTCACAGACTTGGTATCCAGGCTTTCCAACCTAAATTAATTGAAGGTAAAGCGATCCAGTTACACCCGTTAACGTGTACGGCATTTAACGCGGATTTCGATGGTGACCAGATGGCGGTTCACTTACCGTTAGGACCTGAGGCTATCCTTGAAGCACAATTGTTAATGTTGGCTTCTCACAATATCCTTAACCCTGCTAACGGTGCGCCTATCACGGTACCTTCTCAGGACATGGTTTTGGGTCTTTACTATATGACCAAAGAACGTTTAACAACTCCTGAACTTAAAATTTTAGGTGAAGGTCTTACTTTCTACTCTGCAGAAGAAGTACACATTGCTTTGAATGAAGGTAGATTGGAATTGAATGCTCGCGTGAAAATCAGAGCTAAAGACTTCAACGAAAACGGAGAGTTAGTATACAAAATTATCCAAACAACTGCAGGTAGAGTATTATTCAACGAAGTAGTACCTGAAGCAGCTGGTTATATCAATGAGGTATTAACTAAAAAATCACTTCGTGATATCATCGGAAAAATCCTTGCAGTAACTGATGTTCCTACAACGGCTGGTTTCCTTGATAACATGAAAGATATGGGATATAAATTCGCATTTAAAGGTGGATTGTCATTCTCATTAGGGGATATCAAAATTCCGGATCAAAAACAATCATTGATTGCTGAGGCCAGAGAGCAAGTAGAGGTTATCTCTATGAACTATAACATGGGTCTTATCACAAATAATGAGCGTTACAATCAGGTTATCGACATCTGGACTTCTGCCAATGCACATTTGACAGAGTTGGCAATGAAAAATATCCGTGAAGACCAACAAGGTTTCAACTCGGTATATATGATGCTTGATTCCGGAGCCCGTGGATCGAAAGAGCAGATTCGTCAGTTAACCGGTATGCGTGGTTTGATGGCTAAGCCGAAAAAATCAACTGCTGGTGGTGGTGAAATTATTGAAAACCCGATCTTATCGAACTTTAAAGAAGGTCTTTCGATCTTAGAATACTTCATCTCTACGCACGGTGCTCGTAAGGGTCTTGCGGATACGGCGTTAAAAACGGCGGATGCGGGTTACTTAACCCGTCGTCTACATGACGTTGCTCAGGATGTTATCGTAAACCAAGTGGATTGTGGTACATTAAGAGGTGTGGAAGTTTCTGCTTTAAAGAAAAATGAGGAAATCGTTGAAACACTTGGTGAAAGAATCTTAGGACGTTTTGCATTACAGGATGTAATCAATCCATTAAGCGGTGATGTATTAGTTGCTGCAGGTGAACACATCACTGAAGCTATCGTTAAGGAAATCGAAGCGTCCCCACTTGAAAAAGTTGAAGTACGTTCTCCATTGACTTGTGAGGCTGAAAAAGGTATCTGTGCTAGATGTTACGGACGTAACCTTGCAACCGGTAAGATGACTCAAAAAGGTGAAGCAGTTGGTGTTATTGCAGCACAATCAATTGGTGAGCCGGGAACTCAGTTAACACTTCGTACATTCCACGTTGGAGGGGTTGCTGGAGGTCTTTCTGAAGAGTCTAGTATCACAGCTAAATTCCCTGGACGTATTGAAATCGAAGATTTGAAAACGGTTAAAGGTGAAGATAACGAAGGTAACGTTGTGGATATTGTAATTTCCCGTTCAACTGAATTGAAATTGGTTGATGAGAAAACAGGAATCTTATTAAGTACACACAACATCCCTTACGGTTCAAGTATCTTCGTTGCTGATGCTCAATCAGTGGCTAAAGGTGATGTAATCTGTAAATGGGACCCTTATAACGGTGTAATTATTTCAGAATTTACAGGTAAGGTTGGTTACGAAGATTTAGAACAAGGACAATCGTTCATGGTTGAAATCGATGAGCAAACCGGATTCCAGGAAAAAGTAATCTCTGAAGGTAGAAATAAAAAATTAATCCCAACTTTACATATCTATGGTAAAGACGGTGAATTAATCAGAACATACAACTTACCGGTGGGTGCTCACCTTATGGTAGAAGATGGAGAGAAAATTAAAGCAGGTAAAATTTTAGTAAAAATCCCACGTCGCTCTTCAAAAGCAGGCGATATTACCGGAGGTTTACCAAGAATTACCGAGTTATTAGAGGCTCGTAACCCTTCTAACCCGGCTGTGGTTTCTGAAATCGACGGGGTTGTATCGTTCGGTAAAATCAAAAGAGGTAACCGTGAAATCGTTATCGAATCTAAATTTGGTGAAATCAAGAAATACTTGGTTAAATTATCAAACCAGATTTTAGTTCAGGAAAATGACTTCGTAAGAGCGGGTATGCCACTTTCTGATGGTGCTATCACTCCGGAAGATATCTTAAGAATTCAAGGTCCGGCTGCTGTTCAACAGTACTTGGTAAACGAAATTCAAGAGGTATACCGTTTACAAGGGGTAAAAATTAACGACAAGCACTTTGAGGTAGTTATCCGTCAAATGATGCGTAAAGTTCAGGTTCAGGATCCGGGAGATACCTTGTTCCTTGAAGAGCAGTTAATCCACACTAAAGATTTCATCTCTGAAAATGATAAATTATACGGAATGAAAGTGGTAGAGGATGCCGGTGATTCAGTTAACCTGAAACCGGGACAAATCTTAACAGCACGCGAATTACGTGACGAAAACTCATTGTTGAAACGTGAAGATAAAAACTTAGTATCAGCACGTGATGTAATCACTGCTACTGCGACTCCAATACTTCAGGGTATTACAAGAGCGTCGTTACAAACTAAGTCGTTCATCTCTGCGGCGTCGTTCCAGGAAACAACTAAAGTATTGAACGAAGCTGCTGTTGCAGGTAAAATCGATACGTTGGAAGGTCTTAAGGAAAATGTAATTGTAGGTCACAGAATCCCAGCCGGTACAGGTATGAGAGACTACGATAATACAATTGTAGGTTCTAAAGAGGAATACGACGAATTAATGATCACTAAAGAAGAATATAATTATTAATAATTAATTTTTCTGACTATATTTATAAATCCTAACAGTGCATACTGTTAGGATTTTTTAATGATTAAAACTTATGCCGCTCCGGCCTGGACGGAGTCTTTTAAAACTTACGTATTATGCAAAATCAAAATCAAAACAATCCGGACGGACAAATCAACATCGAGTTAGACGAGACTACTGCAGAAGGGATTTACTCGAATTTGGCCATTATCAACCACTCTAACACCGAGTTTGTGATTGATTACATCAACATCATGCCGGGCGTACCCAAAGCAAAAGTGAAATCAAGGATTATCCTTACACCACAACATGCTAAGCGTTTAGTAAAAGCATTGGCCGAAAATATCAGCCGCTTCGAAAATGCACACGGCGAAATCAAAGAAGCAGAACAATCCCCAATTCCATTAAACTTCGGCCCTACAGGTCAGGCTTAATTTTTACCGATGTATGAAAGGAAGACTTTTTTTGTTGGCCTTTTTGTTTGTTAGTTTGCAATCGATCGCACAGGAATGGAAAGAAATAGGGAAAACCGGTATTTATTTCTCTGATTATTCCTCAAAAAAAGATATTGATAAAAGTAACCTGAGATTTGAATGTTTTAAGAAAGATGATGCTTTAATTGCTGTGAGTAGTTTCGATAGTGAATATTTTTTAAAACTTTTTAAGAAAAGCCCAAAGGCTTTTACTGATTTATTTGAGGTTTGTGATGATTGGGTTACTACGAGAAAAGAAATTGAGACTAATGAAACAATGGAGTCTTATATTAATTCCAGCCTTGACCCAGTATTGATAAATGTTACTTTCGATAGAGTAATCGCTTTTAATTATAGAACGGTTATCAGAGGATATCGTGAACTTATCTGGCGGATGCATATCGGAGAAGATAGTCTGGGTGGATGTTATGTTAATATTGTCTTCAAGATAGGGAAGGGATATTTAGCTACAATAAAAGATACTTGTATCATATAATTTTTAAAAAAAGCGGCTAACAGTCGCTTTTTTTATACCCTTTCGCTTATAGTCAGAAACCTAAAATAAAATCCAATAAGTACCGTTTACTAAGTAGCCAAAAGACTATTAATCAGATGACTATAGAAAAAATCCAGCAGATTTTAATTTTTCTGGAGAACAACTACCACCGCCAAATCGACCCTTCCGAACTGGAGGAAATCTCGAATTATTCCTATCGTAACATCCAGCGTATTTTCAATTCGGTTCTTAACGAAACTATCGGCAACTTTTGTGTGAGGTTAAAACTGGAAAACGCCTATAAACAATTGGTGTATACAAATCTTCCTGTTGTACAAATTGCTTATGATGTGGGCTACGAAAACAATCAGTCTTTCTCAAAAGCTTTCAAAAATAAATTTCAAATAACGCCGCTTCAGGCAAGGGAAAATAAAACGAATCTCTTTGAGCAATACATCAAACAAAAAAAGGAGGCTTCTTTCTCCATTGGTTTTGAATATGTATTTAAAGAAAAAACGCAAATCCACTATAAAACGGTTATCAGCAACAATTATAACAATACTGACATAAATGAACTTTGGGATGATATCCATGATGAAAATAAAAGTGTCAAATCGTACGATTGCTTCGGGGTTATTGTCGACCAGCCCATTATTTCGGATGAAACAAAATCACGGTATGATGCCTGTGTAAACGATTGCCTAAATCCTAAAAACTATCTCTCAAAAACGATTTTCGGCCAGTGGTATGCTAAATATATGCACATCGGCTGTTATGATGAAATCGAAGAAACCTACCGGAAAATTTACCACCGTTGGTTGTATGAAAGTAATTTCGAACTGGATACTTCACCCATCATCGAACATTATATAGCCGACAGAAATTCCGCAGCCGAATTAATCACAGCAATTTACGTCCCCGTAAAACGCAAGTTGTCAAAATAGGACAATCCAAATACATCTTCCGGATTTAGTTTTGTTTATCTAAAAACAACAACTATGAACAAATTAAAAATCTTATTTCTTTTAGTTATGTGTGCTTCAAATGCGCAAACATACACGTTCCCGGATGAAACCGAACCGCACGAAGGTACCTGGCTGGCCTGGCCGCATCAGTATGAATACGGGAACACGTACCGGAACGAAAACGATGCCACTTGGGTGGCCATGACCAAAGCTTTACAGGCAAATGAAAAGGTACACATCATTGCCTATAACAGCACCGAAAAAACAAGGATTACCGGGTTGTTGAATACAGCTAGAGTGCCTTTAACAAATGTGAATTTTGTGATTGCCCAAACAAACGATGTCTGGATGCGCGACACCGCTGCTATCTACGTCCGCGACGCTTCCGGAAATTTAGTCATGCAGGACTGGGGTTTCAATGGCTGGGGAGGCGATTACCGGTACAGTAAAGATAACTTGGTGCCCACAGCGATGGGGAATGCCACAAACAGAACGCCGCTGAACCTGAACAGTACTCTGGTGATCGAAGGTGGTTCCTGGGAAATGGACGGCGCCGGAACATTAATGGCTACTAAATCTTCCGTATTGGCCCAAACAAACCCTACGAGTCCGTCAGGTATTAAAGCACTCCGCAATGTCGGAAAAACCCAGGCACAGGTTGAAGCGGTTTTAAGACAGTATGTTGGTGCCAGAAAGTTTATCTGGCTGGACGGCTGGTTCAGTCAGGATGATATCACAGATGCGCATATCGACGGATTCGCAAAATTTGTTCCGGGGAATAAACTGGTGACCATGAATCAGACTGATTTACTGTACTGGGGTGTTCCGCAAAGTGACATCACTAAATTATACAATGCCACAAATGCTGATAATGTGCCATATACTAAAGTGTTTATTCCGCTTACAGCTAATAATGTGAAAAAAACAAATGGAACAAATCTGGGGTATAAAGGGAGTTATGCCAATTATTATGTAGCGAATAACAGAGTTCTGGTGCCCAATTACAACGACCCGAATGATGCCGTTGCTAATGCTATCATCGGCGGATTGTATCCGGGACGGACTGTTGTCGGGATCGATGTGAGGAATCTCTACGGTAATGGAGGAATGGTGCATTGTGTCACGCAACAACAACCGATGGGGCCAACCTTGTCTGTCAGTGATTACGGATTGAATACCACAACCCTGAAAATTACCCCAAACCCCACAAACGGTATTACTACTATAGATATGGATTTGAAGGAGAGTAAACCAGTTGCTTTTGAATTGTACAACATGACAGGACGTAAGGTCATGGAACTAAAGGAACAAAATTACCTTCCCGGAAATAACACTGTTACCTTAAACCTGAATGCCCTCCAAAACGGAATTTATTTCTGTAAAATTATGGTGGAAGGAAAGGCAGTGGTTTCCAAAAAGATAATCCTCTCCCGATAATACTTCAGGAACAGATAAAGTATTCCCACTTCTTAATCCTTATTTTTAAAACCAACCAAAATAGGTAACCAAATAGGACAGAGGCTAAGCAATACCTTCAATTGCAAGGCCTCTGTAAACTATTGAAAAGGAAATATGGACTTACGTTGAGGCTTGTGTGTTTAACGTTGACCCTTGTGTAAAGTACGTTGGGATATGTTTGTTTAACGTTGTGCCTTGTGTGACTTACGTTAAACCTAATGTAGTTAACGTTAGGTATTATGTGTTTTACGTGGAGCCTTGTGTATTTAACGTTGAACCTTATGTAAAGAACGTTGAGCTTTGTGTGTTTTACGTTAAGGCAAGTTTGTTAAGCGTTGAGCTTTGTGCGTTTAGTGTTGGATCTTGTGTATTTAGTGTTGAGCCTAGTGTAAAGAGAGTTAAGCTTTGTGTATTTAGTGTTGAGCCTCGTGTAAAGTGAGTTAGGTCTTGTGTGTTTAGAGTTAGACCATGTGTAAGATGTATTGGGCTTTATGTATTTAGTGTTGAAGCTCGTGTGTTAAGTGTTGGGCCTTGTGTAAAGTTTGTTAAGCCTTGTGTAACTGATATTAAATGCCAATCACTAATTACTCTTTACTAATTACTGGTCACTATAAAAAAAGCAACGTTTTGACAATCCAAAACATTGCTTTTCTCTTTAAACTATATGCTTAACCTGATCACTAATTACTAATCACTAGTCACTCAGCACTAAAACTACTCAAACTCCGATGTAAAGAATAACTTCACACTCGGATATTTGCTTTGTGTCATCTGTATCGAGAAATCAGAATCAGCTAAGAATACTAATTGACCGTATTTATCCTTGGCTAAAAACTTCTGCTTGATTCGTTTGAACTCTGCAAATTCTTCATTTTTGGCATCATCAGGCTTTACCCAGCACGCTTTGAACGCCGGGAAGTTTTCATACGTACATTTTGCTCCGTATTCATGCTCTAATCGGTATTGGATTACCTCATACTGAAGTGCTCCCACCGTCCCGATTACTTTTCTGTTGTTCATTTCCAAAGTAAACAACTGCGCAACTCCTTCATCCATCAACTGGTCAACTCCTTTTTCCAATTGCTTGGCTTTTAACGGATCGGCATTGTTGATATAACGGAAATGCTCCGGTGAGAAACTCGGAATCCCTTTGAAACTCATTTGTTCGCCTTCTGTTAAGGTATCTCCAATCTTGAAGTTTCCGGTATCGTGTAATCCTACAATGTCACCAGGGTAGGAGATGTCTACAATTTCTTTTTTCTCGGCAAAGAAAGCATTCGGACTCGAGAACTTCAGATTCTTTCCTTGTCTTACGTGTAAATAAGGTTTGTTTCTTTCGAATGTTCCCGAAACAATTTTAACGAAAGCTAAACGGTCTCTGTGCTTCGGATCCATATTGGCATGGATTTTAAACACAAACCCCGAAAATTTATTTTCATCGGGTTTTACTTCTCTTGTATCCGAATCTTTTGGTCTTGGTGTTGGCGCAATGTCAACAAAACAATCCAATAATTCACGAACCCCGAAGTTATTCAACGCAGATCCGAAGAATACAGGTTGTAAATCTCCGGCTAAATAAGCATCCCTGTCAAAGGAAGGATATACTTCACTGATTAATTCCAGCTCTTCACGAAGTTTGGTTGCCGGTTTTTCACCAATTATTTTTTCTAATTCAGGATTATTAACATCTTCAAAAGCAATGGTTTCTTCAATGTTCTTACGGCTGTCTCCTTCAAATAGGTTGATATTCTTCTCCCAGATATTATAAATACCCTGAAAGTCATATCCCATACCAATAGGGAAACTCAGCGGAGTCACATGAAGTCCTAATTTCTTTTCCACTTCATCCATCAAATCAAAAGCGTCTTTTCCTTCACGGTCTAACTTGTTGATGAACACAATCATCGGAATATTACGCATACGGCACACTTCAACAAGCTTTTCCGTTTGCTCTTCAACTCCTTTTGCAACGTCAACCACCACGATCACACTGTCAACTGCGGTCAATGTCCTGAATGTATCTTCAGCAAAGTCCTTATGTCCCGGTGTATCCAGGATGTTGATCTTCTTATCTTTATAATTGAACGCCAATACCGATGTCGCTACCGAGATACCTCTCTGACGCTCAATCTCCATGAAATCGGAAGTGGCTCCTTTTTTAATTTTATTGCTCTTTACGGCTCCGGCTTCCTGAATGGCACCTCCAAATAAAAGTAATTTTTCAGTTAAAGTAGTCTTACCGGCATCGGGGTGTGATATAATCCCGAAAGTTCTCCGGCGCTGTATTTCTTTAATAAAACTCATTTCAAAAAAATTTTTGCAAAGATACACTTATATTGAAAGTATTCATCTTTTTTGAAATTTTGTACGTTTAGGTGTAACTATTTGATTTGTAAACGCTTAAACAACTGTTAAAATTGATGGGTGAAAATACTTGATTTCTTAAAAAAAGGTGTTTTTCGTCGATTTTTCTTGCATTTTGTCCGTAAATAGGGACTGTACGGTTTTTCGTATGCTCTTTTTGCCTTAGCTTTGTCTCATATTTGACTTAATCCCCCGCTAATATGGAGAAAAATTACTTTTTAAACATTAAATCAGAGAGGAACGTCTCTGATTATTTTGCTTACATCTTAAAAAATACCATGAAACCTTTCTTTGGCTTTTTATTTATCAATGATGATTTGTCAAAAGTTGAAAGGTTTGCTGTGTTGAAGCAAAACGTTTCCTAAACCATTCATTTTAACGGGTTATTGCCTGAGTTTTTGATAGTGCACTATCAGAAGTATTTGTTATGCTTTTGTTTTGTAGTATGAAATGCTTTATGGGAATTAAATTTTTATGTCTTTTTTAAAACCAAAGAGTTAGAAATTACGTAAAGGATTTTGGTGTAGCTGTCTAAAAAAATAAAGTTTTTAAAAATATGATAAACAACAACCAACTTATTAATTCAAAATCTAATGTATCAGGTATGAAAACAATACTGAAATGTTCTTTGTTTTTCGCATTGATTATTGGGTCATTTAATGCTGTAGCTCAAAGCAAACAGTTCTACAAAGTGATTTCTTTTGATGAAAAGATAGACTTCGGAAATGTGGATGCTTCGGCAAAATGGACAATCAATAATATGGGAGCAAAAGTTTTTGCGTCTTTGAACGGAAAACAAATCAATGACTATGTATTCCAGCAAACGGGAGAATATGAAATTCAGTTTTTGGAAACCAAAAAACATAACGAGGAATGCAGTCATCCTATGTTTCCTGATAAAATTACCGTAAAAGTAAATCCGGTTAAACTCACTTTTAATTTTTCCAAAATTGAATTCTCTGAGAAAATTGAAAGAGGAAGAAATTATGAAAATCTGATCATTACAGTTCCGGTTACTATTACTTCCAAAAATAATTCAATTTCGAAGTTGCCTGCACCGGGTCTGTCAATTGCCGGAATTGGTGTTGAATTAAAGGCTGAACCAATGAATAATGATGTTGAGGTTAGAAACGGAGATCAGGTCTTAAAATATAAAGTATCAGGAATGGTCAAGGAACAATCATATCTGATGTTTGATTTTTCCGATTTCAATGGCGGGGTGCAAACCTATAATCTTCCCCAAATAATTAATTAATAGTGTTAGTTATGATAAAAAATTACTTAACTGCTACAAAAAAAATAAACATCAGGCACTTCCTGTGTGTGTTGTTAATAGCTTTACTATTTACCAATAGGTCAAATTCACAATGTGCCACACCGCCAGTTGGGTGTTCCGGCACTGATTTGTCTAACTTTGGTGTCGATTCGAATAATACGGCCTCAACAATAGAGTATGATAACTATATTTCAAGTTTTCACACTTCAATAGTAAGAACTGCGAATGGTACATTTCAAACTTGGGGAGAAAAAATCGCTAATGACGGAGCGACAAATCATTTAGTTCCGGTAACGATTAATGCAACTAATTATCCTGCTCTTGGTTCTGCTACTGTATTGAAGGGAGGTTTAGGAAGTAATTTTTCCAACACAGTTCAAGGTATTCTATTGGCTACAGACGGTTTGTATGCATGGTCTACGGAAGGTACTGTATTGGATAATTCAATTACCACTAGTGCAGTATTTCAAAAGTTAACTATTGGAGGAAATGCGAATGGTCTTCCGGCCGGTATGGTACCAGGAGATGTTAAAATGCTATTTGTCACTTATCAGACAATTGCGATTACAACTTGTAGTGGAGATCTTTGGGTACTTTCACAAAATGCCAATCTAAGAGGAAACGGGGCCGGTGGAAATGCTACTACATGGTCACGTGTTACGACTGATGCAGCAGGAAATCCCTTTATTACAAATGTAGTTGCCTGTAGAGGAACTTCAGGAGCTTTAATGGCATTAAGATCAGATGGTACTGTTTATACTTGGGGTACTAATGTCTATAGGGGAAATAATACTGCAGTAATTGCGACGCAAACCAGAGCAACGCAAATGACTTTACCGGTAGGGATAACCACCAAAATGATAGGGGCGACAGTTAATTTATCTGGTGGAACAACGCATTCTTATTTTGTTTTGGCAACCAATGGGAATTTATATTCTTTGGGAGAAAACAGTCAAAGACAATTGGGAGACTTTACAACTACAGACCGTGCAGGCTGGGTGCAACCCCGATATCCTTCGGCTGGTAATCCAATAATGAGTGATATTAAATGGTTTAGTCCACAAGAACATGACAATCAATTTGCTTATATTAATGTTATAAACACAGCTAAAAATCTATATGCTTTTGGTGAAAATCTTAGATCCAGTATAGGTGCAGCAACAAATCCGTCAGATCCGGTTATGCCTGCCGGCTTAACTGCAGCTGACGTTATATTGACTGTTGAAAGTGGCGGACATACCAGTATGGTTGTACGAAACTGTTCTGCTAATTTCGGATATGTAGGACACCGCTTCAACGGAAGTATGGGTAATGGATCTAATGCTGATGTTGATGAGGTTACTTATACTTTTGCAACTGCTCCTGTACAAATTTGTGGAGCTGAATCTATTCCTACCATTCAGCCTATTTCTGCAGGTGGTGGACCTAGCTCAAATTATTGTGCAGGGTCATCCGTTTTATTAGACCCATCTCCGGCAGGAGGAACTTTGGTCGTACTGAGCGGACCTGGTTTTTTAACAGGTAACACACTTAATTTTACCGGTTTGGGAACTGTTGTTGTTCAATATACATTGCCAACCGCTTGTGGAGGTTCTTCTGTTGTTACTAGGAATTTTGTAACTGAATATTGTTCCGAAGATCTTCAGATTGTAAAAACAGTTAGTAATCCTACTCCTAGTGTAGGTAGTAATGTAACCTTTACTTTAACAGCTACCAATAATGGGCCTTATAATACTTATGGTGTTTCCGTTGCCGATGCATTGCCGGCAGGTTATACTTTTGTAAGTGCCACGCCATCAACAGGAACGTGGACGGCCCCGAACTGGACTATAGGAAATATGGCTAATGGTGCAAGTGCTACACTTACTATTGTGGCAACTGTGAACGCAACTGGACCATACGCCAATACGGCAACGATTTCAGGATTAGAACCCGAAACTAATCCGGCTAACAATACTTCAACTGCAACACCTTTGGTTCAAACCAACCTTGGAGTGGTTAAGACAGTGAGTAACCCAACCCCGAATGTGGGCAGTAACGTCACCTTTACCATCACGGCTTCGAATGCCGGTCCGAGCAATGCTACGGGTGTGACAGTGAACGACGTACTACCGGCGGGTTATACTTTTGTGAGTGCCACGCCATCAACAGGAACGTGGACGGCACCGAACTGGACTATCGGCAATTTAGCCAACGGAGCAAGTGCTACATTAACTATTGTAGCTACGGTAAACGCAGCGGGTCCATACGCCAATACGGCAACGATCTCAGGAACGGAGACAGATCCGACTCCTGGTAACAATACTTCGACATCAACGCCAACCCCGGTTGCACAAACCAACCTTGGAGTGGTTAAAACGGTGAGCAATCCAACTCCGAATGTGGGCAGTAACGTCACCTTTACCATCACGGCTTCAAATGCCGGTCCGAGCAATGCTACGGGAGTGACGGTGAACGACGTGCTTCCGGCGGGTTATACTTTTGTGAGTGCCACGCCATCAACAGGAACCTGGACGGCTCCGAACTGGACTATCGGCAATTTAGCCAATGGTGGCAGTGCTACATTAACTATTGTAGCTACGGTAAACGCAGTGGGTCCATACGCCAATACAGCAACTATCACAGGTACGGAAACTGATCCGACTCCTGGTAACAATACTTCGACATCAACTCCAACCCCGGTTGCACAAACCAACCTTGGAGTGGTTAAGACAGTGAGTAACCCAACCCCGAATGTGGGCAGTAACGTCACCTTTACCATCACGGCTTCGAATGCCGGTCCGAGCAATGCTACGGGTGTGACAGTGAACGACGTACTACCGGCAGGTTATACTTTTGTGAGTGCTACACCATCAACGGGAACCTGGACGGCTCCGAACTGGAGTATCGGTAACCTGGCCAACGGAGCAAGTGCTACACTAACTATTGTAGCTACGGTGAATGCTTCAGGACCTTATGCGAATACAGCAACTATCACAGGAACGGAGACAGATCCGACCCCTGGTAACAATACTTCGACTGCCACAACTTCACCGATAAGTATTATCGATGCGGTAACAGAAACTTACGGACCAATCAGCGGTAACACTGGCGGTACAACGCCGACTGTGGTACTGAACGATACTTTGAACGGTAACCCGGTAGTGATCGGCACAAATCCTGGACAGGTAACATTAACCCCGGTTAGTGTTCCAACGGGCTTAACTTTAAACCCTGACGGTACGGTGACAGTGGCAGGTAATACCCCGGCTGGATCGTACAACGTAGAATATACCATCTGTGAGGTGACCAACCCATCGAACTGTG
>NZ_JAMLJL010000020.1 GCF_023634845.1 Flavobacterium amniphilum | reverse complement strand
ATATTACTTTGATATTACTTTGATATTACTTTGATATTACTTTGATATTACTTTGATATTACTTTGATATTACTTTGATATTACTTTGATATTACTTTGATATTACTTTGATACGGGTCAAGTACGGATCAACCCGAACTTATATAGCATATAACTCCAACCGGAAACCGGCATGTTTAACCCTGTCAGGGTTTGATACTTCGACAAGCTCAGCAACCGCCGCTGACAGGGTTGCAAACAAATAAAGATTTTACTCCTATTATATAAGGTATACTTTCTTTTAATGATGCACGCTCGCGTGAGCGGGTGAAGCGGCATCCTTTTATTTGTTGCCTGAGGTTCTCGAAGGCAACAAATAAAAGATTGCTTCGCCAGTTCGCTTCACTCGTGTTAGCGGAACACGCGACCCGCAGGGGCACGCCATTATTTAGATTATTAGATTGTTCGATTATTAGATTATCAGACTGCTTAGATTTCTTAGATTGTTCGATTATCCGATTGCTGGACTACTTAGACGACTTGGACTTCTTATCTCTAAGAGCCGACCATTCCCTACTAAGGACTAAGGACTCTTCACTAATTACTAATTACCCCTAATCTAAGGCATAAAAAAACACCTTATATATAAGGTGTCTTCTTTATTGTTTTGCTTTATTGTTTTGCTTCTCTCATGGCTTTGAGTTTTTGTCTCCAGACTTTGGCAAGTTCTGCATATTCCATCGGGACTTTTGAAGGCTGCTTCTGTAGTTTACCATCAGTAAAGGCTCTGTACAATATACCTTCTATGATAAAATCCTCAGAAACATTGTACGGATCGTACTTTGCTTTCAGATTGATATCAAACATACGGGCGGTGTTGTTTGCCCAGAAGGCTTTCCATCCGCTTTTCAGATCGTGTATCAAATCAAAGGTACTGATCCCTGTTTGACGGTGTATCAACTTCACCAGTATCTGACCTTCTTTACGGCTCATCTTTTTCAACTTGGCCTCAAATTCATTGGTCAGGTAATTTTCAACCAACTTAAAATACTTCTTCTTATCTCTTTCCGACTTTAATCCCTGCATGCCTTCATTAAGCATCACCAGTCTGTCGGCCGCCATTTTAGCATAAGGATATGTTTTCAAAACCCTTCTTTGCAGCTGTAAAAACAGTTTTCTTTCTTCTTCTGATTTCACAAACGGCTTATTGGATACAAAGACTTCTTCCAACTGAAAATTCAACTCGGCCAAAGTATCTCTTTTAGCGTCTTCAACTTCAACGGTATCTTTGACTACCTGAGCATTACCGATTGCGGTAAAAAATAATAATGTGATTGCGAATCTGATTGATTTCATTCCTATAATTTGTTTGTTCAAAAATATAAATTAATCATCAAGTCTAATGCCAAATGCTTAAATTAGCCGAAAATTATTTCTATGGCGTCAAAATCGATATTAAACAAGGCTTCCATGGCCTTTCTTGAAAAATATTTAAACAATGCATCCCCAACCGGTTATGAAAGTGAAGGACAGAAAATATGGATGGATTACCTGAAACCTTATGTTGACACTTTTATTACCGATACTTACGGAACTGCAGTGGGAATCATTAATCCGGATGCTCCTTACAAGGTAGTTATCGAAGGGCACAGTGATGAGATTTCGTGGTATGTGAACTATATTACGGATGACGGATTGATTTATGTAATCAGAAACGGTGGCTCCGATCATCAGATCGCTCCATCCAAAAGAGTGAACATCCATACTAAGAACGGTATTGTAAAAGGTGTATTTGGCTGGCCGGCGATTCATACCCGTGGCCGTGGTAAGGAAGAACATGCGACGCAGCACAATATTTTCATTGACTGTGGGTGTGCCACCAAAGAAGAAGTTGAAAACTTAGGCATCCATGTAGGTTGTGTGATTACCTACCCTGATGAATTCATGATCTTGAACGAGAACAAATTTGTATGCCGTGCCATTGACAACCGTATGGGTGGTTTTATGATTGCCGAGGTAGCGCGTTTACTGAAAGAAAACAAGAAGAAATTACCGTTTGGTTTATATATTGTGAATGCCGTTCAGGAGGAAATTGGTTTAAGAGGTGCCGAAATGATTACCCATACCATTAAACCGGACGTTGCCATAGTAACCGATGTTTGCCACGACACCACTACTCCGATGATTGATAAGAAAATCGAGGGAGACCTTAAAATTGGCCGTGGTCCGGTTGTAGCTTATGCACCTGCCGTACAAAACAAATTACGTGAGTTGATTACCAATACAGCTGAAGAAAAAGAAATTCCGTTCCAGCGTCATGCTACTTCAAGAGTAACAGGAACTGATACGGATGCTTTTGCTTACAGTAACGGAGGTGTTGCCTCTGCATTGATTTCATTACCGTTGCGTTATATGCATACAACGGTTGAGATGGTACACAAAGAGGACGTAGAAAACGTGATCAAACTGATATATGAAACCTTATTAAAAATTGAAAACAACGAATCTTTTTCGTATTTCAAATAACAGAATTTCAGTAAAACATTAAAAACCATTCTTTTCCGAATGGTTTTTTTTTATAACTTTACTTTAAGACCAATACCAAATTATGCAATCAAAAGCCACAACAGTAGCCGAATATCTGAACGAAATACCTGAAGAACGAAAAGAAGGCTTCAATAAACTGCGAAATGTAATCCTTGAAAATTTACCCGAAGGTTTTCAGGAATCGATGGGTTATGGCATGATGGGATATTCTGTTCCGCATTCAATTTATCCGAAAGGCTACCATTGTGATCCTAAAATGCCGCTTCCTTTTGCCGGAATGGCTTCCCAAAAGAACTTTATTGCTTTTTACCATATGGGGATTTATGCTGATCCGGAATTATTGGATTGGTTTACTTCTGAATTCCCGAAGTATTCCAAAAAGAAGCTGGATATGGGCAAAAGCTGTGTGCGATTTAAAAAACCGGAGGACATTCCTTTTGAACTGATTGGGGAACTGATGCAAAAAACGAGTGTCAATGACTGGATCCAACTGTATGAATCGGCTTTCCAGAAAGGAAAAAAATAAACATTAACTCTAAAACTATACAACCATGAGAATTTTAAAAAGGATTTTTTTTGTGTTATTGGCCATTATTGCCATTGTTGCCGTTGCCGGTTTATTTATGAGTAAAGAATATGCGATGGAACGTGAAGTTATCGTCAATATGCCCAAAGACAGTGTTTTTAATTACATTAAGCATGCCAAAAACCAGGATTATTTCAGTGTTTGGAACCAAAGAGATCCTAAATCAAAAAGAACCCATACCGGAACTGACGGAACTGTAGGGTTTGTTTATACCTGGGACAGCACCATGGATGAAGTGGGTGCCGGCGAAATGGAAATCAAGAAAATCACGGAAGGGGAACGTGTGGACTTTGAACTCCGTTTTAAGCGTCCGTTTGAATCGACCGATAATGCTTATTTCCTAACCGAATCTGTTACACCGACAGTTACTAAAGTCAAATGGGGTTTTAACGGTGTTATGCCCTATCCGATGAACGTAATGAAACCTTTCATGAATATGGATGAAATGATGGGAAAAGATTTACAGGCCGGGTTGGATAATCTGAAGGCGAATCTTGAAAAGAAATAAAAATATAAAACAAAAAGTCCCGGATATGATCCGGGACTTTTTGTTTTATGAATATCAAAGCTTATTTCAAAAGCGCCATTGCTTCTGTAGCTTTAGAAGATTCAGCATATTGATAAGCTGTTAACCCTCTTTCGTCTTCAATATTTTTATTGGCTCCTTTTTCCAATAATATTTTAATAATTTCCACTCTGTTGTAACGGGCTGCATACATCAAAGGTGTTTTACCGTTGAATTGTTCGTTTGCATCTGCTCCGTATTCCAAAAATTTCTTAACAGCTTCTACATCCCCTTTTGTAATGGCATTACATAATGGTGTATTTACTGCATACCCCATTTCTGTTTTTACCATAGTTGGAACTTCAGAAGTGAAAGACTGACCAACAAAAGCTACGAAAGCTAAACCTAAAATTGCGATTGATTTTTTCATGATGATTGATTTTTTTGATTAATGATTTAATTAAGTAGACGCAAAGTTCGGTTTTTAGTTACCGAGGTATGGGACTTATAACATAATTTTAACACTGGCCAACGTTAAGTCTATCCATTACAAAAAAGCAAAAAACCACGCTGGGCGTGGTTTTCAAAGTATTTAAAGCTCTTATCTTATTGATTCAAAAATGCCAATACATTTTTTTCGATGCGTTCATTGATATTGGTGATGTCTGCTTTTTCAAATTTCTCACCGATGATATTTTCATACAACTCGATGTATCTTTCAGAAACAGTAGCGATGTACCCATCAGTCATTTCCGGGATTTGTTGTCCTTCTTTTCCCTGGAAGTTATTTGCAATTAACCATTGGCGGACAAACTCTTTTGACAATTGCTTTTGGGCTTCATCATTATCCTGTCTTTCCTGGTATCCTTCCGCATAGAAATAACGGGAAGAATCGGGTGTGTGGATTTCATCAATCAAGACAATCTTTCCGTCTTTGGTTTTCCCGAATTCGTATTTGGTATCGACCAAAATAAGTCCGCGTGACGCAGCAATTTCAGTACCTCTCTGAAATAAATCACGGGTATATTTTTCAAGAACCAGATAATCCTCTTCCGAAACAATTCCGTTAGCCAGAATATCCTCTCTTGAAATATCCTCATCATGTACTCCTAAATCAGCTTTTGTAGTAGGTGTAATAATCGGTGTAGGGAATTTATCGTTTTCTTTCATTCCTTCCGGCAAAGCTACACCGCAAAGCATTCTTTTCCCGGCAGCATATTCACGTGCCGCGTGACCTGAAAGATACCCCCGGATTACCATTTCCACTTTAAAAGGATCACATAAATGTCCGACAGCCACGTTAGGATCCGGAGTTGCAATCAACCAGTTAGGGACAATATCTTCGGTAAGCTGCATAAATTTAGTTGCAATCTGGTTCAGGATTTGACCTTTAAAAGGAATCCCTTTCGGCATTACTACGTCAAAAGCAGAAAGCCTGTCGGTTGCAATCATAACCAAAAGCTCATCATTGATATTGTAAACTTCCCTTACTTTACCTTTATAAAGTGATTTTTGACCCGGAAAATTGAATTGGGTCGACGTGATTGTATTCATTTGTGTTGTATTGTTGTTGTTTTAGTACCGCAAAAGTAATTTATTTATAAGGAATATGAAATAAAAAAGTCGCTTCAGGTGAAACGACTTTTTCGAACTACTAACTTAACTGGCTACATGTTAATTGACCAAACAGAATAACTGTTGGGCGGGCATTGGATTTTCACCCATTTATCAGCCTGTGTAGTTGGATACCAGGTTGATTGTCCGGTGAAGTCCTTGATTTGCGCATTAGCCCAATTTGTCTGAATCCATCTTTCCTGCCATGAAGAAGAGTTGTTCAGGTAAACGACCAAACCTACGTTACCGTTATAACCGTTTCTTCTCGCAATGTATTCGTCATTATCCGAATACAGGATGGACGTCGTTCCAGTAGCTTTATTGTTATGAATCCAAATGAGGTTATTCAGTTTATTTTTGTCCAGCCATTCTTCATAATCACGGTAGAAAATAGTTGGATATCCTTCGTGTGTTAAAATGTAGGCATACGCCAAATCCTTCTTCCAGATTTCATTAGTATCATGGTTTGAAACAAACGTCACGGCTTTGTACGGATTTCTCTTCCACATCATATCATCATTCAGCAATGCCAGATTGTTCCCGTCGAAAGCATCGTGCATTTTGTAATAACAGGCAAAATCGAAAACCGAAGAATTTGCGTTATTAGCCCACCATTCGAGAGTATTCACGTTTGAGTCCCAATACTCTCCTACCGAAAATCCGCCAACATTGGCATTCCAGCTGTTTACGACCCACGGACCGAAACCTTTCACATAGTCAAAGCGCCAGCCGTCGAATTTCATGGTATTCTTGTAATACTTCCCAACCGCATCTGCACGTCCCCAAAGCCAGTCCTGTACGTGTGGGTTAGCATGACACAAATCAGGATAGCCGCCAAAAGAACCTTCATCATTATTCCCGTAAGAATTTTTATAAAAATCGTGGTAATTCCTTGTAAATTTCCCTGAAGCTACGCCCGAGAAGTTCGTCCAGGTTTGCGTACCGGTATAAGGATTGTTCTCCAATTGGCCTCCACTGTTGTGATTGATTACTATATCAGCGTAGACCTGCATGTTTTCAGTATGTGCCTGTGTGATCAGACTTACCAGTTCTGATTTTGAACCGAAGCGGGTTTCAATAGTACCGTTTTGGTTATAATCTCCAAAATCGTAGTAATCGGTTGGATCATACCCCATGGAATAAGGTCCGTTTTGTGCTTTGGAAGCTGGTGGTAACCAAATTGATCCTACTCCGGCGTTACCCCATGCTGTCACTTTTGATTTAACCGTATTCCACCAGGTTCCCCCGGCAGGTACATCCCAGTAAAAAGCCTGCATCATGACACCTCCGCCCGGATTTGCCACATATTTACCTGTTGCTGAATTATACTGATTGTTTGTACTGAATGGTTTTCCGTCGTGGTGTGTGACGTTGATAACCTTTGTTTTCTTTGCTGCTTCAAGTGAATCAGCTTCTGAAGATCCATCCTTCTCGCAGGCAAATGCCGTGAATAGCAAGGATAAACACAAAAGTGTTCTGGTTGTTTCTTTCATAAATTTCAGTTTATTGAGTTTTTTGTTTCAACTAAAATTATGACTTTTTATGTAAGATTAACATTACGAGTTAGTTACAGCATAAGCGAAAACGTTTTCGTGTTGAAAAGTTTTACATAAAATCGATAAACTACATCATTTGAGACAATAAAAAAAGACACCTTCCGGTGTCTTTTTTTATTTATCTGTAATTTATTCAGGTTTAATGGTTTTGTAAAAATTCGGACAGTACTAAAATTCCTTTTTCTTCAACCCCATGAATAATTTCGAAATCTTCCTCTCCTTTAAAGTTAAGAAAAGTAAACTTTACTTCTTTACCGTCTATTTGAATGTCTTTTAATTTACTTAAAGGGATTTTATATTTGCTCCCCATTTCCTTGCTGAAATATTTGTAGGCTAAGATCATCAACACGATTAGTGCAATCGGCAATGCTTCTTTGGTTCTGTCTTCAAAAGAAATAGAAAGCAGGAATATCCCACATACAATCAAGAAGAAAATATAGAACTTAATATTCTTGTAGGAGTTTTTCTTTATTGACTTCGGTGATTTTTCCTGCAACCCGATTGTTTCAGACCAATTCCCTGAGTTAGTCATAAACAGATTTTCATCATTAATATTAATGTATCCGTTACTATATTTGAAAAACTCCTTCACTTACTTTAATCCTGATTTTCTATACTTTTATAGGCATCGATGATTTTCTTCACCAATCGGTGACGGACTATATCCTTATCATCCAGGTAAATGATTCCAATACCGTCGACATCTTTCAATACCAACAAAGCTTCCTTCAATCCTGAAATGGTTCTGCGTGGTAAATCAACCTGTCCCGGATCACCTGTAATGATGAATTTTGCATTTTTACCCATACGAGTTAAAAACATTTTCATTTGGGAATGGGTTGTATTTTGGGCTTCATCCAAAATAACGAAGGCATTATCAAGGGTTCTTCCACGCATGAAAGCCAACGGGGCAATCTGGATGATCCCTTTGAGCAAGTAATCTTCCAGCGTTTGTGGCGGAATCATATCCCGGAGTGCATCATATAAAGGTTGCATATATGGATCCAGCTTTTCTTTCATATCACCGGGAAGGAAACCTAAATTTTCGCCAGCTTCAACAGCAGGACGGGTCAGAATAATCCTTTTAACCTGCTTTTCCTTTAAGGCTTTTACGGCTAAAGCAACACCGGTATATGTTTTTCCGGTTCCTGCAGGTCCCACTGCAAAAACCATATCGTTTTTACGCACATAATCCACCAGTTTCTGCTGGTTAGGAGTCATTGCTTTGATGAGCTTTCCTCCTATACCGTGCACCAAGATCTGGTCACTGGCATCCATCACGCCGGTTTGCTGTGCGTCGCCTTCAATCACACGCATGATGACATTGTCGTCGATATTGTTAAAACGGGAAAAATGTGTCATTAAACGCCTGAAACGGATTTCAAACTCATCCAGTACTTCTTCTTCCCCAAAAGCTTTCAGGGTTGTTCCCCTTGCTACAATCTTAAGCTTTGGATAGTACTTTTTAATGGTTTCCAGGTGACTATCGTGCGCACCCCAGAATTCTTTCGGTGCGATGTTTTCCAATTCGATAATTCTCTCGTTCAAAGGCTGAAAAATTTAGTTAACAATAAATTCGTTTTGTTTCTCTCAAATCTACTAAATTTACCGAAACTTTTCAGGAATACTTATAAACAAAATAATGTCAATAATTACACTTACTACCGATTTTGGCTGTAAAGACCACTTTGTAGGTGCGCTTAAAGGGAAGATCTTTTCCGAAAACCCTGAGGTTCATATTGTTGACATTTCCCATGATATCGATCTGTTCAATATTTCGGAAGCGAGTTATGTCATAAACGCCTCATACAGCAGCTTTCCGAAAGGAACGGTGCATTTAATTGGTGTTGATAATGAAAGGAATCAGGAAACCCAGCATATCGCCATGCAGTGGAACGATCATTATTTTATTTGTGCAGACAACGGTATTTTGAGCATCCTAACCCAAAAGATCAATCCACAGAAAATAGTTGAAATCAATATTCACGACCGGTTACCCAGCCATTCGACAGCGATGGATGTTTTTATCACCGTTGCCAATCATTTATCGAAAGGCGGATCGCTGAACGTAGTGGGAAAAGAAATAAAGGAAATTAAAATTCTAAACGAATTACAGCCGGCAGTTGCCAATGATTTAAGCAGCATAAAAGGATATGTGGTGTATATTGATCATTTCGGTAACTGTGTGACCAATATTTCAAACAAGTTGTTTTCAGATGTTGGAAAAAACCGTCCGTTTGAAATAAAATTCGGAACTAAATCCATCAAAAAAATACACCAGTCTTATTCTGATTTCAACATCAGGGAAAATTACACTTTAAAGGATTATGAAGGCGAAAAGCTTGCTTTGTTCAATGAAGCCGGTTTTTTGGAAATAGCCATTTACAAAAGCAACCCAAAAACAACAGGAACGGCACGATCTTTATTAGGTCTGAAATACCGCGATGTCATCAATATCAATTTTAAATAAATTAAAAGGAAAATATAATGTTTGTACGTATTGTTAAATTGAGTTTTCATCAGGAAAACATTCCTGCTTTTCTGGAAAATTTCGAGCAAATGAAAGAAAAAATCCGAAATGCACCCGGTAACCGTTTTCTGGAATTGTATCAGGACAAAAACAATCCGTGTATCTTTTTCACATATAGTTATTGGGAAACAGAGGAAGATTTAGAGAATTACCGTAATTCGGAACTATTTTATGATGTTTGGACCTTTACCAAAAAACTCTTCAATGACAAACCGGAAGCCTGGAGCGTTAATAAATTAGTAACCTTGGAATAATGAATAATTTTTTACGGAAACTTTATTACAAACTGCCTGTTTCTTCCAGATACACCTTAAGGAGAATCCTTTATTTTCCTTCGGATTTATTCAGAAGCAAGGAAGATTTGGTTCCTCCGAAAGGAATTATTTTTACCGGAAGCGGTGATTATCTTGAAGTAGGCAGGCAATATTTCGAATATTTCAAAAAATACGGTAACATAACCCCTGATGATTCTATTCTTGATATTGGTTCAGGTGTTGGACGAATGGCCGTTCCGTTTACCCAATTCTTATCCGAAAAAGGCACTTATGAAGGGTTTGACATTGTAAAATTGGGAGTCGACTGGTGTACCGAAAATATTACCAAGAGATATCCTAATTTCCATTTCAAACTGATTCCGTTAAAAAATGACCTGTATTATTTAGACACTACGGTCAAAGCAGAAGAATTACAATTTCCATATCCTGACGATCAGTTTGATTTTATCTTCCTGACATCGGTTTTTACGCATATGCTACCCGAAGATGTGGAAAATTACATCCGTGAAATGCGCCGCGTAATCAAAAAGGATAAAATTTGTCTTGCCACGTTTTTTATTCTGGATGATGAAAGTAAAAACAGCATGTCGGTAAAAGGGCTGAAGAATTTCCCGCATGATTTAGGGCATTACCGTTTAATGAATAAAGATGTTAAGGAAGCGAATGTAGCTTATGAAAAAAAATACATTTCCGATATCATAAAAAAACATAATTTTGAAGTCTTGAATTTCATACAGGGAAATTGGTCCGGTATTGAAAACACAGAGTTAAACGAACATCAGGATATTATCCTATTTAAAGCGATCTAATGAGAGCCATATTATTTAAAGAATTCCGTTCCTTCTTCGGATCACCTATAGGTTATTTAGTGATAGCCATCTTCCTTTTACTCAATGGATTATTTCTTTGGGTATTTGAAAACGAATACAACATTCTTAATTCGGGGTTTGCCGACATGACGCCGTTTTTCACCATTGCACCCTGGATTTTGTTATTCCTGATTCCGGCGGTTACGATGCGAAGTTTTTCGGATGAAAAAAAACAGGGAACGATGGAATTATTACTGACCAAACCAATGAGTTTAACCGAAATCGTAAGCGGGAAGTTTTTAGGTGCCTTTGTATTATTGATTATTGCTATTATCCCGACACTGGTTTATGTCAAAGTGATATATGACTTAGGCTTACCGGAAGGAAACCTCGATTTCGGAAGTACTTTGGGTTCCTATTTCGGGCTATTGTTTTTGATGGCTGCTTATACTTCCATCGGCATTTTCACCTCATCCCTTTCAGACAACCAGATTGTGGCTTTTCTTTTGGCGGTTTTACTTTGCTTTATCCTTTATTTTGGTTTCCAGGGTATTTCGGGTTATGCCGATATCGAACTCATTTCCTTATTCGGGATGGACAGTCATTATAAAAGTATGAGTCGCGGCGTAATTGACACCCGTGATGTGATTTACTTCATCAGTGTGACCGTTTTATTTATATTACTGACAGTTAACAAACTAAAATCCTATAAATTATAATGAATAAATTAAAGACTTTAGTTTTATCTATTATTGTTTTAATCGTTATAAACATTGCCGGAAATTACTTTTTCCACCGATTCGATTTAACAGCCGACAAACGTTATACCTTATCCGATACTTCTTTGGAGATTATAAAAAATGCCAAAGAACCGGTTTATGTTGATGTATTTCTGGAAGGTAATTTCCCGCCCGAATTCAAACGTTTACAATCGGAAACCAAACAAATCCTTGATGAGTTCAAAGCCTACAATCCGAACATTGTATACCAGTTTGTAGATCCATTGGAAGATGCAACGCAAGCCGATGCCATCATGGATTCGTTCCTGGAGAGAGGTTTGACCCCAATCAAATTAACCGTCGATGAAAAAGGAAAGCAATCAGAAGAAGTGGTTTTCCCGTGGGCGATTATTACCTATAAAAACAAAAGCACCAAAGTTGGCTTGCTAAAAAACAGATTGGGCGCCACAACCGAACAGAAAGTTGTAAGTTCTGTCCAACATCTGGAATACGCCTTTGCAGACGGATTCAATAAAGTTACAACCCTAAAGCAAAAGAAGATAGCCGTTATCAAAGGGAAAAACGAATTACCTGATGCTTTTAAAGCCGATTTCCTGCAAACAGTACGTGACAATTATTACATCGCTCCGTTCCCGTTGGATTCCGTAGCCAAAGACCCGATTTTATTTACCAAAGCCTTAAAAACATTTGATTTAGCGATTATTGCCAAACCAAAAGCTGCTTTTACCGATGCTGAGAAACAGGTTTTGGACCAATACATCATTAACGGAGGGAAAGCCATCTGGTTAATTGATGCGGTAAACATTGATATGGAAAGTCTGAATCAATCCGGTTCGGGATTTGCTTTTCCTGTTGATTTAGGCTTGAATGATATGTTTTTTAAATACGGTTTCAGAATCAACCCTATTTTAATCAAAGACCTTCAAAGTGCTCCGATTGCTTTGGCCACAGGAAAACAGGGAAGCGAAACCCAATATCAGAAGTATCCGTGGTTTTATTCGCCGTATATTTTCCCTGAAAGCAAACATCCGGTCGTTAATAATATCGACGGACTTAAATTGGAATTTGCAAACAGCATTGATACGTTGAAAAACGGCATTAAGAAAACGGTTTTACTGCAATCTTCGATTTATTCCAAAAAAGTAGGAACACCTGTTGAAGTGGAATTAAAAATGGTTAACGAAAAACCAAATCCGGCAGATTATACGGCCGGTCATGTCCCTGTAGGTGTTTTATTGGAAGGTAATTTTCATTCGGTATTTGAAAACAGGGTACTGGCATTTAAAGATCCTGCTTTTAAACCGACTGACAAACCTTCAAAAATGATTGTGATTTCGGATGGTGATATCATCAAAAACCAATTGGACGAAAAAGGTCAACCCATGGAGCTTGGCTTCGACAAATGGACAAATCAGGTGTATGCCAACAAAGAATTCTTAATGAACTGTGTAAATTACCTGCTGGACGACAACGGACTTATCAACATTAGAAGCAAAGAAGTTGATTTACCGCTTCTGGACAAAGAAAAAGTGTATGAAAACTATTTGTACACCCAATTACTGACCGTTGGTCTTCCACTGGTAATCCTGACCATTTTCGGTGTGGCATTAACCTATTTAAGAAAAAGAAAATTCGCACGATAATTGTTGAAAACCTCAATTCTTGTTGATAAAAATGTTTTCAATAGTGATTCGTTTGCGATATATTTGTAAAATGTAAAAAAGTCTTCATTAGAAAGAAGAAATATATAAAAAGATGCAAATGAAATTTATAGTATCAAGTTCATATTTATTAAAACAACTACAGGTTTTAGGAAGTGTTATCAACAGTAGTAATACCTTACCTATCCTGGATAACTTTTTGTTTGAATTAAAACAAAACCAGTTGGTAGTTTCTGCATCTGACTTAGAAACCACTATGTCAGCTACATTATCTATCGATTCGACCAGTGAAGGAAGCGTGGCGGTTCCGGCAAAATTATTATTGGAAATCCTGAAAACGTTCCCTGAACAGCCTTTAACATTCACGGTTGAAGAGAACAATACTATAGAGATCAGTTCGCAATCAGGTAAGTATGCTTTAGCGTATGCGCCGGGTGAAGAATTCCCTAAATCGGTTAATTTGGAAGAACCTTCAAAAACATTGGTTCCTGCCGAAGTTTTATCAACCGCAATCAGTAAGACTATTTTTGCTGCCGGTAATGATGATTTGAGACCGGTTATGAGTGGTGTTTTCTTCCAGTTTTCTACAGAAGGATTGATTTTCGTAGCTACAGATGCACACAAATTAGTGAAATATGCACGTACAGATGTAAAAGCATCACAGGTTGCAGAATTCATCATGCCAAGAAAACCTTTGAATATTTTAAAAGGAATTTTATCTACATCAGATGCTGAAGTGACTATTGAATATAACGATGCCAATGCAACTTTCTCATTTGACAATTATGTATTGACCTGTCGTTTGATTGATGGTAAGTATCCAAACTATGAAGCGGTAATCCCGAAAGAGAATCCGAACAAATTAATGATTGACAGAACACAATTCCAAAGTTCAGTACGTCGTGTAGCGATCTTCTCGAATAAAACAACACACCAGATCCGTTTAAAAATTGCCGGTGCCGAATTGAACATTTCTGCTGAAGACATTGATTACTCAAACAAAGCAGAAGAGCGTTTGACTTGTGATTACCAGGGTGATGACATGCAGATTGGTTTCAACTCACGTTTCCTTACTGAAATGTTAACGAATTTACAGAGCGACATGATTATGCTTGAAATGTCTATGCCTAACCGTGCGGGTATTTTAACTCCTATTGATGGTTTAGACGAGGGAGAAACCGTTACAATGCTTGTAATGCCTGTTATGCTTAATAATTAAAAAAAACTCTATACTAAAAAAGCCATCTTCCTGATGGCTTTTTTTAATTTATTTCTTCGAGTATTTTATTTAGTTTATCTGCATTAACAGGCTTTGAGATAAAGTCTTTAACAATGGAATAGGTTTTTGATTTCTCAATATCGGTTCTGTCGATGGAAGAAGACATAATGTATACATTGAGTTGATCTTTCAGATCCGAATCTTCCAATTGATCCAAAAATTGCCAACCGTCAATAATAGGCATATTTAAATCCAACAGGATTACACAGGGTAATTCAGATTGTTTACTGAAAAGAATATCAATAGCATCATTCCCGTTTTTAAAATCAATTATATTCCCGAAATTCCCGTTCTTCTCAAGTAATTTCTTCAGAACGAAAACAAAAATAGCATCATCATCGATGATGTATGTCATTTTAATTTTACTCATATAAAATACAAACTAAATGTTGTTCCTTTATTAATTTCACTCTTTACTTCTACTCTTCCGCCCATAGATTCGATATGGTTTTTCACCATAAACAGACCTAATCCTACTGCATCAGGATTCCCATGGAATGTTTTATACATTCCGAAAATCTTTTCTTTATTTTTTTTCAAATCAATCCCTATCCCATTATCTGTAATTTGCAGTTTAACCTCATCACCTATTTTTTCAGCTGTTATTTTAATCCTTGGAGATCTATCCGGTGATTTATACTTAATGGCATTTGTCAACAAATTGAACACTATACTTTCAAAATAAGACTGCGTAGCTTCAATTACCAAATCTTCCGGGACTTTTATAATCAGTTCTGCATCACTGGTTTTGATGATTGCACTGATTCCCAATATTGTTTTCTGGATTTCTTCCCTCAAATTCAGTTTCACCTTTTCATTATTAATTCCGCTTTGTACGGCAACCGTTTCATTAAGAAAGAAAATAGTATCCGATAACTTATTGGTACTCTGTTTAAGCATTTTAAAATACTCTTTCCGTTCATCAGGATTGTCTGTTTCTTCAAACAGATCCAGAATCATGGCCAGATTACTTGTATGCGAACGGATATCATGCGATACGATATGGGTAAAATTGATCAGCTTCTCATTTTGTTTTTCGGTTATCTTAAATAATTTATTCCGTTCCCTCTCTTCTTCCTTCCGTTTGGAAATATCCCGGGTAATAATAATATACTTCGTATACATCCCTGTTTCAGGATCATAAATCACATTGGCTGAATCTTCCCGCCAGTGGTACACACCATCGGCTCCTTTAAAACGCAGTTCATATTTAAACTCCCCAAGCTGTTGTGAAAGACAGTCTAAAACATAATGTTTCACCGAATCTACATCCTCAGGATGGACCCGATCAAACAAATCATCTGCAGTGAAACTCAAATATTCTTTTCTTGAATAGTTAAGTAACCGGACATAAGAAGGAGAACAATAGGTAACTTTACCTTTTTCAATAACAACCACTCCGTCTGAAGTGTTTTCGGTAATTAAGCGGAGTTGATTTTCACTTTCCTTAAGCTTCTTTTCGGCTTTTTTCCTTTTATTTTCTTCAAGCGCAATACTTAAATAATCTGCCAGGGCTCTTGCGAATGAGATATCATTTTCACTCCAAACTCTCGGTTCATCCCGGTGTTCACAACATAAAACCCCGAAAAGCTGGCCGTTTGCCCTGATTGGGATATCCAGCATATCAGTTATACCAAGCGGTTTTAAATAGTTATCAACCAACTCCGATGTATGTTCATTGGTATATACATCATCAGCAACCAACGCCACCTGATTGTTAACGGCTGCAATATATTTTGGGATATCGCGGGTATCCAGAATCCGTTTTTTGGAATAAATATTTTTAACCTTGTCAAATAAATTACGGCATATCAGTTTATCCTTTTTAACTACCCAATAACTGGCCCTGTCAATATTCAAGCCTTTTGTTGCCAATGAAATAATATCAGCGACTTTACCCTTCACGTCTTTCCTTTCATTCGAACTGTAAAGCTTCAACAGTAATCCGTTTTGGATTTCCAGCGCTTTTTTCTGGATTTCAGCCTCAAACTCCAACTCCTTTTCCTGAGTAATATCCCTTGCCACCGTAACGGCTCTTACCGGCTTTCCGTCTTCATCATAATGCACGTTCATGATATCCTCGCGCCACATATAAGTGCCATCTCCCCTTTTTAAACGGAAAATATATTTGAATGAAGACATCTTCTTTGCAAGTGACCCGTAAATTGTGTTTTTGACATAATCATAATCATCAGGATGCACCAGATGAAACATATCAAGTTTGTGGTGTTTGTGCTTTTCTTCCGGCGTCATCCGGATCATTTCGTAATACCGTTTGGAAGCAAAAGCCATCTGATCGTTTTCAATTATATAAATACCATCGGATATATTTTCAGAGATAAACTTAAACCGCTCCTGGTTTTCAATAAGAATTTCTTCACTTTGCTTTCTTTTAAAAGCCTGTGTAATCAAACTCAGGATATCTGCAACAGAACGTGCAAAAGCAATATCATTTTCTGTCCAATCCTTAAATTTACCAGCCGACTCACAACAAAGAATTCCAACCAATTCACCGTTTTCGAGAATAGGTACATCCATAATACTTCTCACATCCAGAGGAAGCAGGTAAGAATCTTTTATTTCGGAAAACTGATGGTCTTCAAATGCATTACCGGCTGCAATTGGAACTCCTTTTAATAATAAGTCGTAATAAAAAGGAACATCTTCTTTTTTCAGATCATCGTACTGTTCAAATTTTCCGGTATTGGCAAGGTAAAGTTTTTCACATTTTAGCAGGTTATTTTCGAACTTCCATATCCCTACCCTTGATATCATTAATCCCAATGCCACCGATTTTACGATTTCTTCCTGTACTTCAGCAATAGATTCAAAACTGGTGAAGGAAGATTGGTACAAATCCAAAAGAATTTCAAACTGTTCATTTGAAAAATGCAACGAAAAACGGTTGGAAGTCAGCATTAATTTTTTTTATGAATTAACACGTACAATATAGCAGAATTATTCTGAAAAAACTATTTTTTTTCGACGAACTGCACACCACAATGGACAACTATGGATTTTAAACAATACCTTTGCATAAAATTTACATAGCAAGATGGCATCATTCGAGCAATTCAATCTCCCGAAATCATTACAAAAAGCAATAGACGACTTACAATTAACGACTCCGACACCCATTCAGGAAAAATCGTTTTCTGTGGTGATGTCAGGACGTGACATGATGGGAATTGCCCAAACCGGTACTGGTAAAACCTATGCTTATTTACTGCCATTACTGAAACAGTACAAATTCGTCAATACGTTCAATCCGAGGATTATGATATTGGTTCCAACCCGTGAACTGGTTGTCCAGGTGGTGGAAGAAGTTGAAAAACTGACCCAATATATGTCGGTTAGAACACTTGGTATTTACGGAGGCGTTAACATCAACACACAGAAAAACCAGGTATATCAGGGAATTGATGTTTTAGTGGGAACACCGGGACGTATAATGGATTTATCTTTAGACGGTGTCTTATCCTTACAGGAAGTAACAAAGTTAGTTATTGATGAGTTTGATGAAATGCTGAATTTAGGATTCCGTCCCCAGTTGACATCTATTTTGGCCATGTTAAAACCAAAACGTCAGAATATTTTGTTTTCGGCAACGATGACTGATGAAGTAGATGAAATCCTGAATGATTATTTTGACTTTCCCGAAGAAGTTTCATTGGCTCCGTCCGGAACTCCTTTGGAAAAAATTGAACAATTGTCATATCATGTTCCCAACTTCAACACTAAAGTCAATTTACTGAAGCATTTACTGAATACAGATGATTCTCTTGACAAGATATTAGTTTTCGTCAATAATAAAAAGATTGCCGATATGCTGTTGGACAAAATCGAAGCTGATTTTCCGGAGCAGTTTGGTGTAATTCATTCCAACAAATCACAAAACTACCGTTTGCTGACCATGCAGGATTTCCAGAACGGAACCTTACGCGGATTAATTACAACCGATGTTATGGCCCGTGGTTTGGATATTTCCAATATTTCCCATGTCATCAACTTTGAGATGGCTGAAATTCCGGAGCAATACATTCACCGTATTGGGCGTACCGGACGTGCCGATGCCAGCGGTATTGCTATCAGTTTTATCGCTCCACGTGAGGAAGACATCAAGATAGAAGCTGAAGTGTTGATGGAAAAAGAGATTGCTATCCTGGAGATGCCTACTGAAGTAGAAATATCAACCCAACTGATTGGTCCTGAGAAAGAAAAACAGAAAGTAAAATTCCTGCTAAAAAAACCGAAAGTAAGCGAGAACGCCGCTTTTCATGAAAAGTCGGATAAAAATAAAAAAGTAAACCTTGGTGGTCCCGGTAAACGTACACCTCGTAAAACCGCACCCCGTAACCGTGCCGTTGAACGCCAGCGTGCCCAAAAAAGAAAAAAGAAATAATTCATTTATAAATCCTCAATCCACCGATTGGGGATTTTTATTATATGCGCTATCTTTGGAATCCTAATCAATAGTATGTACCAGCAGTTATCAAAAATCGCCCGTAAGTTCATGAAAGAATCGACCATGTTTAAAGTCGGATTCAATTTATCACCCATGTACCGCCGCAGTACCGCACGCATTCAGTATGTGTCTGATGATCTTAAAACGGTAAAAATTAAAATTCCTTTGAACTATAAAAACAGGAACTATGTGGGCTCTATATTCGGGGGAAGTTTATTTGCAGCTGTCGATCCGATTCCGATGATCCAGCTGATGTACATATTCAAAGAACATTATATTGTTTGGGACAAATCGGCACAAATCCGTTTTAAAAGACCGGCAAGGGAAGATGTGTATGCCACTTTCGAATTTACCGAATCAGAATTAAAGGAGATTTTACAAAAAGTACATGAACAGAAAGAAGTTGAACATTTAAAAACAACTTATATCACTGACAAGACAGGGGAAACTGTATTTTGTGAAGTCACGAAAACGATTTATATTGCCGATAAAGAATTTTACAAACAGAAGAAGAGTACTAAGTGATTAGTGAATAGTAATTAGCAGATGATTTCTTTCAAATATTGAAAACTAATTACTTGTCACTATTTACTAATTACTTTAAATTTAATTATCTTTGGCAGACGAAATTACTAAACTCCGATAAGCAAGGTCCTGTAAAGTAAACATTAGAACTGAATGCAATTCAAACACCCGGAAATCCTCTACTTTCTCTTTTTACTGGTTATACCTGTTCTTGTGCATTTGTTTCAGTTACGGAAATTCAAAAAGGAATATTTCACCAATGTAAAATTACTGAAAGAACTTGCAATCCAAACCCGGAAAAGCTCTAAAATAAAGAAATACCTGCTACTGGCAACACGCCTTTTACTATTGGCCACATTGATTTTGGCTTTTGCCCAGCCTTATTTTAAAGCCAAAGACAGCGAAAGCAAGAACAACGAACTTTTTGTTGTGATTGACAATTCCTTCAGTATGCAGGCTAAAGGACAAAAAGGAGAATTGCTTAAACGTGCCGTTCAGGATTTACTGGAACACGCGCCTGAAAACTTACAGCTTTCGGTAGTGAGCAACAGTGAAGATTTTTGGAACACCAATATCAAATCAATTGAAAGAGACTTACAGAAACTAACGTATAGTCCCATTCCGTTTTCGATTGAAAACGCGCTTATAAAAGTCCGTTCACACAACAGCAACCGCGGTAAAGACATATTGGTAATTACTGACGGGATAGGCTTAAAAACAACCGGCTTAGACCAATTACCCGAGAATACCAAAACCCATTTCATCATCCCCGAAGCTGAAAAACTGGAGAACATTGCCATTGACAGTGTGTTTGTTTCACAGATACTCGACAACTTCTATGAAATTGGTGTGGATGTATCCTCCAACTTTGAAGAAGACAAATCGATACCCGTTTCGGTTTATAACAAAGAGAACCTTATTGCCAAAGCAATTCTAAAACTGAACCAGCGCAAACAAACACTCCGTTTCACCATTCCGAAAGATAATTTCAACGGTTATGTCTCCTTAAATGACAACAGCCTTGCGTTTGACAATACCTTTTATTTCAATATTTCAAAACCCGAAATCTGTAACGTATTAAGCATTGGGGAAACTGAAAAAAGCAGGTTCTTATCCAAAATATACACACAACCCGATTTCAATTACCGTAATGTTGAACTAAATACACTGAATTACAGTGAAATTTCGAAACAGGATGCCATCATTTTAAATGAATTGGACCAGATTCCAATGGCAATGCATACCAATTTGAGACAGTTTGTATCAAAAGGCGGGAATTTAGTTATCATTCCATCCGAGAAAAACGAAATCAGTAACATCAATAGTTTCCTTGCTAATTTTGGAGGGATACAGTTTACCAATGCACAAAGTGTAGAAAAGAAAGTGACCAAAATCAACTTCACCAATCCGTTATTTGCCAATGTATTTGAGAAGAAAACATCTAATTTCCAGTATCCTTACGTTACCAAAAGCTTCAGTCTGAAATCGAATGCTTCACAAGCTATTACTTACGAAGACCAAACCGCTTTCCTGTCAACACTTTCAAGAGATAGCGGAACATTGTATTTGTTTTCGGCACCAATAAACAAAGCCAACAGTAATTTCCAGAATTCGCCGTTAATTGTTCCTACCTTCTATAAAATGGGAATGAGCAATGAGAAAAACGGAGTTAAATTTGAAACCATCGGAAACAGTAAGCCAACGATTGTTGATGCCAAAGTAAGCAAAGACGAAGTGGTATCCATCCGTAATAAGTCGGAGGAATTCATACCCATGCAGCAAATCATGGATGACAAAATCAAGATTACCTCAGGAGACAATCCAAAGACAGCCGGGAATTTTGCCATCACACAAAATAAAAACGAAATTGGAAACCTGAGTTTCAACTACGACCGTAAGGAAAGCATGCTGACCGAACCGAGCAGTGAAAGTTTAGGAGACATCAACCAGACAGACAGTATGGAAACCTTTTTCAATACTTTACAGACCGAGCGTGAAGACAATCAGATCTGGAAATGGTTTCTTATTTTTACACTTCTGTTTCTAACCCTTGAAATACTTATTCAAAAATTTATAAAATGAGCTTAATTATCAGAAACGCCCGAATTATTGAATCTAAAAATCCCCTTCATAACCAAGTGGTCGACATTAAAATCAGTCACGGTAAAATTGAAAAAATAGGAAATTCAATTCAATCAGAAGACGGCTTTCAGGAAATTGAACTCCCAAATGCGCATGTTTCACCCGGATGGTTTGACATTAGTGTTTCACTTGGAGAACCAGGCTTTGAAGAACGCGAAACCATCAGCAACGGATTACTGGTTGCTGCAAAATCAGGATTTACCGGAATAGCATTACAGCCCAATTCAAACCCGGTTATAGACAACCAGTCGCAGGTACATTTTGTAAAGCAAAAAGCAAACGGAGCAGCCACTGAATTATACCCTATCGGAGCTTTAACCAAAAACAGTGACGGAATTGAATTAGCCGAACTATTTGACATGAAAAACGCCGGAGCGGTTGTTTTCGGGGATTACAATAAAAGTCTGGACAATGCCAATTTACTCAAAGTTGCCCTGCAATACACACAAGATTTTGACGGAAAAGTAATTGCTTTTTCACAAGACAACAACATCAAAGGAAAAGGAATTGTGAACGAGGGCATTACTTCAACCCAATTGGGTTTAAAAGGTATTCCTTCACTGGCAGAAGAATTAATCATTGCCCGCAATCTTTTCATACTGGAATACACAGGGGGAAAATTACACATCCCAACAGTTTCCTCAGCCAAATCAGTTGAACTGATCCGCGAAGCAAAAGCAAAAGGATTAAACGTTAGCTGCAGTGTAGCCGTTCATCAATTGGTTTTCACCGATGATGTTTTAAAAGCTTTTGATTCCAACTTCAGGTTAACACCGCCACTACGAACAGAAAAAGACAGAGAAGCTTTGATCAACGGTGTTTTGGACCATACAATCGACTGTATTACTTCTGATCATAATCCGATAGATGTGGAATTCAAAAAACTAGAGTTTGATTTGGCCAAAAACGGAACCATCGGTTTGGAAAGTGCATTCGGGGCGTTACAGACTGTTTTACCAACAGAAACCATCATCGGTAAATTAACAGCAGGAAGAACCATTTTCGGATTAGATGCAATTGAAATCAAAGAAGGAACTACCGCAAACCTTACATTCTTCAATCCGGAAGGAGAATCGACATTCACTTTGGAAAATATCCTTTCAAAATCGAAGAATTCAGCTTTCCTTGGAAGTAATTTAAAAGGAAAAGTATACGGAATTTACAATAACCAACAATTAGTTTTATCATAAATGCAGGACGAAATCAAACAAGGCAAAAACGCAGCCATTATCAGTTATATTTTATTTATCGGGCCCTTAATTGCCTTATCGATGAATTCGGAAAGTAAAAACAAATTTGCTTCCTTCCATATCAGACAGGGATTAGGATTAACAATCTGCTTTGTTGCCTTAGGATTGTTGATTTCAAATTTCAACTTTCCGATGGTCACCATTTCCATGTGGATTTTCATTTCCGTTTTATGCGTTTACGGATTAGTTACTGCTGCCAATGGAGAAACCAAAGCAATTCCGATATTGGGCAACTTCTTTCAAAAAATTTTTAAAAATATCTAAATGAGCTTATCCTTACACCATTTGGTCAGAGAACCGAAGGTAAAACTTGACAAAAACCCTTTTTTAGTTTTATTACACGGTTACGGAAGCAACGAAGAAGATTTATTTTCGTTTGCAACTGAGTTACCTGAAGAATATTATGTTATTTCGGCCCGTGCCCCTTATGATATGATGTACGGAAGTTATGCCTGGTATGCGATCAATTTTGATGCAGATGAAAACAAGTTCTCTGATTTAGACCAAGCCCGTGAATCAAGGGATCTTATCGTGAAATTCATTGATGAACTGGTAGCAACTTATCCTTTGGATGCAGAAAAGGCAACATTGGTAGGTTTCAGTCAGGGGTGTATCCTGAGTTATTCGGTTGCGATGTCCTATCCGCAGAAAGTACAACGTGTGGTGGGAATGAGCGGTTATTTCAATGAAGAGATAGCAGTAGACAATTACCAAACGAATGACTTCAGCAATCTACAGATTTTTGCTTCACACGGTAATGTGGATCAGGTTGTTCCGGTGGAATGGGCCCGCAAGGCAAAACCAATCCTTGACAACTTAGGCATTAAAAACATTTATAAAGAGTATCCGGTGGGTCATGGTGTGGCGCCGCAGAATTTTTACGATTTCAGGAATTGGCTGAATGATACGATGTAAAAATGACTCCATCCGGAGTCATTTTTATTTTAGTACTTAGTGATTAGTAACAAGTAATTAGTGGTTTTTATTTTTGAAAGAGAGCTTCAACAATGGTGAGTAGTGACTAGTAATTAGTCTATAGCACTTAGTCCTTAGTACTTTTATTTTAAAAATAGAGTTTCAACAATGAGGGAGTAGTGATTAGTAAAGAGTGATTAGCACTTAGTCCTTAGTAGTCCATCATTGATGCTATTAGTTCCACAATAAAATATATTGGCTCCACAATAAAACATATTGCCTCCACAATAAAATATGTTGGTTCCACAAGCGGTAATCGAGGCTTCACAAGCAACAATATTGACTCCACAATAGACAACAGAGGCTCCACAAGCAGCAATTGAGGCTCTACAAGCAACAATACTGACTCCACAATAGACAACAGAAGCCCAACAAGCAGCAATATTGACTCCACAATAGACAACAGAGGCTCAACAAGCAGCAATAGAAGCTCCACAAGCGGCAAAATTGACAAAACAAAAAACAGCCGGTTTTTCACCGGCTGTTTAGGTATTACTCTATTTTATACTTACTGTTTATCTTGGATACAATAATGTTTCGGCAGGTTCGAAAGTTGCCTTACCGTCTTTTTCCACAAAATATTTAATGATGATTTCCCCCCATCCCGCTTCACCGGTAAAATCGGCAATGATCCATCTGTGGTTGAGGAAACGGACTTTATTGAGTACCATTCCGTCATACGAAATCAAAGGATTCCCTTTCGGATTGTTATTGTACTCCATCAATTGTTCTTTGATTTGCGGCATCAACTGATTAACATCTATTCCGTCATAATAATTAATGGCGTTGTCGTTATGAGCCAATGAAAAATAGTCCCCTTCCTCTTTATCGGCAACAATTTTAGCAATTGTATCCTTCATTTTTGCCTTGTACTTTTCATGGTTATCCCCTTCAAAATTGGATTTTTTAGTGGCATACATCAGTTGGAAGATATTCACCAACACTGAAAAAATGAATCCGTATAAAAGTAACTTTCTCATAAACTATAAATTGATTTGTAAATTATCATAAGCTAAAAAAACATTTTCCGGCAGCTGCTTCTGGATCTCCTCATGAAAACCAAGTGCATGGCTGATGTGCGTAAGGTATGCCTTTTTGGGTTGGATCATATGGATAAAATCCAGTGCTTCCTCCAGATTAAAGTGCGTAGGATGCGGGTCGATACGTAAGGCATCCACTACTAAGACCTCGACATTCTCCAATTTGTGTAATTCTTCGGCCGGAACCGTTTTTACATCCGTCAGGTAGGCAAAATTTCCGAGACGGTAACCGAAGACCTGTAAATTACCGTGCATGGCATTAATAGGTATAATCTCCTTATCATCAAAAACGATATTTTCATCATTGACCACTTCAATCGCGTTTACAGCAGGAGCTCCGGGATAACGGTCTTCGGTTGCAAAAATATAATCGAAGCGTTTTTCCAAGTTCACCAGCACACGCTCGTGTCCGTAAATCTGAATATCACCCTGTTTATAGAAAAAAGGGCGGATATCATCCAGACCGGCTGTATGATCAGCATGTTCATGCGTAAAAAAAATGGCATCTATTTTGTGGCATTTAGACGAAAGCATCTGTTGCCTGAAATCAGGTCCACAGTCGATTACAAAAGAATGATTCCCCCATTCGATCCAGACAGCAACACGTAACCGGTTGTCTTTAGGATCGTTGCTAAGGCAAACAGGATGGTCGCTCCCGATCACGGGAACGCCTTGGGAAGTGCCAGTACCTAAGAAGTAAATTTTCAATTGGGTAAGCTTTTTTACAAAAGTAAATAATATTTGATAAAAAATAACGCATTCATTACCTTTGCAAGGTATTTAGTCAATGAAGATGAAAAACCTAGAAAGAGAAATAAAATTAAAAGGAGACAAAGACATTGAATCTATCCCATCAATTGGTGATAAAGCCCTAAGAATCAACCTAAACGCAAACATCTACGGAACATTTGCCGAAATTGGAGCGGGTCAGGAAACGGTACGTCACTTTTTCAGGGCCGGAGGTTCATCCGGAACAATTGCGAAGGCGATGTCTGCTTATGACAAGGATTTCAGTGATGCCATTTACGGTGCAGAAGATGATGGTCGTTATGTAACTGAAAACCGTTTGCGGAAGATGCTGAATCACGAAGTAGATTTGATTGAAGAACGCTTGAAAAGAGAAAAGCACCCTTCAAAAATGTTCTTCAGTTATGCCAATACAGTGGCTACCATTGATTTTGCCAAGCAATACAAAGGGCATGGATGGGTTGGTATCAAATACCAGATCGAGCCGGACGAAGCCTACAACGAAATTTTATTACACATCCGATTTAAGGAAACCGATGCACGTTTGCAACAGGAAACATTAGGAAAACTTGGTGTTAACTTAATTTACGGAGCTTTCTACAAATACAACGACCCTAAACGTTTATTACGTTATTTATACGACCACATTGACAGAGACCAGTTAGAGATTGACACCATCAACTTCTCAGGTCCGCGTTTTGCTGATGTAGACAACCGCTTGATGAGTTTACAGTTAGTTAAAAACGGAATGACCGACGCGGTAATGTTTGACCCAACAGGTAAAAACATCCTACCGGCTGCGGTATTATATAAGAAAAACATTTTGGCACTGAGAGGAAGTTTCCGTCCGGTAACCAAAGTAAACATGGACATGTATGAGAAATCATTACAAATGTTCATTGACGAGAATAAAGTAAAGAAAGAAAACACACTGGTTGTTTTTGAGATTACCCTTTCGAATTTACGTTCGGATGGGGAAATTGACGAAAGAGACTTCATGGACAGAGCCGAATTACTGTGTTCATTGGGGCAGACCGTAATGATTTCCAACTTCCAGGAATACTTTAAAGTGGTGGAGTACTTCTCTAACTACTCTAAAGAAAGAATGGGATTAGCTTTAGGTGTAAACAACCTTGTTGACATCTTTGACGAAAAATACTACCGTCACTTGAGCGGAGGAATCCTTGAAGCATTTGGTAAATTATTTTACCGTGACCTGAAAGTATATTTATACCCGATGGAAGACGAACAGGGAGTAATCCTGAATTCGCAAAACCTGAAAGTACACCCGAGAATGAAAGAACTGTACAAGTTCTTTGCTTACAACGGAAAAGTAATCGACATTACCGACTTTGACAAATCACACTTAAAGATATTCTCAAGGGAAGTATTAAAAATGATCAGCAAAAACAAACCAGGATGGGAAGAAATGCTTCCGGAAGGTATTGCAGAGCTTATCAAGCGTGACCATTTATTTGGTTTTAAGGAATCCAATTCGGTAGAAACCGAAACTGTATAAAAAAAGCAGGCTTAAAGCCTGCTTTTTTATTTTAAGATCTGATCTGAGTGTTCTTTGGTTTTCACCTTTAAGATTACTTCGTCAATAATTCCTTTCTCATTTATTATGAAAGTGGTACGGTGAATACCGTCAAATTCCCTACCCATGAATTTTTTAGGTCCCCAAACACCGAAAGCTTCGATCACTTTTTTATCCTCATCAGCCAAAAGCGGAAAAGGCAATTCATGTTTGTTTTTAAAATTAGACTGCTTCTTTTTTGTATCGGCGCTAACCCCTAACAAAGCATAACCTTCAGCAATAAACTTTCCGTAATTATCGCGAAGGTTGCATACTTCGATCGTACAACTTGGCGTACTGGCAGCAGGATAAAAGAAAACAACCAGTTTCTTTCCTTTATAATCTGATAATGAATGTATTTTACCGTCTTGATCGACAGCCGAAAAATCAGGAGCCTTATCCCCTTTTTGTAATGTTGTCATTTATATGCTATCAAAGTTTGTGAGCATCAAAGTTACGAAGTTTATTGGTTTCTAATCTTAGATTAAAATCATACATTCGCATAACCAATTATCAATTCAGCGTTTAATGAACAAAGCCGAAAAAGTACAGTTTGTAATCGACACTTTAAATACATTATACCCGGAAATCCCGATTCCGTTAGACCATAAAGACCCTTATACATTACTGATTGCCGTGTTGCTTTCGGCACAATGCACAGATGTGAGAGTGAATCAGATTACCCCTATTTTGTTTGCCAAAGCAGACAATCCGTATGATATGGTTAAATTATCGGTAGAGGAAATCAAAGAAATCATCAAACCTTGCGGACTTTCTCCAATGAAATCTAAAGGAATCCACGGATTATCCGAAATATTGATTGAAAAGCATAACGGAGAAGTTCCGGAGAGTTTTGAAGCATTGGAAGCCTTACCGGCAGTTGGCCATAAAACAGCCAGTGTTGTGATGAGTCAAGCATTTGGCGTACCTGCTTTTCCGGTAGACACCCATATTCACAGGTTGATGCACCGCTGGAATTTATCGAACGGAAAAAATGTACAGCAAACCGAAGCAGATGCCAAACGATTATTCCCAAGAGAAACCTGGAATGATCTGCATTTACAGATTATCTGGTACGGTAGGGAATATTCACCGGCGCGTGGCTGGAACCTGGAAAAGGACATTATCACCAAAACCATCGGAAGGCAAACAGTCTTAGATGAATACCATAAAAAAAACGCCGTTAAATAGGCGTTTTTTTTTCGAAAAAATTAGTTGTTTTAGTTTGAATGTAATTCAAAGTCTTCGGTTCCTACCTTAACAATTTTTAATGCTTTTGAATAGCTTAAAATAAAATCGATTGTTTCTTTTTTTGGAGACATCTCGGTAGCAACATTTTTTTCTTTAGTGTAAAGTTTCGCCATACTATTTGATTAGATTTACAGTATTAACGCAACCTATTTCACTTTATTGCTTAATTGGTCAAAATAATTTGATTTTTTTCTATAATTCTTCTCAGGTTCAATAAGGCGTAGCGCATTCTTCCTAAAGCCGTATTAATGCTAACCCCTGTTAAATCAGCAATTTCCTTAAAGCTCATGTCTTGGTAGATACGCATTTCCAGCACTTCTTTTTGATCTGTCGGTAATTCTTCAATTAGTCGTAATAAATCATTTTCCACTTGTTCAGTGATGATTTGACTTTCTACGTTCGGACTATTGTCGGCCATTACGGAGAAAATCGAGAACTCTTCCGTTTCACGGTAAAAAGGCATTTTTTTATCTTTTCTGAAGGTATCAATAATCAGATTATGGGCAATCCGCATAACCCATGGTAAAAATTTACCTTCTTCATTATACGAATTACTTTTTAGCGTTTTGATTACTTTGATAAAAGTGTCCTGGAAAATATCATCTGCCAAATCTCTGTCAAAAACTTTGGAATAAATAAAACCATAGATTTTTGACTGATGTCTTTCAATTAAGACAGCCAATGCATCTTCATTACCATCAATGTAGTTCTTAACTAGTAAAGCGTCAGGAAGTTGAGTAATAGCCATAACAATACTTTTTAGATTTTGGGTGTTTAATCTTGCAGAGAAATTTCTCTATAAAAGTATTTTTATGCTATACGCTTTTGTTTTAGTGTTTTGGTAAACCAAATTTAGTGTTATTTTTTTTAGAAAAGCAACAAAATTTTCATTTTTTAACATTTATTAAGAAAATAATTACGAGAAAATTGAGTTATAGGGGGCGCAAAAAAGTCGATTAATGTTTAACTTTGTCAAAACTGACTTCATTTTATGATTCCCGATATTTCTACGTTAGAACCTAAGAAAAACATCCTTATTAAAGGAGCACAAATCCACAATTTAAAGAATCTGGATGTCGCCATTCCGAGGAATAAATTAGTGGTTGTCACGGGATTATCCGGTTCCGGTAAATCCAGTCTGGCTTTTGATACTTTGTATGCAGAAGGCCAGCGCCGTTATGTGGAAAGTTTATCCAGTTACGCCCGTCAGTTTTTGGGCCGTCTGGACAAACCGAAAGTAGACTATATTAAAGGAATAGCTCCTGCCGTTGCCATTGAGCAAAAGGTAAATACAACTAATGCACGCTCAACCGTAGGGACTTCCACAGAGATTTATGATTATTTAAAATTGCTTTTTGCCCGTATCGGTAAAACATATTCACCCGTATCAGGCCAGGAAGTAAAGAAAAATACGGTTTCTGATGTCATCAATGACGTCAAAACATTTGAAACCGATTCAAAATGGCTGTTACTCTCTCCTATCCATCTGGAAGAAGGACGCCAATTGGAAAATAAACTCAAAGTTTTATTACAACAAGGTTTTGCGCGTATTTTAGTCAATAATGAGATGATCCGTCTGGATGAGATTGACCAGCATTCCTTAGACAATAAAGATATACTCTTAATTATTGACCGTATAGTAGTTAAAAACGAAGAAGACTTCTACAACCGTTTGGCCGATGCCGTACAAACCGCTTTTTATGAAGGAAAAGGTGTTTGTTACCTACAAGAACTAAACACAGAAAAAAGATATTCATACAGCACCAATTTTGAATTGGACGGAATGACATTCCTGGAACCCAATATTCATTTATTCAGTTTCAACAATCCGTATGGTGCCTGTCCGCAGTGTGAAGGTTACGGTAATGTGATTGGTATTGATGAAGAATTAGTTATACCCAATACCGCTTTATCCATTTACGAAAACGCCATTTACCCTTGGAGAGGCGAAAGTATGAGTTGGTACCGAGACCAGTTAGTCAACAACAGCCATAAATTCGATTTCCCTATCCACAAGCCTTATTTCCAATTATCCAATGAACAGAAAGATTTGGTTTGGAAAGGAAACCAGTATTTTGAAGGTTTGAACGACTTCTTTAAAGAACTTGAAGAAAAGAATTATAAAATCCAAAACCGTGTGATGCTTTCACGCTATCGCGGAAAAACCAAATGCAACGTTTGCCGGGGTAAACGTTTAAGACAAGAAGCCAATAATATTAAAGTGGGCGGTATTACTTTATCCGAATTAGTGGACATGCCGATTAAACGACTGATTCCGTTTTTTGCAGCATTGAAACTTTCCGAATATGATGAAAAAGTAGCCAAACGCCTTTTGATTGAAATCAATAACCGTTTATCATTCTTAGAAGATGTTGGATTGGATTATTTGACTTTAAACCGAAATTCGGCGACATTATCAGGAGGAGAATCACAACGTATCAACTTAGCCACTTCATTAGGAAGCAGCTTGGTTGGGTCGATGTATATTTTAGATGAACCCAGCATCGGATTACACCCAAAAGACACCGAAAGATTAATCAAAGTATTGCTTTCGTTGCGTGATTTAGGGAATACCGTAATTGTAGTGGAGCATGACGAAGACATCATGAAAGCAGCTGATATGATTATTGATATTGGTCCAGAAGCCGGTACTTTTGGTGGTGAACTGGTTGCTCAGGGAACTTTTGACGAAATTTTGAAATCGGATTCATTAACAGCCCAATACTTAAATGGCCAACTCGAAATTGCAGTTCCCAAAAAAAGAAGAAAATTCAAGAACTTCATTGAAGTCAAAGGTGCACGTGAAAACAACCTTCAAAATGTAGATGTAACTTTCCCGTTAGATGTATTGACTGTTATTACCGGAGTCTCAGGATCAGGAAAAAGTACTTTGGTCAAAAAAATATTGTATCCCGCCATGCAGAAGCAAATTGAAGGTGTGGGTGAAAAAGCGGGACAATTCAGTGAACTGACCGGAAGTTATTCCCATATCAAGCATATTGAATATGTAGACCAAAACCCGATAGGAAGAAGTTCGCGTTCCAATCCGGTGACTTATATAAAGGCTTACGATGATATCCGTGATTTATTTGCCAAAGAAAAACTGTCCAAAAACAGAGGTTATCAGGCCAAGCATTTTTCATTCAATGTTGACGGAGGAAGATGTGAAACCTGTAAAGGAGAAGGTTCCATCAATGTGGAAATGGTGTTCATGGCCGATGTTTCCCTTCCTTGCGAAACCTGTAACGGAAAGCGTTTCAAAAAAGAAGTGCTGGAAGTACAGTTTGAAGGCAAAAACATTGACGACATTTTAACAATGACCATTGATGAATCATTAACCTTCTTCAAAGAAAAAAACCAGGCTAAAATTGTACAAAAGCTACAACCTTTACAGGATGTAGGTTTAGGTTATGTGCAATTAGGCCAATCATCTTCCACACTTTCCGGTGGTGAAGCGCAACGTATTAAACTTGCCTCGTTCCTTGTAAAAGGAGCAACTAAAGACAAAGCATTATTTGTGTTTGATGAACCTACAACAGGATTGCATTTCCATGACATTAAAAAACTAATGGCTTCCTTTGAGGCATTGATTGAAAAAGGTCATTCCATCGTTGTAATCGAACACAATCTGGATTTAATTAAATGTGCCGATTACATCATCGATTTAGGACCTGAAGGTGGCGAAAACGGAGGTCAGTTACTTGCCTTCGGAACACCGGAAGAAATTGTAAAAAACAAAAAATCGATAACGGCAAAATACTTAGCCGAAAAATTATAAAAAAAAGCCTCTGATGAGGCTTTTTTTTATTGTATCACTATTTTTTTGGTTACTTTTTTATCACCGGATGATAAAGCCACAAGGTACATTCCTTTGGATAATCCCTGAATATCGATAGCTTCAATCAGCTTTGGGTTATTGAACGTAGACTTCAATGCTGTTTTTCCGTTAATATCAGTGATAAGAAGATCGTACTGACTCACATTCAGGCTTCCTAAATTAATATTCAGTCTGTCTTTTGTCGGATTTGGGTAAAAACTTACCTGATAGTCAAATTCATGGCCATCGTTTGACAAAACTGTTTCGGCTTTTGCGAAATGCAAAACAGCGCCTGTAGCCGCTTTGGCCACTTTATAATTGTAAACCGGATCCATATTCACTAACAAATCAGTTGCTGTATGTTTGTGACTGGTTTCGTTTTTTTCAAAAAAACCGGTAATGATTTCATTATTATCCTCAAAAGGCATATAATCTGAGGCGTAAGCATTTGACAGGAAAGTCTGTAAAGGAGAATACAAACCAACACACGTAATCAATTGGTTGGTCATTGTAGCCGATGCCGCATTATTTGTAGTTGGTGTTCCATTCGTGTCTTTTTCACAAGTGATCGTGTTGTTGGTCATTCCGGCAACACCTCCTACTTCATCAAGATTAAAAACCAATCTGATGTCCATTTTCGGAGTTGTACCATTTACTACTGCTGATACAAAATGCTGACTGCCTTTCAATCCGTCTTCTTCCCCACTGAAATTAATAAACTTTATTGAATATTCGGTATTTACATTTTGAAGCAAACGGGCTACTTCCAATATACTGGCAACACCACTTCCGTTGTCATTTGTTCCGGTACCATTGATCGAATCGTAATGTCCACATACAATTACATAAGTATTCGGATATAAGGTTCCCACTTTGGTTACCACTAAATTTTTGCACGTACTTCCCGAATAAGTATAAGTATCGGCCGTGATTTGTGCGGCAGAATATCCAAAGCTTGTATACTTATTCACCAACCACTGATAGGTATTCTCCAAAGCAGCCGTATTTCTGTACTTCACACCCAGTCCTTCAAACTGCGTTAAGCTATTGGTAATGTTTGTTTGTGATACCTGATTGGCGATATCCGCATAACGTTGTATAAAAGTTTGCCCTGAAGAAGCGTAATTAACTGATAAAAAAGTCAGTAAAGTTAGTAGTTTAGTTTTCATTGGTTTTTTAGTTTGGGTTTTTAACAAAAGTAAGCTATTCCGTTAAAAAAACAAATTATTTATACATCGTTAACAATCAACTACTTATGATTATTTTAAAAAATTATGCATGCATATAACAAGTTTTGGCACGCTAATTGGATATACCCTTACAACAAGTTAGATTACTTGTTCGACGAAGCCGAAAATCGAAAGAGTAAGCAAAAACAAATTATCGTATCAGGAAAAAATATAAAACTCCAAAATACCATAATTACTAAATTTAATAGTCATGAAAAAAGAAATTACATTAGTAATGGCCAGCATCTTCCTGGCAGGAAGTATGGCCTACGCGTCAGAAAACCCTGTTTTTTCTGACAACCAAGGCAAAGCAACTGTAAGACACCATGTAGATTACCGTGATGCTGAACCAATCAAATTTATGGAACGTGGAATTGAATTTTATGTATTCCCTAACGGAGATTTCGACTTCAATACACGTCCGCAAGACTCTGATACAGATGACGGTTATTATTTCAAAGCCGCAGGTAAAAGAGGAACCGTAACAGTAGAAAGACATCCGGTAAACTACGGAGTTCGTATCGAGCGTGATGCTTTCGGAAGAGTTAGAAGAGTTGGAAACACATTTATCAACTATGATGCTTTCGACAGAGTAAACAGAATTGGTACCGTGTACATGAAATACAACAGTTTCGCACTGACACAAATTGGTGGATTACGAATCGTTTATGACCGTAAAAGATGCATCATCAACATGTACGGAAACGTAAAAGGAAGAAGCTACGGATATGATTACCCAAGAGGCTATGAATCTCCAAGAAACGATTATCCAAGAAACGATTACCCTAGAGGTGGTGGTTATGAAAACGATGACGACGATTACTACTACTATAAAGCAGATGGTACAAAAGCTAAAATTGAAGATTCTTCCGACAATAAAGAGGATGAATCAGTAAGAAATAAAAGATAAGTTTTGTGAGATGAGTAGATCTCATATAAATTTGGTTAGGTTGGTTTTGTTTATGTTAACTCCGTGGTCGCCATACTACGGAGTTTTCTTTTTTAGGAGCTGTTTCCCGTCTTCCACTCTATCTTTTAAATTGTTTTGACAAACAATTCAAAAGGATGCCGTTTCAACCGGGGCTAGGGAAATCCGGTCAAAAGGAAAACTATACTAATTTGGATAATTGTCCGGTAAGGTTTTTACGGGAATATTGCTGCAAACCAACAGGAAATACTTTTAATTCCCTTTGTAAGTATTTCTCAAAATGAGCTAAAATGGTTGCTTTTAATCTTTCTTTCTCAGTATAGGTAAAGAAAGTGCCGGTGTTGGTTGACGTGATGATTTCGGCAAAGTCAGAATCTTTCGGTCCAATAGCCACAATCGGTCTTTCTGAAACAATATACTCAAACACTTTACCCGGAATAATACTTTTCGTTTCCTCCGAATCAATTTCAATCAACAACAAAACCTGTGATTTTCTCTGGTGTTCGACCGCTTCTTGATGCGATACATACCCCAGATTGTTCAAATAATCATTTAATCCGGATTCTGTTATCGTATCTAAAACTTCCTGACTCACTTTTCCCATCAACTTCAATTCGAAATAACGGGCAAATTCTTCATTATCATGAATCAGCTCACTGATGGATTCCCATAAAATTTTAGGATTCCTATCCGATAAAAACGAACCAATATGCGCCAATGTGAATTTTTCATCCAAAGGCTGCTTCACAACCTTTTCCACATCATAACCGTTTGTAATCACTTCGATTGGCTTCGATGTCAGGCGTTCAAATTCAACTTTGGTTGTTTTACTGGTTACAATAATCGTATCGGCCGTATTTAGAACAGTACTTTCCTGTAATTTGTGCTTTCTGTCGGCGTATTTTGAAAGTTTCAATGCAGAATGATATCCAATCGTCGTCCAGGGATCACGGAAATCGGCCAGCCATTTCACACCTAAATCTTCTTTTAACTGTAAACCAATCAAATGCAGACTGTGTGGTGGTCCTGAAGTTATAATAGTATCAATTCCGTTTTCCTTAATATACTTCTTTAAGTAACTTACTGAAGGTTTTACCCATAAAATCCTGGCATCGGGAATAAACAGATTTCCGCGTACCCAAAGCATCATCTTTTGCAAAAATGTCTGCTTCTTCTGATTGGGAATAATTCCCGAACTGATTCCTTTTGTATTTTTCTTTGAGAAAATGGATGCCAAACCGTATGGTTCAACAATTTTATTTTTTAAGATTATCGCTTTTTCCGAAACTTCTCCTACCAAACCTTCATCAACAATGGGATACATAGGGTTTTCCGGTACATAGACTACAGGCTGAATATCAAAATCCGGAAGATATTTGACAAATTTCAGCCAGCGCTGTACGCCCGGTCCGCCTGCTGGAGGCCAATAATAAGTTATGATGAGTACTTTTTTCATTATAATTTGGCAGCAATTAATATTCCGCACCAAGTTGCCGTAAAACCGATTATGATACTTAAAGCTGTATACAGTAAGGCTGTTCCCGTTTGATGATTCTGGATTAAACCTACGTTTTCAACTGAAAAAGCCGAAAAAGTGGTATAACCGCCACACAAACCGGTAATCAAAAACAGTTTTAAATCTTTTGACAACAAATTGTTTTTCTCAAAATACCCGAAAAACAATCCTATCAATAAACATCCTATACAATTGACCAGAAAAGTCCCCATGGGAAACGCCGAATTGAAAAATTTCCCGGCTATCAGATTCGTCAGATAGCGCAAGACACTACCAATTCCTCCTCCTATTCCTATGTAAATGATTGTTTTCAAAAAGCTTTATGCAGCAATTTTCTTTCTGTTCAGATAGATACCACCACCAATCAGTACCAACATCAATGCAAAACTGATCAAAGCAATTGTACTGCCTGTTTTTACAACCTGTGGCTCAAATCTGAACTCAACCGAATGCTTCCCTGCAGGAATTGCCAAACCTCTTAAGGCATAATCAACCCTGTCGTGTTCAACAAGTTTACCGTCAATATAAGCATTCCATCCGTTTTTATAATACATTTCAGAGAACACCGCATATCCGTTGTTTGGATTATCGGAAACGTATTTCAAATCGTTAGGTTTATATGATACAAGTTTAATGGTTGCTTTTGAATTATCAATTCCGCTTAAAAGCTCTTTTCCACCTTCATAATTTATAATTACCTGATTTTTTGAGTCAAATTTTGATAACATTTTCATTTCTTCATCAGCATTTTTTGCTTTCAGAATTTGCTTCACAAACCATGCATTACCATTGGCACCTGTACTCTTAATCGTAATTTGCTCCCCTTTTTCATTGGTTTGGATCATGTATTTCACATTCAGCATGTTCAAGACTTCAAGATTGTTTCTAACGATTTGATAATCGAACAATTCCTGCATACGTCTTGGTTTTGCCGCATGGTAACCTCCAATAGACTTATGGAAATAAGAAGCACGCGGATCACTCATGGCATTTCCGGAAACTTCAAATACACGGTAATGGGATTGATCCTGTAAAATAGCCGTATCAAATGGAGCTTCCACAAAAGGTTCATCCACCTCTTGTTTTGAAACGAAAGCTGAAGCATCAAGGTAATTTTTCCCAATTAAGAATAAATCGGCCACCATGAACAATCCAACTAATATTACCGCTACTTTACCCGAAATGGTGTTTTTAATTGACATCCAAAGAATTCCGAAAACCAATCCAACAAAAACCAAAGAACGGATCAAATCACTTGTATACAATGATTGTCTGTCGGCTTTAATTGCATCCACAAATTGCGGTCCGTATGATTCTCTCAAATAAGCATCTCCGCTTCCGGAAAAGCTGAACATTCCTTTGGCAAGGAATAATAAAATTAAAACACCACCACAAACTGCAGCCGATTTCCAAAGTGAATTCCATTTTTCTTTTTCTTCAGAAGTAAAGAATGTCTGTAATCCCATTAAGGCCAGAACCGGCATACAGATTTCCAATACAACCTGAATCGATGAAACCGCTCTGAATTTGTCGTACATCGGAACAAAATTGATAAAGAAATCGGTTAATATCGGGAAGTTTTTACCCCAAGACAATAGTAACGAAACTATTGCTCCGGCTAAAAAGGCGTATTTAATTTTACGTTTATCAACAAATAAAGCTAAAACCGCTAAGAAGAATACCACGATTCCAATATAAGCAGGCGCAGCAACGATAGGCTGATCGCCCCAGTAAGTCGGCACCCCTTTCACAATTTCCTTAGCCTGATCTTCAGTAAGTTGATGAGCAATGGCAAATTGGTACATTTCCGAATCGGTTCCCACATTCTCACTGTTTGAACCTCCAAAAAGCCTTGGTACAATCAGGTCAAAACTTTCTGCAATACCATAACTGTATTCTGTAATATAATCGTAAGTCATTGAAGTGTTTGACTCACTTTTCTTTCCATCCGGCGTAAAAGTTAATTCGCTTTTACCACGTGTACTTTCCTTAGCATATTCCTGAGTAGCCAAAATACCTGTAGCATTTGCGCCTACGGCAAGTAAACCGGCCACCACAAAAACTCCGAAACTATAAATCAACGGTTTCAATTCTTTCTCCTGAATAGCTCTGAAAGTATAATAAGCTGTCAAAATCAATAAGAAAATCAACAGGTAATAAGTCATTTGGTAGTGATTGGCATTTAATTCCAATGCCGCTGCTATCATGGTCAGTAATCCTCCCACAATCCAACGCTTTTGGAAAACCAGCAAAACGCCGGCTATTACCAATGGCATATAAGCAATAGCGTGTGCTTTAGCATTATGACCAACACCTAAAATTACGATAAGATAGGTTGAAAAACCAAACGCCAGTGCTCCAAAAAAAGCTTTGAGCGGCTTGATTTTCAATACCAATAATAAAATATAAAATCCTAAGAAATAGAGAAACATATAATCTGCAGGGCGCGGTAAAAAACGAAGCAGTCCGTCAACACTTTTTATATAATTATGCGGATAATTAGCACCCAACTGATACGTTGGCATTCCACCAAAAGCACTGTTTGTCCAGTAAGGTTCTTCATGATAAGCATCCCTGAAATCATTTTGTTCTTTTGCCATTGCCGTATATTGTACGATATCCGACTGCAGTAACTTTTTGCCTTGTAAAACGGGATAAAAATAGATAATAGAAACCAGCACAAAACCCAGTACGGCCAGTGCATGTGGATAAAAACGCTTCAGTTTGTCCATAGAATTTTCAGGTTATTCAAATAAAGGCGTGAAGATACGTTAAATTTTAGATTTAAAGCATCCCGTACAATATTTTTGATTTTTGCAGGTTATGAAGAATAATTTTAACCCGTAATGCTTCAAAAATCAATCAATTTCCTCGTAATCAATATATTCTCCTACTTGTTTTTTAGAAATGGGATTACCTTCTTTTTTTGGAGTATTGAAATCCTGATTGGTTTGTTGGTTAAAATTCCCCTGTTGGTAATGACGGTTAAAATTTTCCTGAGCCTTTTCCATCATGTTTTTCATGATTATAGGCATAAAAATGCGGGCCAAAATTTTAACTAAATAATAAAATCCAATGACAAAAATGATGACATTAACCAAACCTCTAAATGACGCTTCTTGCATGACAATTTTTTTTCAAAAATACGGATTATTGGCAATCACATTCTTAAAATAAAGATAAATTATGTTACATTTGGTTTTCTCAAATACTATAAAAATGAAATTACTCAGATTGGTATTATTAGGAAGTATTTTATGTGCTTCAACCTCAACCTACTCACAATTTACTGACCAGATCAATTCTAACCGACCAGGAAAATCGGCCGGAGCATTCGCTGTTGGTAAAAAAGTATTCCAAATCGAGTCGGGATTATACTATATTAATGAATCACACGATGTCCTTGATTATAAAGCAAACGGATTAGGATTAGAATTCACAGGCCGTTACGGATTATTAAAAGAACAACTGGAACTTACATTGGATGTACAGTTTCAGATGGATAAATACAAAAGTGATATTTTAGAAACCAACAGAAGTGGCCTGAGAAACACTACACTGGGTGCAAAATACTTATTTTATGATCCTTATAAAAAAGGAGAAGAAAAACCCAATATTTACAGTTGGAAAGCCAACCATAAATTCAAATGGAAAAGCCTTATCCCAGCCATTTCAGGTTATGCCGGGGTTAATTATACCATGGACAATGATTACAGCATCCCTGACGAAGCTACCATCAGCCCGAAAATCATGTTGATCACCCAAAATCATTTCAAAGGCAAATGGGTTTTTGTAACCAATTTAATAGCGGACAAAATTACTTCGGAAGCCAAAAATTTCGGATATGTCCTGACCATCACATACGGCGTCAATGAAAAATGGTCGGCTTTCTTTGAAAACAAGGGCGTAAAAGGTGATTATTATTCGGATGGCATTTTCACTTTGGGTGCCACACACTTATTAATGGACAATTTACAGGTAGATGCTTCCATCAGTAAAAACATCAAAACAACTCCTGATTTAATTTACGGCGGAATAGGTTTTTCTTGGCGTTTTGACAAAAAACACAAAGACATCGAAATCAAAGACGGAAAAGAAGTCAAGGAAAAGAAAGAAGGGAAATCCAAAAACGGCGTTTTATCTGACGAAGAATTGCAAAAAGCATCTGAAAAAGCAGAGAAAAAGAAACGCAGAAATAAAGGGGAAGATTTACCTGAAAAATCAACTCAGGAACAAGAAGAACAAAAATCAAAACGTCTGGAAGACGAAATAGAACCATAAACCATGATTAACATAATTGAAGCCAATACTAAAAGCCTTTTAAAAGATTTCGTTAAGTTTCCGTTTACCCTATACAAAGACAATCCATACTGGGTTCCGCCTTTGATCCAGGACGAAATGGAGACTTTCGACAAAACCAAGAATCCGGCTTTTTCAAGTGCTGAAGCCTATTTCTACATTGCATACAAAGACAACAAAATTGTTGGCCGTATCGCCGCCATCATCAACTGGGACGAAGTAAACGATCAAGAAAAAAAGAAAGTACGTTTTGGCTGGTGGGAAGTAATTGATGACATTGAAGTAACCAAAGCCTTATTGGAAAAAGTATATGAATTAGGACGTAAAAGCAATCTGGAATACGTTGAAGGTCCGATGGGCTTCTCAAACCTTGATAAAGTAGGAGTTGTTACCGAAGGCTTTGATGAAATAGGATCGATGATTACTTGGTACAATTATCCATATTATAAAGAACACTTGGAAAAATTAGGATATATCAAGGAAAAAGAATACCTCGAAAATAAATTTCCATTTTCAAATGTAAACCCAGACTTCTTCTTTAAAGCTCAGGAGCTGATTAAAAAAAGATATAGTTTGCGTCCAATCAATTTCACCAAAACAAAAGACATCATGCCTTATGTTGATGAAATGTTTGATTTGTTCAACAGTTCTTATGCCAGCTTATCTTCATTTGTCGCCATAACAGATGTTCAGAAAGAATACTTCAAGAAGAAATACATCGGCTTTATCAACCCGGAATACATTAAATTTGTAGTTGACAAGGATAATAAAATTGTAGCATTCAGTATTGTAATGCCTAGTTTTGGACAAGCGTTACAAAAAGCAAAAGGTAAATTATTCCCATTTGGCTTTTATCATTTACTAAAAGCAAAGAAAGAAAGCAAAGAAGTACTCTTTTATCTTATCGGAGTTGATCCCGAATACCAAAGTAAAGGAGTTACAGCCGTCATTTTTAATGAATATTACCATACTTTTAAAGAATTGGGCATTAAAGAATGTGTCCGGACTCCTGAATTGGAAGACAATACCGCCATTCATAATATCTGGAAGCACTTTGATCCGGTTACCTTCAGAAGAAGAAGAACCTATAAAAAAGATTTGTAAAATAAAAAAGCATCCTTGATCGGATGCTTTTTTTATGCTTTACTGTTTGAAATTAAGAAACGTCAACAGTTGTTTTATCAGCAATTGCTTTGTAAGTACCATTCGTTAATTTTTCACGGATAGCTTCAAACGCAGCTAATGTTTCAGAGATATCTTCTAATGTATGCGAAGCCGTAGGGATCATTCTCAACAAGATAATTCCTTTCGGGATTACCGGATACACAACGATAGATAAGAAAATATTATAGTTTTCACGCAAGTCATTTACCATTACCATCGCCTCTGGAATAGAACCTTCAAGATAAACCGGTGTCACACATGTATTAGTATCACCTATATTGAAACCTCTTTCTTTCAATCCGTTTTGTAATGTATTTACGTTAACCCAAAGTTTATCTTTCAATTCTGAAGATTTACGCAATAACTCCAAACGCTTCAATGAACCTATTGTCTGGATCATCGGCAACGCTTTTGCAAACATTTGCGAACGTAAGTTATATTTCAAATAATCGATAATATCTTTATCTGCCGCTACAAAAGCACCAATGTTTGCCATTGATTTAGCAAAAGTCGAGAAATACACGTCAATTCCGTCCTGACATCCTTGCTCCTCACCTGCTCCGGCACCGGTTTTCCCTAAAGTACCAAAACCATGAGCATCATCAACCAATAAACGGAAGTTGTATCTGTTTTTCATCTCAACGATTTCTTTCAGCTTTCCTTGCTGACCGCGCATTCCGAAAACTCCTTCAGTGATGAATAAAATTCCTCCTCCGGTTTCCTGCGCTAATTTAGTCGCACGCTGAAGGTTTTTCTCCATACTCTCAATATCGTTGTGCTTATAAGTAAAACGCTTACCCATATGCAAACGGACACCGTCAATAATACATGCGTGCGCGTCAACGTCATAAACAATTACGTCGTTTTTAGTCACTAATGCATCAATGATTGAAACCATTCCCTGGTAACCGAAATTCAATAAATAAGCTGCTTCTTTCATTACGAATTCAGCCAACTCATTTTCCAACTGCTCATGATAATTAGTATGACCAGACATCATACGTGCTCCCATCGGGTAAGCCGCACCATACATTTCTGCTGCTTCAACATCTGCTTTACGCACTTCAGGGTGGTTAGCCAATCCTAAATAATCATTAATAGACCAGTTTAATATTTCTTTTCCGTGGAATTGCATTCTTGGTCCAAGTTGTCCCTCTAACTTTGGAAAAACATAGTATCCTTCTGCTTGTGAAGCCCATTTTCCTAAAGGCCCTTTATTGTTTTGAATTCTTTCAAATAAATCTTTTACCATGATAAAATTGTGTTTTAAAAACGCCCCAAAAGTAATTATTTCTAAGCTTTAAACATAATTATTTATGAAAATAATACGCTTCGGTTCTGACTTTTCCTTTTAAACTTACTTTCGCTAAAATACTGGCCTTAAATCAATAATAACTGCACTGTCTGTAACAGCAAATAAGCAACTTTTAACAAAAAAGCTTTAATTTCAAACTTTAATCTTAAATTGGTAACGCATAATAACTACTCTTATTACAACCAACTAAATCATCTACCTATATGGCAGAAAAAAACAATCTTAAAAGTATTCTTGGTGTAGGTTTCGGAATTGCTGTCACTATCGGCGGCGTAATCGGATCGGGAATTTTATACAATCCGGGAATAATCACCGGTTTACTGAAAAATCATTGGCTCATTCTCTTATGCTGGCTGCTGGGCGGAGGTTATTTACTCATGGCTATTGGTGCCTACTCCGAATTGGGAACCATGATTCCAAAAGCCGGTGGCCCTTATAATTATGCCGAAAGAGCTTTCGGAAAATACATGGGTTTCCTCACTGGTTGGTTTGATTTCTTAGTAAACTCGTTGGCTCCAGCCTATATCAGCATTGCGATTTCTGAATATTTAGCCATTCTTTTCCCAACATTAAAAGGTTTTGAAACCTTAATCGCCATAAGTATTGTAATACTGTTTACCGTATACCATATTGGCGGAGTGAAAAATGGTGATATCTTCCAAAAAATAACAAGCATGGTAAAAGTCTGTGTATTTACTTTCCTGATTATTGCCTGTTTTTATTATGCCGGCGGAAAAGGTTCGTTGTTCACACATAATACAAACAGTTTTGATTTGAATGAAAGCGGAATTTATATTTCGGTTTTCAAAGCTTTACAACTAATAATAGGTACTTACGGTGGATGGAATGCTGCCTGTTATTTTGCCGAAGAGTTTAAAAACCCAGGGAAAGAACTTCCTAAATCATTGCTCTTCGGAGTATCGATTGTCATCGTAATTTATTTACTTTTTAATGCTGCATTACTGAGTGTGGTTCCAATGGATATTTTATCGGGCTCTTCCCTTGCGGCTTCCGATGCTGCCACTGTTGTGTTCGGAAAAACCGGAGGAACAATCTTCACTCTCGTTGCCATCTTATCATTAACAAGCATACTGAACGCATTTATTATGGTGCCGTCGCGTATTTTATTCGGGTTAAGCCGAAGCGGACATTTTATATCCCAAGGTGCCACAATCAATGAAAAAGGCTCTCCTTATATTGCGATGATCATTATTTGCATCCTCGAAATAATATACATTTTCTCTGGTTCATTTTCCGAATTGTTTGCACTGGGCACCTTTACAGTTTTAATTGTTGATGCATTGGCTTATGCTTCTGTCATTAAACTCCGTAAATCTGAACCGCAACTCCCGCGCCCATACAAACAAAAAGGATATCCTTTAAGCAGCTGGTTTCTGATTCTGGTGGTCATTACATTGCTAACCGGTTTTGCCATTGCTGATTATAAAAGTTTATTGATTCTTCTGGGAATTGTTGCCGTTTCGTATCCGGCATTCAGAATGTTACGGAAGAAATAACAGACTACAAAAAGAAAAGCCACTCTAGTGAGTGGCTTTTCTAACGAATTAATCTTCTAAAATTAAAGAACAAATTCTAAATGGAGTTAAAATTTTGAAAAATAGTAAAAACAGATGTGGTATTAACTTCTTAAAAAAACATTTGACTTTTGTCCCCAATCTAAAGTTTTTATGAAAGTATTCTGTTCTCTAGGTTTTTTAATTCATTCTTTTTAAGATTAGATTCTAGTTAGTTTGCTTGTTCAATTAAAACTTATATGTCAAAAGTAGCACAGATATACGAATGAGCGTTACGGTTTTTCCGCATTTCTTGTTAAAATTTGAATTTTTCCTACACTATTAAAATTCCACTTAAAAAAAATGCGGCTATTATTAAGTAAATAACAGCTTAGATTGAAATATATAAGAATCATTTTCCTTAAAAACAGGCTTGGATGTAGTTAAAAAGAGAGTCCTTATCCAAAGGCTTAGAAACGTGTCTGTTCATACCAATTTCCAGAACACGTGATTGGGTAGTTTCTGTCACATCGGCTGTGACAGCTATAATAGGAATGTTTTTATTGGATTCGCCGGCATGACCGTTCCTTATTGCTATGGTAGCTTCATAACCATCCATTACAGGCATATGCAGATCCATCAATATGATATCAAAATCTTTTTCTTTAAGAATACTGATTCCCTCTTTACCATTATTGGCAAATTCGATTTCGGTATTAGACCATTTTTTAGTAATCGTTTTAACAACCATCTGATTCATCGCATTGTCTTCAACAACCAAAATTCTTTTACCCTGCAGATCGTATTCTGGACCTGAAATATTCTGCGTGGAAGTATTTTTTTCAAAAATTTCAAAATCCAACTCTATATTGCAACGTGTTCCCTGTCCGGGCCGGCTTGTAATCTTTAAATGACCCTGATGCATATCGACAAGTGTTTTCACGATATAAAGTCCAAGTCCAAGTCCACCGAATCTTCTCTTATTATTTATAGTCTCCTGAGAGAATGAATCAAATATACTTTCCATTTTTTCTTTTTGGATTCCGACACCTGTATCTGTTACTTCCAAAACAATACGCACCTTCTGATTGCCCAACCTTTCCAAATCGCATTTTACCTCAACCTGACCTTCCGAAGTAAACTTAATCGCATTATTGATAACGTTATTGATTATTTGTTCAAATCGGACACCGTCTCCCAAAATAAAATCAGGAAAATCTTCAGCTATATTAAATGACATCCCAATATTTTTGCTTTCGGCCAGCATCAGCGATCTGGATTTAACAATATCCAAAACCTTCACCGGGTCAAAAGGTACCTGCTCTAACTTAAGCTCATTTTTCTCAATTTTGGAAAAATCCAGGATATCATTAACTGAGCTCAGTAAACTTTCTGAAGAATACTTTATGCTTTTACTGCTTTCTTTTACCTTTAAGATATCTGTCTCATCATTAAGCGAATCGCTCAAACTCATAATAGCATTTAAAGGAGTACGCAGTTCATGACTGATATTAGACAAAAAATAAGACTTCATCTCATTCATTTCTTCCGATCGCTGCAAGGCCTGGTTCTGAAGTTCCTGCCTTTCATTCTTTAAACTTCTGATCAGATTAGCCATCGAAAGTGACAAAAACAATACTTCCATCCCCGTTCCTAATTTCGAGGCATTCTCTGTCCAGAAAGTCAATGGCAGAACTCCAAAATTTTTCAGGATAAAAATGACAAAGCCACTAATAAGAAATAAAATACCTGTCGAAAAGAAATAATAAATCTTCCGTGTTTTATTAAAAACAATAATCTGGGAAACTATAATAAGAAACAATAAAACCAATCCCAGCAAATTGGCAACAGGATAAGAAAACGCTAAAAAACGGGGAATAAAAATCAAACTGAAGAAGCACATAAAATCTAATGCATATAAAATGTAAAATGCAACAGTCACCACTCTGCTATACAATCCGATCTTAAGAAAAATCTGTGCATACCGGCCCAAGAAGAAATTCGCAATAACAGCAAAAAGAATTACCGAATGTAATGACAGCCATCCGGGTTGCGGTGTGATAAATTCATAAAAATAGCCATCAATCGAAAACTGCAACAAACCAATAAACACAACATATATACTATAATACAAAAAGACCTTATCCTGCATTGCAAAGAAGAAAAACAAATATAAAATACTGGCAATTGCAAGCAAACCGTAGAAGAAACCAAATACAAACTGCTCAAAGGATGTTTCTTCGATCATGCTTTCCTGTGTATGCAGCATCATAGGCAACGACAATAACTCACCATCACTTTTAAGATGAAGGTAAAAGTTTTGGGTTTCGGAAGGATTAAGCTTAATCTTAAAAATTGCTTTCCTGTGGGCGAAGTTTTTTTCGGAAAAAGGAATCTTATCACCATTTTTAAGCAGGTTAACTTTACCGGTTGAGTTAACAATATAAAGTTCGGCTATATCTGTAATAGGCCTTGCTGTTTCAAAAAAACAAACCACCTGTTCATTTGAAGAATTTTCAAGTTTAAACTGTACCCAAAAATGATGTGTAGTAAATCCAAAATCATAATTCTGTTTAGGAATGGGCAAAAACTTCAGTGAAGAATTATTAATCACTTCATTCAAAGAAAGATCCTGTTTGCCAACATCAACATATTTAGCATATGCATAAATATCTCTTTGTTGGGATAAATTTGACTGATTGAAAACATATTGGGCAGAAACCGGGACAGCAAAAAGCAATCCGATAAGTAAAAAACTCAGAATAGTAAAAAAATATCTATTTCTATTTTTACAACTCATCCAAAAGAAGAAATTCATTACTTATTTTTGAAAATGAAATCAGTTCAAGTATCATTTAAATTTACGAAATCAATTTGAATTTAGATGTATTTTCCTCCTAATTGGGCAATTTTAAATACTTTTGCTCTACTAAATTCAAAAAAAACCGATAAAATGCAACTCGTTTTCGCCTCAAACAACAAAAACAAAATCACCGAAATCCAACAACTGGTTCCGCAACATATTAAAGTATTAAGTCTTGAAGATATTGGCTGTGATGTTGACATCCCCGAAACTGCCGATACTATTGAAGGCAATGCTATCCTGAAAGCAAGCTACGTAACCGAACATTACGGCTATCCCTGCTTTGCCGATGACAGCGGCCTTGAAGTACATGCGTTAAACGGGGAACCGGGTGTAATTTCGGCCCGTTATGCCGGATCACACCGCAACAACGACGATAATATCAATAAGGTACTGGATAAATTAAGTAATGAAACGAACCGCAGGGCCAACTTCAAAACGGTAATCGCATTACATATTAATAGTGAAGAACATTTATTCACCGGAATCATCAACGGTACCATCATCACTGAAAAAAGAGGCACAAACGGATTTGGTTACGATCCTGTTTTCGTTCCGGATGGTTACACTAAAACATTCGCCGAATTCACTCTTGATGAAAAATCAGCCATCAGCCACCGCGGTATTGCCGTAAAACAATTGGTTTCCTATCTTGAAACATTGTGATTTTTTTGAAAAATTCTCAATAAACAACCCTTTAAATCTGTAAATCATCAAACTTTCAAAAAGCTATTTTTTGTAAATTATTGATTATCAAACTTTAATAAAATCACAAATAAAAAGATTCTGTTAGTTTATATCGTTTATAAACACTACTTTTGCACCCAATTTAAAAATAGATAATGAATAAATTTGAACAATTAGGATTGAATGAATCGCTACTGCTGGCGGTTAAAGATCTAGGATTTGAAAATCCGTCAGAAGTACAGGAAAAGGCGATTCCAATACTATTGGAGCAAAACACAGACATTGTAGCATTAGCACAAACAGGAACAGGTAAAACGGCAGCTTTCGGGTTTCCGCTTATCCAGAAGATCGATGCTGATGACAGAAGCACTCAAGGCTTGATTTTATCGCCAACACGCGAACTTTGTTTACAGATCACAAACGAGATCAAACAATATTCAAAATACATTAAAGGCTTACACACCGTAGCGGTTTATGGTGGTGCAAGCATTACCGAGCAGGCGCGTGAAGTAAAAAGAGGTGCACAGATTATTGTGGCTACTCCAGGACGTATGCAAGACATGATTAACCGTGGTCTTGTTAACATTAAGAACATTAACTTTTGTGTGCTTGATGAAGCAGACGAAATGTTGAACATGGGATTCTATGATGATATCTGCTCGATATTATCAGATACACCTGATGAAAAAAACACATGGTTATTCTCGGCTACCATGCCGCAGGAAGTAGCCAGGATTGCAAAACAATTCATGCACGATCCGCAGGAAATCACTGTAGGTACTAAAAACTCAGGTTCTTCAACGGTATCTCACGAGTTTTACATGGTAAATGCACGTGACCGTTATGAAGCATTAAAACGTTTGGCTGATGCTAACCCGGATATTTTCTCTGTGGTTTTCTGCCGTACTAAAAGAGATACACAGTCTATCGCTGAAAAATTAATCGAAGACGGTTACAACGCTGCTGCTTTACACGGTGATTTATCACAGGCACAACGTGACGGAGTAATGAAAGCATTCCGTGGACGCCAGATCCAAATGTTAGTTGCTACTGACGTAGCAGCCCGTGGTATAGACGTTGACAACGTAACTCACGTAGTGAACTACCAGTTACCGGATGAAATCGAAACCTACAACCACCGTTCAGGACGTACAGGACGTGCAGGTAAATTAGGTACTTCGATTGTAATCGTAACCAAAAGTGAATTACGCAAGATTCACGCAATTGAAAAAATCATCAAACAGAAGTTTGAAGAGAAATCAATTCCAAGCGGAATCGAAATCTGTGAAATCCAGTTATTACACTTAGCAAACAAAATCCACGATACGGAAATTGATCACGAAATCGACAATTACCTTCCGGCTATCTACGAAGTTTTCCAGGACTTAACAAAAGAAGAACTGGTAAAAAGAATGGTGTCTGTTGAATTCAACCGTTTCTTATCCTACTACAAATCAAAACGTGACCTATCAAGTCAAGGTGGTGAAAGAGGTGAAAGAAGTTCTGAACCAAGAGAAATCAGAGCCGGAGATCCGGTACGTTACTTCATCAACATCGGGGCGAGAGATGATTTCGACTGGATGCAGTTGAAAGATTTCTTAAAAGAAACATTGGAATTAGGCCGTGATGATGTATTCAAAGTTGACGTTAAAGAAGGATTCTCTTTCTTCAACACTGACGGTGAACATACTGCCAAAGTAATGGAAGTATTAAACGGTTTTGAACTTCACGGAAGAAGAATCAACGTTGAAATCTCTAAAAATGATGGTGGTGGAAATTCATCACGTCGTGACCATAACGGAAGAAGTTCTGGTGGAAGAAGAGAAGGCGGATTCGGCGGAAGAAGAGAAGGTGGTTTTGGAGGAAAAAGAGAAGGTGGTTTTGGAGGAAAAAGAGAAGGTGGTTTTGGAGGAAGAAGCGAATCCCGTTCTTCTGACAGAGCTCCAAGAACAGAAAGACGCGGTGAAGGAAGATCTTCTGAAAGAAGAAGCGATTCTTCTGACAGAGCGCCAAGAAACGAAAGACGCCCGGGTTCTATCCAAAGAGGTTCTGATTCTTCAAGCGCTCCAAGAGAAAGAAGACCAAGAAGAAGCTAACAACAACGCTTTAAAAGCTAACTGCTGTTAATTTTCTTATAATTCATAGTTAAACTACAAAATATCTAGTACATTTAGATCCTCTAAAAGCACGTATGAAATATTTTGTAGTTTTCTTTTTATGCCTCATCGCATTTCCGGCCTTTTCACAGGAAACAACCGTGAAAGGAGTTGTTGTAAATGACAATACTTTCGTTCCGATATGGAATGTAAACATCGTAAATACCAAAAAAGTAAGAGGTGCCGTTACTGATGCCAACGGAAATTTTGAAATTTATGCCGATCTTGACGATACCCTTCTTATTTCCTGTTTAGGATTTCAGTCGATTGAAGTAAGAGTTACAAACGACTGGATTAAAAACCGAACTACCCGCATTAAATTAACTGAAAAAGCATATGCGCTTGAAGAAATCGTGATTCCTCCTTATGAATTGACGGGTTATCTTGAGGTTGATTCCAAATTAATTCCGGAAAGGGAAAATTACTGGTACTCGATTGCCGGTTTGACCAAAAGATATGAAGGTGGTGAAAACTCTCCGAATGCTTTTTCCCGAGTAATGGGCTCTCTATTCAATCCTGCAGATGCTTTGTATAACTTCTTTGGTAAAAAACCGAAAGAACTAAAGAAACTCCGCGAATTGAAAAAGGATGACAACCTTCGCAATATCTTACAAACCCGTTACGACCGTCAGACTATTTATACAATGCTAGGCATCAATGAAAAAGAATTACTTGAAATTCTGGAACGTTGCAATTACTCTGAATCATTCATGAGAACTGCAAATGACTTACAGGTTCTGGATGCCGTGAGTGGCTGTTATGAAGAATATAAAGTCCTGAAAAAGAATTAAACCGACTTCCTTGAAGGCTTCATTTAATTACAGAAGTATTTTCTGGTCATTGCTTTTCGGTTATTTTTTCTACTTAATGTTTGAAATAACCGTAAAGTATATTCCCGTAAGTGCCCACGTAGCTTTTTTAAACATCAAACAGACAGAAGTGACCGGTATTCCGTTCTACCTTCCTGTGTTTTATGTTCATGTACTGACATCCATTTTTTGCTTACTGGCCGGATTCACACAGTTCAACAACAGTATTTTAAATAAAAGACCAGACATTCATAGGTTAATAGGAAAACTATACGTAGGAACCATCCTGCTTTTTGCTGCACCTTCCGGATTGTTCATTGGGCTGTTTGCCAATGGTGGCTTATTCTCCAGAATATCTTTTATCGTTTTGGCCCTATTGTGGTTTTATTTTACCTTGAAAGCTTTTACGTCCATCAAACAAAAAGACATCCTTTCACATCAAAAATTCATGTACCGCAGCTTTGCCCTGACCTGTTCGGCTATTACATTGCGTTTATGGAAAGTCATTATTGTTTACGTATTCCAACCATCTCCCATGGATGTGTACCAAATTATCGCCTGGCTGGGTTGGATCCCGAATATCTTAATCATCGAATATTACATCGCTAAAAAACTTATAAAATGAAAAAACTATTATTAACTGCCTTATCTGTGGTATTCCTTGTTTCCTGCAAGGATGAAGCTAAACAGGTCGCCAAAGCAGAAGAAAAAACAACCGGAGAAAAGGAACTGTATAAAGAACTCTACGGAAACTGGGTGGGTGATTTCAAGGCCGAAGAACATGCCAGAGGAGAAGATTATGTATATTCAAACAAAATCAACATTGTCATCAAAAAGATAGTGGGAAATAAAGTTATCGGTCAAAATATTGTAGCCGGGAACAATCGTCCGTTATCTGGAGAAGTAAAAGTCGTTGCTTTAAACGAATTTCAGTTTGAACTGAAAGAACCCGGAGACGATAAAAAGGACGGTATTTTCACTTTTACGATTAAAAACGATACACTTTCAGGAGAATGGACAGCCAACAACAAAAAGGCTTCAGTTACGAAAAGAGCTTATAAATTGACCAAACAGCAATTTAAATACGATCCGAATCTTATGTTACCTTCAGAAGATGAATACGGACAACGTTACATGGATTCTTACTCGATGAAGCTGGACAGTATCGAATATGAAGCTGAAGATGGCGCAAAGGAAGTTGAATACAACGAAATGTACCGGACAGCATCTGATGTGGTAACCACATTAAACTCCTCAACTACTGTTTTAAAGGAAAGTGACCTGAAGAATCTTAAAAAGCTGGAGCTTGAAATTTTACGCAATACTATTTTTGCACGCCACGGCTACACATTCAAGAAGAAGACATACAGACAGTTTTTTGATCCGGTAGACTGGTATGTTCCCGTATCTGATGATGTGACAAAAGAATTAACCGTTATCGAAAAACAAAACATCAAGTTGTTACAGCGATTTGAAAAATATGCTGAAGACAATTATGATACTTTCGGAAGGTAACGGCTTACAATTTCTGACTTTCTAAATACTTATTAGTAATAAAATCTATATCCTTGATGGATTTACGGGTCCAGTCGATCCTTTTTTCAAGCAATTCGGCTTCGGTGAGTTGCCATTGTATATCGGAATGACGCAAACGTGTCGACACATTCTGGAGTATAATGGCAGCTGAAACCGATATGTTCAGGCTTTCGGTAAAGCCTACCATCGGGATTTTTACAAAACCGTCTGCCTGTTGCAATACTTCTTCCGATAAACCATGACGCTCTGTTCCAAAGAACAAAGCCGAAGGTTTTGTAATATCAAAATCTTCCAGCATGCAGTCATTTTCATGGGGCGTTGTGGCAATGATCTGATAACCCTGCGCTTTTAAATGATCGATACTCGCCTGATTAGTGGAATAACGGTGTATGTCTACCCATTTCTCGGCACCCATGGCAATTTCTTTGTCGATATCCTTACCATACTTTTGTTCCACTACATGCAATTCCTGCACCCCGAATACTTCACAACTGCGCATCACGGCACTGGTGTTGTGCAACTGGTACAGATCTTCGCAAACTACCGTAAAATGTTTGGTACGCTGTGACAATACGCGCAAAAATCCTTCTTTACGGCTTTCGGTGATGAACTCCTCTAAATAGTGTAAATAGTTTTCGTCTTGGAATAACGATTGCATTTTGATTGGTATTTATGTATTTTGGGCAAAGATAGTGTTTTAGTCCTTAGTGATTAGCACTTAGCCCTTAGTAACTAGTGATTAGTGAAGTGTGATAGTACTTAGTTCCAGTCTTTTTTACTCAACATCCAGCCTTTTTTACTCAAATTCCAGCCTTTTATACTCAACGTCCAGCCTTTTTTACTCAACGTCCAGCCTTATTTACTCAAATTCCAGTCTTTTTTACTTAACATCCAGTCTTTTATACTCAAGCTCCAGTCTTTTAGAGTACCTGGTTTACATTTTTGGTTGATTAGTGAAGTGTGATTGGTGAATAGCTGTTAGTCCATAGCGCATAATACTTAGTATTTCTAAAAAGAAAAATAATCCTAATTTAGTTATATTGAATTATTATTTATTACAGAAAAAAGTAAAAAACAATTACCGGTTATCAAAAACTAAGGACTAGGAACTAAGGGCTAAGGACTAAAAATTCATAACTTGCCAAAGAGTATTATTTGAAAGATAATCCTTATTGACAGAACGCGTGAAGGATAGCAGCGGAAAGCCCACAGGGAGGTACGACCGAGGACTTGCAGCGGATAGCCTGACGCAGGCTGGTGGTAGAAAATTATGAAATATAGGTTAAAACTTCCGAAACCACCAGACTGGGGCACGCCCAAAATATAAAATATGAATATGAAAAAGAAAATAGTTGTTTTAACCGGCGCCGGAATGAGTGCCGAAAGCGGAATCAGTACGTTCAGAGATTCGAACGGTTTATGGGAAAATCACGACATCATGGAAGTGGCTTCGCCGGAAGGCTGGCTAAACAATCCTGCTTTAGTACTTGATTTTTATAACAAAAGAAGAGCCCAGCTGAAAGAGGTAAAACCCAACCGTGGCCATGAAATACTGGCTGAAATGGAAAAAGATCATGATGTTCAGATCATCACTCAAAACGTAGATAATCTCCATGAAAAAGCCGGAAGTTCCAATATTTTGCATTTGCATGGTGAATTAACCAAAGTGAGAAGTGTTGCCGATGAGAACTTTATTCTTGATTGGACGAATGACCTGCATTTAGGTGATACCGACAATAACGGAAAGCAACTGCGACCACATATCGTGTGGTTCGGCGAAGAAGTTCCGGCCATCGAGCAAGCCATTCCCATGATGGAAGAAGCGGATGTGGTGATTATCATCGGAACTTCATTACAGGTATACCCTGCCGCCGGACTAATGCATTATGCGAAGCCACATGTTCCGGTGTATTACATCGACCCTAATCCGGCAACTATTTACGATCTCGCTAATCCGCTGGAGGTTTTAGCCATGAGCGCGAGTGAAGGAATGGAAAGAATTATGAGTTATGAATTATAAGTAGTTTATAGTTTGTTGTTTGTTGTTTGCTTCTAAAACCTGAAACAACAAACTATAAACAAATAATTCAAAAAACTCATAACTCATAATTCATAACTCACAACTTATAATTACTTTTGCCCTTTCTTTAACAACACACAACAAAATGCAATTAACTGAACTGAATGCTATTTCGCCTATTGACGGACGTTATAGAAATAAAACGGTTTCACTGGCACCTTACTTTTCTGAAGAAGCCTTAATCAAATACCGCGTACTAATTGAAGTTGAATATTTTATCGCGCTTTGTGAAGCGGGATTGCCACAACTGTCCGGTGTAGATAAAAACCTGTATGCCGATTTGAGAAAGATCTATGAGAACTTCGCTACCGAAGATGCTTTATGGATCAAGGAAACCGAAAAGACTACCAATCACGATGTAAAAGCAGTGGAATATTTCATCAAAGCTAAATTTGATGCTTTAAACCTGCAGCAATATAAAGAGTTCATCCACTTCGGATTAACTTCTCAGGATATCAATAATACTGCGATTCCTTTATCAACCAAAGATGCTTATGAGAAAGTATATTTACCAACATTAATCAATGTGGTGGCTAAACTAAAAGAATTAAGCGTGGAATGGAAAGATATCCCGATGTTAGCCCGCACTCACGGCCAACCTGCCTCTCCTACCCGTTTAGGAAAGGAAATCCTGGTTTTTGTGGAGCGTTTGGAAGAACAAATGCGTTTGTTGTACAACATCCCTTTTGCTGCTAAGTTTGGCGGTGCAACCGGGAACTACAATGCTCACAAAATTGCATACCCTAACAACGATTGGAAAGCTTTCGGAACACAATTCGTAGAGGAAAGCTTAGGATTACACCATTCGTTTCCTACAACCCAAATTGAACATTACGATCATTTTGCGGCTTTCTTCGATGCTTTGAAACGCATCAACACGATTTTGATTGATTTGGACAGAGATATCTGGACGTATGTTTCGATGGATTATTTCAAACAGAAAATCAAAGCCGGAGAAATTGGTTCTTCTGCCATGCCACATAAAGTCAACCCGATCGATTTTGAAAACTCGGAAGGAAACTTAGGTATTGCCAACGCTATTTTTGAGCATTTATCGGCTAAATTACCTATTTCAAGATTACAGCGTGACCTGACCGACAGTACGGTTTTAAGAAACATTGGTGTTCCGATGGGACACACCATCATTGCTTTTGAAGCGACTTTAAAAGGATTGAACAAGTTGTTACTGAATGAAGATAAGTTCGCTGAAGACTTGGAGAAAAACTGGGCAGTGGTTGCAGAAGCGATTCAAACCATTTTGAGAAGGGAAGCTTACCCAAATCCGTATGAAGCCTTGAAAGATTTAACAAGAACGAATTCGGTTATCAATAAAGAATCGATTCACGCTTTTATCGAAACCCTGAATGTTTCGGATGCTATCAAATCGGAATTGAAACAAATCACCCCAAGCAATTATTTAGGTATATAATTATTCCCGATATTATCTTAAATCCCGATTCGTCGGGATTTTTTATTTATATGACTTAACAATTTATAAGGAAAAACCGTACGGCAAGTGCAAATCCCCTTGTTAACTTTGTAATTAGCAAATAATCTTGCGGCTAAAGTAAATACAACAATATTCCAAAAGCATTTTATTTTTTACTTCAACTGTTAAAGCGGTATCTATTAATCAAACAACTAAAACTATTACCATTTTAGCAATTAAGCATTTAATTTTTAACCCTTTCCGATTAACCAGGGAAGCTGAAAACTGGACAGAGTAAGCACAACCTTTAAATGTAATGCTTATGGATAACGTAAAGGATTTTGAAAGGCTTTTGATGCAAAAGCTGAATCAGTACGATTTGGACAAAACGTTTCTGAAAAGAACATCAAGCGCCATTGTATCTTTAAAAAGACAGGGATTGGTCATTGATCAGGTAAGCATTAAGGGAAAAGTACATGTAGACCGGATTTTAATCAACGGTATTATTGATCCTGAGTTCTGGAAACACTTTAACCAGATAGACAATCTTTCACGGTTCAAAGTCTTTCCGTACGGAATCATTAATCCGGAAGGTTTCCGGTTTGAAGGGTACGTCCGTTAAAAAATGGAACCTGCCATGACAGTTAAACAGACTGCTGTTGAAAGCAGTCTGTTTAAAACCATCCAGATTCATCCCAGCCGGAAGTGTAATTTATCATGCCTGCATTGTTATTCGAGTTCGTCACCCCATTACAGCCAGATGCTGGACATAGAAGAGTTAAAGTCATTTCTGGTGTATGCCAGAGAACAGGGATATAACAATATCTCATTGTCCGGAGGCGAACCTTTTTTGTATAAAAACCTGGAAGAGCTTTTGAAATTCAGCAAATCACTGGGGTTTCAGAATGCACTGGCCACAAACGGAATGTTATTGCAATCGGACAGGAATCAAAACTTATTGCAACACATCGATATTATTGCCATCAGCATTGACGGAAAAAAAGAACTCCATGACAAAATAAGAGGTCAGGCCGGTGCTTTTGAAAAAATGCTAAAAGGAGTAGATGTATTGAATTCACACGGAAAGTATTTCGGATTTATACACACGATTACTCCTGACAGCTGGGAAGATTTAATATGGCTGGGGGACTTTGCTTATGAGCACAACGCAAAGTTATTGCAACTCCATCCATTGGAAATGTACGGAAGAGCACTTGAAGAGCTTAAAGATTCCTCTTTAGATGATACACTCGCATACAAAGCGTTCATTCTGTCCAACTATTTAACCGATAAATACCAACATAAAATGATTATCCAATTGGATTTACTACACAAGGAATACCTGAAAGACTTTCCTGAAATTGTGAATCCGTTTTGCAAATCAACTGAAACCTACACGAAGATCTCCGATTACTTTGACACCATAATCGTAGATGATTCGGGGAAGATAATTCCGATGGCTTACGGTTTTAATCCGGATTATTGTTTAGGAAATATCAGTTCTTTGAAAGATTCGGCTTTTGATGAGTACGTCTCCGGAAAAATGAGCAACCTCAAAAAACTCTATTCTGACACTTTGACCAAAGTTTTTTCAGAAACCGGAACAGACGTCTTCAACTGGAACGAAATTATCGTCCACGAAAGCCGCTTTATTTAAAAAAAGCATCCGGAAAGCCTCCATGTCAAAATTTGCGTGTATTACTTCATGACATGAAAGCTTTACCGGATGCTTTACTATTTTAGCAAGGACCGAACACTAATTACTCTTAACTAATCACTAGTCACTATCTATAAGTATTCTCCATGTTGGGTAATATCCAAACCTAATTCTTCTTTCTCATGACTGACTCTTAGTGGTGTTATTTTATTTACAACATAAAACAGAACGTAAGACATCACAAATGAAAAGACTGAAACCAGGATTAAAACCAGCAAATGACTGAAGAATAATTTGGTTTCACCAAAAAACAATCCCTGATGCTCGATGGCCGGGTTGATTTCTTTTGAAGCAAAAACACCGGTAAGCAACATTCCTACCATTCCTCCTACTCCGTGACAACTGAAAACATCCAAAGCATCGTCGATTTTACCTTTCGGGAACTTAGATACGATTATATTACTGGCCACACTGCTGAACAAGCCAATGAAAATAGCGTGTGGAATACTTACAAACCCGGCTGCCGGAGTTATGGCTACCAAACCTACAACCGCTCCGATACAAGCACCCATAGCCGATAGTTTGTGGCCGATGATTTTATCATAAAAAACCCAGGCCATCGATGCAGTAGCTGCTGCTACCGTAGTTGTTGACAAAGCCTGTACGGCCAGATGATTGGCCCCCATGGCAGATCCTGCATTAAATCCGAACCAGCCAAACCATAATAATCCGGTTCCCAAAAGTACATATGTGATTCTCGCCGGACTGTTCTTCTGGTTTTTACGTTTACCCAGGAAAATTGCTCCTGCCAAAGCTGCCCAACCGGCACTCATGTGTACGGCAACGCCGCCGGCAAAATCCAATACACCCATTTTAAAGAAAATACCTTCCGGATGCCAGGCGCAATGTGTTAATGGTGCATACACAACCAATATGAACAAAACCATGAAGAGCAAATAAGCCCAGAAACGGATTCTTTCGGCAAAAGCTCCGGTAATTAAAGCCGGTGTAATGATGGCGAATTTTGCCTGAAACAAAGCAAACAGTAATAATGGGATTGTTGGTGCGAGACTCCATGAACGGTCAACGCCTACCTGATTAAAAAACAGGTTATCAAAAGGGTTGCCGATGATACCGTGCCAGGAATCGCCAAAAGACAAGCCGTAACCAATTACAACCCACAATACACTTACGATGACCATCGCCATAAAACTCTGCAACATCGTACTGATTACGTTCTTTTTTCCAACCATTCCTCCGTAGAAGAAACCTAAACCGGGCGTCATCAGCAATACCAATGCAGTAGCCACAATCATCCAGGCAGTATCACCGCTGTCGAATTGTACTTTCACTGAATTTGGTGTTGCTGAAGGTTCGAAATCAATTAACAATGATGTTAATGCCAGTGCCAATAGAATAAAGGCTAAAAAATACTTTCTTTTCATAGGTAAAATATTTAAAAATCCATTCTAAATATAATCAACCCTATAAAAACAATAACGCTAGCCATTAATTTTTACAAATTCAAAAATTTACCCCTATAAAAAATACACTATACCAAATTAAAGTTTTAAAAAATACGAAATAGACAATAAAAAAATCCATTCAATTGAATGGATTTAAATTTATCAGGATTTTTTAACTCTTATCTTGAATAATTCGGAGCTTCTTTTGTGATGGTCACATTGTGCGGATGGCTTTCACCGATTCCGCTGGCAGTAATTCTTACGAAGCGGCCTGTAGTTTGCAGTGTTTCAATATCTTTAGCACCACAATAACCCATTCCGGCACGCAAACCTCCAACAAACTGTAGCATACTTTCGTTTAGTTCACCTTTATATGGTACGCGTCCAACGATTCCTTCCGGAACCAGTTTTTTAACGTCATCTTCCACATCCTGGAAATAACGGTCTTTTGAACCTTCTTTCATCGCTTCAACAGAACCCATTCCACGGTATGATTTGAATTTTCTTCCTTCAAAAATGATTGTTTCACCCGGTGATTCTTTGGTACCGGCCAATAACGAACCTAACATCACACTGTCAGCACCGGCTGCAATTGCTTTCGGAATATCTCCCGTATAACGGATACCGCCATCAGCAATAACAGGAACCCCTGTACCACGTAACGCTGCTGCTACTTCTAATACTGCAGAGAATTGCGGAAAACCAACACCTGCCACAACACGTGTTGTACAGATTGAACCCGGGCCGATACCTACTTTAACCGCATCTGCACCATTCTCAGCAAGGTATAAAGCTGCTTCAGGTGTAGCGATGTTTCCAACCACTACATCCAACTGTGGGAATTTAGCTTTTACCTGTTTCAATACATCCACCACACCTTTAGTATGTCCGTGTGCCGTATCAATAATTACTGCATCCACACCTGCATTTACAAGTGCTTCTGCCCTGTCAACAGCGTCAACAGTTACTCCTAAAGCTGCAGCAACGCGCAAGCGTCCGAATTGGTCTTTATTTGCATTGGGTTTTTGTGTCAGTTTTGTGATATCACGGAATGTGATTAAACCAACTAATTTATATTCTGAATTTACTACCGGTAGTTTTTCAATTTTATTTCCCTGAAGAATTTCTTCGGCTTGAGCCAATGTTGTTCCTTCCGGAGCAGTTACTAAGTTTTGGGAAGTCATCACTTCAGTAATGGCTCTTTCATTGTTTTTTTCAAAACGCAAATCGCGGTTGGTTACAATTCCTTTCAAAACCTGATTATCATCCACCACCGGAATACCTCCGATACTGAATTCACGCATTACTTGTTTAGCATCACCAACAGTTGCAGTTAAAGGTAAAGTAACCGGATCAATGATCATACCGCTTTCGGCACGTTTAACCTTACGTACTTCCGCTGCCTGCTTTTTTATTGACATGTTTTTATGCAAAACACCAATACCACCTTCTTGAGCCATGGCAATAGCCATTGCACTTTCTGTTACCGTATCCATGGCAGCAGATACTATAGGCGTGTTCAGCGTAATGTTTTTCGTGAATTTAGTTTTGATACTTACTTCGCGTGGCAGGATTTCTGAATAGTTTGGAACTAACAGAACGTCGTCATAGGTTAATCCTTCTCCGACAATTTTAGCAGAATGTGCTTTCATGTTGCAATTTGTAGTTGTAGTTAAATTGCATGCAAATATAGTAAAATTATCCGAACCTGAAAAACAGTTTTAACTTCTCTTTAAAAAACAAATTCAAGTGACATATAAAATGTTCTCGGTTCCGAAGGAATTATCCCAGGCCCCGGATATCCTGTAGCCCTACGCGTAAAATACCAGTTATTGGTCAGGTTGTTCACACCCGTCTCCAATTTAAATCTTTTCCATTTGTAAGCCGTTGAAAAATCCATCACATAATAGGAAGGGATTTTACCGAATATACCGTAAACATTATCATTACTGTCTGTTGTATGATTCTCTGCATCGGTAAACTCAGATGAAACATACGAAACCTGCAAATGTGAAAGGAAGTTTTTATATCCGAATCCCATTCCGGCTTTTAAATTATAAAGCGGTACGAATTCTACTTTATTTCCCTGAACATTCGGAACATCTGATTTCAGATATTCAGATTCGGTTATGGAAGCATTTGTAAAAATATTCCAGATGATGTTTTCTTTTTCACCAAGAAAAATATTACGTAGATTCCAGTCGATCATACTTTCAAAACCATAGGTTATTGCCGTACCGATGTTATCTCTGAATCTAACAACAGCACCGCCTCCATTAGGGTTAGGAGTTTCATATTCGCCAATTTTATCATCATAATACAGTGCAAATCCACTAACATCAAAAGAAACTGAGTTCCCTATTTTTCCTCTAACTCCAATATCAGAACTGTATCCGCTTTCATCTGTAATATTCTCGTCAATAGCCTGACTCGGACTTGCAGTCCTGATATCATTAAAAGTTACTGAACGGTAGTTTTGTGAAACATTTCCATATACCTCAATTCCGTTTAGTGGTTTATAACTAAGCCCTATTCCCAACAATAAAAAGTTTCTTTCCTTAACATTGTGTTCAACAACTGTTTCATCAAAAATCACATTACCGGCTAAATCACGGTTAATTCTTCTATAACTTCCGTTAGCCTGTGTTTTGATAATTTCATAACGGAATCCGGGTGTAATTGAAAGAGTTGGCGATACTCTGAAAATATTCTCTCCGAATACAGCAACGTTTAAATTCGGGAACTTATAAGAAGACTGGGTTCCGTAAAAAGGGAATTCGTCATCTGCCAAATCAAAATTGGCATCACTTCCTGAACTTCCGGCACCTTGAATACCTGCGTTATCAGACTGATAGTATTTTGCGCCAATTAAAAATGCACTGTTATTCTTAAACAAATCATATTTCTTCAGATAACGTATTTCTGTTCCCCAGTTCACGAAGTCACCAATAATCAAATCCCTTTCGGTACCGGGTGTATCAGGATTTGCAACGCGGTTAGACCTGTACCCTAAAGCCTTTCTTGAAGCATCCAACCCAAATAATTGAACCGATAAATCAGCATTGTTATCAAACTTATGTTTCAATTTCAATGCAAATAGATTCCAGTTGATATCAAACCAGTTCCGGCTTCTGTTGCTTTGAGTCGGATCCTGATTGAACATATAATCAGTTAAACCACCGGGTTGTTTTGCAAGGTAATCGAAATGGGTATAATCAAAATGCAAAGAAGTTTTCGGTGAAATCTGGTAATTAAGGTTTGTGAAAAAGTTTTTTGCATCAAATTGTGAATTTGGCCTAAAACCATTTCCCTGTTTATAATTGTAAAATGAATAATGGCTGAATTTACCATTGGTACCGCTCAAGCTCGTAAAACTGGTAAACAAATCATAAGAGCCGCCGGTCAAACGCTGGGTAATTTCCATTTCCTTTTTACTCGGACTTTTCAATTGGAAATTAATCATACCTCCGAATTGTGTTCCATACTGTAATGATGCGGCACCACGGACAATCTGGATTTCCTCCAAAGCTTCCGTAGGTGTGGCATAATAACTTTCCGGATACCCCAAAACATCGGCACTGATATCATATCCGTTTTGACGTGTATTGAAATTAGAAGTACGGTTAGGATCCAAACCACGGCCGCCGATTGAAAGCTGCAATCCGCCGTCATTACTCTCATTTATCGTGAGTCCGACCACTTGTGAAAAGATCTGTCTGGCATTATTTGTTGCTTTATTAGCAATGATTTTGTTCAATTGGACAACTTCCGTTTTTTTACCGGCATAGATTGCAGTTCCTTCAATATCTTTCAATTTCCGGATTGCAGATAACTTTTCACGCTGTTGACTGATGACTACTTCGGAAAGCCGGGTTAATTTATCCAAAACAATTGTATTATTTTTAGCTGAAGAAGCAATGGACTGTTCAACTATTTCATAACCTTCTTTATAAAAAACCAACTCATGTGCTCCATTCCCGCTTACATTAATCACAAAACTTCCTTCCTTATTTGTAAAGGATTTTGAACCTGTTGTTTTATCAAAAATCTCAACATAATCCAATTTGATTCCATTGGAAGAAACTACGTTTCCTGAAATTGAATTTTGCGAAAATACTTTAAAAGTTAGTAAAAATGCTACTGCTAAAAATTTATAATCCTTTAATCTCATCTGTAAATGGAAGTATCCAGGTTTTATGTTTGAATGATTCTTTTTCTTTGGCCAAATCGACATCTGGGTTGATATATCTCTGACTCAGGCGTCCGTTGAGAGCGACATAACTCTCTGCATGGACTTGCGGGCTTGTAAAACCCATTTCTATATAATAATCGCGCAGGAAATGCGCATACTCTAAAATAAAATCCGGTTGGAATGACATTTGTTTTTCCTGAAAAGGAGTTAAAAACTCACTGTTTTCAATTAAAACCGTTTGTTTTGTCTTTGAGTCGGTTACTTTGAATTGCGTATAGCCTGATTTTTCCATCAGCATTACCCTCCACGAGAAACGATATCCTTCTTCAGTCCAGAACAATTCTTCCGGATAAGCCAGATACCTAAATGGAAAAACAAGCTGAAAAATCAAAAACAAAGAAACAAAACTTAATTTAAGACCATTCCATCCAGAAGCTTCCTGCATCATCACCTTACCGTTTATGAACCTATCCGTCTCTAATTTAAAAAAAGCAGCTATTTTCTTTAATACCTTCTCATGAAACCCGGAATTAAAGAAAATCAGCGTACTGATAATCATGACATATGGAAAAACCCCGATCGGGAAAAGCATTTTGGTAAATATGTGAAAAATAACAACCAAAACAAATCCGAACAATCTTGTTCTTCTGTACAATAATAAAAACGGAATACCTAAATCATACAAAGCACCAGTCCAACTGAAAGCATAGTGAGCCCAATTTTGATTCAGGAAATCTCCTACCACCGGCATTCCGGAACTCATTGGCAGCCATATTTTAAGAGGCATGGCATCTACAAGCCAATCAGAATTTAGTTTTGCCAAACCGGCATAAAAATAAACAATACCCAAAATCAGTTTAATAGCATCTACTGTCCAGGCCGGTATACGTTGAAATGCTAAATTCTTGTTTTTATAGGCATCAACCGAATAAGAAGCATTTGCCGGCAAAAAAATAAGAAGGAAAGCCACCACCGAGATAAAGTAATAGTGGTTAAGATAAGTCGTTTTATCCATCAGTTCGATGTACGTAAAACTTAGGAAAAATACGACCGTTGCTATTCTGTATTTGTAACCTATTGCCAGTAATAAAGCCGATAAGCCACAAATAAAAAACAACACATACGTAAAATCACCGAGAGGTTTTACCCATCCGAAACCGTAATAAGTAAAATGGAATTGCGGTTTAATGTACATTTTATCAATCCAGCCATACAATGCAAACCGGACAATACTAAAAAGCATCATTAAACCAAACGCCAGCCTGAAAAAAGCTAGCGTTGTGGTTTCTGTAGTTTTATTTAAATAGTTTTTAAATCTATCCAACATAATTAATCACCATCAGCATCGACATAATCAACTGTGATATTTAAAGCCGGCATCATATCCGTTTTGAAATACTGTACATTTAACTGAAGTTGATCGTATGCATTAAGCATTTTTGTATTATCCAAAGTGATTTGTTGGGAGAAACTATCATTCAATAATCCGTTAGTAGTATAGATTACCGTAAACTGGTTATTGATAATATCACTTAATTTTTGTCCGCTTCGTACTACATTCAGATTATCCAGATATTCTTTCAAACCATGGCTTGTAGTTGCAGCGTTAAAATATTTTCCGTTGAAAAAGTCCTGAGTAGCTTTTACAGCCTCATTCAATAAAATTTTGGAAACATCATTTTTGTAATAAGCTTCTACTTTATTCACATAAGTAGTCCCTGATGAAAATTTACCCGCCGGTATACCTACTTTACCAGCACGAACGTTTTTCTCATAATTTTTGACAAAGATATTTACCATTCTGTTTACAGAACTACTTACCGAATTACCATTACTTGCAATGAATGTGTTTCTGTACGCACCTTTCCAGTCATTTGTGATTACATCAGCATTATCTTTCAATCTTGCTGCCAAATCTGTTAAGTATTGCTTGTATTTTACAGCATTACCATTAGTTGTATAAAAGCCTAAGATTGCTGCATCATCAGCTCCCAATCCATATATCATATAATCCAAGGCAGGAAATCCCTGTTTATCGATTTGAGTTAAAGAAGCCAGGTTATAACCTCCATTAGCAATATTGGTTTCTATTGCAGCCGTATTAGCAGGGTAAATATTTGTAAAGCTTATAAAGTTCATTTCTTCCGCTTTCCCGATTTCAAATATTGAAACATATTGAAATGCCTTGTAAGCATCTAACCAAGATGTTCTGACATCTGCCAGGGTAGTATTAGACGGAGAGGCGTTAAATGCCGTTACTTTATTTTTAAGATCAGTAACTTTAGTCTGATAATTTTCAAACGACGGAATAATGATATTGTCTGCCCAATTCGTCAGTAAATCCGTTCTATTGTAGTTATCTCCCGAAGAATCTGATTCCCCGTCACCTGAACAGGCAATAAATACACCAAGTGTCAGAAAGCTTAATAACAAATATATTTTCTTCATCTTTTTTGAAATTTTGTGCAAAAGTACAAAAAAGCAGAAGAATTTATCTTCTGCTTTTTTTAATTTATAATCTTTTAGATTGACTGAGCCTGAGCAACAGTAAATCCGAATTTCTCAGCGATTTTAGTAGCTAAACCATCGATGTGTGAATTCAGGTAATCGATATCCCAAAGACCGTGCTTAGCTGTACCAGCCATCAATTCAGTTAAGATAGCGTCTACTTCAGCTTTAGTCATGTATGGATTGTTTGTTCCAGGCTTGTTAGTATATCTTAAGCTCATGATAAAACCGTATCCTTCAGACAAAGCGTGGAAAGCTTTGATTCCGTCATCACCAGCAGTTAACTTAGCTTTACCTTCTTTTAAGTAGAACACCGCTCTTACAGCAGGAACAATAGAAAATTTCTCTTTAATGATCTTGATTTGCTCATTACGTGTTTTATAGTCACCTGCAACGATAGCTGCTCTACCTTTTCTGAAAGCAGCATTGATATCAGCTTTTACAGTGTTGAAATCAGCATCAGCATTCACTTGGTTAATGTAGCTATCCCAGTATTTACCACCACCAGCTCCGTAGATGTAACCATAAGCTTCATCCCAAAGGTGTTCCATTTTAGTATAGTTTTTACCAGTTTCAAGAACTTTATCATCATTATTTTTACGGTTGTTACCTTCGTCAAGAACTGAAACACTTAAATAATTGTTCAATACCTGATCCATTAAACAAGCTCCCATCATACCTTTTAAAAGGATCTGTTGAGGCTCTAAACCGTTAGCATCATATAATCTTTTAGAAGAGCCATCCACATAAAAACCTGCAACACCGTTAGAAGCTGCAACACCTTGACTCGCAGCATCAGCATTATCAAATTGTGTTTCGAAGAAACCTCTTACGCTTGCCTGTTCAACAGAAGAACCTCCACCACCGAAGTTTACGAAGAAATCTCTTGAAGCAGCTGTTTTATTTTTCAACTGTTTATCAGTAGCAGCGTTTAATTCAGCAGTAGCGAAAGGACTGTTTGTATTTGTGTACATGTCTGATAATTTAGCATCATCAGCAACAGCACCAGCAGTAGCTTGGTTTTTGATATAGTTACCCATTTCCTGTAACATCAACAATCTGTTCGTTTGACCTCCAAAGTCAACAGTTGTAGCTGCGTTTCTTTCAAAAGTATACGTTTCAGGAACTGTATACTCAAATTTCTGTTCCTCGTCATCATTTGAACATGAAGCAACAAATAAAGACATAACCGGTAATGAAGCTAAAAAGATATTCTTAAAATTCATGGGTGTATTTTATTTAGATTGAATTAAAATAATTTGATGCAAATATAAAGACACATTCTAAATAGTCAAAATTTATTTAGATTATTTTTAAATAGAAAAGTACTACAAGGCTAAATTATTGAATTTAAGCAAAATACAATCAAACCAAAAAGAAGAAAATCCTTACGGAGTACACAAAAAAGACCACAAAACATGAAACCGAAAGGTATATTCCACATACCACAACTGTAGTATGTTTTATAAAAACAACCGATTAATGGTAAACCGTGAATATTTTCAATGCTTCATTATAAGCACTTTCAAAACTCATGGCGCTCAAGTTATGATCTGCTTTTTGGGTTGTAAAATACGATAAGAGTTTTTCTGTAGGCATGTTACCGGTCAGTTTATCGGTAGCCATGGGACAACCGCCAAAGCCCTGAATTGCACCGTCAAAGCGGCGGCAGCCTGCTTTATATGCAGCATCGACTTTCTCATGCCATTTATCAGGAGTGGTATGCAGATGCGCACCAAACTCGATGTGTGGGTATTTCGGGATAAGGTTTGAGAACAGGTAATCGATTACTTCAGGGGTTGAAGAACCGACAGTATCTGAAAGCGAGAGTATTTTCACTCCCATATTGGCAAGTCTTTCTGTCCACTCCCCTACGATTTCCACATTCCAGGGGTCGCCGTACGGATTTCCGAAGCCCATTGAGATGTAAGTCACCACTTCTTTATTAGAGCGGTCAGCTATATTCAGGATTTCCTGTAAGGTTACCAATGATTCGGCGATGGTTTTATGTGTATTACGCATCTGGAAGTTTTCCGAAATGGAAAAAGGAAACCCCAGGTAGTTAATTTCCGGGTGTACCGATGCATTCTCGGCCCCCTGTGTATTAGCTATTATTGCTAAAAGCTTACTGTCTGTTTTGGACAAATCCAGTTTAGCCAGAACTTCGGTAGTATCCTGCATTTGCGGAATGGCTTTTGCCGAAACAAAGCTTCCGAAATCGATGGTATCAAAGCCAACACGCAGCAGTGACTGGATGTATTGTACTTTTTTATCGGTAGGGATAAAATCTTTGATGCCTTGCATGGCATCACGCGGACATTCTACTAGTTTGATTTTTTCGGCATTCATAGACTTCAAAAGTAAAACTATTTATGCTTTTTCTAAAATCTTTTTATTAATTGCTTTGATCAGAGCGGGACCTTCGTAGATAAATCCGGTATACAACTGTATCAAAGAAGCTCCTGCTTCCAGTTTTTCGATGGCATCATCAGCAGAATGGATACCGCCGACACCGATAATCGGGAAAGCCTTATTGCTCTTTTCCGAAAGGAAACGGATGACTTCGGTAGAACGTTTTGTTAATGGCTTACCGGACAACCCTCCCATCTCCTCTTTATTGACAGATTTTAAACCGTCGCGGGAAATGGTTGTATTTGTGGCAATTACCCCTGCTATTTGCGTTGCTTTTACGATTTCAATGATGTCCAGTAACTGGTCATCTGTTAAATCAGGAGCGATTTTAAGCAGGATAGGTTTAGACTTTTCTTTCTGATTATTTAAATCCTGAAGGGTTTGCAGTAACTTAATCAACGGTTCCTTTTCCTGTAGTTCTCTTAATCCGGGAGTATTAGGCGAACTTACATTCACCACGAAATAATCCACATGGGGAAATAAGACCTCAAAACAGATTTCGTAATCGTTAACAGCTTCTTCATTCGGGGTTACTTTATTCTTCCCGATGTTACCGCCTATGAGAACGCCTTTGTTCTTCTTCAATCTTTCAACCGCTTCCAGAACACCTCCGTTATTGAATCCCATTCTGTTGATAATAGCAGAATCTTCCAATAAGCGGAACAGTCTTTTCTTTGGGTTACCTTCCTGTCCTTTTGGGGTCAGGGTACCGATTTCAATGAATCCGAAACCGAAATTGGATAATTCCTGATAGAGTTTCGCGTCTTTATCAAATCCGGCTGCGAGTCCGACCGGGTTACTGAACTTCAATCCGAATACTTCACGCTCCAGACGCGGGTCGTTAACTTTGTAAATGGTCTTGATAAGACCGGGTATTCCGGGAATCTTATTAGCAATTCGGACAGCTGAAAAAGTAAAATGGTGCACTTCTTCCGGATCGAAACCGAAAAGAACGGGGCGGATAATTGATTTGTACATAGTTAGTGTTGTTGTGGCGCAAAAATAAATATAAGTTATGAGTTATGAGTTATGAGTTATGAGTTTTTTGTTGGATGTTTATTGTTTGTGATTTATTGTTTGAAGGTTCGTTACCGGAGAGGTTCAACTTCTAAGAAGTCTGAAAATCTGATAATCGGGCAATCTTCTAATCTAACAATACTTATACTCCATTCCTATATTACTAATACATTACTTCGATATTACTTTGATACTACTTTGATACTACTTTGATACTACTTTGATACTACTTTGATACTACTTTGATATGGCTTTAGTATGGCTTTAGTATGGCTTTAGTATGGGTCAAGTATGGGTCGGCTTCGATACTTCGACAGGCTCAGTAACCGGAGCTCAGCCACCGTACATTACCTTGGTACGGATTAAACACGCCTTATAGGGTATTTAACCGGCAAACCGGAACGGGGTATCTTTATTGTGCAGTTGTTGAAAAATTGTTAGATTTCCCGGACTTCTTGGATGAAGAGTTAACCGCTGTGCCTGTTGTACAACTCAAATATAAGAATTTCGTATATTTAGCTATGCAAGGCACAAAGACATTTATTCCCAAGTTATTTACCACTGTCAATTTAGATCAATTGGTTCCCATGGATAATTTTTATA
>NZ_JAMLJL010000002.1 GCF_023634845.1 Flavobacterium amniphilum | reverse complement strand
CTTCCAAAGCTCCTTTTGCAGCTTGTTTGGTTGGCGCATCATAAATCTGCTTCATGTCTTTAGAGAATTCCTTTTTATCTTTCCAAACTACATAACGGGCTGAGTTACGGATTTGATGTACCACACAGATTTGTGTCTGCGATTCGGGGAAGACGTTTTTAATGGTTTGGGTAAAACCATTTAAGTTGTCGGTAGCAGTAATGAGAATATCTTCCACACCTCTGGCTTTTAAATCCGTCAATACGCCCAACCAGAAGCTGGCACTTTCATTCTTGCCCAGCCACATCCCAAGAACTTCCTTTTTACCGTCTCTGTTTAGGCCTACAGCCAGATAAATGGTCTTATTGATGACCTTAGAGCTTTCACGGACTTTAAACACGATACCATCCATCCAAACGATTAAGTAAACAGGTTCCAGTGGACGGTTTTGCCAAGCAACAATGTCATTGGATACTGATTCTGTAATCCTGGATATAGTAGAGGTAGATACATCAAAATTATAGACTTCTCTTATCTGTTCTTCAATATCGCTAACACTCATCCCTTTGGCATAAAGCGATATGATGACATTTTCCAATCCATCAGCCATACTTTGCCTTTTGGGGATTATCATGGGATTGAAAGAAGCTTCTCTGTCTCTTGGAATCTGAATTTCTGATTCTCCAAAAGAGGTTTTTATTTTCTTTTTGGAAAAACCATTACGAGAGTTCGAAGAGGGAGATTTCTCATGCTTGTCATACCCTAAATGAGAATCCAATTCGCCATTAAGAATAGCCTCTAATCCACGCTTTTGTAGTTGGGCAAGAAAACCATTTAGGTCTTCGCCGGTTTTGAACTGTTTTAAAAACTCTTCCGATAATAAATCTTCTTTTTTCATAAGACTGTGTAACATTTAAAATTAAACAAAAAAATAATGGGGTTTTAAAACCCCATTATTTTTTATACTTTATAGACTCTCCTTTATACTGATAATTTTATTATTACTAAGTTCAAATGATATCCGTCTATATTGCAGAACATGGCTATTATCATTGTCAGCTGAAGTTGGATAATACTTTACCCCAATTTCAATAATTGGTAATCGTATATCCCAAGATGACCTAATCTTAAAGTTTTTTGCACATAGATCTTGATTTTGAGAAACGATATAGTTTTTGAAATTTTCAATCCCCTCAAATTTTTCGCTTACTTGCCAATTAATTCTTTTTTCAAAGATTACATTTTGGTCGAGATTTTTAAGTATTTCTTCTGTTTTAGATTTATTACATGAGTTAATAAAATCCCTTACAATTTTTCTGGGGATTTTATGGAGTTCCCTTATTTTTTTCTTTTGAAGTGCAATATGTTCTGCAAAATCTTGGTTTACCGCTTTTTGCATTTTATAATAACCATATTGAAATGCCTCAGATGGTGATTTATAAAGATGGTCTTTAAATATATCTGCTTTATTACTTTCGTTTTGAGTTTTGAAATCATCTAAAAGTAAGAAACCTTTTTCTCCGGTTGAATTATCTATTCCATCAACTATATTGATGAAATATTTTTTTATATCCTTATTAAACAAAATTTTTATCTCCGGATTAAACCGTTCTGTTTTTTCAACTGTTTTTTTGATTGATTTTTTAATTAAATATTTTGTTTCATCTAATGGATTTTGAATACGTCTTCCCCAGCCATCTGTTGATAATTCACACTGGTATCTTGATATTATTAATCTTATTTCTTTTCTGCCTTTTTCAAGGTCATCGGTAAACTCGTATTCTGGAAAACAATTGAGTATTTTATCATCTAATTCCCATTCTTCATAATCGCTTTCAAATCGTATCTGATAGTAGCTTTCATATTCAATCATATAAACAGGGAATTGAATTTCTGAATCAATAATACTTTCCTTTATAATATCAATGTCAGTTTTTCGATTTACCAATATTGTGATTTGGGTTTCAATCATTGAAAACGTTCGTTTTTAGCATGGAAATAGTGATAGTATATTTTTTTAAAATGGAACATCAGAATCTTCCAAATCATAATTTAATAAACCAAATGGATTTTGATTTGTTTCATTATTTTCTAATACATTAAAAAATTCATTAATAATGTCTTTTGCTGATTTTGGCTCACTCTCAATTTCACTTTGAATTGGATTCTCAGGAATACTTTCTAATGGGGTAAATTTTAAATTTATTGAATCATCGGTTTGTGACCAACCTCCATACAAGTATTTGACTCCTGCTTTTAAAACAATATCGTTTTTTAATATAAATGTTCCTGAATAATCGGGTTGATTTTGTTTAGTTTTATTAAGTTTTTTAGCTAGTGAAAAACTTAAAGAATCTTTGGCTTCCATTTTATAGTTTTTAGCGATTACATTTTCAACTCTTTCATCAAAGCAAATATTTAAAACGGTTTTATTATGATGCCTTTCAATTATTATTAAATTTAATCTTTCTAGTTTATTGAAAACTGACCAAGTTGATTGACAGTAAAAATCGTTTTTAAAAATATTTTGTTTTATGTTTTTTAAAGTTTTATTAGCAATGATTTTTTCATAAATTTCAAATTCATTTCTATTCAATTTCTCCCAGTTTTTTTCATTAAATGATTTATTGAATATGTTTAATCTATTACTTATTTGATTTTGTTTTTCATCATTTATTATTTTTATGCTCTGTTCTTTTTGTATTTGTTTACAATTTTCACATAAAATTTCCCGAAAATCGCCTTTTAGTTTCCCTCTTGTTTCAATTTTTTCAAAATATTCTATTCGACATCTTTCACAAATTTTAGATTTAAAAAATGTGGAATGATTTTTTACTAATTCAGTAATTTTAAAGCTTGTTAAGCTATATTCTTTAGATAAATTATTTACTTTATGGATAAATTCTCCGTTTTCATTCAACCAATATTTATTCAAAATTTCTTTTGATATTGCATCAATTTTTTCTGATATATTTAAGCGATTTTCTCCCATATCTAGTTTACTTTATTGAAAAAACCCCTCTATTTTTGTCTTCCATTGACCATTGTACTTGATGTACTTTTCCATCAATTTGGTCAAGCAATAAAAAATTGTACATATTTTCTGTAGGATAGAGAGTAAATCTACCATTTATTTCATTTTCCTTATTTACAAGTGGTAGCGAATTCAAGATTAATTCTCCACTCCCTCCGTCTTCTTTAACTGTAAAATGTACTTGCCACATTTTACCATTTCGTGTATCCAATTTGATAAAAGTCCAATAATTTTTTGTGGGAAATAATTGGTAAACAGTGTTTTCTGAAATCTGTTTTTGTTGAATTGTACTACTTTGTTTTGTCTGAATTTGAGCAAATGAAGCAATAGAAAATAATACAAAAATCAGTGTGATGAATTTCGTTCTCATATCGTCTTTTTTAGATGTCTTATTTTAGTGCTGTTTAATTTATGCTGCTAGTGGTAGGCAATTTTTCATTTAAGTAGTCCATTAATTTTCGTAAGATATTCGTCTCGTTTTTCTTCCCATCTTGAAATGTGAATTGGTGTTAAGTTGAAATGAGTTTCTAACACGCCTTTAAATGAATTTAATTGGTCTTTGTCATTCATTTTAAAACCAAGTGAATTTGGGAATACCCCCTGAACGTTTTTAAAATCAAAAGGTGGAATTAAAATAGGTATTTGTTTGTTGGACTTTATCCAAACTGCACCCATTTCGCAAAGGCAAACAGGGCTTTTGTAAAAATTATCACTTAAAACAAAAAGCGCAAACACATTGTCTTCCAATTCTGTTTTTAGTCTTTCAAATATGTTTTGTCCAAGGTCAACACCATATGCTGGGTGAGAAGAGAAAAAAAATTGATTGTGAGAGACACCAATATTTTCAATTAAATCAATAAGTGGTTTGATTTTCTCCTTGTCTTCTGAAGAGTGGCTAATAAATAATTTGCTCATAATTTTATTTTGCGTTTTGCTTTGTTGTTGAAAAGTGGTGGTTGGTTGGTTGTCAATGGGCAATAAATCCGTGTTTTGTAAATTCTGTGTCTGATCTATTGCTGTTTTTAAGTGTCCAAGTTGTCTTGGTAAACAATAAAGAACTCTATTTCGTTTGTCCTGAAAAGAGTTCTTCTCAACGTAAACATTTCCTAAATAATTTGAAGCTCCCGAATATATTTGAAATAACTGTTTTTGAACATATGCTTTGTCTAAAATGTCAGTATTTATCATATTCCAATTATCATACTCAATTAAAAAATCATCGAGTTCTTTCATATTTGAAATACTATCAATTTTAAGTAAAAACCCGTCTCCAATTTCTTTTTGTTCTCCTAAAATTTTAATGAGTTTATCTTTCAGTGTTTCTGTTTGATTGCTCGTTTCAACGTTGTTTATGATTCCATTTTGTTTTGCTTCAATATGGTCTAAAGTCTTTGCAAATTCGGTCCATATGAAAGTTCGCCTTTCTTTATAAGTTGAAAATTGTCCTTTTATATATTGCCAAAATTGTGCTACTGTTCTATTTGTTTTCACAAAGTCCGGAAGAAGGTCTTTAATTTCATTATTGCCAATCAACTCTGTTCTCGATTGTTTAAAGTTCCCCTCTTCTTCTGAACGATTTCCACTTGTGGCAATGTCAATTAATAAGTTTTGAAATGATTCTATTTTTTCTTGTAATTCTGTCATTGTTGTTGTGTTTTTTGCTTGCCACTAACTCTTAAATACAAGCAAATATATGCGATATTTCTTAATAAATCAGTAATTCATCAGACAGCTATGCTCACGATTATAAGAACTAACTAATCACCTTTATTTTACTGATAGTATTTTTATGAACTAAATTATCAGTAGTTTTAGCCTTCAAAATCTTGGGTATGATTAAGAAAAAAATGAGGATAAATTCCAATTATTTTTTGGGGAGGGTTACAATAGTACTGAATAGGATTAATGTGACTATATAATAGGTAAAAATAAAAAAAGCGTGCTTTAAGCACGCTTTTTTTATTGTAAATAGTAAAACAGGTCAATCCCAACCCCAATTACCATTCCTAAAATTCCCAAAACATCCTTATATCTGATAATATTTGTTTTGGCAAGATATTGAGCAAATCTTTCGGTATCCCTTACTAACAGGATACCAAATAATAATATTGGTATAAATTTAATATTTGTTTTCTTTCTTCATTGTGTAAATGCTACTTAGCTCTTTACTTTCTTTCATAGTTAAGAATATTAGATTTTCAAGCTTCTCAGACTCTTAAATATAATACTGCATTATTTTTTTGCCAGTAATTGCACTTCTTCCGGAGTAATATCAACTAATTTGTAAGTAGGGACATTAGCAATAGCCATTTCATCCAAAATATCCACCATATTTTTATAACTTGCCTTTTTACTCATTTTGATAAGTACAATTCTATCGTCTTTTCCTTCATTTGAAAGTGTTGATTTTAATCGTAATAACTCCTTGCGGATACCATTTACACCGTATTCAAATTCTTTAGGCTTTTCCAAAGGAGAAGACAATAGGCCAACATAACTTATGACTTTATTGTTACCTCCAACTAATATGGTAATTGCCTTCTCAGCATCTTTTGGATTTAAACTGAATTTTTCTTTTTGAGTTTCACCATCCTCAACTACACCAAGATCCATTGATTGTGGCATTGATAAAGTGGTTGTAAGAACAAAAAAGGAAATCAGTAGAAAAATAGCAGCACATACTGCAATCAGGATAATCCAGATTTTTTTTGATTTATTGTTTTCTTTTTTCATTTGTAAACACTAATTAGTTTTTCCTTTACTCAATTTTTCAGCAAGTTCCATAGCATTAAACACATTTAAAACCCTTCCCGTTTTTGACAATTCTGAAAACGAAACTTTTTTGTTTAGTGTTGGTACATTTACCTCAAAATCGATCTTTGTTCCTGATTCCAATATGATTTGTTTCACTTGTTGAACGGTTAAGTTTGGATAATAAGACCAAATCAAAGCCGCTGTACCGGAAACCATTGGCGCCGCTAACGAAGTTCCAGAATCAAAGTCATATTTGCTTTCCTCTATAGTCGTATAAATATCTTCCCCTGGTGCAAATAAATCAACATTCTTTTTTCCATAATTAGAAAAGGGAGACACCATTTTTTCCCCGTATTTACTATTGATAGAGCCTGTATTAATAAAATTACCGCTTACTTCCTCTTGGTTATCATAATTATAATCATTCGGATAGAAAGGGGATTCATCAATATTAATTCCGTCATTACCCACTGCATGTACCAAAAGAACATTATGGCTTTCAGCATACTTAAAGGCTTCTTTAATCCAGTCTTTGTGAAGCGAAAAATTTTTACCAAAAGACATATTGATTACTTTAGCACCGTTATCCACCGCATAGCGGATTGCGGTAGCAATATCCTTATCATGTTCATCGCCTGATGAAGAAACATGCAAGGGCATTATAATTATATCATTTGAAAATCCACTTATCCCGATTTTATTTTTTCCACATGCTCCAATTATTCCTGCAACTCTGGTGGAATGTTCATTGATTAACTGAATGCCGGGAATATTGGCACCAATCTTATTGTTACCATATCCGATTTCTAATTGATTAGGATTGTCACCTATTTCTCCTCTTTCTTTAAAATCAATGTTTAAATTTCTTTCTATAACGGAATCCAATTGTGCTTTTTGTCCTTGAATATGTTCTAAAGTTGTGTGTCCAACCTCAAAACTTGTTCTCATATAGTCAATTAAAGCACCTAAGTCTTGGTCATTGTTATCTCTTCTTTGTCTAAAGGTTTTATCATTTGTTTTATACTTTTTGTAAAGGCTGTCCAATTGTTTATAAGTATAATTTTCTTTAGGAAAAAAATATTTTAAAGTGTCTTTCACTTTTCCATAGACACCAAGTTTAAATACTAAAGATTTTCTCCAGTTTTTATAAAATTTATCTTTAGTTTCATAGAGTTTGAAGGCTCTTTGATACTCATCATAGTTTTCAAGTTCAGCACTTTGAACATCTTCTCTTTTTACATTTTGAAATTTATTGCCTTGTTCTCTAATAATACGAACGTATTCATAATTCTCGTAAACCATATAGCCTCCTTTTTTGGTTCCAAGAAAATCCCAGCCATTTATGTCATCTACATAGCCGTTTTTATCATCATCAATTCCGTTATTGGGAATTTCTTTTTTATTGACCCAAATTACAGGTTTTAAATCTTCATGATTCAACTCAATTTGTGTGTCCAATACCGCAACTATGATCTTTTTGGCTTTAGTTGTTTTTCCTTTTTTTAAATCATGGAATTTATTTAGAGAGATACCTAAAATTTTATCTTGTTCGAAGTCTTTTTTGTACCAGTCTTTTAGTGTATTTTCCTCTTCAGCTGTCTTTTGAGAATACAAACTAAAGTTTATTATGGATAGTAAGATTATGTATTTAATAGAATTCATAATTAAGTATTTGATTTTGTGTTGAAACAAAAGATATGAAACTTTATTAAAAGATAAAGTTTCATATCCATGTCATAAGGAATTATTTTGTGCAGTCAGCTGAAGAAGATCCACCTCCTCCGTTGCTACTTCCTCCAGTAATGGTTAGGTCATGTGTAACTGTAGGTGGCGCATCATTACCACCTCCTTTAATCGCTATTAAATTGTTTAACTCCATTACACTGAATTTCTCAAATTGTAACCTTTCTTTTTTGTTTTTTTTCATGTCTATTTATATTTGATTTTGGCAAATGTAATTATTTGTGATTTCCATAAACCTTGAAATTAGTATCAGGTTCCCTGAATTAATAAATTCAGGGTCGAATTCATTGAATTCATGCGCTTTCCTTCATTTTTTTTAATTCATTAATAAAGAAACTTGGTTTCAATTTCATTCTTTTTTGGAAAGCAATTGAAAAAGTATCTTCGTTATTAAAACCAAAATCTGTTGCAATTGCTTCAATCGTATATTTTAAAAATTCGGAGTCTTGTTGTAATTCAAGCACACATTGATCTATACGTAAATCGTTAATATAATCACTGAATTTTTTCTCTTTATAGCTGTTAATTATTTTAGACAAGTAAACGGTATTGGTATTACAATCTTTTGCCAAAGATTGTAATGTAATACCCTGTTTGAGATATTTTTTTTGACGTTCAAATTCCTTGAGACTTTTTAAAATACGTACTTCAACATCTTTTGCAATATTTAATTCTTTACTTTTAATCGTTTTAGTTTCTTTTAAAACAGTATCCTTTTTTTCAAGTGTTGGTTGTGTTTTATTGTCATTAATGGTTATTTTTTTCTGGGTGTCAATAATGATTTTTTGAAATCTTTCTTTGTATATTTTCTTTAGTCTGTATTGATAATACAATAATCCTAATACAGCAATTATTAATATTATTGAAATTATCAGGAAAAGCGAATTGTTGTCTTTTAAGGATTCAATCAATGCTTCTTTTTCCTTGAATAAATGGGGGATATCATACTCCTTTACAAGTAATTTGTACATGTTATTATGACTTTGCTGAAAAGCACTGTCAATACTGATGTACTTAGTTAAATATTCTAATTGTTTTTTATTATTACCTGTTTTTTTATAATATGAAATTAGATAATGATACCCACCAATTAATTCAGGGAACATTATTTTTTCCTTTTGGTGAATGGAATCTACTTTAATGAAGTTTTTTAACGCTTCATTTGTATTGCCTTGTCCTTGATTAATTTGTCCTAAATAATAATAAGAAGCCATGATGTTTGCTTTATCATTATTTCGTTTTAAAAAAGGTAGAGCTTTTTTGATACTGTCTGATGCCGTCCTATAGTTTTTTGTCAGAATCTGATTGGCTCCTTCGTTTAATATGAACAAATTTAGAAACTGTTCGTTATTTGCTTTCTTTGTTTCTCTGTAGCCTAACTTGTTGTAATAAGTAGCTGAATCGGTTGATTTTAACGCTTTATATGAATCTGCAATCCCGAATATTGCTTTTTGATAAATCGTTTTTGAGTAATCTGTTTTAAAAGCATCTCCTTTTTTATAGTGATTGAATATCTCTTTATATATATTAAGTGCTTCTTTAGTTTCTCCTAAACTTTCTGATTTTGTAATTGCGACATAATATCGGGCTACATAATAATCATCAATTCTTTTTTTACTCATTGCATATTTTTCGGCAAGTAAATAGTTCTGTAAGGCTTCTTTATATTTAAACTGGCTTTCTAAAATAAACGCTTTTTCGCAATAAGCTGAATTTGGAAAATTTTCATCATCTGTATTAATGGAATACTGTATGACAGAATCTAAATAAATTAATGCTTTATCCTTTTCATTTACTAAAGAATGAAGGTAATATCCTCTAATGATTTTATTGTTGTTATTTTCCTTCTTTGCTTTATCCAAAAATGCTTTTGCGTAAACCTTCTGTTTTGATTTATTATTTGCATTATCAAAAAACAGTTTTCTCAATTCATCATAGCCATCTTTTTTAACTTCCTTTTGAGCAAAACTCATTGAAAAAGTAAGACTGAATAATATTAAAATAAAACTCTTTGAACCCATACTCTGTTTTTTTGAATAATTAAAAATCGTCTGCAAACATATTAAAAAAAGCCATTTGTAAGAAATGATTTATTAATTCAAAGCGAGGATTTATTAATTCAGGGCGATGATTTATAAATCCAAGACAGTATCATTTGTGATACAATAGAAATGGGTATAGCTTTGAAGTAACAGAAATGAAATTCTACTCAATTTCTGAATCCCTTTTCTTTCATAATAAACTCCCTACTAAGAAATTCTAATAAAAAAAATCATTAAGACAATGAAGAAATCTTTTTGGGGCTTATCTGAAGCTTTACACTATCAAACATTCAATTACCATTATTTAAACAACTTTAAAATTAACTATATGATACGATTATTATTTACAATGATGCTCTGTAGCAGTATCAAATCGTTCGGTCAAGATCAAAAGATACGTTTTGATTATGACACAGCCGGGAATCAAATTACCCGGGAATATTGTTTAAACTGTTTTACCAAAACAGAAATTAAAGACACAGGTCAATTGACAGATTCCGATTTGACAAAGTTTGTTCCTGAAGACAGTTTTGCCTATTACCCCAATCCTGTCAAAGAAGAACTTTACCTGAAGTGGAACAATTCACTTGAAAGTAAAATTTCAAGTATAAAGCTCTTCAGCCTGAATGGTTCACTACTCAAAAGTTTTGACCATCAAGAAAACTCCATAAGTCAGAATATTCACTTCGGTAATTATCCAAGCGGGATATATTTCATAATACTGGCTTACAATACGGGAGGAGAAAAGAGTATCAAAATCATTAAACAGTAGCGGTATGAAATTGAAAATTTTACTAATAATGGCATTGTTTACCAATGTCTTATTTTCGCAGAATTTCCACGACACACAGGGTAAACTGGATATTTCAAATAATGGTCAGGCAAATTTCACATTACCAATTGCTTTACCGCCAAGTATCAAAGAAGTTGGGCCAAATATAAATCTGGTTTATACAAGCGGTCAAACTTCAGGTATTGCAGGACAGGGGTGGGAAATCAGTGGAATATCAAATATTTCGAGGATTTCAACCCGAAAGGACATTGACGGTTATCGGGATGGTGTTGATTTCGATTCGGACGATAAGCTATCCCTCGATGGCCAACGATTGTTATTGAAAACGGGAACTTATTGGGCTGATGGCTCAACCTATGAAACTGAAGTACAGAGCAACAACAAAATTGAGTTAAAGGGTTCGGGTTCTTCAATGTATTTTATAGTGACAACACCCGACGGCTCCCGCTCTTGGTATGGGAACGGAACAGGAACAAGCGGAACCGATGCGACAGCATTTTACATCGTAAGGTCAGAAGATGTAAACGGTAACTTCATCAATTATCTTTATTCAAGACAGGAAAACAAAGGGCTTTGTGTTAGGGAAATCCGCTTTAGTGGGAATAATTTAACTAATCCGGTTGCCTTGAATAAGATTGTATTTACCTACAAATCATCAGCCAGACAGGAATCTGCTTTTATAAAAGGCCAAAAATTTGGTAAAGTTGAAATACTCGATAAGGTTGAAGTGTTTACCAACGAATTGTTATTTAAAAAGTATCAGTTGGCGCATTCTACTGATGCACAAGGTTATCAGCGTGTGAGTCAAATACAGGAATTTAATGGAGCTTTGGAAGGAGCAAACCCAATTACTTTCGAGTATAAGACCACACCTGAAACCGTTACGGAAAACGCGACTTCTTATACTGATGCTTTGGATTTATCAAAAAACCCGGATATGTCAGGCGATTTTGACGGTGACGGAAGACTGGATTTTATTGCAGGAAAAAAATTATACACAAAACTATTTCAGGGAGCTGGAACTACTTACGAGTTCCCTTATGAGTGGAGGTCAGATTTAAAAAGGGTTTTGTTTACCGCAACTACACTAACCAATAACAAACTGAACCAAAAGCAATCAGTAGTTAAGGTTGATGAAGCACTTAACAATATCACTTTCAAAATCTATAATCTTGAAAACGGAAGCATTCAGAACAACTATTCAAAGACCGTTGTAATGGATAATATCGGGTATTGCAGCGATTTATGTACACCTGAAGACTTAGACCAAAATGGGAATCCTATTCCCGGTTCAAACTCCCGTTGTGAGAGTCCGACTTACATTAAAAAAAGTAACAAATATCTGGAAGGAGATTTTAACGGGGATAGTGTGTCCGATGTACTGGTATTAAGCTATGATGACAAAAAAACATTCAAATATGACCCTGATGTAAATGGTTCGGAAGTAGGTAGAAACGAACAATCTAACATTGCCGACCCCTCAGGTAGTGAATGCTACTGGCACAAAGAAGTTTCCGAAACAATCAAGGAAGCAAGGATAGTCGATTTGAACGCATCAAGCCCATCTGAAGACAATACTTTTGGTAATTATGGACTTACTTCTGCCAATATCCAATTATTGCAAAACGGTGAACGTTATGTGATGGATTTTAATTCAGATGGTAAAGCAGATATATTGATAATCGACAGGGAAAAGAACTATCGTGTACTTACGTTTAAACAATTGACAGTTGCGCCTTGGGCTGAACTGGAACTTATCGGTCAAGGAACTTTAGATACTTATGACGTAAGAAAGCAAATCCTTTTCGGGGATTTCAACGCCGATGGTAAAACTGATGTGATGCTTCCTGATTCAGTTGAAGGCTGTTCAGAATGTGATTTATGGCATATTTATTACAGTAACCCGAATCCTGCGGGCGGTTCATTCTTTACAAAAGAATCTCATAATATCACCGCATACAGACCGACTTCGGGTACTTCATACGATACACAATGGCATACCAGTACGTATTACACAATGGATGTTAACAAAGACGGTAAAACGGATTTGGTAAAAGTATGGACAAGTTTATGGCAATATGACCCGTTTTGGGATCCGAAAGATATTGATTCCTCTTGGAGGGTAAGTACTTACCTAAACAATATTGGATTAAACGGGACTTTTACGAATAATTACACTTCACCTTCTTCTCACGATACCGATGATAATTCCAGACCAATCCCAATGGCAGGAAACTACAAGTATAAAGGATTGGACAGTGATTTATTGATGATTCGTTTTCACGGTGGGGAATCTTTCAGTAAAACGATTACTTACGTTGATTTCAAAAAAGATTTTTCGGAAGACAACCTAATCCAAAAAATCACACAATCAAACGGGGCAATTGTTGACGAAATCATTTATGATGAGCTGACCCCCGCAGAAGGGACAAATGAATTAGGCTACTTAAATGGTTTTTATTCTTCAACCGAAAGCCTACAATATCCATTAGTTGAGTTAAAACAAATGCCAAGTAACAAACTGGTAAAAAAGCTAAAAAACATTTCGGCAGGTGTAGAAAAATTTCAAGATTTTCAATATCATGGACTAGCATTAAACCTTAACGGTATTGGTATGATTGGGTTTAAGAAAACTGCCCGCTCGAGTTGGTATAAAGATGGTTTAGGAAAAAAGACTTGGAGTGTTACCGAAAATAATCCAAATGCAAGGGGAATGATGGTAAAAGCGTTTACCCTTTTATTAGACGGAAATCAATTTCTCAATTTCGGTACAAATTATACTAACTTAATCAGTAAAACTGAGAATACTTACACCGAAAATACAGACCTAACCAGTAAGCGATATTCTATATTATTGGATAAACAAACCACAACGGATTATTTGACCAACATCGTAAGGGAAACTGTTTATAATTCCTATTCCAATGATTTCTTATTGCCGTTACACGTTACCAATAATAATTTTGTGGGGAATGTATTGCATGGAAGCACCACGACAATTACCGCTTATGATAATAACCCTTCCGGAACAGGAAACAATTATTATATCGGAAGACCAAATGAAATCACTACAAAGAAAATGGTGTATGTAAATACCCCAACAGGTAGCACGGATACAAAGACAAGCAATATCAAGTATTCTTATACCAATGGGAACCTGACTCAAACTGAAAAGAAGTCAAACAATTCGACGGAAACCATAGTTGAGAAGTTTACCTATTTCACAAACGGACAGCTTCAAAGCAAAACCATAAGTGCAATCGGAACAACAGCGGCAAACGCAGTTTCACCGCGGTCAACGTCCTATACTTATGATTCTTCTAATCGTTTTATTAAAACCACAACTGACCCTGAAGGATTGGTTACAGAAAATGTAACTTACCATAACTTATACGGTACAATCTTAAAACAAAAGAATCCTTTCGGACAGATTACAACCAATGAATGTGATAATTGGGGTAAAAGGACTAAAATAACCGACTTCTTAGGTAAAAGCATCAATTACACTTACACACGAACTGGGAATATTTACAACACCACCCAAATCGGCGATGATGGCAGTAGTGGTATGATGGAAAGTGATGCACTGGCCAGACCTATCAAAAAAGGTGTAAAGGATATTAACGGAAATTGGGTGTATTCAAATACTGAATATGATTTCTTAGGAAAGAAACTAAAAGAGAGCGATCCTTACTCTACTTCTTCACCTTCATTATGGACTGTTTTTGAATATGATGTATATAACCGTCCAATTAAATCGACAGCTCCAACAGGAAAAATAATAACTACAGCGTATAACGGGCATACCGTTTCCGTAAATGACGGAACAATGTGTAAAACCAAAACGATGAATGCCAATGGTCAGGTTGTTTCAGCAACTGATTCGCCAGGCGGAACAATCAATTATAGATTTGATGCCAATGGTAATTTGATTGAATCCGATTATCAAGGTATTAAGATTAATGTTCAATATGACAACTGGGGAAGAAAGGAAAGACTTACCGATTCTTCGGCAGGAACTTATACCTATTCGTATAATGCTTTCGGAGAAACAAAAACCGAAACCACGCCTAAAGGAACTACAACCTATACGTTAAATCCGGTTGGAAAGGTACTTACAAAATCGGTTGTTGGTGGCGGTACATCAATAACGAGTACTTATACCTATGACCCGACAAATAAGTGGTTGACCAATATTGCAGTTGCTAACCCGAATGATGGAGACAGTAATTATACTTATACGTATGATGCAACCACAAAGTTTTTGAATAAAACGGTTGAAACACTATATCCTGTTAGTTCATCAACTCCATTTGCAACCTTTACAAAAGAACTGACTTTTGACATTTACGGAAGGGTTTCAAATGAAATTTCTTCTGCATCATCACACGGAAAAGCCAGTTCCAAGACTATCACCCATACGTATAAAAATGGTAAAGAATGGCAGTTATTGGATAATGGTGTGATTAAATGGCAAGCCAATGCGGAAAATTCCCGTGGACAGTTAACCAGTGCCATACTTGGTAACGGTATTGTAATTGCCAATACGTATGATGCCTTTGGTTATGTAACGCAAAACAAGCATCAATTAGGAAATGTCGATGTAATGACTTTGAACAATGTTTTTGAACCGATTCTAGCTAATTTAACCAGTCGTACCAATAGTTTATTTGATACACGAGAAAACTTTACCTATGACAGTTTGGACAGGTTGACAAGTTGGGATGGAGCAGGTGCCAATCTATTAACATTACCTTTCAATTCCACAACTGAAGGTTTTGTATTCGATGGTACAGCCACAACCGGTTCTGCAACCAATTCAGCAGGAACTTTAAAACTGGTTTTGAAAAACACTTTTGTATCAGCAAGCAAACCTTTGAATCTCGATTTAAAAGCAGGTAATAAACTGAGAATAAAAGCAGATATTACAGGTAAAACGGGTACTGATGGTGTAGTTGTCAATGCCATTATGGTTGAAACTGACCCAACCAATGCAACCAACTTGGTTGAAATTCCCTTAGGAACAATAAACAACGGTGTTTTTGACAGTAATTATACGATTAGTGATTTTGTAACCAGTCCAAAACTTACTTTAAAATTCATTGTTGATGAAAACAGTCCTAACGGTTCAAATGGTGGCGGAGTGGTTCCACCAAATGCAACCTTTAATGTGGATAATTTGAGAATTGATAATAATTCAATCAATGTTCAGAATTATGATGACAGGGGAAGAATTACAGAAAATAATCTTGGTCAGTATAGCTATACTAATACGAGCAAGCCTTACCAAAATACGTTTATAACTCCAAGTACTGAAGCACATAAATATTACACTGCGCGTCCTTTGCAAAGTATCTCATATAATGCTTTTAAAGCACCGATACAAATTGAAGAGCAAGGCGTAGATAAAATCAGCTTCGGTTACAATGCTATGTTGCAAAGAAGCGTGATGTATTACGGCAGTACTGATACAGATAAATTCAAACGACCGTATCGTAAATATTTCAGTGCGGATGGAAGTATGGAAATAAAGGCAACCTTTACAGCCGGTAATTTCACGACGCCAACAAGTATTGAATTTACAACCTATGTTGGAGGTGATGCTTATAATGCCTCAGTTGTGGTAAAAAGTGACGGTACAAACCAAAATTATTTTTACCTGCACAGGGATTACCAAGGCAGTATTATGGCGATTACCAACGCTAATGGTGGTATAGTTGAAAAGAGATTGTACAATCCGTGGGGTGAAATTCTTAAAATACAGGATGGAGCAGAAAACAACCTGAGTAAATTGACATTCTTTGACAGAGGTTACACTGGGCATCAGCATTTGGAAAGCGTTGGACTTATTCACATGAACGGACGTTTATATGATCCTAAACTCCACCGATTCTTACAACCGGATAATTTTGTGCAAGACCCTTACAATACACAAAGTTTTAACCGTTACGGTTATTGTTGGAACAATCCGTTTAAATACACAGACAAAAACGGAGAGGAATTAGTTTCGGCGATTTTGATTGGAGCGGGAATTGCTTTTGCGGCTTATTTGACAACTAATTTAGTTAACGGAACTCCAATAACATTGAAAGGAGCTTTAATGGCAACGTTTGTCGGAGCTGTTAGTGGAGCGGTAACCTTTGGTATTGGCTCGTGGACGCAGACAATCGGTAATTTTACCCTCAAGGCGACTACTCAGGCCCTTTCCCACGGAATTTTCCAAGGAACTTTAAGCGGTTTTCAAGGAGGCGGATTTTGGACAGGTGCTGCATCTGGAGCGTTAAGCAGTATCGCAAGTAGTGCTTTTTCAGGTGGAACAAATACCAGAGTATTAGACGGTAAAAGATATAATGTTGCTGGAACCGGTTGGGCAGGAGCAGGAAAGTTTGCTAAAAGTGCTTTTGGAATGATTTCTTTTGGTACGGTTATGGGAGGTGCAGGAGCCGCTCTTACAGGAGGTAATTTCTGGAAAGGAGCAGTAACCGGTTTAGTGGTTTCTTCATTGAATCATGCAATGCCACATGGTGGAGATAACGGAATCGAGGGTACAATATTCAAGGATCAACAAACTCTTGAAGGAAGTTGGGGTAGAATACTATGGAATAATGTATTTGAAGCTTCATTATCTGTAGATTATGAGTATATTGTGTCTAAAAATGGGGCAGTTTCAGTAATTGAAGATTCTGTTAAAGTTGGTGAACCTGTATTGGATAATGTGTATAATCCAGTAGATACTTATAAACCTAATTATAGATATACTACTAAAATTGAACCTTTAGCAATGGTAACACCAAATTCTAAAAGTATAATTGCAGTTAGAGCATATTCGACTCAAATAGGTATTAGTGCTGGTGTTTTAGGCATTCCTGTGGGATTGGTTCATCAAGCCTATGAGTTTGCAGGGTCTGTAGATGTAGGAAATCCAAACAGATCAACTCTACATATAACGGCATATGGAGACACACGATATTATTAATCTAAATTAAACTATTATGAAAATGTTGTTTAAAGTACTATTAAAAATTATTTTATGGTTTTTTATTCTCTTATTAACCTTACTTGTAGCACATTTGATAATCAAAGCTATTGTGAACATCTTTAATTGTCACGAAAATTTTTATACTATCGAAAGAGTAGTTACAATAGTAAGTTTAGCAATTTATTCTTTTCTTTTGGTTAAAAATGTTGGATTTAAAAGAGCGCAAAAGAATTCTCAACAAAAATAATTTCTCTTAGATTAATTGTGATAACGCTTTTGGTTTCAAAAGTAAAATAAGTCAAGTCAAGTTTTTTAAAGTTTGACTTGACTAAAAAATAATGCAATATGGAAAAATCAGTTTCTCCTGCATTAAAGTATATTCTATTCTTAGCTTTCTTATTATTTGTACTACAAGTAATTTTCATAAACTTGGAGGAATATTTTGATGTAAAGGGTTTGTTTCTGGCAACAGAAATTGTAAGTATTATCTTTCTTTTTTGTATGTTTGTTCTTTTAGTGAAACAAATAGTTGCTCGATATTTTAAAAAATAAATTAAATGAAAAAATCAATAATATTATTATTCATGGGATTATCAGTTTTATCATGCAGTAAAGATGATGATTCTTCTGAAAAACAATTAAAACCGAATTTTAAGAACATGGTCGGTGATTGGGTTTACACTACAATAATAAGAGCCGATGGTACAGAAGAACCTTATAACCATTGGTGTAGTACTAATAAGGATTACGCCCACATTATTGAAAATACCGAAATTAATTCACATTATTACAATCCGACTTGTGAAATACAGGATTGGAATTGCGATAACTATTATTTTAACGGCAATAGGATTATTAGTTGTTTTGAGGAATTTAACAACGCAAGGGTTACTTCTTTAACTTCAACAACTATGAAGTTAGAATATGATGACAATAAAGTATTTGGTAGCGTTTCAGGTGTAGCCAGAGGATTAATTCTAAAGAAGCAGTAACTTATATAATTAAAAAACTCCGGAGGTGACTTCGGAGTTTTTTAGTTTATATGAATTTACATTCAAAATGTTGTACTTATTTTATTTTTAAATTTATCAGTAAATATTGGCTTTAAGAGATTAATTAATGTAAACGGCTGCTATGGACGGGCTATTTTCCTTTTTACTAATTCTATATCAATTGCTTTTTTAATTAACTTCAAATCAGATTTCTTTCCTTTGGTTTTAGAAGCCCAAATTATTGTATTATTTGCTTTGTATGAATATAGAATTGAATCACCTTTTATATTCATATGTTTTCTATAAATTAAATAACCTTCTCCTTTTTCATAATCTCCCTTTTTATAGTTTTCAATTTCGGGACGATAAAGATTTAGTTCTTCGCAAATAGAATTAACTTTTTCTAGCAAATTTGTCTTGTGGAAATCTTCCGGGAATTTTGTATAGAAGTATTTAATACTTTCTATTACCAAATCAAGACAGCATAAATGAATACTAAAAGCATTATGAAAATAAGAATATTCAAACCCATAGACTCCAAATTTATCAAACTTGGCAATGCCATTTGTATTTAACTGGTTTTTATGAGAGTGAGTTGATTGGTTAAGGAGATTATAGAATTTTTCTATCTCTTTTAGCTTAGCTTTAAAACCAACACTCACAACTTTTTTTAAAGTTTTCGTGATTTCAAAAATATTTTCAACGCCCCTTTCTCCTTTAATCCAAGGGGTGCTGTCCATGTTTGATCTTAATAAATATTCTGAATAAATTAATTGCGTGATAAGTTCAAGGGTGTTTCTTAAAATTTGGTTTGATTGCTTAAAGTAGGCTGATTTAATTAATTCCAACGAACAACTTAAATCATCAAATATCTCTGGTAAAATTAATTTAGAATTATACCCAATAGTATTATTTAAATTTATCCCTTCTTCACCAGTTGAATAACTCATAATGTTGGAGACTCCTATCATAGTAACATTATACTCAATATCAAATAGCAAGTCATATAGAGATTCTATACTTTCAATTCTGTCACCATAAAAATATTTAATTTTATCTGTTACTTGTTCTCTCATTCATTAGTAAATTTAGTTTGCATAAAGGAATGTGGCTCAATGCTATTATTGTTATTTATGAAAAACATTTTTATTTGCCGATTTTATTATTTCATCGGAAGGGATACCAGCATAATATGGTAATTTTCCTTTACTATAAAATTGATCTTTTTCAAAAAGCTCTTCAGTAACAATTCCTACTACCATACCATACCTGTCTATAATTGGACTGCCACTATTTCCTGATGAAGTTTTCGCTGAAAAAAGAAATAACTTATTGTCAAAATAATCTTCCACATAAGTATTTACTTCACCTTTATGGATTAATTGGTAAGCAAATTTAGTCATGGGAATTGATGGGTAACCAATAGTAATTATTTCCGATAAAATTTCTGTTGAAGGGTTTAGGTGGAAAGTTGAAATAGGTAAGTATTGCTCTAGTTCAATAAAAGCTAAATCTCTATCAGAATCTTGTTTAATTGTTAAATATTTAAGTTCTGTATCGTCTTTTAAAAAAACTTTTATTTGCATTGCTTTTTCAACAACATGTTTATTAGTAATTATAAGGCTTTTTCGAGTTGAATTATCTCCTGTTGAATAATAAAACCCTGTTCCAATCGAACAATCACCGTTATGAGCTTTATGTTCTATTTTTACTACAGAGTTTGAATATTTATTAATTATATAGTTCCATCCACAAACAACATTAAGAATTAAGTCTCTTTCATAAAGAAATTGAGTTAAATTACTACCGGATTTAAATCTTCTTTCATTTGAATGATTCACTGTTAAAAGCTCTGGTAGAGGACTGATAATGTGATTTTCAACTAATTTATTTACTAGTAGCTCTACTTGATATATTTTATATCCTCCACCATTAAGCTTTGTATAACTCATGTACTGACTAAAATCAAATAATGAAAGAAATCCAGATTCAATATATGATTCACCGTTTAGTTTATTGAAATGATTTGATTTTGAAATACAAATTTCTTTGATTTGTTTAAATAGTTCTGGATTTGTTTGTTCAGCAGTAAAAAAATTTATGACAATTTTTGCTAAATCAATATTTGAACCGATAATTTCGTGTGTAATAGAAGACATATAATCTTTGTAAAGGAATAACTTATTGATAACGTTCCGCAGTTTTGCTCAGTGGTGACGTCTTCCCAGATTACTTGTAAATATATAGAATTATCCTGTTAGTATTTTCAGACACAGGAAAATAAAACTAGCTATTGCTCTAAAAAGCTGTTAGCGGTAGTTTTTGCTATTAAAAGAATCTAATTCTATTAAACGATTGAAAAGTTCTGCTGTTCCTAAAACATCACCTAAAGCGCTATGTCGTTTGTCAATTGAAATACCAAATAAATCAAACGCATTTTGGGAAGAGTTAGAATTTTTAGGTAGCTTATTTGTAATTGAAAGAAAGAATAATATTGAAGCAGTATCTACATAGCGATGTGAAAATCTGGTGTTGTAATTACCCTCATTTTTATTCCAGAAATTCTTAAAAAAGTTAATGTCAAATAATATATTATGCCCACATAAAATTATTTTCTCATCAAGCCCAAAATTTTTATTTAAAAAATCCTTAATTTCAGATATAGCATGCTTAGATTTTAGTGCTATTCTTGAATGCTCAATAATATTTATTCTATTTATTTCTAAAGCTTTAGATGTTACATTAAGAACACCATCATTAATTAGAAACTCTTTTGCTTCAGTAATTCTACCATTATCCCAAACAGCAAAAGCAACGGAAAGAAGGCTGTTCTCCAATGGGTCTAAACCTCCAGTTTCTGTGTCAATAAACAATATTTTGTTACTTATCATTTACATTTTTTTTATTCAAAAAGTAATACAAAGATACTAAAGTTTCATTGCCACAAAGAGTCCAATATCTTTTATATTTATAATGAAATGTAAACCACAGTACACCAGTTGTTATTAAAATTAGTAAACTTAATTTATGAATTTCTGAAGAAGTATACTTAGCCGAAGCATTAAAGAAAATATTGTAATAGAATGCTGCAAACATAAAAATAAATGCAAGAGATCTGTATAAATTGTATTTAGCTAAAAAAAATGCGGCCATTGATTTTATACTTTCTTGATTTGTAATTACTGTGGAAAATTTATATAATGAATACCATTTGTCAGGATAATTTGTACTTAACCTAGTATTTATAATTGTAATACATTCAGTTCTTAAACTTGTATTATCTGTAAAGTAATCTTCAGATTTAAAAGTGAAAATTTTGGATAGTGTATTTTTAATAGGTTTAAATAAATCTTTTAACCATGAATAACCTTTTGTTGAAAATAAACTTTCGTTAAACATTTTTTGATAAATCCAACCAAACATACTTTTTACTAGCGAATACAAATAAGCGACTAGTTTGTTAATTGATTTGTCAAAAACGGCCACTAATATTTCATACTTTATAATCGAAAATACTTTTACAAAATGGCCAAGTAAGTAAGCTAAAATTATAATTGAAATGATTATAATGTTTGATTTTTCATTCCAATAATTTTTGAAAAGATTACTTATCGTTGACAGTTCTGATAAAATATAAGAATTGTCTAACTCTTTACACGGAATCTGAGTGATATCGACTAAAGAAAGAGGAATTACTAGTACGCCTAGAAAAATAAAACCAGGTAATATTAATCCAAGTATGTCGAATATAAAATTTTCTATTTTTGAAAGGAATTCATCCATTGGGTCTATTTAAGTTAATGTTCAATAAAAATTACCTCTGACTTGTTTATATGTATGATTTTGTCATATGTATCCTTATGAGAGTTAGATTTGTATGTCTAATATATGATAAGTCACCCAAATATAATAAATTTCGTACTAATTTAATGTGTGTTACTTTTGTTTAAAGTAAACCAAACTTTTACTCTCCATATCAAAATAAGCTTTTGCACCGTCTCTTCTTACTGGAATATTCAAAATAGGGTAGTAGCGTTGTTTTAACGATGTGATTAAGTTTTTCAAGTCCTTTTTGGTTGCAGGTTTGTTTTCGTCATTGGAGAGTAAATTAGTGGCTAAATTTACTGCAAGAGTACCCAATGCAGCATTTCCAATACCTGCAAAGCTCATCTTTTCAATTTTAAGTTTTTCTGAGTCTTGGCTAACTTTTACAGGTAAATTTTTAGTTTGAGTGTTTCTTATTTTGAATGATCTAACCCGGCAACTATTGCTACAGTATTTTTGTTTTTTACGCCGGTTGGGTTTATACTCTTTAGAGCAATACTGGCAAGTATATAAATAGCTTTCCATATAATATCCGTAAATGTTACGTTAGATTAACGATTAAACAGTTGATTTTTCATTAAATAATCATTGGCTTTAGCCTCGGCATCATCCTTGGATTCTTTTTTACCGGATTTCAACCAATCAATAATTTGTGATTTCAAAAAGTATAAACGCTTTCCCTTTTTATGATATGGAATCCTGTTTTGGTGAACCAATCCATAAATACTGGGTTTAGCTAAATTGATAAGTTTGGCAGTTTCGTCAATGTTCAAAAAGGAATCTTCTACTGTTGGATTGGTAAGATTAAGTGCTTTTTTGATGTTCTCCGTGATTTGCTCTACAAGTACTTTTATTCCTTCTTCCGAGAGCATATAAATTTGTTGATTTTTCATATCACAAAATTGATTCGGAAAAAGTGTGTTAGTTTTTGTGTTTTTTCGTGTGTTTTGCAAATAGTTCTTGAATATTGATTTTAGAGGCTTTCAGTGATAGTGCTAAATGAAAATTTCCCTAAAAGCAGAATTTGTAATTCAACCTTTAGGGAAAATGTATTAATTATTGTGTGCTGTTTTTTGTGATAGTGAGCGTTATTTTGCTTTGTTTTTGTTTTTTGCAATTGAAGCTTTCAAAAATGTACTCTTTTCTGATAGATATTTTGTGATGTTTTTTAGCTTTAATTCTTTAGTTTTTGACAACAAAATATCAATAAAATTATCTTGAGCTTTTAGGTCGGGACTTATCTTTTCTAAACCGGCACTTAAGATTCTATAATAATCGGAGTTTTTGTAATTATCGCTTACTAAACATGAATTGTCATTTAGGTTTACTATGGATAGGACTTTGTAAAATTCGGTGTTATTTAGCTTAGCTGTTCCTTTGGCTTCTTCTATTATTTTATAGATTGAATGAAGTAAGTAAGCCTTTTCTTTTTCATTGAAAAGAGGGATGCTGCTTTCAAAATCATAAATAGTATTATCGAGATAAGTTTCAATAAAATTTTCCGAATAAGTTTCGGTTGATTTTCTTGAAGGGTAAAACCGTGTTTCTAAATCGATATAAATTTTAGAATCCCAATGATTAGCAGGAGAGTAGTCTTGAATTTCAAAGGAGTCGAAATAATCATTATCATACATCATTTTGAACATTTCGGAATAATTACTGAAGACTCTTAGTAATTCATTCATAGCATTGGTTATTGCTAATTCTTTGATGAATAATTCAAAAGTATAGGTATTATATGTTGAAGTTAAATTTAGCTCTGAAAAGCCTTTTCTAACTTCATTTTTTAAAACCAGTTCAATACAGTTTTTTGAATAATTACTTAGGGATTTTTGATAGGTGTATGCAAGTTCTGTAAGCTCTGTTGTTTTATTGATTAAAAGTTTTTCTCTAAAACCTCTAAATAATTCATGAAGAAGATTAGAGGCTCTGCCGAATGACAATGCTTCAGTATTGAATTGAATTAGTTTGTGTTTCATGAAACTCTCGCCAATTCGATAGGCTTTATTATAGTTTGTATTGTATATTTTAAGATAATCCATCAAGATCAATATTTATTCTGTTTGCTGCTTCAATTTTGTTTTTGTCCATTACTTTGGTATAAATCTGTGTTGTTGAAACATTTTTATGACCTAATAACTTCGATACGGTGTATATATCCGTTCCGTTTGCGAGTTGTAAAGTTGCGTAACTATGCCTGAAATTATGGAAAGAAATTTTCTTTTTTATGCCGGACTTTTCTATCCATTCCTTTAAAGGTCTTGTTATTTGGGAATATTTAATTCCTCCGAAAATCAACCCGCTTTCAGTTTGTTGTGTTTTTAAAATACTATAGGCAGTATCAGAAATGGGATGGTTTTTTATTGATTGTGTTTTTTCTTCTCGTAATGAAATATAATAACCCTGGTGTTTGTCTTTGAAAATATTCTCCCAACGTAAGTTGTTTACATCAACAAAACGTAAACCGCTTAAAGCAGAAAATATCGCCATGTATTTTACTTTCTCAATTTTGATTTCGGTTTTCCATAACAATGAAATTTCTTCTTCAGTTAAGTATTCCCGATGTGTTTCTTCTTCTTTAATGTATTCAGCATCTTCGGCTAAATTCTTTTCAATTATATTTTGTTTGTAAGCAATCTTTAAAACCGCCATGAAGTTTTTAAAGTAAGAAGAAGCCGTGTTTTTTGAAAGTTTCTTATCAACTTTTGAATTTCTCGTGGTATTAGCGTTTAACAGATATTTTCTATATTTCTTAATATAATCAACTGTTAAGTTACTTGATAGAATAGTGCCTCCGCTGAAATTTTCTAAATGGATTAATGACGCTTTCCACGAATTATAATTGGATTCACTTCCAGTATTGAAATAGTCGTCGACAACACTTTTGTACAGTGTTATAAAATTCACATTTAGTACCACATTGTCCTTAAAACCAAATTCCTTGTTTTTGAGTTGGACATTTCTTTTGGATTTGATTATTTCTGCAAGGTCATAAGTTTCCTTATTGTGTTTTTTCTCTTCTGCTGTTTTAGGATTGCTAAACAAGTATAGTTTTAAAAACTCTCTACGGGTTTCAGTTCCGTTTTTTGGATTGATAATAGGAGGGTAGTAGTCCAAGTAAAGGCTTACTTTTCCGGTATTCAGTTTTTTCTCTCTTAGTGTTACTTTACTCATATTGGGTATTGAAAATCTTGTTTAAATCTTCTTTTCTTACTAAAGTGTGTTTCCCGTGTGTTTTTTTAGGAATGTTATGTTTTTTGATAATGTTGTATAATGCACCATTTGAAATATTAAATATTGTGACAGCTTCATTGATGGTATATGAATTGTCGGGAGTAATATTTTCTCTATTGGGATTGACATAATCATTACTTATTAGATTACTTTCAAAATAACTGTCAATATCCTTTCTTCTGATTAGTGTTTTCCTGACTGAAAAATTGAAAGCATTTAATTCTTTTTGTTCAATTAATCTGTAAACAGTTTTGGAAGACATACGTAAGAGTGTTGATGCTTCTTTTACCGTTAAAAAATCTCTTGAATTTACATCTACAACGGATTCCGAAACTTTTAATTTTGTTTCAGTATCACTTCTTTCAATCTTCTGTAATTTTTGATTTAGTTTATAATCTTTCCTATTGCAAGTGTGGGAGCAATACTTGGTTTTTATGGTTTTTGCATCAAAAACATTCTTGCAGTAATTACATATTCTTTTTACAATAATATTTGAACTCATAAAATAGGTAATAAAGCGATATAAGATGAAATAAGAGTAATTAAGGGTAAATAAGAGACATAATCTCGCCTTGTATTTCAAAAGTAAGCAAAAAAATAATATGAGATACAAATGAGGTACAAAAAATGTAAGAAAATAACGAAATATTAAAAACTTCAATTTTGCATATAAATGAAAAATCCCTTTAATTAAAAGGGATTAGTGCGTTTTAGTTTGTTTTGATTTGTGATGCTTTTACTGTGTTATTTCCCAATACAAAAATTAGCAAAAATATTCCCCAGCAATTCATCATTACTCACTTCTCCCGTAATCTCCCCGAAGTAGTACAACGCCTGACGGATATCAATCGCCATCAGGTCAGAAGATAAGCCCGATTGCAGTCCCCACTGTACTTTCTGGATTTCTTCCAAAGCTTTCAGTAAAGAGTCATAGTGGCGCGTATTCGTCACAATCGTCTCGTTATTACGTAAAGCACCCGTATTGATGAAGGATAATAATTCGTTCTTCAAGTCTTCAATACCCATGTTCTGCTTCGCTGAAATAGTCACTAAGTTCACACTCAGTGCTTCCAACTGTTGTTTGATCATTGCCACTTCATCTGTCGTAAGCAAATCAATCTTATTGATCACCACTAATAAAGGTTTCAGTGGGTATTTGTTTTTTACTTTCTCTATTTCAGTGATGTATTCGGCGCTTTGGCTTTTAAATTTCAGACTTTCAAATAGGTACAATACCACCTGTGCCTGTTCCATTTTCTCAAATGTCTTCTGGATACCAATGCTTTCCACCACATCTTTCGTTTCACGGATACCTGCCGTATCAATAAATCGGAAACCGATTCCGTCGATGATTAATTCGTCCTCAATCGTATCACGCGTCGTACCTGCAATATCACTCACAATGGCACGCTCTTCATTCAGTAAGGCATTCAATAAGGTTGATTTCCCTACATTGGGTTCACCCACAATTGCCACCGGAATTCCGTTCTTAATTACATTACCCACGGCAAAGGAATCAATCAGGCGCTTTAACACAAACTCAATTCGGGTCAGTAATTCATTGAACTGTGTACGGTCGGCAAACTCCACATCTTCTTCCGAAAAATCCAGTTCCAACTCGATTAATGAAGCGAAATTCAGCAACTCCTGACGCAAATGGGCAATTTCATTGCTAAAACCGCCACGCATCTGCTGCATTGCAATCTGGTGGCTCGCCTCATTATCCGAAGCAATCAGATCGGCAACCGCCTCCGCCTGCGACAAGTCCATTTTCCCGTTCAGGAAGGAGCGAAGGGTAAATTCCCCGGCCTGTGCCATGCGGCATCCTTTACGCAGTAATAACTGAATGATTTGTTGTTGGATGAAAGTCGATCCGTGACACGAAATCTCCACTGTGTTTTCACCCGTGTACGAATTGGTTCCTTTAAACAACGAAACCAGTACCTGATCCAACACCTTGTCACCGTCCATCACATGGCCTAAATGCAGCGTATGCGACTTCTGTTTGTTTAAATCTTTGTTGTGAATGGATCTGAATACTCCTGACGCAATACTGATGGCGTCTTTCCCCGAAATTCGTATCACGGCAATGGCACCCGCCCCTGAAGGCGTAGCTAATGCAACAATGGTATCGTTATGAATCATGAATCGTCTTGCAAAATTGAATAGGGCAAAGGTAGTGTTTTTAGTGATTAGTGACTAGTGAAGAGTGATTAGTAATTAGTGACTAGTAATTAGTGACTAGTAATTAGCTTTTGATATTTCTTAGAGTGGTACTGATAACTTTGTAGGTGGTACTGATGACTTTTTAGATAGGACTAATCACTCTTAGATAGAGACTAGCCATTCTTTAACCGTCGCTAATCACTAATTACTAGTCACTAGTTACTTTTTAAATGCTACCGAAGACTATTGTCTATGGATTAATCACTCTTAAAAGGGTACCAAACATACTTTTAACGGTGCTAATCACTAATCACTAATCACTAAAACCACTAAATTCATTAAATTAGCAGTAAAATTCATCATCATGAAATCTATACCTTTTTCAATAGCCACCATTGTCTTAACATCTTTTAGCTTTTGCTCTTCAGACAAGGACGAACTCAAAACAGTGTACAAATTGCCCAAGTCACTCGAAGAAGTTTCCGGAATAGAGTGGGTGGGAAGTGCTCTTTGGGCCATAGAAGACAGTGGTAACGAAAACGATTTGTACCGATTGGATGAAAACGGTAATATTGCCCATACCATCAGCATTACCGATGCGACCAATGTGGATTGGGAAGATCTGGCTTCAGATCAGGAAGGAAATATTTATATAGGTGATTTCGGTAACAATGATAATGTCCGCCAGGATTTGTGTATTTATAAAGTGGGTAAGGAAACATTGACTAACAGTGAGACTACGGCTGCGGCCAAAACTACTTTCAGTTACCCGGACCAAACCGCATTCCCGCCCCCGTCCAGCGAACGGTTTTATGATGTGGAAGCATTCATCGTGTACCAAAACCATTTCTATCTGTTCACTAAAAACAGAAGTACAAGCTCAGACGGAAGTGTCTCTTTATATAAAATCCCAAACCAGCCGGGTGCCCAAACCGCAACCTTATTGGGTAAATTTACCAGTTGCCCCGATTTTAATACCTGTGCCATCACAGCAGCGGCCATTAGTCCGGACCAACAAAAAGTAGCCATTCTGAGCCATGATAAAATCTGGTTGTTCAAAGGTTTTACCACCGATAAGTTTTATGAAGGAACAAAAACCGAACTGCCTCTAAACCATTACTCCCAAAAAGAAGCACTGACGTTCATAAGCGATTCGGTTTTGTATATCGCCGACGAGAAAGTTAAAAAATCAGGCGGCAGGGTATATGAGTATATGTTGAAAGATTAGACTAGTTGCGCGTCAAGGATAATCTCGGTATTCAGTAATTTGGATATCGGGCATATTTCTTTGGCTTTTTGAGCGGTTTCCTGAAATTCTTCACTGCTGATTCCCGGTACACTGCCTTTTAAAGTCAAGTGCATTTGGGTGATGGTGCCGTCTTCAAAAGTGATCTTCGCTTCGGTATCTAAATTTTCAGGGGTATAACCGGCTCCGCTTAATAAAAAACTAAGTTGCATGGTAAAACATCCTGAATGTGCCGCAGCAACTAATTCTTCCGGATTGGTACCCACGCTTCCGTCTTCAAAACGAGTCTTGAAAGATAATTGGGCATTGTTCAATGTAGTACTCTGGGTCGAAATGGTTCCTTTTCCTTCCATTCCGGTGCCTTTCCAGTTGGCATTCGCTTTTCTTGAAAATTTCATGGTTTTTATGTTTAAGTGATTATTAATTTAGTGATTAGTGAAGAGTCCTTAGTTCTTAGTCTTTCATCGGTGGCTGAGCTATGGTTACTGAGCCTGTCGAAGTATCGAAGCCTAAAACCCAAACCCTAACCCAAACGCAATCCTGCTTCCGTCTGATCCGTTAAAATACGTCAGTCTTGCTGTCACCGAATTGAGTCCGTTCAGCCATAATCCGCCGCCCACAGATTGGTGCCATTTATCTGAATCTTCACCGTCCAGCCATACACGCCCGTAATCATAACCACCCAGTAGTCCATATTGCATCGGGATCAGACTCTGTCTTATTTTACCCACTCGCAAACGTAAATCGGTGCTCTGGAAAAAGGATTGTTTTCCTAAGAAACGTTCGGTGCGGTAACCTCTCAAATCGTAATCACCGCCTAACGATGCGCCTTGGTAAAACTCATAATTGTTGTTCAACACGGCTTTGGCTTTCAGTAAAGTACCCAGTACCAATTGCCCTTTTGGCAGTAGTTTGTGACTTACTCCATAAATACCTTCCAGATAAGGAAAGTTACGCTTCTGGTCATTTAAATTGGTTTTCCAGCTGGCCAGTACCGAGAAGGTCATTCCCATCGTTGGATTGGATACATTATCATAGTTTTCAAAACTGTACTTAAAGTCGATTCCTGCAAATTGCTGGTAGTCAAAAACCTTCGGATTCACATTCCCGGGAATATCCACAAAACGGCCCGGTGTTTCTTCTACTTCGATGTTTTCAAACGTAGGCTGTATTTGTATCGTACTGCCGTTTTTTCCTTTGCGGATCAGGGAAGGTGCCACTTTAAGCATTTGTATTTTCACACGGTTGTAATTCATCCCGGCCTCATCATCGTTATTTTCAATCTCATTCCCGTACCCAAAATAGTTAATACTGAAATTAGGCGTGGTATAGCGGGTATCTAGGGCAAAATCCCAGTTACCGAAAGTCTTGGCAAATGTTCCTTTGTAAAACAATTCGAAGCCTTCGGTGGCAAAATAGTAATTGCCTTTGAATTGATGGTTTTGTGCATACGGATTGCTTTTAAATCCGTAACGGGTATAATTCAACGATATGCCCAGTTTGACTCCGTCATCTGGATTGGAACCTATCGAAGGCAAAGTCATCAGAGCATTCGGTTTGTTGTTTTTACTGTAATACTCGTTAACTTCGTAATCATCGGTCAGGGTCACACACGGATTGCCACTTCCTGTTATGGTATTTTCTTTGGACTTGAAATCATAAATACGGATATTCTTTCCGCTGTCAATAGTATAGGTGTCGTGGTTTTGTCCGCCAATGAGCCTGATCCGGATTGGGTTTGAACCTTTTCCGCCAACTTCAAAAATGTCTTCATCATCCAGACCGTAAATCACGATTTCTTTGGTTTCATCGGCATCATAAACTCTCCCGAATATCTTTTCTTCTCCTTCTTTTTTCACACGGAATTGGGTGATTTCGGTTTTTCCGCCTGCCTGGCGCTCAATAACAAACTTGTCTTTTTTGTCTGTACCCAATAAAAGGATGTTCTTATTCAGGAATTTACGGTAGCCTAATCCATACGTTTCGAGTTGTTGGAGACGGTTATTCAGCTTGGTTTTTATTTCTGTTGTGGTGGCATCATTTCTTAGTTCTTTCGGAAGTTTTCCAAAGGTCTGATCAATGGCTTGCGGTGTCAGGTTGGCCACAATATACTGTGCCTGTTTTTGCCACATCGCCGCATCGTTGTTCTTGATGAAAGCCAAATCTAAACCGTTTGCCTCAAAGTTGAACCATTTGGAATTGGGCAACTCTTTTTTGAATGATTTCATATGCCGTGCCGCCGGAATATTGGTAATCAAGGCCAATAGGTTCCCGTCGATTTTGGCAAAGGCTTGGTCACGGTCACGCGGAATGGGTTTGTAAATGACTTTATTGCCTTGCTTGAATTCGGCCCAGCGCCATTGGTCAGGGTGGCGGTCCCAGTCGCCAATAAGCATATCAAATAAACGGGCTTTGATGTAACTTTCTTCGTCAACGCTGTATTTTTCGTCTTTTCTCAAATTGGCCAATACGTCATCAGAGCCTATAATTCCATCAGGTTTCCCAAAACTTTCGAGATCTTTGTGTTCATCGGTTGGGCGCTCTTCAATCATATACAGTCCGTCTCCGAAGGTTTCGTTATAGTGGCCCAAAGTAGTTTGCTTAGGTACATAAAACAGTTTCGGATTGGAATGGTACACGCCAATTTTATCGGCCAGATCGCCAATTACAAACGGGGTATACGGATGTGCCGTGGTATAATAGTCATAAATGAACCGCTCGGCTGTGGTGTTGTCAAAATCATTTTCAATATTTTGCTCTTTGAATGCCACCGATTGTAAGAAACGGGACGCACTTTTCTTTAAAGCCCGCATCACATATTCTTTTCCGTTTTTGTCTTTCAGACGTAAGGATAACGATTGATGGCCACCGCCGGAAATGGTTGGTTTTAATCCGCCGTATAAAGTGTCAAGCTTCACAATGGGCGCTTCTATTAGCCTGCTGTAGTGTTCGCGGTAATGTTTTCCCCATAATAAGCGGTAGAAGGCACTTTTTTTGGTCATCTCAGGGGTATACACGGAGGCTTCAACCTTTGTGTTGGTCAGCCCGGTATAGATTAATTCTTTTTCTTTCTTTTCTTTTATGATTTCCTGACGGAAGATTTCTTTTTCGGAAGTACCTTCGGTAGCGTAAAACACAACCTGTGCACTTCCGTTTTCTTTTACATTCAATACTGCATAACCGTTACCGCCGTAAGAGAAGTTAACTGGGTAGATGGCTCTCGCTGCTTCTTTCTTGGAGGCCGATCCGCTCACAATCTGGTAAATACCGTCGTTTTCAATGTATTGTAAATTGTGCTCGTGTCCTGATACGACAATGACGTTTTCTTTATTCTGGATAATGGGTTTTAAACGATTGACAAAGGCGGTGTAGAGCTTGTTTTGGGTGTCCTGCGGACTTACACCTGATGTTTTCCGGATCAGGTTGGCCAATGAACCTAAAACGGGCAGGGGAACTTTAAACTTGGAAGGGTAAAGTTGTTTTTTCAATGAATACTGTCCGCCATGGGGACCGTTGGTGATTAACGGATGGTGAATCGCAACTATCGTGGTCTTGTTCTGGTTTTTGTTCAACAGGCTTTCAAATTCTTCAAAGAATTTTTCACGGGTTTTGATATCGCAATTGTCATTGATATAGGGTTGGTTGTCCCAGTCTTCTAAATACCATTGGCTGTCGATCACTACTAAGGATAAATCGTTGGTCAGACTGATGCTTTCAATCCCGCAGCCTTTCCGGGGTAAAAATGATTTCTTGTCTTTGGTATGGTCGGTTACAAACAGTTCTTCTTCAGACAAACCTTTTAATCCGTGGTACCAGTCGTGGTTGCCGGGAATGAATACGGTTTTTCCTTTGAAATCTTTGGCGGTTTTGAGTTGGTTCTCCAACTTGATTTCGGCGTCTTTCCGCTCGTCGGTGTTTTTATCAACAGGCATTCCCAACGGATAGATATTATCGCCTAAAAATAACAGGGTAGCATTCTTGCCGGATTGGTCCAGACGGTTTTTTAACAGTGATAGTGTTTGCTGTGTCTGGTCGTCATCAGCATTTCCGGCATCCCCGATGAGGTATAAGGTATGGCTGTTTTTGACCGTATCCTGCTTTTCTTCAGCCATTAGGGTATGGGTGTCCTTGCCTAATTGTATCTGGTGGGTAGCACAGGCGTTTAAAAGCAATAACAGGGAGGAATAGCAAAACAGTTTAGAATTTTGTTTGATTGACTCGTTTACCCAAAACAATTTCATAATTTAGTACAATTAAAAGATCATTGTATGAATTTTATTCAACACGCAGAAGATTTCGTTTTCAACTTACTCAAAGATAATCTTTCTATTTTATATACTTACCATAATTTTAATCATACCCAAAAAGTAGTTTTGGCAACTAAAGTATTGATTGATAAAGAAAAGATCGATGCTGATGAAGCGGAAATCATTCAGGTGGCTGCCTGGTTCCATGATGTTGGATATCTGAAAGGTGTCGGGAAACACGAGGAGGAAAGTGTGACGATTGTCAGGAAGTTTCTGGAGGATAATCAGAAAGGGCAGGAGTATATCGATAAGGTGGTGTCGCTTATCCGAGCTACGGAAGTCAACTATGAACCGCAGACGATTTCTGAAAAGATTATCAAAGATGCCGATTACGGCCATTTTGCAAGTGAAGATTATATGGCAACCTGCCAGTTGTTGCGTGAGGAATGGAAGCTTACCCTGGATAAAACATATACCGATCTGGAATGGATGACGGAGAACAGAAGGATTATGGTAAACTGCCACCGCTATTTTACGGATTATGCCAAAACGGAATGGCAGAAAACCAAAGATAAAAACATCCTTCAGCTGCATAAGGAAATCCAAAAGCTGTCGGAAAACCCGGAAGGTATTTCGAAAACCAAACTGAAAAAGAAAAAAATGGAGAAGCTGGAACGCCCGGAGCGTGGTATCGATACGATGTTCAGGACAACGTTAAGCAACCATACACGATTGAGTGAAATTGCCGACAGTAAGGCGAATATCTTACTTTCGGTAAATGCAATTATCATCTCGATTGCCTTATCAACACTAATCCCGAAACTGGACAGCCCGGGTAACGTGCACCTGATTGTGCCCACGTTCATCTTGCTGATGTTCAGTGTTATTTCTATCATTTTTGCCATCATGTCTACCCGGCCGAAAGTAACAAGCGGTACGTTTACACGTCAGGATATCGAAGACAAGAAAGTGAATCTTCTGTTCTTCGGTAACTTCTATAAAATGCCTTTGGATGAATACCAGTGGGCGGTTAACGAAATGATGAAGGATCGTGATTATCTGTATAATTCGATGATCAAGGATTTGTATTACCTGGGATTGGTACTTAACCGTAAGTACAAATTACTGCGCATTACCTATATGGTTTTCATGATCGGAATTATCTGTTCGGTGTTTGCTTTTGTATGGGCGTTTAAAACATCCGGACTGTAATTAATCCATTAAAACCTTAACGCGTATCGCTTTCAACCCGGAAACGCCTTGTAAATCTTCTACTTCTAAAAACTCAACGGTAGGTTCAAGGATTTTCTGGAATTGAAGGTATTCAATGTACTTTTTGTATTCTTTTTCCTCATCGGAATGGGAATATACAATAGTGATTTTTCCTTTTTCAGTGATGCGCTTCTTGGTGTTTTTTTCCAAAGCTTTGTCAATCCGCTTTTTGACTACTTCATAACGGGCATTATAGGATCCGTCCACGTCAAATCGCTTTTCGTCCATTCGGAAACGGATGGTAATGGGCGAACTGAAGACTAATATCAGCGAAGTAACCTCGAGTTGATACGGTAACGAGGCTTTCAAAGCATAATGTTCTTTTTCCATCTCTGCCAATACCTGCAATTGCCACAAACGCATGTTATACAGGTAATTGAGGTTGAAGTGTGAATTCGGCGCTATGGAATTCCCAATGTATAAATTATGCTCTACACCATCGGTATTGAAACGCTCGAAATAATGGGGAAATATGGCTTGTGCTTCTTTCTGTTTGTTGTCCAATACAACGCTCATCTTTTTGTTGATAGCCATCAGGGTAGCATCAAACTTCTTTCTTTCATGATAAAAGGTACCGGTATTCTCATCGATCTGACCAAAGTATTCCTGTACCAGGACTTCTTCATTTTCTTCCTGTAGAATGGGGTGGATTTCAGTTTCGATATACCGCTGGATTTGTTGCTCGGTATCGGCTTTTAAATTGATGAACAGTTCTTTTAAATAGGTACCCAATTCAAATTTCCGTTGTTCGAGAATAGGCAAACTGGTCTTAATATGTAAAAAATCAATGATGGAAATTAAGGTTTCCAGTTGGTTTTTAATATCATCCTGTGCCGCTCTGTTTCGGGTATCAGATGATTCTTTGATGTCGATTTGACCATACAGCGGGTATACATCCTTGAAAGTGATTTCTTTAAAGGTATACTCCGGACTGGAATGCTCTTCAACTATATATTTCAGTGCTTCTTTCTGGAATTTCCAATACACACTCGGGTGTATCGTCGTGTATTCTTTCTGGATAACGGCTTCTATACGGTTTTGTAAATCGGAATTGTACCGGTCGATCGTATCCACAATAAACGGCATGACAATGTCCAATTTGTGGGCATTCAGGGTGTTTAATTCGCCTATTTTGGAAGAAACAACTTCCAATATTCCTAACATGTTGCCTTCTTTCACAACCGGTGTGAAAATAGCACTTTTAATATCCTGTGACAGTAATTTTTGTCCAAAACCGGCGTTTTCTTCCTCTTGTGCAAATTTTTCCACATTTGAAATGGCCAGGTAGTTTTGGTCTTCAATCAATGTCTTGTAAATGGTGTCGCTAAGCGCTTTTTTACACTTGACTTCGGTATTGTCACAAACCAGAAAACTCTTGATCTTCTTCTCGGGGTTCATGGTACTGAATTTTATTTCTTCCGAAGTAAAAGGGGTATAGCCAATCCGTAAATCATTGACTTTGTATATCGAACGCAAGATGCCTTTGAAAATTTCATTGAAATCGGCCGTGTCATCATCAGTCATTTTCAATAACGTACTCTTAAGGTTGGATACGGCATTTTCGGTAGTGGCATCAAATAAGGATACGATCCCGAAGCCTTTCAGGATCCAACTCCCATCAGGAAATTTCTCCTTCCATAAATCAAAATTCTCAAAGCTGTCCATTAACAAATCAATGTCTTCCTGCGTGATGGGAACAGATTTTTCTGTGGGCAGTATTTCAAGAAAATCGGCATTGTATAAAATACGGTAGTGTTTCAAAATACCCTCGGCATCCGGAATATCATAAAAAAGGGGTTTGCTGAAGTCAAAATGCTGGTTGTAATACACGTTCAGGATTAAACAGCAGCTCATGATATAAAAATGATGATCGTTGAAGTCCCGGATGGCCATGTCAAAATCGGTCCCGGCTTCTTTCAGTATTTTTTTAAACCGCGCCGTATAGTTGAAGGTAAAATTCAAAAAGGGAATGGCAGCGGCTTTGATCTCATTGTTGGTCAGGGCAGTAGGAAACAAATCGGCTAATAAATGATTGATCAGCTCCGAATTGTCTTCGATCTGCTTCATATCAGTAATCCCGTCACGCAACTCAGGGAATGCAGACGCCTTTTCAATTAGCGCTTTGGCATAATTGGAACGGTAATCCACATTGGATTGGGCAATTTCTTCCAAAGCCTCTAAAACTTTGTGAAACGAGATTTTTATCTGGAACGGATTCTCAGGATACTCCTTAAATATCATGCTTTTTATAAAACTACGTCAAAGTTACTAAATAAGCACTAATATGGGATTTCAATTTAAGGTTTACTTAACTAAAATTCTGTATTCTCCCTGCCATAAACCAATTTGCCCATTAGCACAGAACAACAACAGGCTTAAATAATAGTTACACAATTAGTATAATGGATTTCAGTTTGATATATAGCGTATATATAGCGTATATATGTCGTGTACAACTTATATTTAATTACTGTATAAGTTAGGGTTGACCCGTATCAAAGTAGTATATGGTGGCTGAGGCCCTCGAAGCCAAGTAATATCAAAGTAATATCAAAGTAATATTGGACTATTAGATAGTTAGTTTTTTATACTTCTTAGAAGTTATTAATACCGTCAGTTCGAGTGATTTTGCCGTAACAACGAGGAGGTAAAATTGTATCGAGAACCTTTTTAAAAGTATTACCTCTCGATACATTTTTATTCCATTTCATTTCATATAAACACTCGAGGTGACGTAAAAAGAAAATAAGAAGTATTGTGTAGCATAGTGGAGCAATAATAAACAACAAACTAAAAATTTTCAAAAACCCCCAATCCAAACAAAGCAAAATCATACTTTACGGGATCATTCGGGTCCAGTAATCTCAGGTTATGGTCCAGTTCAGCCAAAGCTTTGGCATCGTTTTGTTTACGGGTAAGAATTTCCAGTTTGCGGGCCACATTCCCCGAATGTACATCCAAAGGACAGGAGAGGATGGAAGGAGGTATACTTTTCCAGATCCCGAAATCAACTCCGCTATTGTCCTGACGGCACATCCATCTCAGATACATATTGATGCGCTTGGCCGCAGATCCTCCCATTGGGTCGGGTAAATGCTTTTCGGTACGGGCTAAATGGTCGGTTTCAAAGAAGGTTTTTTTAAATTCCGATATGCTTTTCTGCATCGAGTCTTTTTCCTGATGCCGTGAAAAAACAGCCTCAAGGCCTCCGTGATGAGTATAGATGTTTTTCAACGCCTTAATGAATCCTGCAAAATCCTGACCGTTAAAGGTCCGGTGGACAAAGGTTTCAAGGGGTTCCAGATCCCTTTCGGTATGATTCATCACAAAATCATAAGGGGAATTCCCCATGAGTTCCATTTTCTTCTGGGCATTCCGGATAATCATCTTGCGGTTACCCCACGCAATTACCGAAGCCAGAAAACCGGATATCTCAATGTCTTCCTTTAAACTGTAGGCATGCGGTATCTGAATCGGATCACTTTCGATAAAGTCGGGATTATTGTATAAACTGGCTTTTTCGTCCAGAAACTCTTTAAGTTCAGATAGATTCATAGAGTATAACAGCAAGTGAAATGATACCGGGAGTATGATAGTAACTCATAACTCATAATTTATAACTCATAATTTATAACTCATAACTCATAACTCATAACTTCCTTACGGATATCCCCATCCACCATGGTCAGTTTACGGTCGGCCATATTAGCCAGTTCTTCGTTATGGGTCACAATAACAAACGTCTGCCCGAATTCATCCCTCAGCTTGAAGAATAATTGGTGCAGGTTCTCTGCCGTATGGGTATCTAAATTTCCTGAAGGTTCATCGGCAAATATAACCGCCGGCTTATTAATCAACGCACGGGCAACTGCAACACGTTGTTGTTCACCCCCCGAAAGTTCATTCGGTTTATGGTTGATGCGGTGTCCCAATCCAAGATAAGTCAGTAAACGTATTGCCTCTTCCTCAGTTTCTTTTTTGGGCTTATTGGCAATATAGGCAGGAATGCAAACATTCTCCAGCGCCGTAAACTCAGGCAATAGTTGATGAAACTGAAAGATAAAACCTAAATTCAGGTTTCTGAACTTCGATAAGGATTTGTCATTCATCTTCAATACATCTTCACCATTAATGAAAAGGCTTGTGGCTTTATCGGCAGAAGGTTTGTCAAGCGTTCCCAGAATCTGCAGTAAAGTGGTTTTTCCGGCTCCTGAAGCCCCCACTATGGAAACGATTTCTCCTTTTTGGATATGTAAATCAACTCCTTTTAAAACCTGGAGTTGGTCATAATATTTATGAATATTGGTTGCTTTGATCATCCTTATCAGTTTGTACAAAGAAACAAAGTTTTTCGGGTTTTATAAAATCCACCAGTTGATATTCTGCGTATATAGTGATAAAGTTTCGTTAAGAACAAAATTACAGCTGACTAATTTTTTAAATTTGGTAAAAGAAGAAACCATGAGAACATTATTTTTATCTTTAATATCTTTACTGACGATGAGTTGTGAATCCAAAGCTAAACCCGTGGAAAAAATAGAACCCCAGGATATGAACCCAAATAACGGAAAGGAAATAGCCATTTTTGCAGGCGGTTGCTTCTGGTGCACAGAAGCAGTTTTTTTAGAATTGAATGGTGTACAGAGTATTAAACCGGGGTATATAGGCGGTAAAACGTCTAACCCTACTTATGAGGAAGTGTGTTCCGGGTATTCAGGACACGCCGAAGCAGTTAAGATTGTTTTCGACCCCTCCAAAATAAGTTACGGGGAATTACTGGAAATATTTTTTGCTACCCATGACCCTACAACCATTAACCGTCAGGGCGCCGATGTAGGCTCGCAATACCGCAGTGAAATCTTCGCTACTAATGAAAAACAGAAAGAATTGGCCTTGGCTTATATCAAACTGCTTAACGACGAGAATACATACGGCAAGAAAGTAGTAACAAAAGTAAGTGATGCCTCAACTTTTTATGTCGCAGAAGACTACCACCAGAATTATTATAACCAAAACAAGGAGAAATCATACTGTACGTATGTCATTACCCCAAAGGTTGAAAAAGTACGTAAAGACTTCAAGGACAAACTGAAAAAATAATCTGGCATCCCTTTTGCTGTAGATGAATTGTAATCATTAATTTTTTGTAACATGACAAAAGAGGTACAGGTTGGGGTTTCCGTTTATAAGCCTCAGGCTACAATTGGTAAGCTGATTTTAAGTTTAATGTTTGACGCCATTGGTATGATGACATATGCGATACCGCTTTTAGGTGAAGCATTTGATATTGTCTGGGCTCCCATAGCCGCTTTTGCATTGTCAATGCTATTTAAGGGAAGTGTGGGGAAAATAGGAGGTATAGTAGCCTTTATTGAAGAGATCATACCCGGTCTGGATATAATACCTACATTCACATTAACGTGGCTCTATGAGTATTTTATGGACAGGAAAAACAGTAGATAGTAGATAATAAAAATCCCGGTATTCCGGGATTTTTTTATGACTTGAAAACAAAACCCAAACCCATCGATTTCAGCATCTTCTTCCCAAATTTAAAGAAGAACTCAAACTGCCCGAACAGATAACCAATGGCAATCAGCATGAACGGGTACAAGGGAAGCACTAAAACTAAAAGGATTATCCAGTATAATGTCCAGTGCAGGTTTTGTTTGTTTAAACCTATTAAATCCATTAAAAAAGACGATATCTTCGCCGACAGCGAACCGTTTATTGCAAATACAACGAAGATTACGGCTAACTGCCAATTGGATGTGATGCCCCAACGCTCTTTTAATTTCTTCATAAGGCAAATATAGAAATTTACCTTGGTGGTACAAAACCGTAAAGCTGTTGTTTAAAAGTATTTTGAAAATAAACCATGTAATTATAAATCAAATAATTCACTTCATAGCCATAATGTATCGCAGGGTCGTAATTGATAGACATTTCGTACAAATTACGGTCGTAGCGTTGTGGCTGTAATACCCTTCTGTTCCATTCCTGGACATACCATTGGTTTTTACCTTCCAGATACGATTCTGAATGATATCCTCTTGGGAATGCCCTTGAATTTAACCAGTTATTGAATCCGGGATCGATGATAATGACCTCATACTCCAGTTCCGAATTGGCAATTTTAACGGTGTCTCCCTGAACCGACTTGGCATTGGCCATACTGTCGCCGGAACTGCCTGTGCTTTTAGTTTTGCACGAAATGACACTTGTTATGATTACCAACATTAATAATAAAGTTCTCATGATTGTATGTATTAAAAAAACCACGTCCATAAGAACGTGGTTTTATTGTTATTTCCTTCCGAATATACTGCTTAAAAATCCGCCTAGACCTCCTTTTTTAGTGGCTGCGGCTACTGCGTCTCCTACACCTAGTTGACCGTCGCCGTCCTGATCCAAAACCGAAGTTAATATTGATCCGCCTGATGAAGAGTCTTCGGCTTGGCTTTGACTGCCACCTCCGAGCAAACCGCCTAATAATCCGCCCAAATCTGTTCCGCTCTGAACGTTACTGCCTTTGGCTTTATTGGCAAGGTAAGCCATTAGGATAGGTGCTGCCAATTTTAGAATCATTCCTATTTTATCAGTACTCACACCGGTACTTTGGCTTAGGTTAGATTCAATATTCGATTGTTCACCACCAAGCACATGCCCCAGAATCTTTCCGCCGTCTTCAGTGTCAATTCCGCCGCCACCCAGCATACTGCCAAGATTGTCCAGTAAACCGCCATCGTGCTTCCCGCCTAAAAGAGCGCCAAGTAAACCTCCGGCACCTTCTTCGGTTGTGGCATTATTCTGCATCGCGTTGACTAACGTGGGTAAAGCTGATGTTAAAACTGATGAAGTCTCACTTTCTGTTGTACCGGCTTGATTACCAATGCCGCTAATGATTTGCTTTCCTAAATCACTATTAATTAAATCTAAAATTCCAGCCATTTTAATTGTTCATTTAATTAAGTTAATGTACAATAAATGTAAGAAATAATTTTAGATTTCGTGTTTTAATAATGTTATAATTTGATCTGCCAATTCAGTCCCGATTCTGTCCTGGGCTTCAACCGTAGCAGCTCCGATGTGTGGTGTCAATGAGATCTGCGGATGCATTAAAACCTGTACAGCCGGTGTTGGTTCATCCTGGAAAACATCAAGTCCCGCGAAGGCAACTTTTTTACTGTCCAAAGCTTCAACCAGATCCACTTCATTGATAATACCACCTCGCGAACAGTTGATGATTCCCACACCGTCTTTCATGATCTCAAATTCTTTTTTCGAGATCAGGTAACCGTCTTGTGAAGGAACGTGTAAAGTAATGAAATCAGAATGCTTTAATAAGTCTTCAACCGGTTCGGTAAAAATTTCTACATCTATAAATTGGTCATTGTAAAATTCAACGCGTATCTGTGCTTTACCTACAAAACTATCGGAAGCAATTACTTTCATTCCCAGTCCTAATGCCATTTTGGCTACAGCCTGGCCAATACGCCCAAAACCGATGATACCGATTGTTTTTCCTCTCAATTCGATTCCGTTGGCATACGCTTTTTTCAATCCGTCAAAATTGCTGTCACCTTCCAGTGGCATATTTCTGTTGGAATCATGTAAAAAACGAACACCACTGAACAAATGGGCAAAAACCAGTTCAGCCACCGAGTTTGATGACGAAGCCGGTGTGTTGATTACCTGTATATCTTTTGAAATAGCATAATCAACATCGATATTGTCCATTCCAACGCCGCCACGGCCAATGATTTTCAAGGACGGACATGCATCAATAATGTCTTTACGCACTTTGGTTGCACTACGTACTAATAATGCCGCAACCTGATGCGTGTTTATATAATTGGCTACCTGTTCCTGAGCCACTTTTGTAGTAATTACTTCAAATCCGGCGTCTTCCAAATGTGCAATTCCGCTTTTTGAAATCCCGTCGTTTGCTAAAATTTTCATTGTGTTTATTTTGTTTAGGAGCTCTTCCCGCTATCCGCTTTATCTTTTTACCGGGTCATTTCGGGAGCCTCAATGACCCGGTAAAAAGGATGCCGCTGCTATCGGGGCTAGTTATATTTTACTTTCCAAATCTTTCATTACGTCAACCAGAACCTGAACGCTTTCAAGTGGCAAGGCATTGTACATTGATGCACGGTAACCACCTACCGATCGGTGGCCTGTCAATCCTGAAATCCCGGCAGCTTTCCAAAGTTTATCAAAAGTTTCGGCATGACTTTCATCATTCAGTACAAAAGTAGCGTTCATGGAACTTCTGTCTTCAACTGAAGCCGTTCCTTTGAATAAAGGATTTCGGTCAATTTCGGTATACAGTAAATTTGCTTTTGCTTCGTTTTGCTTTTCAATGGCTTTGATTCCGCCTTGGTTTTTCAACCATTGTAATGTCAGCAAAGAAGCATAAATAGGGAATACCGGCGGGGTATTGTACATACTTTCTTTGGCAATATGTTGTTGATAATCCAACATCGATGGAATATATCTTCCCGTTTTACCTAAAATTTCTTCTTTAACCACAACCAAAGTAGCTCCGGCTGGTCCCATATTTTTTTGGGCACCGGCATAAATAAGGTCAAATTTAGAGAAATCAAGCGATCTTGAAAAAATATCCGAACTCATGTCACAAACAACCGGAATATTCAATTCCGGAAAAGACTTCATCTGCGTCCCGAAAATGGTATTGTTACTGGTGCAGTGAAAATAATCTGCATCAGCCTGAATTTTGTAGTTTTTAGGGATATGTGTATAATTATCGGCTTTTGAGGAAGCTACAACAATGGTTTCTCCAAAGTGTTTGGCTTCTTTGATAGCTCCGCTTGCCCATGTTCCGGTATCAAGATATGCTGCCTTACCATTTTCTTTCATTAGGTTGTAAGGAACCATTAAAAATTCCAAACTGGCACCTCCGTGTAAAAATAATGCCTGATAACCTTTGCCTTCCAATCCAAGAAGTTCAAGAACCAAAGCACGTGCTTCTTCCATCACCGAGACAAATTCTTTACTACGGTGTGAAATTTCAAGGATGGATAAATCCATTCCGTTAAAATTAAGGACAGCCTTTGCTGACTGTTCAAAAACTTCCTGTGGTAAAATACATGGCCCGGCGCTGTAATTGTGTTTTTTCATTGTTTTTAAGTGTTGTTTATCGGATTTATTAAAATCAGCACAAATTTCGTGAAATACTGAACAAAAAAAGCCTAATTGTTGTTAACATTAGGCTTTAGTTTATTAACGAAAACGTTTTCGCTTGTTATAAATGTAACAAAAAATCTAATGTATCGATGTTATCTGCGTAATCCCATAGTTTTGGTTTCTGTGTTTGGCCAAACGGAATACTGTTTTGAATCAATCCGCGCGAGACAATACACTGAATGGAATCGGCGTCATTTTGCAAGCGAGATTCCACTTCCTTGATATCATCATAAAATTCATAAAATACCGAAGAAATAGGAGAGGCATAGCTTGTATCTTGTTTTATTGTTATGAATCCGTTATCCAGTAACTGGAAAAGACTCATCAGAAAAACCGCTTTGTTATAGTCGTAATTATTGGCGTATTTTTCATATTTGATAATATCCTGATAAACAAAAATGGCTTCAAAGAAGTTTTTGAAATCATATTCTTTCGGAACAAAAAGCTTGGAAACATTACGGCAACCCAATCCGAAGTAACGGAAAATATCTTCTCCCAGATTCGTTAAATCTTCTTTGGTTTCATTTCCATTCAAAACAGCAACAGAATTACGGCTTTTACGGATAATATTCGGTTTATCCTTGAAATAATATTCAAAATAACGGGCCGTATTGTTGCTTCCGGTGGCAATAACGGCGTCAAAATTTTCCAGTTTACCTTCGGTGAATTCAATGTAATTCTTGAATTCCTGCTGTACTTCTATCAGATAATTGGCTAAAAAAGGTAATAAATGTTGATCGTTTGATGATGTTTTAACTAATACTTTATGTCCGGAAACCAATACTGATAAAAAATCATGAAATCCAACCAAAGGAATATTTCCGGCCAGAATCAAACCAACGGTTTTAACTTCCGTTTTGGAAAAATCATAGGGAGCTATCCATTTGTTAAGGTTCTCTTCTGTCAAGGCTTCAGCCCAGGAATTAATAGAGAAATAGACTTGTTCGGGCGTAAACCAACCGTTATGGGATTGTGAAAGTTCAATCAGGCTGATAAAACGGTCAAAGTAAAGATCATTAAACCTGACTTGATCAATCTTTTCGTTTTTCCCTTCCCGGAACTGACTTAAAAACTTTCCTAATTCAATAAAGGCATTTATTTTATTTTTTTGTAGCATTTGTTTTTTGCTTATGTGTGGTTTACATTGTAATTTTGCACAAAAATAATACTTTTTAGCTTTAGGCTGTATGCAATACACCATAAGCATCAAAATAAGTGTAATCGCTTTTGGCCAATCGCTTAAAGCATAAATCAGAAAAATATGGCAATTATCATAACAGACGAATGTATCAATTGTGGTGCCTGTGAACCGGAATGTCCGAATACGGCAATTTATGAAGGAGCTGATGACTGGCGTTGGAAAGACGGGACGTCATTAAGCGGTAAAATTGTTTTACCTGACGGAACAGAAATTGATGCTGATGCAGCGCAAACCCCTGTATCGGATGATATATATTACATTGTTCCGGGAAAATGTACAGAATGTAAAGGTTTCCACGAAGAGCCTCAGTGTGCAGCAGTTTGTCCTGTTGATTGCTGTGTTCCTGATGATAATCATGTGGAAGATGAAGAGACGTTATTGAACCGTCAGTCATTCCTGCACAATGACTAAGTAACTAAACAATTTGAATAAACGAATGAAAAACAATTTTTTTATGGGTGTAAAAGTTTTACTTGTGGGGATAAGTTTAACTTTTTCACAATTTCTGGCTGCACAGAATAATGAAGGTAAAATGAAATTACTGGTAATTGTAAATGCAGAAAATAATCTTAAAGTAAATCTTAATAAAAGTCCTTTTTTATATGGTGGTATTCTAGGGGTTCTTATAGCTCAGGGAATAGCTGATGAAGCCAATGAACGTAAATCGGTTGAATTACAAAAATTAATGACTGATTTTGTGGACTACCGTTTCAAACACGCTTCTACCATAAAAGAAAACCTGATGAATAAAAACAGTATGTTGGATATTACTGCTTTTAACAAAAGGGATGTGGCGAAATACTTTGATGCAAAAGCAAAATTGAATTTTGACCAATTAAAAGCTGACGGTTGGAAAAACGTATTGTTGATCAATGAATATCTTGGTTATTTCAGAAGCGATAAAAAAGATAATAAATTTAGTGTGTGTGCTGCCTCCGAAGTAACTGCATATGATGTTGCCAAAGAAAAATCTCTGGGTAAGGTTGAGGCTTCAAAATTAAAAGGGGATGTGTTGTTTTCTGAAGAAGAAATCAGTTCTCAAAAAAATATTCTGATTGATAATTATGCAGCTTTATATCCTGGTTTGGACTTAAATATGTATTTCCGTCTTTTGGGAAAAGATTTGTTCAATAAAATGGCAATTACCCAAGGAATGGAAAAAGAATTTCCTTCTGTGAAAAATGCTTTAAGCAAGTATAAAAAGACATTTGAAGTAAAATTTCCGGAAGTAGACGGATGGAAAAAATTCGCAACCGGCAATGATTATCTATTTGTAAATGCTCCAAGTAAAGATAAAACCATCATGGCCATCAGTTCAGATGTTGATCTTGCCATTGATGAATTGGGGCAAAAGGATTTGGACATCAATGAATATGTAGCTTTGAGAATTTCAAGACTTAAAGAAGCTAATTTTGAAGTGGATACTGTTAATGAGATGCCTAAATTGAGCATTGGAAATGACTGGATCGCCTATATGATCACGCATCCAAACAAAGGGAAAAGTATTATTGTTCACCGAAAAATTGATAATTTTTTCGTGTCACATGAAATGGTTTTATTACAGCAGGATTATTTGACCCTTTTCAATAAATACAAAGCAGATATTGAAAGTTACATCAATAACTCTTATCTTATTTCAAAATCATAATTAGGTATTTGCTAATTCAAACATATATCAGGTCCCCACAATTTGTGGGGATTTTTTTTAAATAAAATATTTGGGACTTTGCTGCTTTGAGACTTTACAACTTTTAACCTATATTTGCACACTTTTAAAAATCAGAATAATGAAAGCAGGAATCGTAGGATTGCCTAACGTAGGTAAATCCACTCTTTTTAATTGTTTGTCAAACGCAAAGGCACAAAGTGCTAACTTCCCGTTTTGTACTATCGAACCTAATATTGGTGTGGTAAACGTTCCGGATCCGAGAATCAACCGTTTGGAAGAATTGGTAAAACCTGAGCGTGTGCAAATGGCAACTGTGGATATCGTTGATATTGCAGGATTGGTGAAAGGAGCAAGTAAAGGAGAAGGTTTAGGAAACCAATTCCTTGGAAACATCCGCGAGTGTAATGCTATTATTCACGTTTTGCGTTGTTTTGATAATGATAATATTGTTCACGTAGATGGAAATGTAAACCCAATCCGTGATAAAGAAACTATTGATATCGAATTGCAGTTGAAAGACTTGGAAACGATTGAAAAGCGTTTGGAAAAAGTAAACCGTGCTGCAAAAACAGGTAATAAAGAGGCGCAGGCAGAACAAGCATTGTTAAATAGAATTAAGGATGCTTTAATGCAGGCTAAATCGGCCAGAACTGTTGAACCTCAAAGCCAGGATGAAGAAGAATTAATGGAAAGTTTCCAATTGATTACTACGAAACCCGTTTTATACGTTTGTAATGTGGACGAAAGTTCGGCAGTAAACGGTAACAAATATGTTGATCAGGTTCGTGAGTTAGTTAAAGACGAAAGAGCAGAAGTTATTGTGCTTTCTGTTGGAGCAGAAGCAGATATTACTGAATTAGAAAGTTACGAAGAACGTCAGATGTTCTTACAGGACATGGGATTGACTGAACCGGGATCTTCTGTGTTAATTCGTGCGGCTTATAAATTATTAAACCTTCAGACGTATTTTACGGCAGGTGTGAAAGAAGTCCGTGCCTGGACTATTAATATTGGTGATACAGCCCCGAAAGCTGCCGGTGTGATTCATACTGATTTTGAAAAAGGATTCATCCGTGCTGAAGTGATTGCTTTTGATGACTATTCTAATTTAGGTTCCGAAGCTAAAGTAAAAGAAGCCGGGAAATTAAGAGTGGAAGGTAAAGAATATATAGTTAAGGATGGTGATGTAATGCACTTCAGATTTAATGTGTAAATTTTAGAATTCTGATATATAAATAATTAAGCGAAACTTTCCAGTTTCGCTTTTTTTGGCTCAATTTTTGATTTCATTTTGTAAAATAACCCCATGAAATCAATCGTTTTACTAGCCTCATTTTTATTTTTGTTTTTTTCCTGCAAAGAACATTGTGAGGAGCCTTTGGAATCTTTTGACTTATATTTTGAAAACCCACAGCCTGTAAATGATTCTGAATTATCAAAAATTCCAAATAGGTTTATTGGATCTTATCTTGTTGATAATGATTATTATATGATTGTTTCAAAAAATCAGATTATTACAAAATATCTGTATAAATCGATGGTACATAAAAAAGACTTGGACTCTTTAAGAAAAGATTTTATTATTGAAAAAAACAGAATGATTTTCAGGGAGGATGATAAACTTATTTTGAAGTATAGGTTTATTGGAGATTCAATCGAATTGTCAAATGAAGAAATTGACATTTTTTTTGAGTTTTCAGATAAGCAGAAGATGAAACGACTCGGTAACTGTCTTATTTTAAATGAAAAAGATTCTGTTTTCTGGAAATCAAAAATTTTAAGATTTGAAAAAAAATCTGCTGTAATTGAAAATTTAAATAATTGGAGCGAACTATATCAATTTGACTCGATAACTAAAATAAAATCAAAGAAAATCGATTCCACAAAATTTATTCTTTCCCCTTCCAGAAGAGAGTTTAAAAAGTATTTGGAAATCAGTAAACAAGTCCAACTTAACAAAGAAACATAATGAAGAATATCAGAAAAACAGCAAAATTCTTTCTAAAACTAATATTAGGTTTTATAGGATTTCTATTGATTTATATTTTGAGTGCTTTTTTACTACCAAAAATCCCTGTAAATTCTGATGTTACGGCTGATGGAAAAACAATTCAGGTTTATATACTTTCCAATGGTGTTCATACCGATATTGTCCTTCCGGTGAAAAATGATTTATATGATTGGAGCCAAAAAGTAAAATTTGAAAATACAATTGCGAAAGATTCTACGGCACAATTAGTAGCTTTCGGATGGGGTGATAAAGGATTTTATCTGGAAACGCCAACATGGGATGATTTAAAATTTTCGACTGCGTTTAAAGCGGCTTCAGGATTAAGTACATCGGCTATTCATACTACATTTTATAAAAGTCTGAAGGAAAATGCGCAGTGTAAACGTTTGTTGATTTCTGAATCGGAATACATGAAATTAGTTGGTTTTATCACCAATTCATTTAAGCAGGATTCAGATAATTTTCTGAAAATTGAAACGGATGCAGTTTATGGTAAAAACGATGCTTTTTATGAAGCCAAAGGAAGTTACAGTTTGTTTCATACCTGTAACACCTGGACGAACAATGCCTTGAAAGCTGCGGATCAGAAAGCTGCATTGTGGACACCAACAGACATTGGTATTTTAAATCATTATACTAAATAAAATAGATTGCAGAAAAAGTGGATTGGTTTAATTCACTTTTCTTGCAATTACTACATACGTATCATAAGCATATGTTTTTCGGTCAATAAGTTCAATAATTTCAAAACCTTTTATTTTTAGATGTAATTCGATTTCTTCTTTGGTAAAGATCCGTACAATTGAAGTGTCTTTTTGGATGAATTTTTTATCATTACCGGATTCGACAAAATAATCGGCTTCCCATTTTACCAAAAAGTTGTCCAATTCAGTTGGAAACCAATTGCCAATTCTCGAGTAGATTTTTCCGTTTACCACAGCTTTGTGTTCGATATCTTTATTTTCAAGGATAAAAGGAAGATATCGGGATGCATCAATAAAATCAAAAGCAAGAAATCCTTTATCGTTCAGATTATTTGAAATTGATGCCAAAGCATCGTGAAAATCTTTATTGGTTATGATGTAACTAGTTGTTCTTCCTGTGATTATAGCTGCGTCTGTTCTTTTCTGGAGTTTGAAGTTTCTCATGTCTCCGTGTAATAAATTCAGTTCAGGATATTTTTTCCGGGCAATGGAAAGCATATCTTCACTATAATCAATCCCGGTGTAATCAAAGTTGTCTTCCGAAAATCTATAGGCTAAATTACCGGTGCCGGCACCAATTTCCACTACTGAATTACAATTGTAATTATCGAGTATGCTTTTGTAAAAAGTGTATTCTTCATCATAGTTTACGAAACTTTGGTACATAGCTTCATAAATTCCGGCCATTTCGCCTTCGTATAAAGTTGCCATATCTGATTAATTAAAAAAGGCTGGTGTGATACCAGCCTTTATGATTTGTGATTATAGTTTGTAGTTTAAAGATAAACTAAACATTGAACCTAATTGACTGAAATGATAACCGTCGTAAGTCATTCTTGAATAACGTTGGTTAAAAGTAATTAAGTTGGATTGGGTTTTAACTTGTGCTGGATCGCTCAGGATAGCACGCCCGGCATCATTAAGTGCAACAAATTTCCATTCCGGTAACACATTTAAGATGTTGTTTGCATTGAATGCGATTGTGATTTTTTCGTTTAAGTTGAAATTTACACCTAAATCAGTAACAACCTTTGGTACAAATTCTGTTTCTAAATTAGAATCAATACCAGCTTGTTGGAATCTTGTTTTACCAAATAATGTATTGTTTAGGTTGAACCCGAATTTACCAATATCATAAGTAGTCCCTAAAATCCATTTTGTTTTTGGTCTTGAAGAGAATAACAATCGTTCTTGTGTATTATCAATAATTGGAGCTGTTTCGTTCGTGGCATCGTTTACAAGGAATAATGGCACATCATTTCTTTTTTCATTTTTAAACGTGTAGTTTCCTGATAAGTTAAAACCTAAATTTCCGGTACCAATTTCGATGTTTTTATAGTTTAATACCACATCTAAACCAGAAGTTCTCGTGTCAAGTGCATTAGTGAAGAAAGAAAGCGTCCCTAAGTTTTTCCCATCTCTTGTCACATCGGTCATTTCATCACTTAAAACAATTCTGTCGTCAACAGTGATATTATAATAGTCAATTGTAGCACTGAAATTATCCGTTGGTTTGATTCCCATACCTAACGTGAAATTTTTTGATTTTTCAGCTTTCAATTTATCAATATCCAATAATCTTGCTTGTGGAGATACATTATTAATTAATCCACTCACTTGGATACCTTGACCGGCTACGAAGCTGTATTGTGATTTTTGAGTATAAATCTGGTGTAATGAAGGAGCTCTGAAACCGGTAGATAATGAAGCTCTTAAAGTAACTTTGTCATCCATGAATTTATAACGTGAACTTAATTTCCATACGGCTGTACTTCCGAAATCACTGTAGTTTTCAGCACGTAACGTACCGCTTATCTGGAAATCTTTTGTAGGGTCAAAATCAACAGCTGCATAAGCACCTAAGTTGTATCTGTTCCATTTTCCCGAATTCTCAGGTCTGTTTCCTGCAAATGAATCAGCTCCAACACCTTCCCAAGAAGCTCTGTCACCTTCCAAAACTGCAAAGTTTTCTGTTCTGAACTCAGAACCAATACCAAAACTCCAGTGATCGTTGATGATTTTATTGATATCAATATTACCTACGATATGGTTAAAGCTTGTTCCACCCGGTTTAAAGCTGATCGGACTGTTTTCCAGATACACATTTTCGCCATTACCGTCTTGAATATCAGATCTGTTGAAAGAGTTATTAACACTGTATTCTTGTTTGTTACCACCAAAAGTTATACTTAAATCAGTGTTCCAGCCATTCTTTTTCGATTTTATTCCTACTGTGGCATTGTAGTCATTTAAGTCGCCTTCAAATGTAGGTACATATCCGTCATATCCACTTGGTGTGTCAGCAGGGAAAAAGTCTGCTAAAAACGGATAATCAGCTAAACTTCTCCAGTAAGGAGTTCTGTAGTTAGCAAATGAATTTACTTTTTTGTAAACATACGCTCCGTTAAAATAGAATTTTGATTTGTCGCTTACGTCAACACCACCGTTGATTTCAAATTTTGATGTAGCAGTTTCCGGTGATGCGTTAATGTTTCCGGCATCTGGACGTCTGTCTAAGAATTCCTGTACATCATTGATATCAGCGCCAAAATCATTAGCTTCTCCTTGTGCATCAACTTTGCCCGGACGGTTAGCCATTTTTGTTTTTGAGAAATCGATAGTGTAATTCAAAAATCCTTTTTCTTCAAAAATTGTTGTACCATTGTTGATACTAACCCCCAGCATTTCTCCTCCGCCTTTGCCTGTAATACCGGTTCTTAAAGTTGCTGAACCAGCATTAGCTGAATTTTTAAGGATGATGTTCATTACACCGGCAATTGCATCAGATCCATATTGTGCAGATGCACCGTCACGTAAAATTTCAACTCTTTCGATTGCATCCTGAGGAATTGCAGAGATATCTGCACCTGTTTCACCGCGTCCCGGAGAGGTTTGGGTGTACAATAATGCACTCATGTTTTTACGTTTTCCATTAATCAAAATCAATGTACGGCTTGGTCCCATATTTCTGATTTCATATGGATCAAGCAATGAAGTAGCATCATTTACAGGAGTCTGTACCGTGTTGAAAGACGGAATTCTGTATTGTAATGCTTTATCAAATGATGCCTGACCTGTTGAAGCAAGATCTTTTGTGGACAGTAAATCGATAGGTAGTGCAGTAGTAGTATTGCTTCTTGGTGCCGAACGGGAACCAACTACCACAACTTCTTCCAGTGATTTTGAATCATCTATCATTGTTACATCAAGAGTGTTTTCCCCATCTACTATTGTGATTTCTTTTGATACGCTTTTAAAGCCAAGAAAAGAAAACGAAATAGTATAATTTCCATTTGACAGATTAAGTTGGTATTTTCCTTCAAAATCGGAGGTTGTTAAACTACCGCCGGTAACTGAAATGTTTACCCCCGGAAGTCCTTGACCTGATTCATCACTTACTTTACCAATAAGTTTGCTTTGGGACAGTAGAGTATTACTCATAAAAAGCCCAAAAAGAATAAGAACAATTTTTTTCATGCGTGTTTGATTAGTGTTTATTTTTTGTAAATATCAAAAAAAATATTTAATATTTTAACAAGTATTTAACTTTTCTGGAAGAAGATTTGTGAAGAATGCTGATAATTATATTGTCAATAACTTTATTTGTCAGGTGTTTTAAATGATATCCATTTATTTTATATTAGCACCACTCGAGGCTTTTATGAGTAATAAAAGTCGAATAGAGAAGTTAAACCGATTTTTTATATGCTTGAGCAAAATCAATATACCGAAGACAATATCCGTTCTCTCGACTGGAAGGAGCATATCCGTATGCGTCCCGGTATGTACATCGGAAAATTAGGGGATGGTTCTTCACCTGACGATGGTATTTATATTTTATTAAAGGAAGTTCTGGACAACTGTATCGATGAGTTTGTTATGGGTGCCGGAAAAACCATTGAAGTTACCGTTAAAGATAAAATGGTAACCGTTCGTGATTATGGACGTGGAATACCTTTAGGTAAAGTAGTGGATGTAGTGTCCAAAATGAATACCGGTGGTAAGTATGATTCGAAGGCCTTCAAAAAATCAGTTGGTTTGAATGGTGTCGGTACCAAAGCTGTTAATGCACTTTCGACTTTCTTCCGTGTGGAGTCTGTTCGTGATAACCAACAAAAAGCTGCTGAATTCTCTGCCGGTAACTTGACACTTGAAGAAGAAGTTCAGGAAACAACCAAACGCAAAGGAACAAAGGTTTCTTTCGTTGCAGATGATACGATCTTTAAACATTACAAATACCGTAACGAATACATCATTAAGATGTTGAAAAATTATTGTTACCTGAATACGGGATTGACAATAATTTATAACGGTGAGAAGTTTTATTCGGATAATGGACTGAAAGATTTACTGGAAGAAAACATTTCCGAAGAAGATATGGTGTATCCAATCATCCATCTTTTGGGAGATGACATCGAGATTGCGATGACACACAGTAAAACCCAGTATTCTGAAGAATATTATTCGTTTGTGAACGGTCAGAATACAACTCAGGGAGGAACACATTTGGGCGCTTTCCGTGAAGCAATTGTACGTACGATAAAAGAATTCTACAATAAACCTTTTGAAGCTTCGGACATCCGTAAATCAATTGTTTCGGCAATTTCGGTAAAAGTAGAGGAGCCTGTTTTCGAATCACAGACCAAAACTAAATTAGGCTCAACGGAAATGGGACCTAATGCAGCTTCAGTCCGTACTTTTGTCAATGATTTCATTAAAACCAAATTAGATAATTTTTTACATAAAAATCCGGAAGTAGCCGATTTGCTTCTGCGTAAAATCCTTCAGGCGGAAAGAGAGCGTAAAGAGCTGTCAGGTATCCGAAAATTGGCAAAAGAACGTGCCAAAAAAGCAAGTCTACACAATAAAAAATTACGTGATTGCCGTGTGCATTTAACCGATGCCAAAAATCCGAGAAGTTTGGAAAGTACGCTTTTCATTACCGAGGGAGATTCAGCTTCGGGATCAATTACCAAGTCACGTGATGTAAATACCCAGGCGGTTTTCAGTTTACGTGGTAAGCCTTTGAATTCGTACGGAATGACTAAAAAAATTGTGTACGAAAACGAAGAGTTCAACTTGTTACAGGCAGCCTTGGATATAGAAGAAAGCATGGAAGATCTGCGTTACAATAATATCGTAATCGCTACCGATGCCGATGTCGATGGTATGCACATCCGTTTACTGTTGATTACGTTCTTCTTACAGTTTTTTCCGGAAATTATCAAAGAAGGCCATTTGTATATTCTGCAAACGCCTTTATTCCGTGTGCGTAACAAAAAAGAAACGATTTACTGCTACAGCGATGAAGAACGCCGGATGGCCATCGATAAATTAAAGCCAAAACCGGAAATCACACGATTCAAGGGATTGGGAGAGATTTCACCGGACGAGTTCAAACACTTCATTGGTGACGACATCCGATTGGACCCTGTTATGCTGGACAAAGCAACATCCATTGAAAAGTTATTGGAATTTTATATGGGTAAAAACACACCGGACCGTCAGGAATTCATCATTAATAATCTTAAGGTTGAATTGGATACGGTGGAAGAATTAACAAGTTAGAGACTAGTTTGCATCAGCAAAAATATGAGCGAAGAAAACGAAAATATAAACGAAGAAGAATTAACACCACAAGAAGATCAATCCGCTGAAGAACATTCTTCAGGAGAAGGTCATTTTGAGGGAGAACACTTTTACGATCACAATGAAGAAAATCCGGATGCAACCATTACGAAAGTAACCGGGATGTATAAAGATTGGTTCCTGGATTATGCCTCTTATGTAATCCTGGAGCGTGCCGTACCGGCTATTGAAGACGGATTTAAACCGGTTCAGCGCCGTATCATGCACTCCATGAAAGAGTTGGATGACGGCCGTTACAATAAAGTGGCAAACGTAGTTGGTCATACCATGCAATACCATCCGCACGGAGATGCGAGTATTGGTGATGCCATGGTGCAAATCGGACAAAAAGATTTACTGATTGATACCCAAGGAAACTGGGGTAATATTTTAACCGGTGACGGAGCCGCAGCTTCGCGTTATATTGAAGCACGTATTTCAAAATTCGGTTTGGAAGTTTTATATTCTCCTAAAATTACCGAATGGGGATTGTCATACGATGGACGTCGTGCCGAGCCAATCAATCTTCCGGTGAAATTCCCATTATTGTTAGCGCAGGGTGGGGAAGGTATTGCTGTTGGTTTATCCACCAAAATTTTACCACACAATTTCAATGAGTTGATTGAGGCTTCGATTAAAATCCTGAAAAATAAGCCTTTTACATTATATCCTGATTTCCCAACTGCCGGTATTGCCGATGTTTCCAATTATAATGACGGTTTGCGCGGAGGCCGTGTGCGTGTACGTGCCAAAATTTCCCAATTGGACAAGCAGACATTGGTAATTACCCAAATTCCGTTTTCGACCAATACTTCGTCATTGATAGACAGTATCCTGAAAGCGAATGATAAAGGGAAAATCAAAATCAAAAAAATTGAAGATAATACAGCGGCTGATGTTGAGATTTTGATCCATCTTCCGCCGGGTGTTTCGCCCGATAAGACCATCGATGCGCTGTATGCTTTCACAGCTTGTGAAACATCATTGGCACCTTTGGGGTGTGTGATTGAAGATAACAAACCTTTGTTCATAGGGGTTTCGGATATGTTGAAAATATCCACTAACAGAACTGTTGATTTATTGCGTCAGGAATTGGAGATCCAATTACAGGAATTGGAAACCAAATGGCATTTTTCGACTTTGGAAAAAATATTCATCCGGGAAGAAATGTACATCGATTTCAAATTGTATTCGGATAAGGAATCATTATTTGAATACATGTACAATCGTTTCGAGCCTTTCAGAAAATCATTCGTGAGGGATATTGTTGACGAAGATTTGCAAAAGCTGACACAGATTCCGATGATTCGTATCACACGTTTTGACTCGGATAAAGCGGATGAGCAGATTGCGAAACTGGAAGAAGAAATGGAACAGGTGAAACATCATTTGGCCCACTTGATTGAATTCGCAATCGATTATTTTACGAGACTGAAAGAAAAATATGGTAAAGGACGCGAACGCCAGACTGAATTGCGTTCTTTCGATACGATTGAGGCGACTAAGGTAGTTCTGCGTAATACTAAATTATATGTGAACCGTGAAGAAGGTTTTATCGGTACCGGCCTGAAAAAAGATGAGTATGTTGCCGATTGTTCGGATATTGATGATGTTATCGTATTCTTACGTGACGGAAAAATGGTGATAACAAAAGTCGACGATAAAAAATTCATCGGTAAAGACATTATCCATATTGCTGTTTTCGACAAGAATGATAAACGAACGATCTATAACATGATTTACCGTGACGGAAAATCGGGTTCTTCGTTTATAAAACGTTTCAATGTTTCAGGAGTTACGCGTGATAAAGCCTATGATCTGACTCAGGAAAAACCGGGATCACAAGTGTTGTATTTTTCACATAACCCGAATGGGGAAGCCGAAGTAGTAACCATTTTGCTGCGTCAGGTAGGAAGTGTGAAAAAATTGAAATGGGATTTGGATTTTGCCGATATCGCTATCAAAGGAAGGGCTTCCAAAGGAAATACGGTGTCAAAATATCCAATTAAGAAAATTGAACTGAAGGAAAAAGGTATTTCGACCTTACGTCCGCGAAAAGTTTGGTTTGATGATACTGTTCAGCGTCTGAATGTGGATGCAAGAGGAGAGTTGTTAGGTGAATTCCGTCCGAATGACCGACTTCTGATTATCAATCAATCGGGTAAATTGAAAACCATTATTCCGGAATTGACCACACATTTTGACGAAGACATGATTATTCTGGAAAAATGGCATCCTAAAAAACCGGTTTCGGCCATTTACTATGATGGTGAAAAAGAACGTTATTTTGTAAAACGTTTTCTGGTTGAAAACGAAAACAAAGAAGAAATTTTTATTACCGAACACGAAAAATCACAATTAGAAATTGTTTCAACCGACTGGCGTCCGGTTGCAGAGATTATCTTTGCGAAGAATAAAGGAGTTCAAAAAGAGAATCAGACAATTGATTTGGAACAATTTATTGCCGTAAAAGGAATCAAAGCGTTAGGAAATCAATTGACGACTGATAAATTAAAACAGGTGAATCTTTTGGAACCGCTTCCGTATGAAGAACCAATAGAAGTGATTCCTGAAGAAATTGAAGTGATTGATTCAAATTCTGAAGAAGGATCAGATTTAGCTGATTATAATATAAGTCTGGATGACGATGGGCAAATTACCCTGAGTCTGGATTAAGTTTTAAGAAAATAGTAACAGTACCCACTGTTACTATTTTTTATATTTGCCTGTATCAAATGAAAAGAAAATTATTCATATACGCTATAGTGTTTCTGTTCGGCATGTTTGTAATGCCCGGAAAAAGTTATGCATGTACTAATGGAAAATCTTCCAATTCACATAGAATAGAAACATCAAAAAAATCATCGGATAAAAGTTGCTGTGATGAAAAATCTTCATCTGAAGAAAAAGGCTGTAACAAAAGTTGTGATGATTCAAAATGCCACTGTACTTCTTTAGGCGGATGTATTTCGATGGTTTTCGGAATTTTGGAAAACAGCAGCAATTTCTTTATTCCTGTCACAGGAAAAAATAATAACTTCCATTATAATGCTTTGTTAAGCAAAGTATTCTTTACTGTTTGGGCACTGCCTAAAATAAGCTAACGATTTTCTGACTAGCCATAATTGTACATTTTTGGAAATGATAAAAATTTCCGATTGCAATTATTTATCTAATTTTATACTAATTATAAGCTTGTTATTCAGGCTTTAAAATCGTTTACTTATGAAATCGCGACTAATAACACGTTTGTTGCAAACAATCACTTATGAAAACAAGGCGATAACATATGTGACCGCTAAAAATTAAATTATACACATATGAAAAAATCAATTCAAAATATAGTTTTATTGCTGAGCATTGCAGTATTTTCTGTTTCGTGTGAAGCCCAAATCAAAAATGCAAAAAAAGAAACCGTAAAAATCAGTGGAAACTGTGAAATGTGTGAAGAAACCATCGAAAAGGCAGGAAATTTGAAGAAAATTGCCTCGGTTGATTGGGACAAAGACACAAAAGTTGCAGCAATCAGTTATGATGAAACGAAGACCAATAAAGAGGAAATTTTAAAAAGAATCGCTTTGGCAGGTTATGACAGTCCTCTTTTTTTGGCTCCGGAAGATGCCTATAAAGATTTACCTGAATGTTGCCAATATAAGCGTCAATTTAAACAGGAAGTAGTTAAAACAACTGCAGAAGAAACAGCACATAACCACGATAATCATAGTGATAGCAAAGAGGTTAAACAAGAAAAAAATCAATTGGCAAATGTTTTTCAAAACTATTTTCAGTTAAAAGACGCCTTGGTCAATTCTGATGGCAATAAAGCTTCAGGAATCTCAAAAGAACTTTCTACTGCTCTTAGTCAGGTTAAAATGGAATTATTGGACAATGAAGTGCATATGGTTTGGATGAAAGTAAATACTGATTTAAATGAAGATGCTGCACATATTGCTGATACTAAAGATATAAAACATCAAAGAGATCATTTCATCACACTTTCCAAAAATATTTACGCCCTGATGAAAACCGGAAAATTAAGTGAACCTATATATTATCAATTTTGTCCGATGGCTAACGACGGTAAAGGAGCTAATTGGCTGAGCAAGGAAAATGCAGTTAAGAATCCGTATTATGGTTCGATGATGTTGACGTGTGGAAAAACGGTGGAAACGCTTAAATAATGAAAATTTACATCAAAAATATGGTTTGCAGCCGTTGCAAATTGGTTGTTAAGTCCGAGTTGGAAAAACTCGGGCTTAACGTCCTTTCAGTTGAATTGGGCGAAGCTGAAATAATTGACTCTTTGGATGATAGCCAAAAGGAATTAGTAGTAAAACAACTGGAGGAATTCGGGTTTGAAGTGATTGATGATAAAAAAAGCCGGTTAATCGAACAGGTTAAAACGGTTATTATTGAATTAGTCCACCATAGCCAGGAAAGTATAAAAACCAATCTTTCAGATTTTATCAGTGAAAAATTATCTCTTGATTATAATTATGTGAGCAATCTGTTTTCGGAAGTTGAAGGTGTTACTGTTGAGAAATACTATATTCTGCAGCGCGTAGAAAAAGTGAAAGAACTTCTGGTTTACGATGAATTGAATTTAAGCGAAATAGCCTATCAACTCAATTACAGCAGTGTGGCGTATCTGAGTAACCAATTTAAGAAAGTAACCGGTTTTACACCCACTTATTTCAAACAACTGAAAGAGAAAAAGCGCAAACAAATCGAAGACCTATAAAAATTACAAATCCAACCCGGAATAGTGTAACAGATCCCATATAGAATGCTCTGAACTTTGTCATTATTAAATCACTTAAAAAATTTAAACGATGACACACGAATATCAAATAACCGGAATGACATGTTCAAGTTGCGAATCTAAAGTTAAAACAGCTTTATTTTCTGTGGCCGATATTACTAATGTAGAAGTTTCAAAAGAAACAAATTCGGTAGTAATTTCAATGGATAAACATGTCCTGCTGAGTGTCTTGCAAAAAGTATTGACTGAAAAAGACAGTAAATATAAAATTTTAGCAAAAGAGCATAATGAAGTAATGGAACAAACTAAATCCTGGTTTGAAAGCTATAAACCTGTTTTACTGATTTTCGGATTTATTACTGCTGTGACTTTATTGATTCAAAGGGAATCCGGTTCTTTTCATTTTATGGAATGGATGCGTCATTTCATGGCAGGTTTCTTTTTGGTTTTCTCTTTTTTTAAGCTATTGAATTTAAAAGGTTTCACCGAAACTTATGTCATGTATGATGTGATTGCACGCAAGTTACCGGCTTGGGCTTATATATATGCTTTTATAGAACTCGGTTTGGGAATTGCTTTTCTGATTGATTTCAATCCGATGGTTACTAATCTGGTCACTTTTGTGGTTATGTCTGTCAGTATCATTGGTGTTTTGCAATCGGTTTTGAATAAAAAAAGAATACAGTGTGCTTGTTTGGGAGCCGTTTTTAACTTGCCCATGAGCACGATAACCATTATTGAAGATGCATTGATGATCACCATGAGTGCTTATATACTTCTTCAATTATTATAACGTATAAGATGAAATTTTTAATAAACAGTATACTATTACTTTTCATATCGATGGCTTTTGCACAGAAGGTCGTCCGCTATGATTTATACGTCCGGGATACGATTGTAAATTATGCCGGAAAAGAAAAAAGAGCCATCGCTGTCAATGGTCAGATTCCAATGCCAACATTGACTTTTACCGAAGGCGATATCGCGGAAATTTATATACATAACGAATTGGATGAAGAAACTGCGATGCATTGGCACGGTGTTTTTTTACCGAATAAAGAAGACGGTGTACCTTACTTGACCCAAATGCCTATAAAACCGCACAGCACTTATGTTTACCGGTTCCCTATAAAACAAAACGGAACCCATTGGTATCACAGTCATTCAGGTCTGCAGGAACAAATCGGGATGTATGGTTCCATGATTTTTAAAAAACGGAATGATGATCCAACTTTCCGAAAAGGAATTGATGATTTGCCAACCTATCCCATCATTTTAAGTGAATGGACGAATATTGATCCCGAAAATGTACATAGAATGCTGCATAATGCCTCCGATTGGTTTGCCATTAAAAAAGGTAGCACACAAAGTTATGTGGAAGCAATCCGTGAAGGGCATTTTAAAACAAAAATCACAAATGAATGGAAACGGATGCTGGCGATGGATGTGAGCGATGTGTACTATGAAAAATTCTTTGTAAACGGTAAATCCGAAAATCAAATTCAGAATATTAAAGATGGTGAGAAGGTACGGTTACGGATATCAAACGGTGGTGCATCCAGTAACTTCTGGCTGACATATGCAGGAGGAAAAATTACTGTCGTGGCCAATGACGGAAACGATGTCGAACCGGTAGAAGTCAGCCGTTTGCTTATCGCTGTATCTGAAACGTATGATGTTGTGGTTGAAATTCCCGCAAATGTAACAGCTTATGAGTTTTTGGCTACGCCTGAAGACAGAACACAATCGGCATCACTTTTTTTAGGAAACGGTATAAAGCAATTAGTATCACCACTTCCTAAATTAAAGTATTTTGAAGGAATGAAAATGATGAATGATATGATGAAAATGAACGGCGAACTGAATGATATGGGGATGAACATGAGCCTGAACCAAATGGATATGAATGTGGTCATGTATCCTGAAATCACCGGAAGTAAAAAAGAAAAACTGAATCAGGAGAATGAGCATTCAGAACATCAGTACAATGCGAATAAATTATCTGATATCGTAACACTTAATTATGCGATGCTGAAGTCGCCCACTAAAACAGTTTTGCCTTCCAATGCACCGGTTAAAGAATTACGGTTTGAACTTACCGGTAATATGAGCCGTTATGTTTGGAGTCTGGATAACAAAGTGATTTCGGAAACGGATAAAATCTTGGTCAAAAAAGGAGAAGTATTACGCATTACACTTTATAACGGATCGATGATGCGCCATCCGATGCATTTGCACGGGCATGATTTCCGTTTGATCAATGGTCAGGGAGATTATGCACCACTTAAAAATGTTGTTGATATCATGCCGATGGAAACTGATACGATTGAATTTTTAGCCAATGAAGAAGGGGATTGGTTTTTCCATTGCCACATTTTATACCATATGATGAGCGGTATGGGACGAATCTTTTCCTATGAAAACCAAAAACCAAATCCGGAATTGCCCAATCCTGAAAAGGCTTTTCGGATGCTGAAAGCTGATGACCGTGAGTTTCATTTCATGGCCGAGAATGATTTTGCAACCAATGGAAACGACGGTATGTTTATGTTGCAAAATACACGTTGGAGTATAAGCACCGAGTGGCGTCTGGGATATAATGACATGCATGGGTATGAAACCGAAACCCATATCGGAAGATACATCGGGAAGATGCAATGGTTTATGCCTTTTATAGGTTTTGACTGGCGCTACCGGAAAATGGGACATGATGCAGTTGAAAAGAATATCTTCGGGCAGTCCAATACTAAAAACAAAAGAGCGGTGCTGAGTGCAGGAGCCAGTTATGTTCTGCCTATGTTAGTTACTTTACAGGGAGAAGTTTACACCGATGGAAATCTCCGTTTCCAACTGATGCGCGAAGATATCCCATTGTCTAAAAGATTGCGGATGGCTTTTATGGTTAATACCGATAAAGAATATATGGCAGGTTTGAAATACATTGTTAACCGGTATTCTGCACTATCATCGCATTATGAAAGTGATATGGGATTGGGAATCGGATTGACATTGAATTATTAAATAAAAAAGCCCTGAAATTTCAGGGCTTTTTTTATTCCATTCGGATTTTATGTTTTTCAAGTATTTGTTTGAAAGCTTTTTCTTTTCCTTCTTTTTTCATCTCATTATAAACAATCTGAATCAATTTTTCAGCGTCACTTCTGTAAGGAGAATTTTGATCGATGTATATGTTGTATGCCTGACATAAATTATCGAGGGATTTTTCAAAATCACTGATGATTGCGTAAACTTGACCTATACCATAAAACACTTCCGGATTTTTTGCATCAAGTTTCGCTAAACGTTCATACGCCTTTATGGCTTTTTTATATTCCTTTTTATGCTGGTAAACGATAGCTATGTTTTGTAATGGTGTAAGACCGTTTGGATCTATTTTTAATGACTTTTCATAAGCATCTATTGCTTTGTCATATTCCTTCAGCTTACGGTAAGTAATACCAAGATTGTCATACGCAAAAACAAATTCAGGGTCAAAAACAATTGCTTTTTTATAATATTCAACTGCTTTTTGGAGATTTCCGTTTTTATCTTCTTTTAAAGCCAGATTATAATATTTTAAAGCTTCCGGGTCATTTGAAACAGATTTTTCACGGTAAACATCGTTAGTAGCAATTTTTCGTTTAATTGCCTCACAGTTTTCCATCAGATAACTTTCCATTTCATAATAATGCTTTTTATAATCGTCAGAATCAGGGTTAGTGTTTATGACAATATTGACGTCTTTTTTTTCGTCTTTAGTTCCTAAAGCATTCGTGTTAATAAGTTGTGTAAGCAGCTGATATGCCATTACCTGTTTGTCAATGCAACGATTTATTCCTGAAGAAATAGAATCTTTGATAACATTGTCAACATCAACAGAATCAATACATTTACAGGCTTCATCAGACAATTTTTTCATGAAGCTTTCTTTGTTTAACTCTATTTTTGGTTCCTCTTGAGCGTAAGTACTGAATGTACAACACAGAACGAATATTTTTAGCCAGGCTGCTTTCATACTAATTAATTGGTTAAATCGTCATCTGTTAATTTCTCATCAACAATTTTGTTGTTGTGCAATTGTACCGGAGTACCTTTTTTCTTCATTCTTAAGTTCAGGAATTCCACGAATAATGAGAAGAAAATTGCAAAATACAAATAACCTTTCGGGATGCTGTGTACTTCAGTACCACCAAAGAATTTCAAATCAGCTAAGTGCGATCCTTCAGCCAATAACATTACACCAATTAAAATAAGGAATGATAAACCTAAGATTTGGATTGTAGGATGCTCGTTAACGAATTTAGAAACCGGACCGGCAAAAATCAACATGATTATAATTGAAATGATGATTGCACCCACCATGATTTCCAAAGCTCCTGCAGGACCAAAACCTGTTGGCGGTTCAGCCGAACTCACTAATCCAACAGCCGTTAAGATACTGTCAAACGAGAATACGATGTTCAATAAAGCGATCTGGATGATAGCAGACGGTAATGAATTACTTGCTTTTCCTGATGTTGCTTCTTCTTCACCTTCTAATTTGTGGTGGATTTCAGAAACCGATTTGTAAAGCAAGAACAAACCACCTCCAAATACAATTAAACTCTGTCCTGAAATTCCTCCTGATACAAATCCCCAGTCGAAATCAAAGAATGAATTTTGCAAACTCATTACCCATGTAATACCGAATAAAAGTATGATTCTGAATGCCATTGCCAGTAAAAGTCCGATTCTTCTTGCTTTTGGCTGGTCTTCGGCTCTTAATTTTCCGGATACAATAGAAAGGAATACGATGTTATCGATACCTAAAATGATTTCTAAAAAAGTTAAGGTCAATAATGCAATCCATGCATCAGGGTTCATTAATATTTCCATTTGGAGTTATGAATTTTGGGTTAAAAAAGTTACAAATTTCCTATTTATACGCTATTATTCGATTTTTGTTACAGTACCTTTTTGTTTTTTTGCTTCGCCAACGAATGAATATTCAAAATTATACTGGTTCTTATTGGTTGTCAGTATTTTAATGTTGATGGCTTTTTTTTCCTGCATATTTCTCGGATGCAGTTTTTGTAAGATATATTCACAGTCGTTTACCCAACGGACACTGGCCGTATCGGTTTTACCGTCAAAAGTTTCGATTTGAAGTGAATCGTTGCGTTCAAAAACCGAAGTCATTTTTTTTCCGTCTATTTCCTGGACAAATTCAAATTTGCCGCTTTTGAAATCCTTGCAGTTGCTTTGCTGTTCGTAGCAAGACACTAATGTTAAAGAAAGTAATACTATTATTTTGTTCATTTTTTTTTGGAGCTAAATCCTGCTATACGTTTCAATCTTTTTCCCTTGTTCTCGATACATTCGCTAACGCGAATACTCGAACTGACGAGAAAAAGGATTTCCACTACTATCAGGGCTATGGGTTTTTAAGTGTTTAAAATATAAACAATAGACAATGCTATCGTTAAGTTGATAAAAAATATAAATAAAGAATTTCTCAGTTTGTTAGATTCTGCCTGTTCATCAACAAGTTTTGTACGGCAAAATTTAATGAAAATCCACCATAGGAATCCTCCGGTATAATGATAAAAACCATACATATTTTTATTTCAATTTATTCAATTCATCATCCGTGAAATTCCGTATGCTTTTTTCTTTGGAAAATTTATCGGCATTGTAATCGTTTGATTTGTTTTTTGGGATTGATAAACTTTCCCATTCTGATTTTTTAAGCATTTTGGCATAAAAAACTATCTGTCCCACGTGATACGGATAATGCGCCAGTTGTCTGTTAATGGCATCCATCACGGTGTGGCCTTCTTTTCTGATGTATACAATTTCCGAAAGTTGTGCCGGTTGCAGCGAATTGACTGCATCAAAAAGGCAATCCCAGCCTTTGGCCCAGAAAGCCATTAATTCGGACTTGGTTTTGTAATTTTCTTCAAATTCACCGTCGCGGTTGCGCCAATCTTTTTCCCCGTCGGTGGTGAGGAAATCGGTCCAGCGGGATAACATGTTTCCGGCTAAATGCTGAACGATTATGGCTATTGAATTGGTATCTTCATTGGCAGCAAAGAAAAGTTGATCCTCTTCTAACTGTCCGATTGCTTTTTCTGCCAGTGTTTTGTAATATAAAAACAAACGTTTGGCACTTTCTAAGAATATACTATTGGTTTCCATCAAAAAGACTTCTCATTATGGTTTTAATTCCTTTAAATATAAGAAATATTGACAGTAAACACAAAATAATACCCAAACCTAACACCGGAATGTATAACCAATGATTCTGGTTTTTAAACGACATATGAATAACAGAAGGACCAATGAATAGTAACGGTAGTGCATATCCTAATAGTTTTATGCCTTTGTATAGTATTTCTTTATTAGTGGACATTTTTTTTTAGATTATTAGATTATCCGATTGTCAGATTAAAAGATTAAAAGATATTTTGTTAATACTAATCACTTATAATTAATATCTAAAAGGTTATAATTAGTATCTAAAAGGTTATAATTAATATCTAAAAGATTATAATTAGTATCTAAAAGGTTATAATTAATATCTAAAAGATTATAATTAGTATCTAAAAGGTTATAATTAATATCTAAAAGGTTATAATTAATATCTAAAAGGTTATAATTAATATCTAAAAGGTTATAATTAGTATCTAAAAGGTTATAATTAGTATCTAAAAGGTTATAATTAATATCTAAAAGGTTATAACTCATAACTCATAACTCATAACTCATAATTTATAACTCATAATTTATAACTCTCAACCGCTTTTCTCACGCTTCCATGTTCTTTCAGGAGTTTTTCGGCTTCTTCGTAGGTTACCGGAATTTCCCCCATGATCATGCGTACGCCACGGTCAATCAGTTTCACGTTACTGAGTTGCATATCGACCATTTTGTTGCCTTTTACGCGTCCCAATTGGATCATGGTTGCCGTTGAAATCATGTTTAAGACCAGTTTTTGTGCCGTTCCTGCTTTCATGCGGCTGCTACCGGTTACGAATTCAGGGCCAACAACCACTTCGATAGAAAATTTTGCAGTTTGGGAAAGCGGGCTTCCCTCGTTACAGGTAATGCAGCCTGTTGCAATATTGTTTTCGTTGCATTTTTCCAATCCGCCAATTACATACGGAGTTGTTCCGGAAGCAGCAATACCGATGACAACATCATTTTCATTGATGCTCCATTCCTGAAGGTCTTTCCAGGCCTGTTCTTTGTCATCTTCAGCGAATTCAACAGCTTTACGGATGGCAGTATCACCACCGGCGATGATTCCGATGACTAAATCGAAAGGCACACCGAAAGTGGGTGGACATTCGGAAGCATCAACAATTCCTAAACGTCCTGAAGTTCCGGCACCGATGTAAAATAAACGGCCGCCTTTTTTCATCTGTTCCACCACTTTTGTCACCAGTGTTTCAATTTGTGGTAAGGCTTTTTCAACAGCTAACGGAACGGTTTTATCTTCGTTGTTGATGTTCGTCAGTAAATCATGAAGTGGCATTTGTTCTAAATGCTCATATTTTGAAGATTGCTCGGTAGTTCTTGTAAATGCCATTTTAAAATTGATAAAGTGATTAGCTAATTTATGAAGGAAAAATTTATTTATCCGAAGGTATTTTACTTTTTATTTTTTTAGTCAGTGCTTTTAAAATAGTTAAATAATTATCATCCATGCCAGAATGATTTATGCTCCCCCAAAGTATTTTTTTTCCAGAGTTTAAATCATAAATAGTATAGTAAAAATATTTATATGAATAGCCTTCCAGGTTTTTAAAATAATGGTAACTCAATGCAATTGAATAAATTGAATTGATATCTTTAATGTTAAATGCTTTTTCAATGTCTTTATTGATGTCACTTTCTTTGAGAGGAGTTCTATTCTTTACAGCATTTTGGGCATTTTGAAGAGATGCATAATTTAACCCTGAATTTATTAATAAAGTCTTTAATGTTCTAACTGTCCCAATTTTATCGTCTTGGTCTTCAGCCAATGCAAATGTTGAGTTTTTATTGAAGGCTATGCTGTGATCAATAGTTTTATGCGTTGCAATTACGCATGAGTCAAAGCAAAGACAAAGCATGCCTAATAGTATTATATATAGATATCTCATAAAATTACATAAAATACGCTAACACAATTCCTAAAACAATAGCTGTTAGTTTAGCTATGTTGAATTTGTGTCCTTCGCTGCTTTCAAAGATGATGGTCGATGAGATGTGGAATAAGATACCAATGACAAAAGCCGTGATTTCGGTTTGGAATTGCAATAAGAAATTTGAATCGGTTGAAATGAAAGTTCCCAGCGGTGTCATCAAGGCAAAAGCCATCATAAAGATTAAACGTGAGATTTTATTTAAATGGGATTGCACTAAGAATGTAGTCAAAATGATGGCGATAGGGAAGTGGTGTACCGAAATTCCCCAAGCCAGATGGTGGTGCTGACTTACCGGCATTCCTTCCAGTAAGGCATGTAAACACAAACTGATGAACAATGCCCAAGGGATGTGGTTCATTTTGTCGTGGCCGTGTACGTGACCGTGTTCGGCGCCTTGTGAGAAATATTCGAGTATGATCTGGAACAAAATTCCGATCATAATGAAAGCACTGGGAGCAATTCTACCCCGTCTCATATGGTCGTCATATATTTCCGGTAATAAATGTGAAACGGTTAAAGCCAAAAGGAACGATCCGCTGAAAGCCAATAACAGCTTTAACTTCTTTTTGCTTTTGGGTTGGAAAAAAGTAGCAATCAGATACCCGAATACTACTGATAAAAAAGGAATTATATAGATCATAAAATGAATTATGAATTATGAATTATGAATTATGAATTATAAGTTGTTAATTATCAATTATCAATTATCAATTATCAATTATCAATTTGTTATTTAAAAATCATGATCAGTCTTTCCGAATCGTTTTTGTAGAACTTGCGGAGTTTGTAATCCCCGAAAATATCCAACAGATAAATATCGGCTTTTTCCATCATTTGCTCGAAATCCTGTAATGTTAAGGCTCTTACTTTTTCGGTGAAATGGAACTTTTGACCTTGAGTTTCAAAATTGATTTCTTTGTGGATGTGGCCGTCTGCGACATAACGCTTGATATGGAAATCGATGCCATCAACGTTTTTCACTTCTTCCGGAACCAAATTATCGATAACATAATTGGCATTCATGAAATCGATTACTGCAAAACCATATTCGGTTAAGCTGTTTTTGATGGCCAATAATGTTTTGAAATTGTCTTCTTCATTTTCAAAATATCCGAAGCTGGTAAACAGGTTAAAAACCGCATCGTATTTTTCTTCCGTTTGTACGCGCATGTCATGTACCCTGAAACGTAAGGTATCATTACTGGCTTTTGAAGCTTCCTTGATACTGTTTTCGGCTAAATCGACACCGGTTACATCATAACCCAATTGGTTCAGGTAAATAGCATGGCGTCCTTTGCCACAGGCCAGATCCAATATTTTAGCTTCTTCCGGTAAGTTCAGGTAATGTGTCAGGTTATCCATGAACAATTGCGCTTCGGTATCGTCACGGTCTTTGTATAAGATATGGTAATAAGGCGAGTCGAACCAGGTTTCGAACCAGTTGGTTGCTTGTGAAGAATTGTTTTCTGACATTTATTCGTATTTACATGCAAATTTACAGTAATTTTGCGAACCTGTTTCAATTTGAAATTGGAATTAGGTAATTATTAGCAGGAAAGGCAGCGTTTATGGAAAACTTTAAGATGATAGCCAAGACTTTATTTGGCTTTGAAGAAATATTAGCAAAAGAATTGCACCAGATGGGCGCCCAAAACGTAGAGATTGGTACCCGTATGGTTAGTTTTGTGGGAGACAAAGGCTTTATGTACAAAGCCAATTTAGGATTGCGCACTGCTTTGAAGATTTTGAAGCCGATTTATAATTTCAGGGCTTTTAATGAAGCTAGTTTATACAAAGGAATACAGGGAATTGACTGGTCGAAATACATGAATTCGAACCAGACATTTGTGATTGATACAACGGTACATTCCGATAATTTCAAGCATTCCCAGTTTGTTGCTCAGAAGTGTAAAGATGCCATTGTGGATCAATTTAAGGATAAGTTTGGTTCCCGTCCAAGTATTGATAAAGACTATCCTGATGTAAAGATCAATGTACATATTGACCGTGACCAGTGTTCGGTTTCGTTGGATTCTTCGGGTAATTCATTACACCAGAGAGGTTATAAGACCGCTACGAACATTGCACCTATTAATGAAGTATTAGCAGCTGGTATGTTGTTGTTATCCGGTTGGGACGGAAGTTGTGATTTTATTGATCCGATGTGTGGTTCCGGAACCATTCTGGCTGAAGCAGCGATGATTGCGTGCAACATTCCGCCGAATATCAACCGTAAAGAGTTTGCCTTTGAAAAGTGGAACGACTGGGACAATGATTTGTTTGACCAGATCATGGATTCACTGATGAAGAAAGTTAAAGAGTTTCATTATACGATTACCGGATATGATAAAGCGCCGAGTGCCGTGATGAAAGCCAAAGACAACATCCGCAATGCAAATCTGGATGAATATGTGAAGATTAGTGAACGTAACTTCTTTGATACCGAAAAAGAAAATCAAGGTCCGTTGCACATGGTATTCAACCCGCCGTATGGTGAGCGTTTGGATATCCATCTGGAAAGATTTTACAGAGAGATAGGAGATACTTTAAAGCAAAGTTACCCGAATACCAATGCTTGGTTTATTACCGCTAATCTTGAAGCGTTGAAGTATGTAGGTTTGAAACCTTCCCGTAAGATTAAATTGTTCAACGGTAAATTGGAAGCGCGTTTGGTGAAGTATGAAATGTACGCTGGTAGTAAACGAACCAAGTTTCAGGATTCAAATTCCAAATCAGAAGAATAAAATTTGAAATTCCAAAAACTAAATAAGAAGAATTAAACTCTAATAGGAGATAATACACATCAGTTCGGGTTATTTTAATGAAGATTTTAAAAAATCACCCGAAGTGACGTTCAAAAAGTAAAAGTCATGAGTAAACAAACAAAAGCTTTCATTTATAATTTCGCCGGTTTTGCCGTATTCTTTTTTGCTGCTCGTTATGCAGTTGCTGCTTATACCAATTTAGAAGGTTGGTGGATTCCGTTGACTGCTTTTGTGGTGGGAACTATTTTGGCACCTAAATTCCAAACCGTAAAAACAAGGGAAGGAGAAAAGCTATTCATGAAATGGATTTTTACCAAAGGAGTTAAGGAGATTAAGTAAAAGATTTTTCTTTTATTATTACTTATAAAAAAATAAAGCCACCTTAGTTGTGGCTTATTTTATTTGTTCCAAGCCAACCTTCGGACCTTCCGAGGCTTACCTCACGCCTTCCAAGTCATTCTTCGGTTCTTCCAAGTCATTCTTCGGACCTTCCGAGCCATTTTACACTTGACCCAAGCCATTCTGCACTTGACCTAAGCCATTCTGCACTCGACCTAAGCCATTTTACACTCGACCTAAGCTAATCTGCACTCGACCCAAGCCATTCTGCACTTGACCTAAGTCATTTTTCACTAGATCTTAATTATTCCATCATTATTATATGAAAGGTAGTGTAAAACCTAACTGTGTAGCCGTATTTTTTCCCACGACACCGTCAGCTTCATCGGCACCAAAGGTATCTTTCTGAAATGCCAGTACAGCAAAAAGCGTATTTCTTCCGTATTCGCCGTCCAGCGTTGTGTGGTAATAGCCTTTATCTTTTAGTTTTTGCTGCAGTTCCAAAACCGAATTCCCTTTGGAACCGAACCGTAGCCGCGCATCCATCACACCTGATGTGTTGTTTGCCACCGCTTCGATATCGGTAAACCGGAATAAGCAGTAATCGAAATGTGATTGGGACGGTGTGTCTTTGTAAATGATATTGAAAAAAGTTTTCCAGTTTCCGGTGTTTTCCTGGAAATTCCGGGCTTTGTTTTTAGGTTGGCCCACAATTACCTGACAACCTGCGCTGCTATAATTTCCCGTAGCATCATTACAATACCCCGCATGGATATTGTCGTTAGGATTTCCCACTTCAACCGGATCCTCATTCGTATACACCAAATCGTTGTTACTGCGTCTGAGCATGATATTGGTAGCCAGCCTTAGCGCCTGATGTGCACTGTTTGGATTTGGGTTATGATATCCTTTTTCATAGAAACTGTAAAAGCCCGATTGCATGGCATTTGCCTTTGCGGTTCCTTCTTTGTGCTTTTTGATATAGTTCAGATTCGGAACCGTGCTTCCCGTGAACACCACTATTTTATTAGCAACAGGATTCCAGATGCCGATGATGCAATTTGGATTGACATAGTTAAGGTTACTCGCCTGAATGGTGTGGGAAAAGCCGAAAGCATCATGGTTGTTACTGATTGCTTTTGCGCCCCGGATACCGAAAACCATCAGTTTGGTTTCGGAGTACGGGTATGAATTTACGCGGAGTAATTTTCTGAGATGGTCAGAAGTAAAATTAATATCTGCCATAAGGTTTGTTTTTTAAGTTTGTTATTCTGTTATTAATCCAAAGGATTGAATTGATCTGTCTTTCAGTAGTAAGTCATATTGATTTACTACGGTTACTTGCTGTTTTCAGTTACCTGTCCTCTTATTTTGACGGTTAGATTGCCTCTTTCTGTATTTAAGTTTTTGACGGCAGTATGGTATAATTTTGATTGATTTCCGGAGGTGTCTTTGCGGGTAAACAGTTCCGGTTTGATTGAAACTAATTTGGTGTATATGTTATCGGCCCTTTTGACATCTTCTTTTGAGCCGGTTTTATCCATTAATTCTTTGTATTCCAAGGCTGCTTTTTTTGCTGCTTCCAGGCTTTTAGCTTTATCGGCATTAGTCTTACTGCTGTCGGCCGCGGTCAGGTTGTTTTGGATTTCATTGACTTTAATAATTTGGCTGGATGTGGTTTTTATTTCCTTGTTTTCCTCGTCCAATTGGGTTACCTGCTTGTTCAGATCCGTATTCTTTGCGGCCAGCGGAATACTGAAGACTCCTACAATCACTACCACAATCAGATTAATAAACAAATAGACTCTGACCAGGCTGAGTACATTTTTGTTTGGATTGGGCAAACTGATTAAGGTGTGTAAAAGTCGGTATGATAAAGTCATCAGAAGTAATGATAATCCGGATAAGCCATATCCCAATATCTTTAAAAGATCGAAGTTTTCAAAAATTGAAAGTGCTGTCATGTTTTTAGTTTTTAGTTGGTTTAAAAAATATATTCAGTTCAGATTCATGTGTGGCATCAGATTCATAAGCAATTTTATGTTTCTGATTAGGTGTTCTGACCGGGATGATTTTAGTGAAACATCCGGTAATTTATAGTACAGGACAATTTTGGTGAAAATCACTGATTTTTCAATAATGCAGGAATTACAATATTGATATTTAATAAGTTATAAAAACTTTAAATTGGAGTATATTAAAATTAACAAATAAAATAGTATGTTTCTTATGTAGCTCTATTATTGTTTATTTTGTTAAAAAAATAACTTTTTTCTGCTATTTTTTTAAGAAGAAGGGGAGGATGTGGCTAAAAACTGATTTTTAATTAATAATCAGCCGTTTTTAGCCAATATTGTGTTGTGGTTATTGCATAAAAAAAGACAAAATATGCTTTGCAACACATTTTGTCTTTCCTTTTATTTCGAAGAGCATTACTTTTTAGACTCTTTTTCTTTTGAGGCTTTCTCTTTCGGTTTTGTTTTCGCTTTTTTGTATATCGGAATAAAATAGCTAAGGGTATAATTCCATCCCACACCGAATTTACCATCGTACGTGCGGTTATATCCCGGAATGTACAGATTGGCGAAGTTGTCCGGTTTTTTTTCAGAAGCTAAATAGTTCATGCGGAAACTGAATCCGGCGTAGAAGTTGTTGAACAATTCGGCTTTCATGCCTGCAACCACTTCTGCCCAATGTGCAGACAAGCCGTTGAATTTTGTTCCCGGAGTAACTTCCGGAGCCTGAGGGAAGTAATCAGAAGGATCGTAGATTTTATAACTGTTCAGTTCCTGGCTGAACGAACTTACCCCATAGCGGAATCCCAGATGGATTACGTTTTCCATATCAAGCCAGTTTTCGTAGAAATTCCATTCAGGCCCCACTTTTAAATAGGTTCCTTTAGTAGTGAAATTTAAACGGTCGTCATCGGTAGTTTTGTTTTCGTTACCGATTTCGGCAGCGATATACATTTTCTTTGTTAAACGGAAATCACCCACTAATTCCAGTCCTTTATAATTTTTATCATAAAGGCTTCTTGCCAGTTTTGAAATATCGGCACCCACACGCAATCCGTATCTTTCGGTTTTAGCTACTGAATCTTTTGCCTGGGAATCCTGTGCGTGATTAACAAGCGATGCCAGTAAAAATAGAAGACTAAAAGAATATTTTAACATGAACTTCATTTTCGGTAGTGATGGAGTTGGTTAGTACTGAAATTTCCTTGATCCAATTGTTGGCGTCTGTGGTTAATACCATCCCGTTCGGGTCATTTAACTGAAAAACGGTTTTATATCCGCAGGCTCTTGAAACATAAATATCATCACGCGTATAAGTAATGTCGATAATATCACTATTGATTGCATTTGGATTTGCGTTACCGTCATTAAGGGTAAGTGTGTATTTTACCAGATCGGCAGTCGTTTTTAAAGGCAGTTCCAGTTTTTTACCTGTGAAACGGTATTTGGCATCACCGGTTTCGGTTTCGTCAAAAACAATTCCGTTCGGTTCACCTTGTGCCTGAACTTTTAAATCGGTTACACTTTTAAGAACAGTCGGATTGCTATTGTCATAAAATTCGATGATCATGCGTGGAGTGGTAGGAGTTCCTTCTTCGCAGATATCGTCTTTTTCACAATTCCATAATGAAATTGTGGTTGTTGCAAAAACCAGAATCAATAAAAACTTTTTCATATTATTTTCAGTAATTAGTAATCAGTAAAGAGTGATTAGTTTTGGATACTTATTACTAATCACTTTTCACTATTTACTTAATTTTTTTCTCTAAATAAATATTGCCTTCGAGAGCCTCAGGCAACATTTAAATTTATTTTTTCTCTAAAAGTACAACATTTTCCACATGGTGCGTTTGCGGGAACATATCCACCGGACGTACACGGGTTACTTTATACATTTCGTCCATTAAAGCAAGGTCACGTGCCTGTGTAGCCGAGTTACAGCTTACATACACCACTTTTTCAGGTGCAATGCTTAAGATTTGTTTCACTACATCAGCGTGCATACCGTCACGTGGCGGATCAGTAATGATCACATCCGGATGACCGTGGGTCGCGATGAACTCATCGTTGAATACATTCTTCATGTCACCCACAAAGAACTCACAATTAGTAATGTTATTGCGTTTTGCATTTTCTTTAGCATCTGCGATGGCTTCCGGTACGGCTTCCACACCAATTACTTTTTTCGCTTTTTTCGAAACGAACTGCGCGATAGTTCCGGTACCGGTATATAAATCGTATACTAACTCATTTCCAGACAAACCTGCAAATTCACGTGTGATGGCGTATAATTCGTATGCTTGTTCCGAATTCGTCTGGTAGAATGATTTTGCATTGATACTGAATTTCAAACCTTCCATTTCTTCCAGGATATAATCTCTTCCCTTGAAAAGGATGATGTCCTGATCGTATAAAGTATCGTTTGCTTTCTGGTTGATTACATATTGCAATGAAGTGATTTCAGGGAAACGTTCCGCCAAAAAGTTCATTACCAATTCAATTTCCTTTTTATTATTGTCGTAAAACTGTATCAACACCATTAATTCTCCGGTTGATGCCGTACGGATCATTAAGGTTCTCAATAAACCTTCGTGATTTCTCGGATTGAAGAATGACAAACCGTTTTCGTTTGCAAAACTTCTTATTTCGTTACGGATGGCGTTTGAAGGATCTCCCTGTAAGTGGCATTTTTGGATGTCCAGGATTTTGTCCCACATTTTAGGAATGTGGAAACCTACTGCATTTTTATTGTCCAGTTCGGCGCCACTGTCTACTTCTTCCTGTGTCATCCAACGTGATGAAGAGAAACCGAACTCCATTTTATTTCTGTAGAAAAATTGTTTTTCGGAACCCAGGATCGGTTCGAATTCAGGTAATTCCACTTTACCGATGCGTTTCAGGTTGTTGAATACTTCCTGATGTTTGTAATGCAATTGCTGGCTGTATTTCATGTTTTGCCATTTGCATCCGCCACAAACCCCGAAATGTTCACAAACCGGATCTACACGGTGTTCTGAAAGACTATGGAATTTAATTGCCTTTCCTTCAAAATACGATTTACGTTTTTTGAATGTCTGTACATCGACTACATCACCCGGAACTACATTCGGAATAAATATTACCTGACCTTCAGGGGCTTTTGCCACCGATACGCCTTTTGCACCTGCATCAAGGACTTTTACGTTTTCGAATACGACTTTTTTTGTTTGTTTTCTTCCCATGGCGCAAAGATAGTAATTAGATGTTATGGTTTGCTGTTTGTTGTTTATGGTTTATGGTTTGTTGTTTATGAAGTTTTAAAAAATATATCCATATGAGTCGTGAAATAAGTATATTCGTTGAAAATTTATACCATGAAATTTATTGTTAAAACGATATTGTTACTGTTTGTTGTAACATTTGCAAGCGCACAGCAAAGTAAACTGGAGTTTAATAAAAAGGTTTACGAGTGTGAAAATAAATGGGTTGTTTATCCTTTAGAAGGAAAGGATTCGGTTTATGCGATGGGATATGTTTACATTGACAGAGACGCCGGTTTCAGTTTTCATTCCGAAAAAAAGTTCAAGATTGCCAAAGAGGGTAAAGTTATACCACTTCCTAAAGGAAATATAAGTAAAATAGTATCCAGAATCCAGGATTTTGATGCTGTTTGTGCGGTTATCCCGGAAGGAAAATTCAAGGAACTGGGAATAACCGGAAAACCCGCTTTTATGAAATCTATTGTTGTAGCAGACGAAGCCGAAGATCTGGTTTTAAGAGCATCGACTTACAATCATATTGGGGCCAGTTTTATGGCGATACCCCTTTTGGAAAAAGCACAGAAAATTAATCCGAATGCCAAAAGTTTACTATACGAATTGGTTTATGCTTTTAACGCCAATGGAGATTTTAAGAAAGTAATAAATTTACTTCATGTTGAAATTTCTGAAGAAAAAAAAGATCCATTACTATATAAAGAACTTATTTTTGCTTTAGCCAAAGAAGGACAATTAGAGAATGCAACAGTTGCTTTTTCCAACATGAAAAAAATAACAGATGTCAAGCACTTAGACGATGCTTCTTATTATATAATGGAAGGATATTTTGTCAAAAAAGATTATGTCAAGTTCGAAGAATGGGCAAAAGAAACCATGTCACATATACAAACTGCGGATTCAGTTTTGTTAAAGTATATGGATGATATGCGTAATGAATTAAAGAAATGAAAACACACTTAGCATTACTACGCGGAATCAATGTTTCCGGGCACAATATGATTAAAATGGACGATTTGAAAACCTTATTGGACCGGATGGGTTTTCAGAATGTACGAACTTATATCCAATCCGGAAATGTTTTTGTAGACAGTGAAGAAGAACACGGAGCTACTGTTGGTTTTAAAATAAAACAGGAGATTTTTAAAGAATGGGGATATGATGTTCCGATTATTGTGATTACCAAAGAGGATCTGGAAGCCTGTCTGAATAACAATCCGTACCTGAAAGAAAAAGAGGCAGATACCAAGAAACTGTACTTTACCTTTATCTCGAAGGAATTAAACGAAAGCAGTATCCACGACCTGAAGATGAGTCAGGTAAAACCCGATGAAGCGGTTATCGATAAAAGCAGAATTTACGTGAAATATGCCGTTGGAGCAGGGAAGACCCGTTTTGACCAGAAGTATATTGAGAAAAAGCTCAATGTAACGGCAACCATGCGCAACTGGAATACCGTTACAAAGCTTTTGGAAATGTATAACGAAGTTTAAACTAAGGTTTCAATCTTCTGAACCGGATTTTTCAATTGGCCCACAAACTGTAAACTGTCTGTCGGTGATGCTAAATCCAGCATTTGTTTGTTGTTTTTCAGCTGCAGGCGGTTCAGACAGCACGAATCGAATGTTTCGGTGAATAAATCGTAACGCTCATATAACTCCTGATACTCCGGGTGTTCATTTTGATACGTTGCAATACAATCAGAAACAGCTTCCCAGAATAAATCTTCACTTAGAACATGGTGTTCATCTAAAATAGAAGAAAGAAAACGGAAGAAATGTTGGAACACGTCGTTTTGAATACAAAGTGGTTTCAGTTTTTCAGGCATTTCGATATGGATTCGATTTGATTTCTCACATAAAGGAGCTTTCGGGTTGAATACCATTACCTCTTCGGTGATATCTTTCATGAAAACATACTTCACCGAATGATTTTCCAGAACCAGAATCAGGTTTTCACCGTGCGGCATGAAGACCATTTCGTGTGCATAAAAACAATGAAGCAATGGTGCAAGGTAGGCATTCAGGTAACTTGTTATCCAGTTGATTGGATTTTGACCTGAGGCTTCAATCAGTTTTTTCACCAAAGGTTCCCCGTTTGCATCCACATGCAGAAGAGCCGCCATGGTCATACATTTTTCACTGTCTTTTAGTTTGGATATCGGGCTTTCACGCCATAAAGTGGCCAACATTTTATTGTGCGGAATGGCGCGTCCCAAAGGTTCGAAAAGTAAGTTCCGGTAACCCAAAGTAGCTACTTCTCCCAATAAGCTGAAACCTTTCGATTGAAGATAAGAATCATTTTCAACAGCATCGGCGACCCATTTTGTGATACTTGGTGTGCTTTCCATATAATAAGGCGATAAACCGCGCATGAATCCCATATTGATGACCGACAGCGCTGTTTTAGCATAGAAATTCTTCGGTTTACTCAAATTAAAGAACGTCCGGATGGATTGCTGCGCCGAGTAAATGTCTTTACCGTAGCCTAACGGAATTAAATAACCATTTGCAATATCATCGGCAAAAATCAGACTCAGTTTATTGAACCATTGCCACGGATGCACCGGAAACATGAAGTAATCTTCCACATTCATTCCTTTTTCAAGGATTTGTTCCTGAAAATTACGGAACGTTTCAACATCCAATTCCTGTCCGATTAATTTTTCATAACTGATTGATTCGATGGCACTGAATGTAGCACGGCTTTTATGTCCGCCCAACCATATTAGCTGAATTGGAGCATCTGCTTCAGGAGAATAGTTTTCGAAGTCTAATGTATTGAAACCGTTTTTACCGCTATTCGCTAGAAAACAGGGATGCCCTTCGGTCATGGCATGTTCAATGGCTTGGTAATCGGCGGAGACCAAATCCTCTGAAGTAAATTTAGAATTGGCTAATTTGTAAGCAGTAGCATAAAGTGTACTGTTTATTTCTTCTAAATAGGTAGGCAAAAGGATTTCATTAATGCCTAACTGATCTTTAAATTCAACAATAAAATCAAATAGGTTCAGAGGAATATTTTTTCCTTCCAAATCTTTTTTACTGATGCTTTCAACAGGAATACTCCAATGATTCATTGCCTGTAATTTGGCCGAAAAATGATAAACCACATTTTCTGCCGGAGTTACAAGAGAATATGAAGTCTTGTTGATATTCTGTTCCGGATGAATTAAAAGTTCGTGCGCGAATTCGGATAAAGCCTTCCGCAGTAAAATGCGGTTGGCTTTTTCCCAATATTCAGGTTTGATATGTTGTAAACTCGCTGTTGGAGAAGGTGTATAGGCAGTTTTCATGATTCAATAACTTGTAAGGCATTATAATAACCGGTACGGGTGCAAAATTCCAGATTCGCTTTTTTATGTGGCAAATCAACATACTGTTGGAACACAAAACCGGCCTTTCTGTTTAGTACATGGATTTTATGGTTGCGGGCATCCGGTTCCACTACAATCCGTTTCACCGATGCATCACTGAAAATAAAATCCAGAATTAAGGTGAATACCGTCCAGGTGAAGCCTTTCAGCGGAGTAGTAGGCGGTGCAACCAAAATATGCATACCACGGTCACCCGGTTCGACGGTATAGTAATCACCAATTAAATCTTTTTCAGGGTCATAGCTTTCCATAAGAAAAGAAAGTTGGCCGTTATGAAATCCCATGTAAACCTTTGTGTGTTGCAGGATTTTTTCATAAGCAGAACGGACTTCATCAACACTGAAACCATTCATTCCCCAGTAAACAGCATAGGATTGATTTACCCATTGATGAATTTCAGGAATATCAATATCCAAATCCATTGGACGCAATTCAAAGACACCCAATCCCGGAACGCTTTTTACAAAAACAACCGGTGCAGTATCTGTTTTCAATTCGCTAATCATATACTTTCTGTTGAAATGGTTACGGGTTTGTAAGGAGCAACCGGATTTGTCAATCGTCCCTGGAATTGTAACAATGCCACAGGATCATCCAGGTCAATCATCGTTTTATTATTATTCAGCTGTAAACGGTTTAAACATGACAGTTCAAAATCAGGAGCGAATAAATCATAGCGTTCAAATTTTTCGGCTAAATGCGGATGCGCTTTCTGGTAATCGGAGATTGATAAGGCAACCAATTCCCAGAATCGTTTTTCGTCGTATCCGGCATCTGTTACTAAAACGGCCGACATGAAACGGAAGAATCCGTCGAAGACATCAATAAAAATAGAAAGCAGTTTTACATCTTCCGGAACTTCAGCATACATACGGTCGATATTCTTAGGTATTTCCACTTCCGGATTCAGGATAACAGCTTCTTCGGTAATATCTTTTAAGAACGAGCGAACGGGAACATGGTTTTCCAAACCGATAATTAAATTTTCACCGTGTGGCATGAATACCAAATCATATTGATAGAAACAATGTAATAACGGAGTTAAATACACTTTAAAATACTCATATAACCATTCATCGGTTGAAAGTGGAGAGGCTTTGATGATTTCAGGCAATAAAGCATTTCCTTCGGCATCGATGTGAAGAAAAGCTGCCATGGTCATCAGCTGTTGTCCGTTTTTCAAAAATGCAACCGGGCTTTCACGCCAAAGCGAAGCAATCATTTTATTGTATGGATTGTGTTTTCCGAAATCAGCAAAATATGGATTGACATAGCTTACCGATGCCACTTCACCCAACATTCCGAAATTCACATCCTGTAAATAAGGATCATTCCCCAGAATATCTTCCAGCCATTCGGCCATTTCAGGAGCCGTTCCGAGATAATACACCGGAAGTCCGCGCATGAATCCCATGTTCAGGATAGACAGTGAAGTTTTAGTATATAATTTATGCGGATGGCTTACATTGAATAGCGTACGGATTGATTGCTGCGCTTGGTATAAATCGGAGCCATATCCCAAGCAGATTAATTTTCCTTTTGCGATTTCAGGAGAAAATAAATTGGCCAGCTTGTTGAACCATTGCCAAGGATGTACCGGAATGAAATAATAATCTTCCGGTTTTGCACCTTTACTGATGATAACCTGATTGAATAATTCCATTGTTTTGGCATCCAATTCCTGATTGATCAGTGTATCATAATCCAGTTTTTGTGTTCCGGCATAAACCGTACGGTCACGGTGACCGGCTAACCAGATAATCTGGAACGGATTACCGGTTTCGGGCGTAAATGCTTTGTAATCCATACTATTGAAGCCAATACGGCCATTATTAGCCACAAACCCCGGATGTCCTTCTGTCATGGCCTGTTCAATAGTCTGGAAATCGGCTTTTGCCAAAGCACGTGCCGGAGGATTGTTTTTAACCAGTTTGTAAGCACTTCCGTAAAGTGTACTGATGATTTCTTCGACATAAGAAGGTAATGCATCTTCAGAAATACCGATACTTTTTTTGAATTCCATGATGAAATCCACCGCATCGATTGTTGCTATTGCACCGCCTTTGGTTTTAACAATTGAATTTTCTTCGATAGCCAAATGATTTAAAGAAAGCAATTGTGCTTTAAAACGGTATTCGATTGTATTGTCTTCTGCTATCAGTACATAATCATTCCATTTGCCGTTTTCATTTTCAATTTTCGGGGTGATGATAAGTTCGTGTGAAAATTCACAAATGGCTTTTTTGACCAGAAGTTGGTTGGCTTTGTTCCAAACGCTGGCTTCTATATGTTGAATTGCCTTTTCAGGAGATTCTATTTGTTCGCTATATTGCATGATTGTGTCATTTAAATTAAATAAATCTACTTTTTTGATAAACTGCTCCCGTGTGCAGAAGGCCAGTTTTGCTGTTTTATGTGGAAGTTCGATTGTTTTGTCATCCACAAAACCCACACGGTGGCAGATGTCAAACATTTTCTGGTTTCGGATGTCCGGTTCAACCAATATTCTTTTTACCGTCAGGTCATTGAAGATAAACTTCATGATGCTTGAAAAGATATGCCAGGTAAAGTTTTTCCGGGGCGTATCGGCCGGAGCGACAATTATGTGAATGCCGCAATCATAATCCCTGACTTCATAGTATTTACCGATGATGTCTTTTTTTGGATCGTAACGTTCCAGCATAAAAGAAACAGTTCCGTTTACCAATCCGATAAACACATCCGAATGCTGGATGATACCTTCATATTCTTTTTTAACTTCTTCCAGACTTTTTCCTAACAATCCCCAATATTTGGCATACTCACGGTTGACCCAATCGTGGATGATTACACTGTCGGCATCGAGCTGGAGGGGACGGAATTCTATCAGTCCAAGTTCCGGAATAGAATAAGAATAAACCGTATATCGTGTATCGTATTTTCCTATTGAACCTTTGTTCATATTCTTATTTTTTATGTTATCCGGATTAAGCTGAAGCTATAATCTGGGATGGTTTTGCTTTTTTCTTAATAATAAGCCACGCCTTTTGTACCAATACAGTCAGGATGATCATTACCGGAACTAAAAGCATTACCGTCAGGGCGTCGTGTCTCCAAAAACCGAATAGATACATTCCCCAGTTAATCAGTGTCCACTGAATGACATACATCGATGTCACATTTTTACTGCAGAAGGATAAGAAACGGAATATTGTACTAGAATCTTCAATAAAGGAAACGAAGAAATTTGTTATCCAGAGGAAAAGCAAATTGACACCGATTAATAAAATACATCCGCCCGGGCCTAAATGGTAATAATCCCCAAAATGGTATTCGGGATCAATGAAATTAAATATGCCGCCAACTGCCAGAAAACCGATTCCAAGTATGGCCATTTTTTTGAAGAAAACATTTTGGTTTTCATTCATTTCCTTGAACCATCTGCCTAAAAACATTCCGATAAGGATAAACGCGCTCCATGGGAAAACAGGGAAATAGACATTGAACTGATTACTGAATAATAAATCACATAGGTAATCGATACCTGTGATGTTAAAACGGAATCCGCTTAATTCTTTTGAGACGGCCACAATTGCCAATGCGATCATCAACGGCACATATTTATTTTTACTGTAGTGATTGATTACAGCCATGATGAAAAGCGTTAATCCTGCCAGTTGTAAAATATCACCCAATAATAAAAAGAACGCAGCTGATTCAAGTGTTTGTGATGTCAATCCGTATGCTTTTACGAATGCTTCAGGCAATCCACTGAAAAGATATTCAGGAATCAGGAATTTTAAAAGATTCATTCCGTAACCAACACCCAAAATGTAAACCGCTCTTTTACAAACTGCCGTAAACGTTTGTCTTCTGGACAATACAAAAGAAATTCCCATGGTTACCAAAAACATGGGTGTACCACGGCCCAACCACAGCGCGATAGTACCGGCAACTGTTTTAGTTTGTGTATGGATACTTCCGTAGATGAGCATGGTGTGTATTAAGATCATCAGCAGTACACTCAGTCCACGGGCAAAATCGACTGCCCGTACCCTGGTGTTTTTTTGTTTTTGAATTGCTTCCATAGTTTTGTTATGAAATTAATTCGAAAGCATTTGAATTGATTTTTTCTTCTTCGGATACACCAAACTGCTGGAAAGCAATTCGTTTTTCGATTGGATAATGTTCAATTCCGGTGATTTCTTTGATGATATATGAATTTCGATAACAGGCCATACCCAAATCAGGCGTTACAAAGCCATGCGTGTGCAATTCGGCATTCTGTACAAAAATTTCATTAGCATTGTGGTCGATGGAATAGTTTCTGTGTGCATCAAAACGGCCTTTGTCATCCCATTGGATTCTGTCGGCAATGCCTTCGATGAATTTAGGCATATCATAACCATAGCCTGTAGCAAGAACTAGCGCTTCGGTGGTGTGACGGTATTTTTGGTCTTCTTCCACTTGATGCAATTCGACTTCAAAAGTTTGATTATCTTCTTTGAATTCTGTTGCGATACATGCCGAATTTGTTCTTAGATTCACATCAATTTCCGAAATAACTTTTTTAGTATAAATCGTATCGAAAATGCTTTCAATCAATTCTTTATTGATTCCTTTATACAAATGTTTTTGTTTCGCTAATAATGAATCCCTTTTACCGGCCGGTAAATTATAGAAGTAATCCACATATTCCGGGGAAGTCATTTCCAGTGTCAGTTTACTGTAATCCATCGGGAAGAATCGGGGAGAGCGTGTGATCCAGTTTAACTGGTATCCATAGACGTCAATCTCCTGTAATAAATCGAAGAATATTTCGGCAGCACTTTGTCCGCTCCCCAAAACCGTAACCGTTTTTTTTGCCTGTAATTGTGCTTTGTGCTTTAAATATTGCGAAGAATGAATGGCCTTTCCTTTCAGGTTTTGACATGATTTAGGAATAAACGGAGTTGTTCCGGTACCGAAAACTAATTTTCTTGTCGCGTAGACAATTTCACTTTTATCCTGTGTATCAAAAGTGGTAACCAAATAAATTCCGTTTGCTTCATCATATTCAATGTTGGTAACTTCAGTATTGAAGAATACATTCGGTAATTTACTGATGGCCCATTGGCAATATTGATTGTATTCATTACGGAGTAATAAAAAATTCTCACGGATATAGAACGAATACATTTTGCCTTTTTCTTTGATATAGTTGAGGAAACTGAATTTACTTGTTGGGTCAGCCAGCGTAACTAAATCGGCCAGAAAAGGGATTTGTAAAGTGGTATCCTGTAGTAACATTCCCGGATGCCAGTTGAATTGTTCACTTTTGTCAAAAAAGAGTCCGTTTACGTCTTTTAAAGGTTCTGTAAGGCAGGCTAAACCTAAATTAAATGGTCCAACACCTACGGCGATAAAGTCGTATACTTTATTTTGCATGATAATTTGTAATTAGTTTTTTAATGAATATTCCTGTCCGTGCTGGATGATTAATTCCAACACTTCTTCGATGTCCTGAGTTGTTGTAAGCGGGTTTAGCAATGTAAATTTTAAGAAAACTTCATCATTCACTTTTGTACTTGTAATAATTGCTTTTCCTTCGTTGAAAATTGCTTTTCTGATGTAGCTGTTAAGATTACAATAAGATGCATCACCACCTGTATACGGAGTATAACGGAATACAACAGCACTGATTTCAGGATTGTGGATGATCTCAAAATCTTTTCTGTTTCGTAAGAATTCTGCGGTGAATTTTGCATTTTCGATAGCCGTTTCCAAGTACGAACTTAGTCCTCTTACTCCGATGATTCTTAAAGTAAACCAAAGTTTTAAAGCATCAAAACGACGGGTAGTCTGGATTGATTTTTTGACCATATTCGGAATTCCTTCCTCTTCCTGCTCTTTTGAATTTAAATAATCAGCGTGGTATTTGATATAATCGACAAATGATTTATCACGCATGAAGAAACCGCTTGAACTTACCGGTTGGTAGAATGTTTTATGATAATCGATTGTTGTCGAATCTGATAATTCGATTCCTTTCAGTTTTTCTTTGTGCAGTTCGCTGATTAGTAATCCGCCACCATAGGCTGCATCCACATGAAACCACATTTTATTTTCTTTGGCGGTTTGGGCAATATCGGTTAACGGATCTATAGAACCAAAGTCAGTAGTTCCGGCTGTTCCCACAATGGCAATTGGAATATTTCCCTGTTCTTTTAGTTGGGAAATTTTTGCTTTTAAGTCGGTTATACTCATTTTGAAATTTTTATCAACCGCTACAGCAACCACAGCATTTTGCCCAAGTCCCAATAAACTTAGATTCTTTTTTAAGCTGAAATGACTCACTTCAGAACATAATATTTTGAATTTTGATGCTTCCTGCGGAAGACCATCCATTTTAGGGTCAATGTTATAATTGGTTTTGATGTAATGGTCACGAGCCAATAATAATCCCATCATGTTTGATTGGGTTCCGCCGCTCGTAAAAATTCCGTCACCGTTTTTTGGATATCCCAAAAGATCCAGCGTCCAATCGATTAATTTTAATTCAATGAATGTTCCTCCGGCACTTTGATCCCAGGTATCCATTGAAGAATTTAAAGAAGAAATAAAAGCTTCTGCAACTAATGTCGGAGTTAAGATTGGGCAGTTTAAGTGAGCGATGTATTTCGGATGGTGAAAATGAATGCAATCGTTTAGGTATAAATCTTTCAATTCTTCAATTACATACTCCAATGATTTTGCTTCATCATTTTTAAAATCGATGTGATTGACCCTTTTTTTAAGAAGTTCCATTGATGCTCCTGTGAATGGAGTGTCTCTGTCCTGTAAGTTTTTTGCAATAGCTTTTACAGCCTTTTTCATGCTTTTTTTGTAATTGGCAATTGCTTTTTCTTCATTTGAAAACAAGTGTAAGTTGTATGCTTTTACCTGATTTTCCGAAAGAAGCTTTGGTTTAATTTGCTCTGTTGTATCCATTGTTATTTTTATTTAGATTAATTCTAAAGAATAAGAAATGGCAAAGCTATGCCCAAAAATATAGGAAGGCAATACAGTAAAAAGGTTAAAATATTATACCCTTAATGAGGTACAAGAGATGAGGAAAAAACATAATTATTTTGAGGATTCAGACGATTTTTTCTTTGATGGCAAAAAGAATTAGTTCTGAAGTAGAGTGAATTCCTGTTTTTTTCATGATATTTTTCCGGTGAGTTCGGAATGTATGGATACTGATATAGAGTTTTGAAGCAATTTCATTTGAATCCTGTCCCAGAGCAATTTGTTTTAAAATTTCAATTTCTCTTGAAGATAGATTTTTGGTTTTATGTCTGATGATATTTTGCTGTAAAAAATCCATGCAATAATATTTCTTATCATTTCCGATGGTTTTCATCATTTCGAAGATGACATTTTCGGATACATTTTTTGAGATAACTGCATCGATATCCTGATAGGATAGGAAAGTTGGCGCTGATAATCCTTCTGAGTCCAAAACCCGACTCATGATTATTATTTTTAAGTTCGTTTGCGATTTTTTTAAGATTATTATTTTTTCGAGTTCCTCCTTATTAAGATTTTCGGGTGAAATAAATATAAAGTCAGGAGTATATTTTTTTAGCTTCTGATCTAATTGTTGCCAGGTTTCGACTTCAATGATTTTTACTTTAATGAGAAGTTTTTGCAGGTATGTTTTTAAACCGATTCTGAAAAGATTTGGAGAATCAAGTAGGACAAGTGTTTTCAAATTTTATTTTTATTTAGACTGTGTAAAAATAAATAATTTTAAACATACTGCAAATAACGAAAACAAAAAACCCGGAATTAAATGTATTTAAACTTATTCAAATCCGGGAAATATTGTGATGTAAATAATAATTAGTATTTGTTATTCAGCGTTTTGAGAAATACGATGAGGTTATTTATTTCAGTTTTGGATAGATTTAATTCATCTGTTGGCAGTGTTTGGTTTTCAAGATGAATTCCAATACCTGAACCGCCTCCACGGTTATAAAAATCGATTACTTCGTTCAAAGAAGAATAAACACCATTGTGCATATAAGGGAATGTTATGGCACTGTTCCGTACGGTAGGTGTTTTGAATGCATATTTTTTTAAGGGTGCTTTTGCGATGAGATATTCACCTAAATCGTCGTCAACTTTTGCATTTTGCAGGTTTTTTTTAGATGGAATACCTAATACTTCGCTTTCTGTTTCGGTGAACATGGGAGGCACACTTCCGTTAAAAAGAGGAAAGAAGTGACAAGTGGCACATTTTCCCTTCCCCATAAAAACATTGAAGCCAATTTTTTCATTTTCGGTTAGTTTAACTTTTCCCCTTAAATAGTCATCAAATTTTGAGTTTAGTTTGGATAAAGAACGGATATAAGAAGCTAATGATTTTAATAAATTCTGTTCGGTTATTTTTTTTTCCTTTGGAAATACCTTTTTGAATTGGACTTGATAAGCATCATTATTTTTTACTTTTTGAAGCGCTTCCGAAAAACTTCCGTGCATTTCATCTTTGTTGTTTATTACGGCTTTGGCCTGATCTTCCAGATAACTTACACGTCCGTCTAAAAACAAAGTATTTTGGAAACCCGAATTTAAAAGAGTTGGAGTATTACGGGAAAGCTGGCCATTTTGCACCGCTTTGGTTTTGTGATCGGCATAAGCTTCTGAAGGAATGTGACAGCTGATACATGAAACCGAATTGTCACCACTAAGGATTGAATCAGAGAATAATTTTTCTCCCAAATCAATTTGTTCATTGGACGGATTTCTGTTGTATGAAGGAGAAAAAAAGTTGGCATTGAATGCAGTTTCTTCAAATATGGTTGCACTGTCAAAATTGATGGCGCCTGAATAAGGGTTATTTTTGATATTGAGTTCCTTTTGTATTTCGTGAATCCTTTTGGAAATAGGAATGCAGAATTGTGTAATAAAGTCGCCTCTGTTAAATGAATTGAAATCGGAGTTTGTATCTACGAATAGTACCGTTTTGTTAATAATTCGGGTTAAAGCGGCATCTTCTTTGAAATTGGATATAACCGTTCCGATACTTTGAATTGATGCTTTAGCTTCCGGTAATGAATGTAAGGCTATAGGAGAATCAAAACCTGAAATACCCAAACTCATTAAACGGATCATTTCCAGTTTCTGGGATTCAAAAATATTGGAATCAGATAATTGAAGATTTATAAGTTGGGATTTACAACTTTGTACATAACCGTTAAGGATTGACATTTCTTTCTTTAAAGCTTCCAAATCGGTTGTTCCTGAGAATAACAATTCTTCAACTTTTTGAAAACCGGTTGCTTCTTCCACTTTTCTGCCGGTTTCCTGAACATCATTTTTATCGATAGCCGCGCCATTAATTTTTACGACAGTTTCCGGGAGGTAAAATGTTACAAAAGATTCGATTTTTTTATAGGCTAACCGAGTTTCCCTGAAAAGTTTTTGGGCTTTTTCCTTTTCAAAGCTTTTATCGATCAAGGTATTTAATTCGGTTGTTTTTTTTGCCCAATCCGTATAATTTATAATCAGGAATTGATGTGTTTTTTCGATTGGTGCCAGACTTTTATAAGTTGTATTCTGGCACGAAAAGCATATTAGCAGTGAAAGAAGAAGCAAAACTTTTTTCATGAGTTTTATAAATTGGAAAATTAGGAATGTAAAAAGATACATTCCTAATTTAGAGTTATTTAGTTTGATGTAATTATCTTGGTAAACCTTTGATGATAACGATTTGGCTTCCCTGATTTTCATTTGGACGGAGAGAACCACCGTCAACACCTTTGAAAGCATCTTTTTTCCAGGTATGCGGTTGGATTGAAAGCATGAATGTGTCAGGAATTCCGATAGTTTCCGAAACATCAATTAATGCACCATATTCCCAAGATCCTTTTGCAGAAGAAGCGCTTAGGAATTTATCACCGGCTTCCGTGCGTTTGTGATCCAGTTCGAATACCACTTTTAATTCTTTGGTTGCAATATTGTACTGGTAGATGTAAGCATCGTGTGTTTCATCACCGTAACCGTTGGAATCTTCCTGAAGGTAAACATAGTTTTTGGTCACACAGATGTTGTCCACATTTTGGAACTGTTTAGCTTTTCCGGCTCTGTCATCGCCATCTAAAACCAATGTTAACTGACCTGCCAAAGGATTATTCGCATCTAAAACCAATTTGTAAACACGACCGTATTTTGAACGTGAATTATCAGCGTTAGCACCCGTATTGTTTTGACCTGTTACGTTAAAATAAACTTCTCTTTCCTTTCCGGTTGTTTTGTTGTAGTCGATATCTTCAACACGTCCGAAAGCGATTGCATTGGCAGCTTGCGCAGCCTGGTTGTTTTGTAAACCGGTGTTGGTTTTTGCATTGGTAATTTCAACAAATTCTACGGCATAAGTTCCATTTTCAGTCATCGTTCTTTCATTTGTCACGTTATCAGTTCTTTTGATGACATACACTTTACCGTTATTTAAATCTCCTGAATTTGATTTGTAAAGTACCAATTGGCCTCCGTAAGTTCCTGAATCATCATCTCCCAAAAGAACTATAGTTTGTCCTGCAAATGCATTCTTTGATAAAGGAACTGCATTTTCTGCACACCATCTTCCAAAACCTAAAATGGGTCTTGGGGTCGAATTATTAGCTTTAGTATCGTAAGGATTGATGCCGTGTACCTGTGATTCACTGTCGCTTTCCCCGGCCGTTAAGAACAAAGGTCCGAATCCGTGAATTTCAGGAGTAGCCAAAGAAGCAGAGCACAATCTTGTACCGGCTCCATTCGAATTCAAAACATATTCACCCGCTACCGGTTTGAATGTTTTGTCCAATTTGATTTTGGAAACGGCATAATTGTCTTCATTGTTCACAAGGAAAGAGAATGTACCGTCTGAATTTTTGAATAAGCCAGAGCCATCGGCCGATCCTCCGAAAACATAACCAGGAGTTTCTGCAAAAGTATCCTCACTGGAAAATAGAGAGAATAGTTTGATTGAACTGAATTCAGGTTTAGCATTTAGTAAAACAGAAGTGATCGAGTGGTTTTTTAGTTTTACCGAGTTTGATTCATTGTCATCGTCAGAGTTACAGGCAATAAAAGCACCCAATAAGGCTGTACCTGTCAAAATTGTTGAAATTTTCATTTGAATTTAAGTTTTGATTGCGATGCAAACTTAGAATCCCATTGTTACCAAATCCTAATCGTAATATTTTTAAAAGTGTAAGAAAAGGTTAACAATTACCGGAAAAGTAATTTTATTGTAAGGATGAAAACAGTAGTGGGTTAAATTTCGTAACAATAAGATGTTATGAGAATTCATTTTGAACGGATTAAGTGTTGATAATTTGGTATTTAGGGTATGGAATTTGTATTTTTGGACTGGAGGAATGTTAAATATCTGTAATATGACTGATAAAGAACTTGAAAAGTTGGTTGAGGTTGATGATAATGCAAGTAAGAGAACTTTCGGAGAACGTGTAGCTGATAAAGTTGCAAGTTTCGGTGGCAGTTGGACATTCATTATTTCCTTTATGGTATTTCTGGGTTTATGGATTTTTACCAATATTTATTTTTTGGACAATAAAGGATTTGATCCGTATCCTTTTATTTTACTGAATCTTATATTGTCATGTATTGCAGCCCTTCAGGCACCGATAATAATGATGAGTCAGAACCGTCAGGAAGAAAAAGACCGGGATAGAGCCAAGAAAGATTTTTATGTGAATCTGAAAGCAGAACAGGAAATCAGACTATTGCAGGAAAAACTCGATCATATTTTAGAGCATCAGCATCAAGAGCTCATAAAACTTCAGGAATCCCAGATAAAACTTTTAGAGGAAATTAAATCAAAACTCAATAAATGATTTTGTTGAAGTTTAATTTATAAATTTGTGGCATAAGCGGATGATTTCTCTCCATAAAGAAGGAATTGCGATTTTACCAATCAATAACAAATTATTATCATGGCAGTTTTAGAAAAATTAAGTTCAGCAGAAGCCATTGCATTAGAAGACAAACACGGAGCACACAATTACCATCCGTTGCCGGTGGTATTAAACAAAGGGGAAGGTGTTTACGTGTGGGATGTAGAAGGAAAAAAATATTACGATTTCCTGTCGGCTTATTCGGCAGTAAACCAAGGACATTGTCATCCTAAAATTGTAGGAGCAATGATGGAACAGGCTCAAACATTAACACTGACTTCCAGAGCTTTTTACAATGACAAATTAGGAGTATACGAACAATTTGTAACCAATTATTTTGGTTTTGATAAAGTATTACCGATGAATACCGGTGCCGAAGCAGTTGAAACAGCTTTGAAACTATGTAGAAAATGGGCGTACGAGAAAAAAGGAATTAATGAAAACGAAGCACAAATCATTGTTTGTGAAAATAATTTCCACGGAAGAACAACTACAATTATTTCGTTCTCCAATGATGAAAACGCACGTAAAAACTTCGGTCCATACACAGCAGGATTCATCAAAATAGCTTATGATGATTTAGAAGCTCTTGAAAAAGTAATTACGTCATCTCCTAATATTGCCGGTTTCCTTGTGGAGCCAATTCAAGGTGAAGCGGGAGTTTATGTTCCATCTGAAGGCTATTTGGCAAAAGCAAAAGCATTGTGTGAAAAACATAACGTACTTTTTATAGCCGACGAAGTTCAGACAGGAATTGCCCGTACGGGAAAATTATTGGCAGTACAACACGAAAATGTACAACCGGATATTTTAATTTTAGGAAAAGCATTGTCAGGTGGTGCTTATCCGGTTTCGGCAGTTTTGGCAAACGATCCGGTTATGAATGTAATCAAACCGGGCCAGCATGGTTCTACTTTTGGAGGTAATCCTGTTGCGGCAGCTGTGGCAATTGCAGCTTTAAATGTAGTTACTGATGAGAATTTGGCAGAAAATGCAGAACGTTTAGGAAAGATCTTCAGAAGTGAAATAGGGAAGTATATTGAAACTTCATCCATTGCGACTTTGGTTCGTGGTAAAGGATTGTTGAATGCTATTGTTATTAATGATACGGAAGAAAGTGACACAGCTTGGAATATTTGTATGAAATTAGCTGAAAATGGTTTGCTGGCAAAACCCACGCATGGTAATATCATCCGTTTTGCACCGCCATTAGTGATGAATGATGAGCAGTTGAATGATTGTATTTCCATTATCATTTCAACTTTAAAATCATTTGAAAAGTAAATTGAATCTTGAAAAGATAAAAATTAAAAACCCGGTTAATGCCGGGTTTTTTTAATAATGTTTATAGATATAAGAAATTACCATTATTACAAGATTCAGAAAGAGTAAGACTACGGCAAGTCTGTTGTAGTTTCTTGATTTGTCAAAAAAGCGTAATCCCAATACCGTAAAAAAAATTAAAACGGTATAAATAGGAGGATACATGTGGAAAGCTTCGGAAAACTTACCCTGCAGAAGAAGAAATAAAGAACGTTGTAAACCACAACCTAAGCAATCGACACCAAATAATGCTTTGCTGATGCATGGAATCATGTATTCTTCAATATTCATTTTTCAAATTTTGGTCAATTTTACAAAATATAAGGTGAAATAAAAAACCTTTGCGGTTAAATTGTATTTTTGGGGAAATTATTGATCATGAGAAAAGTTGTCATTATTATATTGGTTGCGCTTGTTATTGGAGTTTTAATCTGGCAGCAAAGCCTGGCTGTTCCCAATACCTGGGTTCAAATCATGGGATTTATATTGTTGTTCTATGGAATGATGCGTTTGAGCAGAAAAGTGCCGAGTAAAAACCAAGATGAGAAAGAATAATGTTTATAAAAGGAGATAAAGTTTCGGTTCTGGATGATAACATCAACGGAATTGTTGTTAAGGTTAAAGAAAAGGATGTAACCATTGAAACCGATGAAGGATTTGAATTGACTTTCCATCAGGGGGAATTGATTTTAATTGCAGCTTCAGGGGAATTGATGAATAATATTGCCACGACTAATTTTTCTTCCGTAAAGAAGGAAAAAGAGATTCCAAAACCAAGAAGTTTTGTAAAAGAAAAGAAATCAAAAAAAGACGAGTTTGTACTTGAAATTGATTTGCATATTGAAAAGCTTGTGCCTAATAAAAGAGGAATGAGTAACTATGATATTTTGACACTGCAAATGGATACAGCCAGACGCCAACTTGAATTTGCCATGAAAAACCGGATTCCCAAAGTCGTTTTTATCCACGGTGTGGGAGAAGGTATTTTAAAAGCTGAACTTGATTTCCTTCTGGGAAGATATGATAACCTGACGTTTCAGGATGCTAATTACCAGAAATACGGTTTAGGTGCCACCGAAGTTTATTTTATCCAGAAGAAAAATTTATGATGTAGTGTAGTATACACCAAACACATAGTCACCATCAGGATTGGGACTGTAATACTTTACGCCTTTCTTGAATGTTGTCTTATATAAAGATATAGTGTGTTTAAAAGTGTTGCCTCCAACATCTTCTGTAACTACACGGATTATTCCCGATACATTATTTTCCCCTTCATTTGCTGTCCATTCCTCTGTCAATGTTGGATTTGACGGTGTTATGGATGAACAGAAGAAGTCGTCATTTAAATTGCCACTGTATACTCTGTAAACCACTTTGAAGTTTGTACCGTTAATTAAAGCAGTTCTTGGACTTCCCGGAGCAGTTACAGTATTTACGAATAATTGGGTTTTATCTACATCAAGCAACAAAGCTTTTGTCGAATTATATTTGAAAATCAGATTTTTAGTTGTACAACTTTTAACTGTTCCGGTTGGATTGAAATCAAAAGCCAGATCAATTACATCCGTTCTGTAATTCCCGAAAACATAATTTTCAAAAACTACTTGCTTGTCAGGAGCCTGGAAGACCACGTTTTTGAAAGTAATGGCATGATTGTATGCAATTATTTTAGTTGGGTCATTTGTATCGTAAATTGGAGTTGACTTTATTTCAACAGTACCGCCAGCAAGACAGCTCCATTCTTCAGTTATGGTTTGTGTTGGAGTCCCACAAATACTTGAAGTAATTACATCTTCTGAATATTTACGGTAAGTGATACTTGTTTCGGTATCAACAACATAAGTTTGGGTTTGTGTTTCATTGGAAAATTTTTCTTCAGGTGTCACAAAAATCAGAGCCTCTTTATCATTTGTTTTATAAAGCGTATTGGAGTCGGAACATTTCTGTACAGATTGACTTCCGAAGTTAAAATTTTCAACAATTATATCTCCGTCATCACAACCACTTAGCAATAAAACACTTACGAATAAAGCCCAAACGTATTTCATCAGAATCTATTTTTTAACAAAAATACTACTTTTAAATTCTAATGAAAGCTTTGGTTGTGATTTTAAGAGAATTTAAACAAATTACTTATATTTGGCTACTAATCAAAAACTAAATACCAACTTATATGACTTCCGAAACGCAAAAAACTAATTTTCCTGCGCTTTATACACTAATCACAGTCTTCTTTTTTTGGGGATTTATTGCTGCAGGAAACAGTATTTTCATTCCTTTTTGTAAACATTATTTTTCATTGGATCAGTTTCAGTCCCAGTTAATTGATTTTGCATTCTATACGGCATATTATATTGGGGCACTTTTACTTTTTGCTTTTGGTAATGGATCAGGGAAGGATATAGTTGGAAGTTGGGGCTATAAAAAAAGTATTGTGTCCGGACTTTTATTTTCTGCTTTGGGTGCAGGTGCAATGATTATTGCTGTGGAAGCTAATGTATATGCAGGAATGCTTCTCGGATTATTTATTGTTGCCTTAGGTTTTTCTTTACAGCAAACTGCAGCAAACCCTTTTGCAATTTTACTTGGAGACCCAAAGACAGGAGCCAGTCGTGTAAATCTTGGAGGGGGAATCAATTCATTCGGAACCACAATTGGGCCAATTATAGTTGCTTTAGCATTATTTGGAACTACAGCTTCGGTATCTGATAATCAAATTAAACATTTGGAATTAGGAAAGGTAATATTCCTTTACGTATGTGTTGGGCTATTGTTCATTGGTTCTGCTGCAATGTTTTATTTTTCAAAAAAAGTACCATCTGGAATTTCTGATGAACCAATGGAGAAAGCAAATAAAGCATTAAGGACTTTGGTTGTAATGACTATTTTGCTGGCAGCTTGTTTCACACCAATTTTTAATAGTTATAAGCCATTAAAGAATCATGAAATCGAACTTATAGAAAAGCAAAGAGAAGAACTTTTAACCAGTTTACCTCATACAGAAGTAACTAAAGAAGCATTAGAAACAACGTTAAAAGAGTATGATAATAAAATCAAGTCAATTCAGGAGAGTCTTAATAATGATGTTGAAGTAAAAAAAGAACTGGATAAAAAAAGAGCTATCTGGTTAAGTGTTGCATTGTTAGTTGTGATTGGAGGAATTTTATTTTCGTATTCTTCAGCAAAAAAGAATTCAGAAGGTTGGGGAGCCATGCAATATCCGCAATTAGTATTGGGTATGCTGGCTATTTTTACATATGTAGGAGTAGAGGTTGCTATTGGAAGTAACTTGGGGGAATTATTGAAATTGAAAGAATTCGGAAGTTTACAGTCTTCAGATATTGCGCCTTATGTATCAATGTATTGGGGAAGTTTGATGATTGGACGTTGGGCTGGTGCTATCAGTGTTTTTAATTTAAAAGGAACAAAAAAAACGCTGGCATTGATTATTGTTCCAATAGTCGCATTTTTGGTTGTTTTGGGTGTTAATATTATTTCGGGGAAAGATATGAAGCCATTGTATTGGTATGTTGTATGTGTTACTTTACAAATTGTCGCTACTTTTATCAGTAAAGATAAACCGGCAAGAACATTGATGATTTTCGGATTATTTGGATTAGGTGCTATGATAATTGGGTTGATGGCATCAGGAACCGTAGCTATCTATGCGTTTTTAGCCGGAGGATTAGCTTGTAGTATCATGTGGCCTGCAATTTTTAATTTGTCGATTCTTGGATTGGGAAAATATACATCACAAGGTTCGGCATTTTTGATTATGATGATTTTGGGAGGAGGAATTATACCGCCAATTCAGGGTAAATTGTCTGATATTATTGGTATTCACCAATCGTATATTGTGGATGTATTTTGTTTTGCGTATTTAATTTTGTTTGCAATTTTAGCCAAAAATATCCTGAAAAAGCAAAATATAGATGTAGATGAAATTGAAGTTGATACGGCACATTAAATCTTAAAGAAATATTAATTATATAAATCGGAGTAAAGGAATTGAGTACTTTTATTCCGATTTTTATTTTCATCCAAATGAAGCAATTTTATTTTCTTCCGGTGTTTTTTCTTTTCGGTCTGACCGGATTTTCGCAATCGCTCAAAGAATTATACAACAAAAGTGTTTTGGCTTATCAGGATAAAAATTATGCAGATTTTTTGCAGTATTCAAGGCAATTGGACAGTCTCCGTCCTTCACATCCAACCTATTCCTATAATCTTGCCTGTGCATTTGCACTTAACGGTAAAACAGACGAGGCTGTTTTGGGCTTGAAAAAATGCCTGTTGATGAACAATACGGTGTCTTTTGAAGCGGAAAACGATTTGACTAATATCAAAAATACAGACCAATACCAATCATTAATCGATTTGAAATCAACTTTAGGAAATCCGGTAATGACTTCGGTTAAGGAAACAGTCTTGTCTGAAAAAGATTTGCATCCGGAAGGTTTGTTATATCTTCAAAAAACAAAACTATGGCTGGTGGCAAGTGTCAGAAACAGAAAAATTGTCAGTTTTGAAAAATCCTCCGGCAAGTGTTCCGATTGGTTTACTGATTCAGGGTTGTATTCAGTTATGGCATTAAAGGCTGATGAAAAAGAAAAAATACTTTGGGTTACTTCATCAGTAATGCCAGAAATGAAAGGATTTGCAAAGTCTTTGGAAGGAAAATCCGAAATTCTTAAAATCGATATTAAAACACGAAAATTACTTAAGAGGTTCCCATTGGATGGGAATCATGTTTTAGGCGATTTAGTTGTTGATAATAAAGGGAACGTTTATGTTTCAGACAGTGGTGAAGCAGTTATTTTTAAAATAGCAAATGATAAATTGAATATCTGGATTGATTTAAAGAAGGAAGCTTATAATTTGCAGGGACTGACCTTTAATGATGACGGATCAGAATTATTTATTGCCGATTATTTAAAAGGAATTTTGAAGATTAATGTAAAAAATCCGCAACAGCGTCATTGGCTTAAATTTCCAGAAAATAGTACTGTTAAAGGCATTGATGGATTATTATGTTATAAAAAATCATTGATAGCCATTCATAATGGTGTGAAACCAATCCGGATTATGAAATATTCGTTAAATGATAAAAACGAAATTTCAGATTCGGTAATTCTTGATCATAACCGCCCCGAATTTAACGAACCAGCCTTGGGAACCATTTCAGGAAGCAAACTGTATTTTTTCTCGAATGCGCCTTGGACTGCCTATGATAAAAACGGCGACCTTAATGAAACGATAATAGAATTTCCTGCTTTATATTCAAATCAATTACCTTAAAATGCAACTTAATAAATATTTTTTCTCAGCCTTAACTGCTTTTTTTATCTGGGGTTTTTTTAGTCTTGCCCTAAAACCACTTCATGATTATCCTTCACTGGATATTTTGTTTTACAGGGTTTTTTATGCTACAACATTATTGTTGATCATCAATTTGTTTTTCAGAAGAGATAAATTAAAAAAAGACTTTCAGGTTTTTAAATCTTTTGAAGCAAAAGAAAAACGAAAAACACTTGTTTTAACCGTTTTAGGAGGATTCTTGTTGACATTCAATTGGTTTCTGTTTATGTACGCGGTGAATCATGTCAGCCTGCAATCGGCTTCATTTGCATATTTAATTTGTCCTATCATAACAACTATTCTGGCATTTTTTATACTAAAGGAAACCTTAAGTAAGTGGCAATGGTTTTCGGTACTATTGTGTATCGTGAGTTGCGGTATTTTGTCGTATGGCCATATAGAAGATCTGGCTTACAGTCTTATTATTGCTTCAACTTTTGCATTGTACCTTATCAGTCAGCGTAAGAATAATCAGTTTGACCGTTTTGTTGTTCTTACTGTTCAAATGGTTATCGCTTCTTCTGTTTTATTGCCGTTTTTTCCAACATACAAAGGAGTTACGCCAACAGCTTCATTGTTTTATATTCTCATGACCTTGATTGTTATTTTATTCACTATAATTCCACTCTTCCTTAATTTATATGCCTTAAAAGGGATGAATTCTTCAACAGTAGGAATTTTAATGTATACGAATCCGTTAATAAATTTCATCTTGGCAATTTATTATTTCAAGGAAGAAATCAATACTTCTCAAATGATTGCATACTCTCTTATATTACTTTCAATTGTGGTTTTCAATGAAAGTGTATTGTTTAAGAGGAAAAATGAGAATATTTTAAAATAGATGTTATAATTTTATTTTTTCATTATTTTTTTGTTAAAAAATGTTTTTTGTTGAAAATTTTAATCGATGAAATGTTTGAAATTATCGACAAAATACACTTTTGTGATTTTTTGGCTTTGGTAAGTTAAATTTTGTTAAAATTTATTGGCTTGAGTTTATATATTTGCTTCCAATGAATTAAAAACCAAATAATTATGAAAACCAACCAAAAAACTTTATTGTTTTTCAGTGCAGCTGCACTAACCACTTTTTTTGCGTGTACTAAAGATGACGCAGCTCAGGATGAGCAATCTTTAACACCAACAATTATTGACCAACCAAAAGGAATTGAAAACGAATGTAGCTATGTTGATGCGTATTGGCCATCTTCTGCAGTTTTGTCTACAACGCTTTCTGCAGGAGCAGGTACATCTTCTGATGTGACTTTGATGACTAACCAGAACACAGCTATTAAAACATTCTGGAGAGGAAGCTCAGTTGCAGCACCAACTTTCCGTTTCGTTCAAAACGGGACTAACTGGAGCTCGACTTACAATGCTATTTCGTACAGTACCGGAAAAATTTATTATGGTGAAGGTATTTTTAGAGATGCTAAATCAAAAGATGCTTCAAACCTTATTAACGTTATGATCCTTGCACATGAGTACGGACACCAGTTACAGTATGCTTACGGATTGCCTTCAAGAACTGAAAGTACTGCAAGACCTAATGAACTTGAAGCAGACGGTATGGCAGGTTACTATTTAAGAAGAGGATACGGAAAATCTACTTTCGCTTCTATTGCAACTGGTTATGAGTTTGCGTATGCTATCGGGGATTACCAAACTACAAGTTCAGGTCACCACGGAACACCTCCTCAGCGTCGTTCAGCTGTTCGTTTAGGATTCTTATTGGCTGATCCTGCAAATGCTAAATTATCAGCAACGCAGTTTGATTACAATTTCTTCTACTACTATACAGGTGTATTGAACGGAACTTACAGATTGTCTAAACCAGCTGATATTTCTGAAGAAACACACGAATATATCATGTTACACATGGATGAATTGAGAAGAATCCAATCTGGTCAAATGTCAGATGAGGAATACTTCAACTTACAGTAAATTGTAATTTTTTCTTTGAATTTAAAGGCTGTCTTTTTAGGCAGCTTTTTTTATTTATCACCGAAAGTATTGTTGGGTCAGGGCTTCGATTTCAGATAAAAACACATCATGAGTTTTGTTTGCTTCGCTGTAAATCATTTTCTTTTCGGATGTATCTATTTCTGATATATTATCGTCATAGACAATTATCATTTCTCTGGATGTTGAAATTTCTTTTCCGTTTACTGTATAAGAATAGATACCATTTTCATTAAATGAAAGACTAATGTGGCTTGGTTTACTTTTTGAAACAATGTAATAGTTAAAATTATAAAATTGCGATTTATTATTGAAAGTGGTATAAACTGATTTTATTTCGATTAACTTTTCTACATTAGTGTTTTTACCTATAGCTTTAATGATTTTTACAATATGGTTACCTTTTTGTATGGTATCAACTTTATATTTTTTTAAATCCAAAAGGCTAATACTTTTGATATGCTCTAGTTCTTGTTTTACTTTTTCTTCTGGAACCATTTTATTTCTGTACATATAATGAACACCGTGTTCATCCCCGATAAGACCTTTTATTTCTTCGGATAATAATTTTTGAATTGCCAGTTCATTTTGTTGGCTGTGTACAGATAAAAAGCAAAAGAAAATAAATAAGAGTAAAATCTTTTTCATGACAATTTTGGTTTTTACAAAGTTAAATTTAATTGATAAAACAGAAGGTTGTCATTTTGTCATATTGTTTTTGTCATAAACTGACAATTTTGATAAAATTTAGAGTTGGCACAATCCTTGCTTTTTTGCAATCCGTGTGAAGAACACTGCTCACTCATAGAGGAGCAATCAAACAGAATTAAAATAAAGGAGAATTATATTATGAGCAAAATTATTGGAATCGATTTAGGTACGACCAACTCTTGTGTTTCGGTTATGGAAGGTGGAGAGCCTGTAGTAATCGCTAATGCAGAAGGAAAAAGAACCACACCATCCGTTATCGCATTTGTTGAAGGTGGTGAAATTAAAGTAGGTGACCCGGCTAAACGTCAGGCAGTAACTAACCCTACTAAAACTATTGCTTCTATCAAACGTTTTATGGGTAACAAATACACAGAAAGCGCAAAAGAAGCTTCAACAGTGGCTTACAAAGTTGTTAAAGGTGACAACGATACACCACGTGTTGATATCGACGGAAGATTGTACACGCCGCAGGAATTATCAGCAATGACACTTCAAAAAATGAAGAAAACGGCTGAGGATTATCTTGGGCATGCCGTAACGGAAGCAGTTATTACTGTTCCTGCATATTTTAACGATGCGCAACGTCAGGCTACTAAAGAAGCTGGTGAAATTGCAGGTTTAAAAGTTATGCGTATCATCAACGAGCCTACTGCAGCTGCATTGGCTTACGGATTAGATAAAGCGGCACATGACAAGAAAATTGCAGTTTACGATTTAGGAGGTGGTACTTTCGATATCTCAATCTTGGAATTAGGTGACGGTGTATTCGAAGTATTGTCAACAAACGGTGATACTCACTTAGGTGGTGACGATTTTGACCAAGTAATCATTGATTGGTTAGCTGATGATTTTAAAGCTGCCGAAGGTGTTGATTTACGCCAGGATCCAATGGCATTACAACGTTTGAAAGAAGCTGCTGAAAAAGCTAAAATTGAGTTATCGGCTTCTGCACAAACAGAAATCAATTTACCATACGTTACAGCTACAGCTTCAGGACCAAAACACTTGGTACAAACGTTAACACGTGCTAAATTTGAGCAATTAGCAGATACATTAGTAAAACGTTCAATGGAACCGGTTGCAAAAGCATTAAAAGATGCAGGTTTGTCAACTTCTGAAATTGATGAAGTAATCCTTGTTGGAGGTTCTACACGTATTCCTGTAATCCAGGAGCAAGTTGAAAAATTCTTTGGTAAAAAACCATCAAAAGGAGTTAATCCTGATGAAGTAGTGGCAATTGGAGCTGCAATTCAAGGAGGAGTTTTAACAGGAGATGTGAAAGACGTATTGTTATTAGATGTTACACCACTTTCATTAGGTATTGAAACTATGGGAAGTGTAATGACTAAATTAATCGAGTCTAACACGACTATCCCAACAAAAAAATCACAGGTTTTCTCTACAGCAGTAGATAACCAGCCATCAGTGGAAATTCACGTATTACAAGGTGAGCGTCCAATGGCAGGTGACAATAAAACAATCGGTCGTTTCCACTTAGACGGAATTCCGCCAGCACCAAGAGGAGTTCCTCAAATCGAAGTTATTTTTGATATCGATGCTAACGGATTGATCCATGTAACTGCTGTAGATAAAGGAACCGGTAAATCACATGATATCCGTATCGAAGCTTCTTCAGGATTGACTCCGGAAGAAATCGAAAAAATGAAAAAAGAAGCTGAATTGAATGCTGAAGCGGATAAAATCGCTAAAGAGAAAGCAGACAAATTAAATGAAGCTGACGGAATGATTTTCCAAACTGAAAAGCAATTGAATGAGTTTGGTGATAAATTATCAGAAGGTAATAAATCAGCAATCGAAGCAGCTTTGAACGAATTGAAAGCAGCTTACGAAACGAAAGAAATTTCTGCAATTACACCGGCTTTGGATAAAATCAATGAAGCTTGGAAAAATGCTTCTGAAGAAATGTATAAAGCACAAGCTGATGCTCAAGGACAACCTCAGGGTGAGCCACAAGCTCAAAATGAAGGTGATAACGTTCAGGATGTAGAGTTTGAAGAAGTAAAATAATAGTTTACTATTTTTATATAAGGGTTGTCTTAATTAGGCAACCCTTTTTTATTGCCGCTTAAATCTTTTTTTTTAATAGGGAAAATACTTATTGAAATACCATTAAATCCCTTGATAATCATTTAGTTATATGGAATAATTTTGAACATAATCAAATTAATTATTAACTAAAAAAAGAAGATTATGGGAAAATTATTAAAAGTTGTAGCTAAGAAACCAGCAACAATAAAAGAGACGGATAAGCCTAAACTAAAGCTTAAAAAAAATGAATCCGGAAGTGAAACCGACCCGAAAAATTCATTTGAACTGAAACCTGGGATAATGACCAGGCTTGGAATTAGAAGACTGACCCATAAACCGGCAAAATTCAATTTTAAAATCGGTAAAAAAAGTTCAATTTATAGTGCTACACATAATTTGAAATCCGGAAAAGTTGATTTGGATTTTGGCAGAAGGGCAGATTTGGAAAAATTGCCAACATCGCAATCAGTAACCTCAAAAGATGATAATCAAGGAAACTGGACTTGCAGTGTTAAGGAAGTAAAAGCTGCAGATGTAAACTTTAATGGACTTTTGTTAAACCCGCAGTTCCATAAAATATTTGTGGGAGGTGTTTATGATATTAAAAATATCGCTAACGGTCAGTACAACACAGTTCCTTTTGCGAGAAAAGCACTCACTATTTCCAGCGAAGGGACAAATTTGACAAAGGTAATGGTTAATTCTCCTTCGTCCAGCAACATAGAAGAAGCTGTTCATAAACTTCGTTCTTCAGGAGTGCATGCAGGCGGAATAACTAATGGCGCAAAATTCAAAATGAATTCCGAACAAGAGCTTTTTGTACGTACATCCGGAAGCGGTAATTATTTGGGTTTTGGCGGAAGTCATGATTTTACTTATAAGAGCAATGAAAAATCCAATAAGTATGTAGTCGAAGTGTATCAGATTTATTACACTATCCATGTGGATAGCGATGTGAATGAGCCTAATCACTTTTTTCATCTGAAAAGCGAATCAAATAACTCTCAGGCTATTGATGACAAAGATGTTGATCCAAACTGGGTGTATGTTGACAGCGTATCTTATGGCCGTATTTTGTATATAATATACGAATCAGATTATTCTTTTGAAGAGCACGGAATTGATGTTAATATGTATGCTAAATTCGGATTTGTTAATGGTGAATTAGACTTGAACGAGAACCAAAAAGAAATAATGAAAAGAGCCAGTGTAAGTATTGCATGTGCCGGTGGAAAGACAGAAAAAGTTGCTCCGCTATTAAATGCCAGTTCATTTAAAACATTCCAAAAAAGGGTTGATGATCTCTTGAGTGATAAAAATGATGAAGTTAAAATTGGATACACACTTGCGACATTAGATCAGGCGATTGTTGGGACAAGAGTTATAACAAACTATACTTCAAGAGAATGTTCACCAAGAGCTACACGATATAGAGTTATTTGGAAAAACGTCAGAAATGCAGTGAATGATGATTCAGGAAATGCATCTGAAATTAAAGCTGTGGCAAGGATAAGAGCTTTTGGAAATGGAAAATCAATTTTGGATGTGGATAAGAAAAATAAGGGATTGGCAAATTGGGATGCACTTCCGGACAGTATTCAGAAAATTACCCCTGCACCGTGGACGTTTACAGTAGGTAATGAAGACAACCCACTTGAATTGAGTCAAAGCGAATCATGGAATGTAAATAGGTCTGTTGATTTTGATATTCCTGCAGATGACCCTGATGCAAAAATTGCAATCCGCGTGGATGTCAGAGAGTATGACAGCACCAGTGCAGATGATCTTTTTGCAGAAAACTTTTGGTCTAAAAAGGTGAGTGAATTGTCAGGTAATGAAGAGATAAGCCTAGTATGTAGACATGATGCCAGTAGAGTAGAGTTCAGATTTGAAATCGAACCAATATACTAATTGCTTGTTTTGAGTAATTCTTAATTTTAAACATCCTAAATAATCGAAAATGGTTATTTAGGATGTTTTTTTTAAACTATTTAATTGCAATCATTGAAATTTCAATGTTTACATTTTTTGGCAATGTAGCTACCTGAACTGTTTCGCGTGCCGGAGCAGTTGATTCATCAAAATATTTTCCGTAAACAGCATTGATTCTTGCAAAATCACCCATATTCATAATGAAGATTGTCGATTTTACTACATTTTCAAAAGTCATATCAGCAGCTTCTAAAACGGCTTTTAAATTCTGCATTACTTGTTCTGTTTCTTCTTCAATAGAATCTAATATCAATTTATCGGTTCCGGGTACAAAAGCAACTTGTCCTGATATATAAAGTGTATTATTGGCTAAAACAGCTTGATTATATGGGCCAATTGGTGCTGGTGCTTTTTCTGTGAAGATTATTTTTTTGCTCATTAGTATTGAATTTTAATTTTAAGTTGTGTTTTGTATATTAATTAAGTCTTCTGTCCGGTAAGCTACGTTTATCCCATTTGATATCACTTAATACAGAAGAACTGATTCCGATGAAGAAATACCATGAAGCTCTTTCGCCGAAAGGATTCCAGTTAAAATCCATACGCCAGCTCAATAAATCTCTTTCAAATCGCAATTGTGTGTAAGTAACTCCTTTTTGAACAAAATCATAACCCGATGAAACGCCTGCTTTCCATTTCGGAGTAATATCAATATCACCGGAAAACATTAATGAGCTCTGGGTAATTTTATTTTCACGTTTACCGTTGGAATAAGTCAGGGAATAGGCTAAACGTAAATCCCATGGCAATTTGGCATTGTAAAAGCCATCAAATTTATCTTCTTTTTCTTCATCATCGAATTGACTGTCCCTGCGGTCACTGAAATCGGTTGTGGTTCCAAATAAATTATCGGCACGTCCGCCATTCCTTAAGCCTTGGTTGTTAAAGTTGTTGTCTTTTACTTTCTGGTTTCTGTTGGTCAGCGAGTAATTCATATTGAAATAGGCTCTCGTCATACGAAACAAACTACCATTGTTGTCAATATTGAAAATATCTGTCAGGTCACCATTCGAATTGATGGCATACGGATTAAACGAAGCGCCAAAATTCATATTCATTTTATTTTCAAATAAATCGATTCCGCTTTTTACATTAAGGTCTGACCATTTGTTTTTAGCGGCATTTATATCATAATTCACATCAAAATTTAAATTTTTGAGTAAGTATATTTTTTTAGGTTCAACTTTGGTTGAATCTTTATCTCTTACTTTAGCCTCAAAAGTATTGTTAACCGAGATACCAATTACATTACTCATACTATTAGACGGTCCGCCGAAAATTCCGTTTTCAAATTTATTATAGCGTTTGATGTTTCCTGCTGCGTCAACAATATAATTGTCATAGTAACGGTCAAAGGAAGGTGTATAACTGTAGGATATGTTCGGACTGATTGTGTGTCTTATAGCTTGTAATTTTCTTTTTTCATTAAATTTAAATGTTCCGTAAATTGTTGTACCTAAACTTGTTGAGAAGTTGTAGGTTCTAAAAGCTGCAAATCCCTTTTTTTCAATGTCTTCAACTTCGTTTTCGGTAGTGTTGAATTTTTTTTCAATTGTTTTGGTATACCAGGTTTCCAGGTAACTTGAACTGGCAGATACATTGATGTATTTAAAAACTTTAAAATTTGTACTTAAAGGAATAGTGTGCTGTAAACCGTTTTTGGCATCTCTGAACATTTCTGATTTGAAAAACAATGAATCGACAGTTGTAATTCTGTTTTCACCTCTCACGCTATAGTTGAAGTTGAAGTTTTTGATGATTCCCTTTTTTGATTGCGATTTACCGGCAAAAGGAAAGACACGGTCAACATTCGCCTGAAATGTTGGCAATGTCATATTAATGACACCTGTATTAGTATTTTGTGAATGTGTTGCTGTCAATGATACATTAACCTGTGGTATCACATTAAAAGTTTTCGAATATGAAACGGAAGAACTTAATGTGTTATTCAGGAAATTCGCATTATTGACTTGGTTGAATGAAGTTTGGTAATACTTCTGGCTACCTAAATTGACAGATGCAGAAAACCTCGAATTAGGTGTTGCTTTTGCATCGGGAGAGTGACTCCACTGAAGGTTGTAAAGATTTGTTTTTACATATCCAGGTAAACCTCTTTCCCCGGTTATCTGGTTTTCAAATCTAAAATTGAAATTTCCTCTGTAACGGTATCTTTTAGCGTAGTTACTTTCAGCTCTGAAAGCATAACTACCGTTGGTGTAATAATCTCCCAATAAGGCTAAATCCAGTTTTTTACTGATCGCAAAATAATAACCACCGTTTTGTAAAAAATAGCCTTGTTGATTGGTTTGCCCGAAGGTTGGAATTATGATTCCGGAAGTACTTTCTTCGGTCATCGGGAAAAACGCAAATGGAACACCAATTGGGGTTGGAACATCTGCAATAGTTAAAAAGGTTACGCCAGCAACCACTTTTTTCTTCGGAACAAATTTTATTTTGTTGGATATAAAATAATACTCAGGATCATCCAGATTTTTAGAAGTAGTAAAACGGGCATTTTTGATGAAGTACACTGAATCGTTCTCTCTTTTTGTAATTTCACCTTTCACTTTAAACTCTCCCTGGTCGGTTCTTGAATTCCAGATTAAGGCCTTTTTGGTTTTGAAATTAAAACGGATAGAATCAGGTTCAACGACATTTTGTCCTTGTTTAAAATAAGGATATTGGATGGGTGCACCGGTCGAATCGTTTATTTTTCCGGCATAAACTTCATTCTTTTCGTAGTTAATGACAATAATTCCGGATTTTAATTCAATGTCTTTATAGTAGACTTCTGCTTCATCAAATAGCGTGATCTCTTTCTTTTTTTGATTTATTTTAGCGTACTTCTTTGCTTTATATCTAATTTTTCCGTCCAGTAAAGGTTTCTTTTTTCTTACAGAATCTTTCTTGATGGTATCTTGGCTTTTTGCGATGTTTTTGATTCCGATATTCAGGCTATCTTTTTGTTTTTCAATAGGTAACGAAGAAGTTGTTTTCGGCAATTCCTGCGAATGGGATTTTAAACTGCAAAGAGTTAATAAAATTGGTAATAAAACGATATGAAATAAGTTTGTACGCAAAGCTATAAATGCTATTTTTGTAAAAATATGGCTTAATTTTTGAAGTGACAAACTTACATCTATTTTTAAAAATAATTAAGCATTTAATAAAATTATAACCTTTAGGTCTATATAAAAGATATGAATATGAAAATGACAAAAGTTAAAAAGGCGCTATCGTTAGTATCGTTGATTTTAGTTTCATCGGCTTTTGCACAAACAACTAAATTTAAGGTAACACTTGATGCGGGGCACGGAGATCATGATTTTGGAGCTGTATATCATGGATATGTAGAAAAAAATATTGCTTTGGGGGTGGTACTTAAAGTAGGTAAGATATTGGAACAGGATCCTTCAATACAGGTGAATTACACACGTAAGTCCGATGTTTTTGTGGACTTAGTGGAAAGAGCCAATATTGCAAACAGGGCCGATGCTAATTTATTTGTGTCGATTCACTGTAATGCCAATAAAAATCAGGAAGCTTATGGTACGGAAACCTATGTAATGGGACTTTCGAAAAGTGCTTCGAGTTTGGAGGTGGCTAAAAAAGAGAATGCCGTAATTACATTGGAGGAAAACTATAAGCAAAAATATGCCGGATATAATCCTAATTCGCCGGAATCCATTATCAGCGCAACAGTGGCTCAGGAAGAGTATATGGATCAAAGTATTGATTTTGCACATAAAGTACAGGATAATTTTGATATTAAATTAAACAGAAAAGTACGTGGTGTAAAACAAGCTCCTTTTATGGTATTGCATAAAGCTTTTATGCCAAGGGTTTTGATTGAAATGGGTTTCATTTCCAATAAAGAAGAAGGAGCATACCTGAATTCAGAAGAAGGTCAGCTGAACGTGGCAAAATCAATTGCGGATGCAATTTTCAGATTGAAGGCAGATCATTTCGGAGGTAGTGTGCCTGTTTTGGATATCCAGAAATCGGAAAAACCAATTAAAAAGGATACGATTAAAAAAGTAACCGAAAACAAACCGGTAAAAGAAACACTTTCGGTTAACCAGACTACAAGGGATGCTATAAAAGCAGTAGAAAACAAATCGGCAGCTTTGGATAAAAACAAACCGGTATTCAAAATTCAGATAAAAGCCAGTAAAAGTCTTATTGAACTGAAGTCTGAAAATTTCAACGGATTGGATAAAATTTCAATGGTGCTGGAAGGTGATTTTTATAAATACCTATACGGAGAAACCAATGATTATGAGGTTTCTAAAAAACTTTTGGCTGAAGCTAAAGCCAAAGGATATGACTCGGCATTCATTGTACCTTTTAAAGGAGGAATTAAAATTTCGTTGAACGAAGCCGTAAAGAATAAGTAATTCTGGCTATAAATTATTAATTTTGCTAAAAACAAGACGATTTTGAAATTAACGAGAGAAATTAAAACCGCAATATTAGTAATTGCGTCTTTATTATTATTTATATGGGGATACAGCTTCTTAAAAGGAAGCAATCTGTTTAATAATCATAAAAAACTATTTGTTGAATATGATAATGTGGAAGGACTTGCACCTGCAGCTCCTGTGACTATCAGCGGTAAAATTATAGGAAAGGTAAATTCGATAACTTTAAATCCTAATGGGAAACTGATTGTTGAAATGCAGATTAACGAGGAAGATTTTCCAATTTCTAAATCCAGTGTAGCACAAATATATGAGCCTGGATTTATTGGAGGAAAACAAATTGCAATCGTGCCTAATTTTGAAGATAAGACTTTGGCAGTTTCGGGAGACAGACTTCAAGCTGACATCAAACAAGGTTTGACGGCAACTTTGGGAAATAAATTAGCACCAACCCAACAAAAAATCGACGGATTGGTTACTGATGCCGATAAGTTAATGGTTAATTTGAACAGTGTTTTAGATGAACAAACCAAGAATAATATCAAAACAAGTGTTGCCCAATTGAGTAAAACGCTGGCAGAAATGAATAAAGCTGCTACACAGGTAAATGCTTTGATGGCTGCCAATAATCAAAAGATTAGCAATACATTGTCGAATGCCGAAAAAGCATCGGGAAGTATGGCTAAAATTACCTCTGATCTTGAAAAAGCCAAATTATCTGAAACGGTTAATAATCTTGAAACAACTTTAGGTAACGTTAACAAGATGTTGGCTGATATGCAATCAGGTAAAGGAACAATGGGTAAATTGATGAAAGATGACGGATTGTATAATAATTTGTCGAAAACATCAAAAGAATTGGAATTATTACTACAGGATGTCCGTTTGCATCCAACACGATATGTGAATGTTTCCTTTTTCGGAAAAAAAGAAAAACCATACAAAGCTCCTGAAGAGCAGCCAAATAAATAACAGATTATACAAAACCAATAAACAACCATGAGTTATCTAAGCAGTATCGTATTTTTAGTCATTCTATCCGTAGGAGGTGGATTTTTTGCTAAAAATGTAAAAAAGATTATCCGAAACATTAAATTGGGAAAAGCGGTTAACCGCTCTGATAATCCTTCGGAAAGATGGAAAAACATGGCTTTAGTGGCTCTTGGGCAAAAGAAGATGTTTACACGCCCGGTTCCGGCAGTTCTTCACTTTGCATTATATGCAGCGTTTGTGATTACTCAAATTGAATTACTGGAAATTTTGGTTGACGGAATATTTGGGACACACCGTTTTTTTAAACCGGCTCTGGGAGGATTTTATACTTTTTTAATCAGTTTTATTGAAGTATTGTCTTTGCTGGCTTTAATTGCTACAGTTGCCTTTTTGTCCCGAAGAAATTTATTGAAATTACCTCGTTTGAATAAGTCGGAATTATTAGGATGGCCAATGAAAGATGCCAACTTGATTCTAATCATGGAGATCATTTTGGTTTGCTGTATTTTTACCATGAATGGTACCGATGAAGTGCTTTACGGAATGGGTAAATCACATTTTGAAGGTCAGGGATCGTTCAGTTTTGCTGTTTCCCAACATTTAGGACCGGCTTTATTTGGTTCATTAAGTGAAGGAACCCTTCAGATTTTGGAAAGAATAGGATGGTGGGGACACTTTATGATGGTAATGGCTTTCCTTAATTATTTGTACTATTCGAAACACTTACATATTATTTTGGCGTTCCCAAATACTTATTTTGCCGATTTAAATCCGCTTGGAAAATTTGATAACCTGGAAAGTGTTACGAATGAAGTAAAATTAATGTTGGATCCGAATGCAGATCCTTTTGCTGCTGCTCCGGCTGATGCAGATGCTGCTCCAAGTAAATTCGGAGCTTCGGATGTACAGGATTTGAACTGGGTACAATTATTGAATGCATACACTTGTACCGAATGTGGACGTTGTACATCGTCCTGTCCGGCTAATCAAACCGGAAAGAAATTATCACCACGTAAAATCATGATGGATACCCGTGACCGTATGGTCGAAGTAGGGGACAACATGGATAAAAATAATGGTGTATTTGTATCAGATGGAAAATCATTATTGAACGATTATATTACACAGGAAGAACTTTGGGCATGTACCTCTTGTAACGCTTGTGTGGAAGAATGCCCTGTTAATATCAGTCCGTTATCGATCATTATGGATATGAGACGTTACCTGGTTATGGAGCAAAGTGCTGCGCCAATGTCTTTGAATGCAATGATGACAAATATTGAAAATAACAGTGCGCCATGGCAGTATAGCCAAATGGACAGATTAAATTGGAAAGACGAACAATAATGAACACACAGGATTTAGATAAAAAATTAGTTGCTGCATCTGAGGATGGCCATGCAATTAGTCCAATATTACCGGAAGGTATAAAGAATTATTTGATTGATATTGACGGAACTATCTGTGATGATATTCCAAATGAAGAACCGGAAAGAATGCTGACTGCAGCAGTTTATCCTGATGCTTTGGCAACATTGAATAAATGGTATGACGAAGGACATATTATCTTTTTCTTCACTTCAAGAACAGAAGCGCACCGTGATTATACAGAAACATGGTTAAAAGAACATGGTTTCAAATACCACGGAATGATTATGGGTAAACCACGTGGTGGAAATTACCATTGGATTGATAATCATTTGGTGAAAGCAACCCGTTACAGAGGAAAATTCACTGATTTGATTGAAAAACAAGTAACTATCGAAGTCTTTGATGACGAAAAAGATATAATTTAAACCAACCACAATAAACATATTTGTATGTCAGAAAATTTAGTTGTGCCTACAATGGCCGAAATGTTAGCTCAGGGAAAACAGCCGGAAGTGTTATTTTGGGTTGGTTGTGCAGGAAGTTTTGATGACAGGGCCAAAAAGATAACCAAAGCATTTGTACGTATTTTAAACCGTGCCAATGTTGAGTTTGCTGTTTTGGGAACTGAAGAAGGATGTACCGGTGATCCGGCAAAACGTGCAGGAAATGAATTTTTGTTTCAAATGCAAGCTTTTATGAATATTGAAGTTTTAAATGCATATGAAGCTAAGAAAATAGTTACGGCTTGCCCGCATTGTTTTAATACATTGAAGAACGAGTATCCGGAACTGGGAGGGAAATACGAAGTATTACACCATACAGAATATTTGAAGGAATTACTGGATGCCGGAAGATTAACCATTGAAGGAGGACAGTTTAAAGGTAAGAAAATTACATTCCATGATCCTTGTTATTTAGGACGTGCTAATAAAGTATATGAAGCACCACGTGATTTAATTCAAAAATTAGATGCTGAGCTGGTAGAAATGAAGCGTTCAAAAGCAAACGGTTTATGTTGTGGTGCCGGAGGTGCCCAAATGTTTAAAGAGCCGGAAGAAGGAGATAAAGATATCAATGTGGAACGTACCGAGGATGCATTAGAGACTAACGCACAAATTATTGCTGCCGGATGTCCTTTCTGTAATACAATGTTAACAGACGGTACCAAAGCTAAACTTCGTGAACACGATGTGAAGGTTTTGGATGTTGCTGAACTGATCGCAAATGCACAGGATTTGTAAAAATTTGAATTACAATAGTTTAAAACCGGAATTTATTCCGGTTTTTTTGTTTTTAGTACGATTTTTCGTCGATGTTATTGGTTGTTTGCCGATTTAAGTGTTTTTTAACAATTTTTACGGTTTTTCATCGGGTATTTACGGTTTTTAATTTGTATGTGTGTAACTTTAGGTATGATTAATTTGATATTGTGATTGAAATTATCTTTTGAATGTAATATGTGGTATTTATATTCTTTAAAGATAATCCATTAGATTGTATAATGATAACTGAATTGATGTATCAATCATGAAAAAATGGATTGTAATTGCAATCCGGGATTAATTTTGAAATAAAAATTCTAGGTTTTTTAGTTGTTTGTAAATAGATAAGCCATTATATCTCCCGCATAATGGCTTATTTTTTATGCTAAAAAAAAACTAAGATTACTACTATGTGATTCTAAAAGGCTATTTTTGTAGTTTAGTTAGAAAATATGTTAGTAAACTTTGATACTTTACCTTTAGAATCCCGAATCTGGATCTATCAGTCCAATAGAAAATTTTCAGATGATGAAATTGCCGAAATTGAGCCTGCCATAAAGGATTTTATAACAAATTGGTCAGCCCACGGAACCAGTCTGGAAGCTTCTTATTTAATCAAATACAACCGTTTTATAATTTTTGCTGTTAATCAGGAAGTTCAGGCTGCCACTGGTTGCTCGATTGACAGTTCTGTTCAGTTTATCCAGAATCTTGAGGCTAAATACCAGGTTGATTTATTGGATAAAATGAACGTTACCTTCAAAAATGGTGAATTTATTGCCCATAAAACTTTGTTGGAGTTCAAAAAAATGGCAAAAGATAAAGCTGTTACAGGTTCAACAATTGTCTTCAATAATTTAGTTAATACAATCCAGGAATTTAACGACGCTTGGGAAATTGCCGCTGAAGATAGCTGGCACAGTCGTTTCTTTTAATATATGGTAATGAAAAATATCGGCTTCAGGTTGCTTTTTATTTTTACAACTGCTTTGTTTATTGCAAATTGTGCAGTAAATAAAAAACGCAGTTTTAAAACAATTGCAGAAACGAAACCTGAAAATACTTTAACGGAAGAATTTAAAGATCCTTCGTTGGAGGGGTTTACTCTTTTTGAAGACACACCAGGAGAAAAAAAATGGGTGGACAGCATTTATAATTCTCTTTCTTTTGAAGAGAAATTAGGTCAGCTTTTTATGGTGGCTGCCTATTCCAATAAAGATACCGTACACTTTAATAACATCGAAAAATTAGTTAAGAACTATAAAATCGGTGGTTTAATCTTCTTCCAGGGCGGGCCGGTTCGTCAGGCTAAATTGACCAACCGTTTTCAGGCTTCTTCCAAAGTGCCTTTATTTATTGGAAATGATGCCGAATGGGGATTAAGTATGCGTTTGGATTCAACGTATAAATATCCTTGGAATATGACATTGGGTGCCATTCAGGATATGAAATTAATTGAGGAATTGGGAGGACAAATGGCTAAAGAAGCTAAACGTCTCGGACTTCAGTTTAATTTTGCTCCGGTACTGGATATCAATACAAACCCGAATAATCCTATTATCGGTAACCGCTCTTTTGGTGAAAATAAAGAGGAAGTGACAAAACGAGCTGTTGCTTTGATGAAAGGTATTCAGAATAACGGCGTTTTTGCAACCGGGAAACACTTCCCGGGACACGGTGACACTGAAACCGACTCACATCACACACTTCCGATGGTTAATTTTACAGAGGAAAGAATTAATGAAGTTGAATTATATCCGTATAAAAAAATGTTCCATTTGGGTCTGGCATCAGTTATGGTGGCGCATTTGAATGTGCCAAGTCTGGAACCGCGCGAAAATTACCCTACGTCAATTTCATATCATGTTGTGAATGATATTTTAAAAGACCAACTTAAATTCAAAGGACTGATTTTTACAGATGCTTTGAATATGAAGGGAGCTAGTAATTTTAAAAAACCGGGAGAAATTGATTTGGCAGCTTTTCAGGCGGGAAATGATATTATGCTTTTTGCAGAAGATGTGCCCACTGCCATTGAAAAATTTACTCAGGCTTATAAAGATACTTTGATTACCGATGAACGTATCGAACACTCTGTAAAAAAAATCTTAAAATACAAGTATAAAGCGGGATTGAATAAGTATAAGCCAATTGAAGTGGCTAATATTACAAACGAGATCAATACACCTTACAGCAACAGCCTGCTTTACCGATTGTATGAAAATGCTGTTACCGTTGTAAAAAATGAGAATGAGATTCTACCAATTAAAAATTTGGCCAAAAATAAATTAGCTTATGTTAAAATTGGTGATGATTCAGGAAGTAAGTTCTTAACGACCTTACGAAAGTATGCCAACATTACTGAAGTTTCACATCAAAATATTGATACTTTAAGTCTGATGTTGAAAGAATATGATAAAGTAATTATCGGATATCATGTTTCGGATAAAACCTGGTGGAAAAAGCATGAATTTACAGCAAGGGAAATTGAGCTTATTGATAAAATTGCCTTAAACAATAATGTAATTCTGGATGTATTCTCGAAGCCTTATGTGTTAATGCCGTTGAAAAATATACAGCAGATTGAAAGTATTGTGGTTTCATACCAAAATGGGGAAGTGGCACAGGAAGTTTCTGCAGAAATTTTATTCGGTGCACTTGAAGCAAAAGGGAAGTTACCGGTTTCAATTAATGATGAATACAAAGTCGGACATGGATTGGCAACGGTTAAAACCAATATTTTAGGTTTTACAAATCCTGAAACGGTTGGTTTGAATTCGGATAAATTAAAAGAAATAGATCAAATTGTCAATAAAGCAATTGCTGATAAAATAACCCCCGGAGCTCAGGTTTTGGTTGCACGCAAAGGTAAAATCGTTTACCAGAAATCTTTCGGATACCATACTTATGCAAAAGATATTAAAGTTAAAAATTCGGATATCTACGACATTGCATCGCTTTCCAAAATAATCGGTACACTTCCTAATGTTATGATGGATTATGATGGTAAGAGAATCCATTTGAACTCAACACTTGGGGAAATGATCGGGAAGGCGAAAGGAACCGATAAAGATTCAATTGTTTTTAAGGATTTGATGACGCACTATGCCCGTCTACAGGCTTGGGAACCTTTTTATAAATCAACCATTGACTCGGTAACTAAAAAACCGATGAAGAAGTTTTACAGAAGTACCTCTTCAAAAGGTTTTGAAACACAGGTTTCGGAAAACTTATTTCTGACGAATACTTATAAAGATTCTATTGTAACCAAAATTTTGAAAAGCAAACTGTTACCCAAAAAAGAATACAAATACAGTGATTTTACATTTATCCTGTTAAAGGAATATTTGGAACAGCATCATCATAAATCATTGGATAAAATTGCCGAAGAGAATTTCTTTTCTAAGCTGGGGATGAGTAGCACTATGTATAATCCGCTGCAAAAAATGGACATGGATGTCATTCCGCCTACAGAAAAAGATACATATTACAGAAATGATGTGATCCAGGGATATGTTCATGATATGGCAGCTGCAATGCAAGGTGGTGTTGCCGGTCATGCCGGTTTGTTTTCAAACACCATGGATATTGCCAAAATGATGCAGTTGTTTTTACAGAAAGGAAACTATGGCGGAATCCAATATTTCTCTGAACAAACATTTAAAGATTTTAATACCTGTTATTATTGTCCGGATGGAAACCGTAGAGGTTTGGGGTTTGATAAGCCACAATTAAAAGGTGAAAGCCCAACATGTGGCTGTACTTCTCTATCAAGTTTCGGACATACCGGATTTACCGGCGGTATTGCTTGGGCTGATCCGGATAAGGAAATTATATACGTGTTTTTATCAAACCGTACTTTCCCTGACAGTAATGCGGTTAACAAACTTTCCAAAGAAAATATCAGGGAAAAAATCCAACAGATTATTTACGATTCCATCATCAATTAATAGTTAATTTTAACCAAAAATTAAATACGATTTTTCATTTATTGATTAAATTCGTAACATGAAAATCGCAATAGTTTGTTATCCAACATTTGGCGGAAGTGGTGTTGTCGCTACTGAATTAGGTTTAGAGCTTGCACGCCGTGGACATGAAATCCATTTTATAACTTACCGCCAACCCGTACGTCTGGCATTGTTGAACCCTAATGTCCATTACCATGAAGTAAACGTACCGGAATATCCACTTTTCCATTACCAGCCTTATGAATTGGCATTGTCCAGTAAATTAGTCGACATGGTGAAGTTGTACAAAATTGATTTACTTCATGTGCATTATGCCATACCTCACGCATATGCCGGTTACATGGCAAAACAAATGCTCAAAGAAGAAGGAATTAAAATCCCGATCGTGACTACTTTACATGGTACCGACATCACTTTGGTTGGTAATCATCCTTTTTACAAACCGGCTGTTACCTTTAGTATTAATAAATCGGATGTGGTTACTTCGGTTTCACAGAGCTTAAAAGATGATACGCTCCGTTTGTTTGATATTAAGAATGAAATTGCAGTTATTCCAAATTTTATTGAAATTGATGAATCGGAAAAAGTTAATATAACCTGTAAGCGTTCTGTAATGGCTAAACCCGAAGAACGTATCATTACACATATCAGTAATTTCAGGAAAGTAAAAAACATACCGGATGTGGTTAAGGTTTTTTATAAAATTCAAGAAAAAATTCCGGCGAAATTGATGATGGTTGGTGATGGTCCAGAGAAAAGGGTTGCAGAAGAATTATGTGAAAAACTTGGGATTCAGGATAAAGTGATTTTCTTTGGGAACAGCAATGAAATCAATCAGATTTTAAGTTATTCGGATTTATTTTTACTGCCTTCGGAAACAGAAAGTTTTGGATTGGCAGCTTTGGAAGCAATGGCTTGCAGTGTACCGGTTATTTCAAGTAACACCGGAGGTTTACCCGAAGTAAATGTACCTGGAGTTTCAGGATATTTGAGTAATGTTGGCGATGTGGATGATATGGCTGTTAATGCGTTGAAAATTTTAAAAGATCAAAAGATTTTAAATGAATTCAAAATAAATGCACTGGAAACAGCGAAGCAATTTCAAATCGATAAAATTGTTCCGAAATACGAAGAAGTTTACAAGCAAGCAATAGAGAGTATAAAAAAAGCCTTCATTTAGAAGGCTTTTTTTATATTTCAGAATCTTATTAGAATCTATATCTGATACCTAAAGCGATATCCGGACCGAAATTATCTTCTCTGAAATCGTCAGAATCAAAATATAATTCAGGTCTGAAGTCTAATGATAATTGGATAGGCACATCGAAGTTATACTCGATACCGATATCACCTGCAGCAAAAAGACCTACACCGCTATCGTCATATCCTTGGTAGTCATAGCTCCAGCTTGTTAAACCACCACCAACACCTGCGTACCAATTGAAACCTCCTTCGATGTTCCAAACCCATTGGTATAAACCTGCTAATTTGATAGCGTCAACGTGATTGCTGGTTCTCCATCCTAAATCCAACTCCAAACGATTTTTCTTAGATAATCCTCTTTGATAAGAAATCTCTCCACCAAATCCGTCATTATCACCCAAACGCAAACCTAAAGCGTTTTTTGAAATGTCTTGTGCTTGCGCGCTAAACGCTAAACCTAATAGCATAAAGGCTGATACAAATAATTTTTTCATGATTTTTTTGTTTAGTTTTCTTTAACGTAAGTAAATTTACAAATATTGTGCCCGAATAAAAATTAAATTCTATAAAAAAACCTTTGTTTTCGGGATATTTAATAAATGCAAAGCCTTTTTTTTGATTTTGTTCTTGATAATCAAAGGTATAGTGTTTTGATTAAGTGGTTTTACAAAATTCAACAGAATTGTTATATTTTTTGAATGTTACAAATTGGTTAAGTTTTCATGGCATAAACTTTAAAAGATAGATTAGAAATCTTATTTTTGTTTACAAACAAATAAAATGGCTGGAAATTCATTCGGGACTATATTTAAGATAACGACTTTTGGCGAATCCCATGGGGAAGCGTTAGGTGGGATTATCGACGGTTGCCCGCCGGGAATCGACTTGGATCTTGTTGCAATTCAAATGGAAATGCAAAGACGCAAACCAGGTCAGTCTTCTATCGTAACCCAAAGAAAAGAAGAAGACGAAGTACAATTTTTATCAGGAATTTTTGAAGGTAAAACCACCGGAACCCCAATTGGTTTTATTGTTCCTAATACCAATCAGAAATCAGACGATTATTCGCATATTAAAGATACCTATCGTCCCAGCCATGCCGATTATGTATACGAAAAAAAATATGGAATCCGAGATTACCGCGGCGGAGGAAGAAGTTCCGCACGTGAAACAGCCAGTAGGGTTGTAGCAGGTGCTATTGCCAAACAAGTAATTCCGGATATTAAAATTACGGCTTTCGTTTCATCGGTTGGTGAAATTTTCATCGATAAGCCTTACCAGGATTTAGATTTTTCGAATATCGAAGTGAATCCGGTTCGTTGTCCTGATTTGGCTGCAGCCAAAAAAATGGAGCAATATATTAAGGAAATCAAAAAACAGGGTGATACTGTTGGTGGAACTGTTACCTGTGTCATTCAAAATATGCCAATTGGTCTTGGAGAGCCGGTTTTTGACAAATTACATGCCGAATTAGGAAAAGCAATGCTTTCCATCAATGCCGTAAAAGGTTTTGAATACGGCGGTGGTTTTTGCAGTGCCAAAATGAAAGGAAGCGATCATAATGATTCGTTTAATGAAGACGGAACTACTAAAACAAATCTATCCGGTGGAATCCAGGGAGGAATCAGTAACGGTATGGATATTTACTTCAGGGTGGCTTTCAAACCGGTTGCAACACTTTTACAAAAACAGGAAGTACTGAACAATAAAGGAGAACTGATTGAGCAACAAGGAAAAGGAAGACACGACCCTTGTGTGGTTCCAAGAGCTGTGCCTATAGTTGAAGCTATGGCAGCATTAGTGATAGCCGATTTTTATTTACTAAACAAAACTTACCAAACTAAATAATGAATCATAAAGCAAATTTACCGGAACAGAAAAAATCTATTTTTTCGAACCTGACTGCGCAAATTTTAATAGCAATGATATTGGGTATCGTGCTGGGAATTTTCGTCCATAATAATTACTCGGCTGACGCGGCAAAAGAGTTCAGCGGTTATATCAAAATGTTAGCGACTATTTTCATCCGATTAGTACAAATGATTATCGCGCCATTAGTATTCACAACTTTAGTTGTGGGTATCGCAAAATTGGGAGATATCAAATCAGTAGGACGTATTGGAGGTAAAGCATTAGGATGGTTTTTTACAGCATCATTCATTTCTTTATTAATCGGAATGTTTTGGGTAAATGTTTTACAACCCGGAAAAGGATTAAATTTATCGGATGTGGATTTGACAACCGCATCGGAAGTAACCGAAAAGACCCAAAATTTTTCAGCACAGAATTTTATTGAACATATTATTCCTAAAAGTGTGTTTGAAGCAATGGCAACCAACGAGATTTTGCAAATCGTTATTTTCTCTATTTTCTTTGGGTTAGCTGCAGCTTCATTGGGAGATTATTCAAAACCGGTTATCAATGCATTGGATAAAACATCGCATATCATTTTAAAAATGGTTAATTATGTGATGAAGTTTGCGCCAATTGGTGTATTTGGAGCTATTGCAGGTGTTTTTGCTATCCGCGATTTAAATGAACTAGTCATTACATATACTAAATATTTCCTTTCCTTTTTAGTCGGGATTTCTTCATTGTGGATTGTTTTACTACTTATTGGTTTTATTTTCCTAGGAAAAAAAATGTTCGATTTAAGGAAACATATTGCAGGACCTTTGTTTATAGCATTTTCAACTACGAGTAGTGAGGCGGTATTTCCAAAATTAACTGAGGAATTAGTTCGTTTCGGGATTAAAGATAAAATTGTTTCCTTTATGTTGCCATTGGGTTATTCGTTTAACCTTGACGGAAGTATGATGTACATGACGTTTGCGAGTATTTTTATTGCACAGGCTTACGGAATTCCGTTGGATTTAGGAACTCAGATGACTATGCTTTTGGTGTTGATGCTGACCAGTAAAGGAATTGCAGGTGTACCGAGAGCCAGTTTGGTTGTGGTAGCGGCAACTTGCGGAATGTTTGATATTCCTGTTGAAGGAATTGCATTGATTTTACCGATTGACCATTTCTGTGATATGTTCAGAAGTGCAACAAACGTACTTGGGAATGCTTTAGCTACTTCGGTAGTTGGAAAATGGGAAAAAGAATAAATTGTATATAAAAAAAGCGGCTTTCAAGCCGCTTTTTTTATGCTAAAAATTTTGCTTTTAATTCGGGTGTGGGAATCATACAGGATTCTTTTTTTCCGTACCATTTGTATCTGTTTCTGGCGATATAATCGTAAACAGAATCCCTGAATTTTCTTGGAAAAGGTTTGAAAATTGAAAGTAAACTAACTAAACCGCCAAGATAAACTGTAATTCTGATTACGGCGCTTGATTTGTAATAATAAGCTTTTCCGGGTTCATATAAAACAATACTGTCAATGTTCCGGTCAGAAATTCCCAAATGTATTAAGATTTTCTGTCCCAATTCTGATTGTAAAGCCACAAAACGGAACTGATCATTTTTATCTCTTTTGATAATATATTGAATGGACGAATCACAAAGATTGCAAACGCCATCAAACAATATTATTTTTTTATCCTGCGGTATTCCTTCCATTTTTATTTGGGTTGAATATATTCTAATTGATCCAAGCTTACCTTTGAAGTGAAAATCCCGTAATTCACGACAGCGTTGTTTTTTTCTATTTTATCAATAGTTCCAATCGACTTTCCGTCAATCATTCTTACCCTGTCGCCAATTTTAAGTATTACCTTCGGTTTATTTTCTTCCTCAATTTTTGCTTTAAGTTTCTTTTCTTTTTTCTCCTTGCGGATTTCTTCTACTTTTACCTGAACTTCTTCGATGACTTTTTTAACAACCACTTCTTTTTCTTTTTTCTCTTTGGCAGTCAGTTTTTTACGTTTGGAATTTTCTATTTCCACCATTTTCAAAAATTCACCGATAAGCTCCTTTTTATTCTTGTTGTTAAAGTATTTTTCAGAAATATCATCAATTTTCTGTCCCATATATACCAAACGCTGATTAGCATCATATAATTCCTGATAGCGTTCCAGTTTATCCTGGATTTTGGCATTGATGTTTTCCATTTTCTTGCTTTCTTCTCTTGCTTTACTTTCCTCTTCTTTTAAGTTTTGGGAAGTTTTTTCCAATTTGGAACGCTCTTTCTGAAGATTGGCGATGGTTTTGTCAAAGCGTACTTTGCCGCCTTCAATTTTCTTCTTGGCTCTGTTTACGAGTCCGTACGGAATACCGTTTTTCTGCGCCACTTCGAATGTAAATGAACTTCCGGCCTGACCAATAACCAATTTATACATCGGTTCCAATGATTTTTCATCGAATAGCATATTGGCATTGGTAGCATATGGTAATTCATTTGCCAGCATTTTTAAATTGGAATAGTGGGTTGTAATAATTCCAAATGCTTCCCGGTGATAGAATTCTTCTAGGAAAACTTCGGCTAGAGCACCACCTAATTCAGGATCTGAACCCGTACCGAATTCATCGATTAAAAACAATGTTTTTGCATTACATTTTTTTAGAAAGTAATTCATGTTTTTTAATCGGTAGCTGTATGTACTTAAATGATTTTCAATGGATTGATTGTCGCCGATATCCGTCATGATTCGGTCGAACAAACAGGTTTCACTTCGTTCATGAACTGGAATCAACATACCTGATTGTAGCATTAATTGCAATAAACCTACGGTTTTCATCGAAATCGTTTTTCCACCGGCATTCGGTCCTGAAATAACCACAATTCTGTTCTCGTTGTTAAAATCAAAAGTTTGGGGATAGGTTGTTTCCTTTTTTGCTTTATTGGTCAGATACAAAATAGGGTGGAAGGCATCACGGAAATATATTCTGCGTTCCTCAGTGATATTGGGAAGTAATCCGTTAATTTTCCGGGCATATTTTGCTTTGGCAGCAATTACATCCACATCACTCAAAAATTCCTGGTATTGAACCAGAAGTGATGTAAATGGACGGATGCTATTGGTCAGATTTTTAAGGATTTTGATAATTTCCTCGCGTTCCTCATATTCTAAATTAGCCAATTCACGTGAATATCGCAAGGTTGCTTCCGGTTCAATGTAAGCAATACTTCCAGTTTTGGAACTTCCTAAAATGGAACCTTTGACTTTTCGGCGGTACATGGCCAAAACTGCCAGAACACGTCTGTTTTCAACTACAGTTTCCCTGATTTCATCCAAATATCCTAATGAATTGTACTGGCTTAAAGCCATTCCGAAACTTTGATTGACCTTACCACGTACCACATTCATATTGCGTCTGATTTCCAGTAAATCGGGTGTGGCATCATCTTTTATCTCTCCATATTTATCCATTACTGAATCAATACATTTGGTAATTTCCTTAGTGATTTCAATTTCACTGGATTTTAAATGTAAAGCAGGATAATAATCATGGAATTTCTTTAAAAACTGCAATAAAATATTGGTGTTTTCAGATATAGAGTGGATTTTCCTGAAGCTTGTTAATTCCAGAAAACTGTCTTCTATGCCTAAAAATTTAATTTCATTGGTTATCGGTTCAAAACCATGATTGGGTAAAGCGTTGTTATTGTCGAAAGACGAACGGTATTCGGATGTTTGTAATAATGACTGCATCAAGTTATCTTTGTTTTTGATAGGCTCGATGTGTAATGCTTTTTCATTGCCGATTTCGGTTATGCAAAATTCCGAAATAGTTTCTAAAACAGTCTGAAATTGTAAGTCTTGTAGGGTTTTATTATTTATTGAAATCATTTTTAACAGAAAGTGACTAAGTAGCAAAGTTACAAAGTTTCAAAGTAATATATTTGCTTAAAATTCAAAGAAAATGCAGTTTACCATTCATCCTTCCTGGCAATCTTTTTTTGACGCCGAATCACAAAAAACGTACTTTGATGAATTGATAAAGCAGGTTGATGGAGAATATCAAAACTATGTTTGTTTTCCTCAAAAAGAATTGATTTTCAATGCTTTTGACAAATGCTCACTGAACGAATTAAAAGTCGTTATTATTGGTCAGGATCCTTACCATGGTGAAGGGGAGGCAAATGGTTTGTGTTTTTCCGTAAATGACGGAGTTGCTATTCCGCCATCTTTAAAAAACATCTTTACCGAAATCAATAATGAATTTGACCGTGTTTTCTTTCCCACTTCTGGTAATTTGGAACATTGGGCTGAGCAGGGAGTTTTGTTGCTCAATGCTTCGCTTACTGTCCGGAAGGATTTGGCTAATAGCCATAAACATCTGAAATGGAAAGTTTTTACCGATAATGTCATTCAATATATTTCCGAGAATACTGAAAATGTTGTCTTTTTGCTTTGGGGTAGTTTTGCACAGAAAAAAGGTGTAAGAATTGACAGGGAAAAACATTTGGTTTTGGAAACAGGCCATCCTTCACCACTGAGTGCCAACCGCGGTTTCTGGTTTGGAAATGATCATTTTAAAGAAACAAATGATTATCTTAAAAGTATCGGAAAAGCTGAAGTAAACTGGTAGTTAATTATTAAGTGTCAACTGCCCTAAAATCTCTTCACTCATGAATTTTCCTCCGGGATAATAAGCGGTGTAATCTAAGTTTAACCAAATTTGGCCGTGTTCGTCAATATGGTAGTGAATTTCCTTGCCTTTACTTTCTTCTTTGAAGAGTACATCATGGATAAGGTAGATTACGTTTTCTAAATCTCTCTTGGTTCCAATTAACATTTCAGGATAAATATGTGCATCGGTATGGATAAGCCTGGGAACACCGCCAACGGCTTTTACTCCTGCAGCCATGAGAACCGCATGATCATCACAATCACCTGAAAAATGTTGTAATGTTTCCGATGCGGATGCAATGTAATTGTTTCCTAATGGGTCGTTTACATAATTCCATTTGGTTTTGATTTCCTTGAAAACGGCAAAACATTGAATAATTGTACGGTAATCGCTGTATCCTTTTTTACCTTTTATATCCGTGAAATGCTTCGTTGTGGCATACAAAGCAAAGTTGCGTACCTTCGGATTTTTAAAATCAATTGCGTTTAGAACCTTTGATTTGTTTGGAAACGGAAGTAACTTACTGATGATAATATCCTGCGGATAAGGATTATCTCCCATCGTATACATCATGGAACGGTAATCGTCATATACCCTGTAAAAACTGTAACCGCCAAACAGTGTTCCGTATAAAAGCATTAAAGAATAAATAAAAACACCAATGATTATATACCTTTTGATTTTTCTTAAAATAAGTTGGTACACCGTCAGGATTGCTATAAAAAGTAAAATTCGGTCAACCGGAATTTCAAGATCAGCTTCTTTTAAATTTTGATGGGCAATAATGAATGTCGGTATTGATAAAAGAATGTTCAGGAGAAAAATAACTACAGTATCCCAAGGCTTTGGCAGAGAAAGCCTTTCTTTATATTTGGTATATAAATTAAGGAAAGTAGTTGTTGTCATTGCTTTTAAAACGGTAAAAATAACGAATTATTTAACGACCGATTCATACAACATTTTATTTTCAATTAAATTTAACGCAAATAATTGTTCCTGTACTTTTTGAAAAGTAATCTGATCCAACTGTTTTTGTGACCAACGGGTTAATTTTAACCATTCTTGTATATCTTCCGGTTTTTGATGGTAACGGGATGCCAAAGTACGGTCGATACTTGGAATCATTTTAAATTCCGAAGTTGTACTGTTGATGATTTCCAGAATTAATTCTATTGAAGATTCATTGTTTTTAAGGAATTCATTCCGGACAACAATAACAAAACATGGCCATGGAGTAGGACAATCAGCAACTCTTCTGAAAGTTCCGATATCAACCAAAGGTTTTGTCATGAAGCGTTCCCACATAAAATAATCGGCTTTACCTTCTGATAAAGCTTCGACAGCGCCATCGATCGTATTTACGATTTCAAATTGGAGATTATTGGTGTCCCAATTCTGGTTTTGTGCATTGACAAAACTCATTAAATGTGAACCTGAGCCCAAACGTGAAATAGCCCCCTTCTTATTTTCAAGATCTGATAATTTGTTATAATCCGACTTGGCATCTACATGAATTCCCCAGATCAAAGGCGATTGCACATACACCTGAACAATTGAGCTTTCATTGCCGGCTGAAATGTCTTTGATAATACCTTCGGTAAGGATTACAGCAATATCGGTTTCATTTTTCCGTAGCATCTGACACATTTTTCCGGTTCCTTCCGGGACATCGGTCCATTGTAAATCGATACCTACCTGATCAAATTCACCGTTTTCGATGCATAAATGCCAAGGTAAATTAAAATGTTCCGGTACGCCGGCTATTCTGACAGTTTTCATTTAATATTTATTAGTAATTGTAAATGCTAATTTTATTTTGAAGCATACCAAACACAAGGTATTTCATTATTCCAGATATACTCGTTTTTCAGTCGCAGACCAATTTTTTCAAGAATTTTTCTTGAGCCTGCATTTTCTATATGAGCAGATGCGTACAAAACGGTTATATTCAATCCGCTAAAAGCATAGTCATACCATGCTTTCGCCGACTCATATGCAAAGCCTTTACCCCAGAATTCTTCACGAAAACGATAACCAATTTCATAGAAGTGACTGTGGTTGTTTTCTTCTTCCGTAATGAATTTTATACCGGACCAGCCAATAAATTCACCTGTTTCTTTAAGAATAACGGCAAAGCGTCCGATACCGTTTTCTTTATATTGATTTTGAATATTTTGAATGTAGCCGATGCTTTCTTCAATTGATTTTACCGGCTTGTTTCCTAAATATGTATGTACATTCGGATTGCTGTCCAGCAAAAACATACCTTCGGCATCACCCATTTCAAGTGGCCGAAGAATAAGACGCTCTGTTTCTAATTTAAAATTCATTATAATTTATTTTTCCAAATAATACCAATTGTGCAAAATGTCATTAACGAAATATTGATTTGTTAATTTAAAACCGACGGCTTTAAGCAAATTGTTGGACGGGATATTTTCATCTTCGGCACAGGCATGTATTATTTCAAGATTCATTTCAGTGAACCCGTAATTTAGTCAAAATAAAGCAGCTTCTTTAGCATAACCCTTTCGCCAGTAATCCTCTGAAAACCGATAACCCAAATCATAAAAATTGGAATGGTTATTTTCTTCCTTATCCCTGAATTTTAAACCTGAAAACCCAATTAACCTGTTGTTTTCTTTTAAAACAACAGCATACCTTCCAATACCATTCTTTGCATATTCATTGCGGATTTTATCGATATACTTTTTTGTGTCGGTTATTGTCAATAACGGATTTCTTAAATAGCGGTTGACATTGGGATTGTTATTCATTTCAAAGAAATCATCTGCATCTGTAACTTCTAAAGGACGAAGTAGCAGTCTGTCTGTTTCAAATACTAAATTCATTCTTCAAAAATTTGTTTTAAATGATGTCTCATGTGCGTGATATAATCTTCGATTAAAAACTCCAAATCACAAATTGATAAATCATATAAGTTGATTTTGGTTTTTAACTGTTCTTCCGAAACATCTTTAAGGATAAATGCAATTTGCTTATTAAGCTGACACCATAATTTTAATAAATCCTCAAACTTTTTTTTCTGGTATTTATTGACTCTTACCAATTCATCCTGATTATAAGCTGTTACCAGATAAGGTTTTTCAGAAAACTGTGATTCTGTAAACCTTCTGAGATTGTTTATTGCAGAATCAATTAAATGGCCCATGACCTCACTTTTTGACCACTTATCAGCCGAAGATTTAAAACTGTAATCCCAATTTATGTTTATCAGGTGTGATTTTTTAGTCTCCTTGATAATTTCTTCGATCTGATAGGCGTAAAAGTGAATCATTTATTCAGATAGTTTTTTTAATGTATAAGCAATTAGAGCGTCAACAGCTTTGTATGGATCTTCACTGAAAGTACCGGTAGCGCGGTTGGCAATGATGGCATTCAAAGATAAAGTTTCGTGTCCCAGAAGCTTTCCTAATCCGTAAATAGCAGCAGTTTCCATCTCAAGATTGGTCATTTGGGTGCCGTTGAAATTGAAAGCATCCATTTTTTGGTTAAGCTCAGGATCCTGAATATTCAAACGCAATACACGACCTTGAGGACCGTAAAAGCCACCTGCAGTTCCGGTGAATCCTTTATGAATCTGGTCACTTTCGATAAATTTCTCCAGTTTTTCAGAACAAGCAATAACATATGGTCTTCCTTTGCGTAAATCCCAATTGGTTTGTGCGATGAAAGCATCTTCGATGTTTTTTTCAGAAATGTCATCGATTAAATAAGAACGTAACATATTGTCCAATCCTAATCCGTATTTTGACATTACAAAGCTTTCACAAGGAATATCGGCCTGTAACGATCCTGAGGTACCAATACGGATGATGTTCAGTTTTGTCAGGTTTTCTTTTGGCTGACGTGTTTCAAGGTCAATATTTACCAATGCATCCAATTCGTTCATTACAATGTCGATATTGTCTGGTCCGATTCCGGTTGACATTACCGTAATTCTTTTTCCTTTTAGTGTTCCGGTTTGTGTTTTGAATTCTCTTTTTTGGGTTGAAAATTCGATTGAGTCAAAGAACTTAGTAATTTTCTCTACTCTGTGCTGGTCACCTACAAAGATGATATCGTGTGCTATATGTTCCGGTTTTAAGTTTAAGTGGTAAACACTTCCGTCTGGGTTCAGAATTAATTCTGATGATTTAATTTCGCTCATTTTCTCTTTTATTATCCGCCTACGCGTTTTACTTTAAATCCTTTTTCTTTTAAAATTGTCATAATTTTATCACGGTAATCGCCTTGAATGATGATGCTTCCGTCTTTAAAACTGCCGCCAACACTCAATTTGGTCTTGATTTCTTTGGCCAGAATTTTAAAGTCTTCGTCTTCACCTTCATATCCTTCGATTATGGTGATGGGTTTCCCTTTTCTTTTCTCATATTTACAAATCATAGGCTCTTTTTGAACGTATAATTCATGTTCTGTTTCTTCAACTTCTTCCGGTTCATTGGAAGGAATGTGATCGGGGAATAAGTTTTTTAATTGGTCTTGTAAATCCATGGTTGTGTAAAATTACAAAAAGAAAAAATCCCAAATCCCAAACGAGTTGGAATTTGGAATTTTAAATTATTGGAATTTATTATTTCTTGATTAATCCTAAATCAACTAAACGTTCGTATAAGAAATCACCGGCTGTGATGTCTTCATACAATTTAGGGTTGTTCTCATCGATACATTTATCCAGACAGTTTAAGGACATGTCACCAACCGGGTGCATGAAAAACGGAATGGAAAAACGGGAAGTTCCCCATAATTCCCTTGGTGGGTTTACCACCTGGTGAATTGTTGATTTTAATTTATTGTTGGTGTGACGTGATAACATGTCACCTACATTGATTACTAATTCGTCCGGTTCGGCAATGGCGTCAATCCATTGGCCGTCATGGTTTTGTACCTGTAATCCTTTACCTTGAGCACCCATTAACAAAGTGATCAGGTTGATGTCACCGTGAGCAGCTGCACGAACAGCTCCGTCTTTAGGTTCATCGGTAATAGGAGGGTAGTGGATTGGTCTCAAGATACTGTTTCCGTCTTTGATGTATTGGTCAAAATAAAATTCATCCAATCCGATATAAATAGCTAAAGCTCTTAATACATAAACGCCTGTCTTTTCAAGCATCTGGTAAGCATCTTTACCAACCTGGTTAAATTTCGGTAATTCGGTTACTTCAACATTTGCAGGGTATTCTGCTGCATATTTTGAACCTTCACACACGTATTGGCCAAAGTGCCAAAACTCTTTCAAATCACCGGCTGAACGGCCTTTGGCATGCTCTTTACCAAAAGAAACATAACCTCTTTGTCCTCCAATCCCAGGGATTTCGTATTTTTCTTTCACCTCTAATGGCAAACTGAAGAAGTTACGTACTTCACCGTATAAATCTTCTACTAATTTGTCATCTAAAAAGTGACCTTTTAATGCTACGAAACCTATTTCTTCGTAGGCTTTTCCGATTTCATTTACAAATTTTTGTTTACGTACCGGGTCGTCCGATAGGAAATCACGTAAGTCAACACTTGGAATGTTTTGCATTGTACTTAGTTTTTGTTAATAACTTTTTTCAGGATAAAACCTTATTTGACAAATGTAAATATAAAAAAACTATATCTATTTTAAAAGTTATTAACATTCTTAAAAAATATCACAAAACCAGATATATCTGTTATTTTTTTTTAATTTTGGGAGCGATTTAAAAAACCATACAAAAAATGGACTTCGAAAGAAAAAACTTAACCAACGAGCAGCTTTTAGATTTATATAAAAAGTTACTGAAACCAAGATTAATTGAAGAGAAGATGTTGATCCTTATCCGTCAGGGTAAAGTATCCAAATGGTTCTCCGGAATTGGTCAGGAAGCGATATCCGTGGGTATTACTTCGGTTTTGGACAAAGATGAATATATTTTACCGATGCACCGTAATTTAGGTGTATTTACAACCCGTGATATTCCTTTGCACAGATTGTTCTCACAATGGCAGGGAAAAAGAAACGGTTTCACCAAAGGCCGTGACCGAAGCTTTCACTTTGGGACACAAGAGTATAAAATCATTGGTATGATTTCACATTTGGGACCCCAAATGGGAATTGCTGATGGTATCGCTTTGGCTAACAAATTAAAGCAAAACGGTAAAGTAACAGCTGTGTTTACTGGTGAAGGAGCTACTTCTGAAGGTGATTTCCATGAGGCTTTGAATATTGCCTCGGTGTGGGATTTACCGGTGTTGTTTGTAATTGAGAATAACGGTTACGGATTATCGACACCAACTAATGAGCAATACCGTTGTGCACAGTTAGCCGACAGAGGAGTTGGTTACGGAATGGAAAGCCATGTGGTTGACGGTAATAATATTTTAGAAGTATTCAATTTGATTTCAGAGTTGAAGGCATCGATGGTTGACAATCCCCGTCCTGTATTGTTAGAATTCATGACCTTCCGTATGCGTGGGCATGAAGAGGCGAGCGGTACGAAGTATGTTCCGCAGGAATTGATGGATATGTGGGCCGAAAAAGATCCGGTTGAGAATTACAGAAAATACCTGAAGTTAACAGCGGTTCTTTCTGAGGAAGAAGATGAAGCCATCCGTGCCGAAATCAAGAAAGAAATAGATACTGATTGGGCTAAAGTACAGGAAGAACCTGAGATTGTAGCCGATTTGAATGAAGAATTGAACGACGTTTACCGTCCTTGGGAATACGAGCAAATAGATCATTTTGATGAATTGGAAAATATCCGTGTGATTGATGCCATTTCAAATGGTTTGAGACAGTCAATGGAGCGCCATGAAAATTTAGTGATCATGGGGCAGGATATTGCTGAATATGGAGGAGCGTTTAAAATTACCGATGGATTTGTGGCGCAGTTTGGTAAAGAACGCGTGCGCAATACACCCATTTGTGAGAGTGCCATTGTATCGGCAGCAAACGGATTGTCTATTAATGGATATAAAGCAGTGGTTGAGATGCAGTTTGCCGATTTCGTATCGACCGGTTTCAATCCGATTGTGAATTTATTAGCAAAGCAACACTACCGCTGGCAGGAAAACTCAGATGTGGTAGTGCGTATGCCTTGTGGAGGTGGTACACAAGCCGGACCTTTCCACTCACAAACCAATGAAGCCTGGTTTACCAAAACACCCGGTTTAAAAGTGGTTTATCCGGCATTCCCTTATGATGCCAAAGGATTACTGAATACGGCGATTAACGATCCGAACCCGGTTATGTTCTTTGAGCACAAGCAATTGTACAGAAGTGTATACCAGGATGTACCTAAGGATTACTACACACTTCCGTTAGGGAAAGCTTCTTTATTGAAAGAAGGAAACGATGTAACGATTATCTCTTTCGGTGCGGGAGTACACTGGGCTTTGGAAACATTGGCCAAAAACCCTGAAATTTCTGCTGATTTATTAGACTTAAGAACTTTACAACCATTGGATACAGAAGCAATTTATGCATCGGTTAAGAAAACCAGTAAAGTGATCATCCTTCAGGAAGATAGCTTATTTGGAGGCGTGGCGAGTGATATTTCGGCGATGATCATGGAGAACTGCTTCGAATACTTAGATGCACCTGTAAAAAGAGTAGGAAGTTTGGAGAGTGCCATTCCGTTTATGAAGTCATTAGAAGACCAATATTTACCAAAAGGACGCTTTGAAACAGAATTATTGGACTTATTGAAATATTAATATTTCATAGTTTATAAAAAAGCCGGAGCAATTGTTCCGGCTTTTTGTTTTAATATGTAAAGGATATTGTATTCTTAACGCACTTTTATTGTACTTTAACAGACGGTAGCCCATAGGACTGCCTTGTATATTTATAGAATACTGAGCAATCAACTACTATACTCCATCGCTTATACAAATAGGCTTTAAAACTAAACCTTCTATAATTCGAATGATTTTAGTATTTTCTTTTTCTGATCCGATTGTTATTCGAAAAAAATTAGGAGAATTTCTAACTTTACCAATTATTACCTCTGAATCAGTACATCGCTGTATAAATTCATTCTTTAAGTTCTCATTGTAAAACCGAATTGGAATAAAATTTCCATGAGATTTATAAACCTTAACATCCCCCTCTAAAAGCATTTCATTTAAAGTGTGAAACATTTTTTCACGAGCTTCAATAATTCTTTCAATTCTAGGTTGAATAACTTTCTCAAAATTATTTAGTAACACTTTGGCGGAAATGATAGTAAACGGTGAGAACTTAAAGGGAAGATCATTTTTTTTCAATTGGTTCTTGATAGTATCTGAACACATAGCATACCCTAATCTAATTGCTGCAGCTCCTAAAGCTTTCGAGAATGTTTTCAAAACAATGACATTGTTATATTTTTGAGTCAAATGTGCGTATGAATCATTCGCAAATTCTGCATATGCCTCATCAATTAAAAAAACACTAGATGGATCGTTAGCTATTTCAGTTTCAACAAATATTGGATCAATTAAAGTTCCTGTTGGATTGTTTGGTGTACAAAACACATAAATTGAATTCTTACCTCTAGGAAACCCCGCATAATCGTAATCTAATTCATTATTAAAATCCCAAGTAATATGGTTTAGATCGAATAATTTTGGGCAAATATCAAATAGTTCAAAACTTGGATTTGGTGTAACAATTCTATTATAGTGCTTTGAAAGCTCCCCTAAGAATCTCATAATTAAGCCAGAAGATCCATTCCCAAGAATCAATGAATCAGTAGGAACACTATTCAATTGAGCAATTAAAGCTATAAGCTCTTGTGACTCTGCAACTGGATATCTGTTCCAGTCAGAAATTATTAACTCACTAATTACCTCTTCCTTGATACTTTTTGGGAAATCAGACGGGAACTCATTTTTATCTAAAAAAATCATAATATAAATTGATCTATTCTATTTGTGGAATATATTTAACATAGAGCGAAAGGTATTATTAGGGTCGAACTTTAATTTACCAGCTGTCATATCAGGCCATTGGTTTCCAAAATGTACCGCCCATTCTTCTGGGTTTCCAGGTTTATTAATACTGTCACAAGGATATCTGTTTCCTCCATATTTTATAGCGATCTGATACAATTCATTGTTTAATTCACTTAAATATTCTATGCGCTCTTTTGTATTTGGATAGGCGTTTCTTAATATTCCAATAAAGTAAAAATCTTCCTCAGGTTTTACAAATAAAGGAGTTTGAATGCTTGACGATTTCATTGGAATAAAAAGTACAGGGCCATCGCTCATATCTGTAGCTTTATGCATCAATTGAAATTCATTCATAAAACCAGAAAACTGTGAAAACGGGATAAAAGTAGCTAACTCTGGATGAGCTGTTTTCCCTTTCTCCTTTTCAGTAATTATTAAGGGAGGCTCTTTTGTTACATAGCTAAAAAAATCTTCTTGATAACTATGTTTTAAACCATTCAAAGGAATTTCCTTTTTTAAAAAAAATTGATCTTCATATTCATACTGTACCAATTCTACAAAAAAGGTAAATTCCTCTTCGTTTTTGCACTTTTCAGCAAAGTAATCGGAATTTTCTGCAACAACGGATTGCCCCATTTTCTTTCCAAATTCAACCTTTGTGTTGGGAATTAAAAAAGCATGTATGCATTCAAAATCAGGTTCTTTTAGTAGTTGCGTACTTAAATCATGAAACTCCTTAGCATTATCAATAAGTAATTTTGTAACGTGCATTATTTTTGGAGCACGATTTAATTTCATTTTAACCTTTGTAATTACTCCAAACTGTCCTAATCCAGACCTTACAAGGTTAAAAAGATCACTATTCTCAGTAAGCGAACATATTCTAATTTCACCATCGCCAGAAACAACTTCTAACTCAAGAACATTATCTGCCTGGATTCCAGAATCATGACTCATAAAACCCAATCCTCCAGTTGAAATGGTTCCTCCGACAGTCAATTTTTGCCAATCTGTAAGCGTGGGTGGGGTTGCATTTAGCTTTAACGTTTCTCTTACAAGTTTTTCCCAAGTAATACCACCTTCTACAACAACAGAACCCGTTTTTCCATCAAAATCTATTGAAAGAATCTTGTTCATGGTCTTGATATTAATAACAATACCTTGATCTACTAAACACTGACCACTTGCCGAATGAGACATCCCTCTTGTGTTAACTGGAATTTCGTTTCTATTGCAATAATGTATTATCTTTTGTACATCTTCTGTTGATTTAGGGTTCAAACACCCAACAGAATTTACAGTAATTATTTGTCCAAAATCTGTTTTCACCTTTGCTAAGGCATCTTCTTCGTTACTGAATTTTCCTTCGAATTTAGGTAACACTTGCTCTGTCATTAACATATTTATTATGGTATTCTTTCATTATCATTTTCTCAGATTCCGTCAGTTCGTATTTTCCATCATTTAGAAGCTGTTCCAATATTTTAAACTCAACGCTTAATAAACGTTGAAGATCTAATAACTTTTTACTTAAAGCTGTGGAAGGAATAAATACCTGTACACTCATTTTACCATTGATTCCATTACTTATTAAAAACCGAAATTGTTTTTTAATTTCCCCTTCTAAAATCCATGTGAAATCTAGGGAATCATCTAAAGAATGATTCTTATGGGTTACACTTATTTTTGTTTTTTCTCCAGTTGAACTAGTAATTTCATAGCACATATCTTCCATTACAACCAAATTGGTATGTACAGTCCAATATTTAAGATTAAAAGGATTTTTTAAAAATTCTATTAATTTTACTTTTTCAGCTAAAAACTCTACGCTAAAAATTTTAGTCATGCAACAAGGTTAGCGGATAACCAGCATATTCTTTCTCTAACCTTATGGCTTCTCCTTCAACTTTAAAATCTAAATTCAAGGATTCAAGAATATTTTTGCTTTTCTCAAAATTGAATGTTTTTAATGCTAATTCTACCGGAATAACTCCGTTTTGTGATTCCTGAATTTCACTTAAGCTCAAAAACTTATCCTTTTCATTAGGGTTAATCATTTTTTCACCTTCTATACTAAACCCCAAAACACTATTTAAGAACTTTTTTGCACTTTGAACTTCGGCAACGTTAATTTGAATATTGTCAATTCTATCGACTTCAATACTCTCTATAACTTCAAAATAATTTGTTTTATCTAAAGACTTAATATCATCATCGTTTTTCAAGTTAGGATCATCTAAATAGGACTTCATCGTATTTGCTAATCCTGACATATTATCATGAGTAAAGAAACCTTGTTTCTCAGAAGTTTTATCCTCCGTTTCACTTTTTCTTTCTATCAACTCAATGAAGACCCCTGCATATTTATTTGAAATAAAAAATTGTCTCAATCCTGATAACGGATCTCTTAATATCTTATCTGAAGTCATTTCTATTCCTTTAGTAACTAATAGCTCAAAAATATCTTCAATATCATCTACTTCAAAAGCTACATGGTGTATACCTTGTCCAAACTTCTCATAAAACTTATGAAAAATAGACTCCTTAGTTAAGCCTTCAGTTACCACCATTACCCCTTTTTCATTATTTGGCCAACCAAGAACATAGTTCAGCATATCATGCTTACCTTCAGAAGCTGAACCTGCATTAACTAAAATTGTGTTTATTAACTTGTACCCTAGCACATTTTGATGAAAGTCAGAAACAACTTTGGCATTAGGTACAATCAAAGTATAATGATCTATATTAAAACATTGAATTGGTAAATCTAATTTTGGTTTAGTCATTGCAGTATGTTTTTTAATTTAATTTTAATCTGTTTTATATTAGTTTTCTCTTGATTTCGAATATAATTGACTCCTCACTTTATTTATCATGTCCTCACTTTTTGAAAACCCTTGGGAAATAATTGAAAATTGGCCATTTGACTCAAGCAACACCGTAGGAAATGATCTAACTCCCATTTGGCGGGCAAATTCAAAATCTGATTTCACTAACTCTTTCATTTCATTAGATTCAAATTTTTCTTTAAATACTTCCTTTTTAATTCCAAATTCCTCTACAAAATCTAAGTAAGCTTCAACATAGTTTGTATTACTATTATCTAAATAAAAGGCTTTTTGCACTCTCTCATAAAATTCATTTTCTACTTTAGGAGCAAGCGATCTCATTACGACTACTGCTCTGGAAGGAGGTTCAGTATCAAGGATAAATGAATTATCATACAGGACCTTATTATTGATAGGGAGCCCAGTCATTTTAGCCAGGTTATCAAAATGCGGTAGTAAATAATCTCTCATGTTACTAATTGGCTCTGTTCCATAAGGTCTAAGCCCGCCTAATACCAATTGAAAGTCTAATACTCCATCAAACTCTTTTTTCAACTCCTTAATCTCTGATGAAAATGCCAAACAAGTGGAACATATTGGGTCTCCTACATAAATCAATTTCCCACTTTTAATATTTGATAATGAAGATTCAATCTCATCATTGGAATTGGGAGATATTGTACACTTTCCGGTATTCACATCACATGCAAAACCGTTATCGTAATCTGTTTTTTTAGTATTAGTAGTATTTTCCATAGCTTTTGAAGTGTCATTTTTAATTAGCGAACATCTGAGAATCATAACACAAAACCCCGCTACAATCCATAAAAAAATTTTCGCTTTCATTATTTTGTAATCTTATTTTTACTTTTTAATTCTCAAAATTAAATACAAATAGCATATTTTTGATATGTGTTTCCTATAGGAAACTGGTTTCTTAGAAGAAACTAACTAAACTAAATTACTAAAATGAAAAAAGAAATTATTCTAACACAACAATGTAATCGAGAAATAAGAGCCATTTCAGATACTATGGGGGTATTATCTGGAAAATGGAAGATCCAAATAATTGCTACGCTACTTATACATGGCAAAATGCGATTCATGGAGTTAAAGAAGACAACAAATGGCATTGGTGCTAAAAAACTATCAAAAGATTTGGAAGAATTAGAAATAAACAAACTCATTACAAGAACAGTAATGAACACTAAACCTATAACTGTAGAATACGAAATCACTCCATATGGAAGAAAAATGGAGCACTTAATTCATAAAATTACTGAATGGGGTATAAATCATCGAGAACATATATTTAAAGAAAACAACTAAGTCCTGTAACAGAATTATTGGACTTGTTGCAATAGTACTATTTTGAATTTTAATTAGTAAACCGTCCCGTTGTGCACAACGAGACGGTTTTTTATGGTTTGCCGTTATCCTGGATTGTTTTGTACTATATGTTTAATGCGTAATACACTTTGGAACAATGATTTCTTACTAAAACAGCAATTGTATTGTAATTATACAGCACTTTGATACGGGTCAACTACGGGTCAACTACGGGTCAACCATTACTTTGATATGGCTTTGATATGGCTTTGATATGGCTTTGATATGGCTTTGGTATGAGTCAAGTATGGGTCAAGTATGGGTCAACCCCGACTTAGATACATCTTTTCCAGCAAGAATAAAAGACTAAAAAGACAATTTAATCTTATAGATTGCTTACTAATTGTTTGGAGCTGTATTTGCCAGTCTGACAGTTTCCGGAATTAAAACAGCCTGCCCGCTTTAAAATTTAAAATGGGACCGTACATTTCTCCTGATGACAATGTTCCGACAGCCTTTACGGATCCTGCTGTAAAGTTATTTGAGAAATTTATTTTGACAACAGCTCCGGTTGCCGTAAGTTCCCCATCATTAAACGTTATACCACTTCCTGATTGAACATTCCATTGTGCTACTACCGGTTTTCTTCCTACTATAAGAGTGTAACTTTGTGAAGATCCTTTCTTTATTAGTGCCATGGCATTTGGAGCGCATAAGTTATGTATTGTTTCTGGCGTCAGTGTTGTAATTTCCGGATTAGCATCAAGGATATAAGCTCAACTGTTCAAGTCTTCCGGTTGTATTTGTAGGTTATCCTCATCTTTTGAACAAGAGAAAAACAATGTTGTTGTAAGTAAGCCGATCAAAGAAATTCTGTGATAATTTTTCATGGGTATAAAGATTAGTTATACCCAATAGTCAGGAATTGTTTAAAAGGTTGCGCGGAATTTATATTGCTTTTTTATTTCTTTAGGTATTTGTTGATCATATACTCAGTAATGCAATGCAACGGTTTTCCATTTACAGGATGATGTCCGGGAGTATTGAAAAGTTCGATGTTCTCTTTTCCGTTTTTGCAGTACCATATTATTGCTTTTCCGTTTTTGAAATAAGTCGTGGTGTCTGTGGGAATTATTTTTCTGATTTGAAGTAGGTTTTCACTATAAGGAATTTTTGAATCCAAATTTACGAAACCATTGGTTTCTGTTTTGCAATCAACTTCCACGTAACGGTCATTTTTCCATTCGAGACAGTCTTTATGGGCTGTAAGATTGTAAGCAAACAAGAATATAATTATACATAGAGTAAGTAAGCCAATGATGATAACTTTCTTATTTACTCTGAATCTTGTTTCGTGGTTTTGTATAAGAAGATTATTTTGTAATGAAACCAAACTTTGTGGAGTTTCTTTTTTTTGAAGCTCCTTTTCATTTGAAGGATTTGATGTTATAATTCCTTGTGTTTTATCTTCTTCAGGCAGTTGACCATTTCTTTCAAGAAATCTTGCCAAAGGTCTTGGTTCAAAATCGAGCAGAACAGCTATTAAATTAAGATTTTGCTTACTTGTTTTGTTCTCTTCAGTTGATTTTAAAAAGTTTTGTATTGCTTTAAATCTAGGGATATGGTAATTGTAGATTATATTCCTAAGTTCTTCGGATGAGTTTGTTTTAAAATAAATTTTAAATATAGTTTCATCATTTTTGGTTAAACCATTATCATATAATATCAGACATAAATCACGTAGTAATGCAGGGGAAGCTTCCAGTAAAAAGTCGGTATAAATTCCCTTTTTCTCCACTTCATATTTTGCTTTTATCCCTTTGATGTAGTCTTCAGAAGTAATGTTTGACATAGGCATTTTCCGGAATTTAAAGGAACTATCAGAATTCATCGGAATTACCGGAATTACATTGCTATAACCCAGTAAAATAGATAAATCTTTGTCCCAGAATTAGTTCTTGTTCTATTTCGCGATAGGAACAAATGTACAAAACTACTTCTAATGAAAGTACGGTTTTCCGCATTGGAATCTGAAAAGGGAAGTTTAGATAACCCCTTGTGTGATAACCGGCTTTATACTTCCCAAAAAAAATAACAGAGTACTCTAAAAGTAATCCTAGAGATGGTTTTAAAGATCCGGAAGTGGTTTTCGGACGGCCAGACCTATGTGTTTTTTAAAAGGAATTAAAACATGAAAAAGTTAATATATGTGGCTGTTCTTACAGCAATGGGTTTAATGGCTATTTCCTGCGATGCAGACAGTGTGGACAGCATGGTAAACGAATCAAAAAAGAAACCGGTTCAACACGGTATTGAAAACATGACTCTTAGGGAAACCGATTCAATTTCCCTTGATACACTCATGACAACTCTTGTAAACGATCCTGGGCCCGGTGATGATCCGATTCCTGTGCCTCCACCGCCACCGCCAAAACCATAATTGAATTGTAGGTTTTTTAATATTAATTAGTAAATTCGGGGAAAGTAACTTATATGATACGGTCCCCGTTTTTTATTTTAGTACTGTTAACTTTAGTTAGCTCCTGCAAGAAGGAACCGATACCGGGTAAAACAGATTCAAATCCAAACAGCACCATTGCATTTGTATTAAGGGATAAGGCAATATCCTTTTATGGTTCAGAAAGATATGACAGTGCATTCTTTTATTTTGATAAGTCCAAGACTTTGTTTGAACTGGATAAGGATTCTGCCAATATTGGGTATTGCCTTTACAAGATGGCCGAAACCCAGCAGGTATATGGGGATTATACCGGTAGTGAAGAAACCATTACAGAATTACTATCGTATCAATTAAAAGATTACGATGCGGCTGCTTATAACTTGTTAGGAGTTATTTCAAAAGAATTGGGTAATTATGATGACGCCATTGAGCGGTATGCCAAATCGGGAGAATTAGCCAAAACAGAAGCTGACAGACAATCTCCACAAAATAACATTGCCGCAGTCTATATTGAGCAAGGGAAATATGCCAAAGCCCGGTTGGTTCTTGAAGATATTTTAAAATCAGGTCTTTTGGATACCCAAGCTTATCAAAACAGGAAAGCAAGAGTTATTGATAATTTAGGCTTTGCCTGTTTTAAAGAAAATGAAAATCAAACCGGTCTTCGTTTAATGAACAAAGCGTTGGCAACGAGAATTAAGAACGGAGATGCTTACGGTAGTATTGAAAGCTATCTGCACTTATCTGAATATTATAAAGACAAGGATTTTGGCCAATTCCTGGAAAATGCCAATCATGCCTATGAAGAAGCCACTGCGGTTAATAGTGTTGATGAGCGTTTGGAAGCCCTGCAACTGTTAATGAGTTATAATAAGGAAAAAGGCAAAAACCGATATGCGTTGCGGTTTAACAGTTTAAATGACAGTATTAGAAAAGTGCGGAATAATGCTAAAAACCAGTTTGCAAAAATCAAGTATGATTCTAAAGAAGCAAAGGAAGAAAACCTAAAGCTCAAAAACAAAAACATTGCGACGGATCTGGCATTGCAGAAAAGCCAGAATGAGAAGAATATCTGGATTTCAGGTGCGGCAGTATTGTTGACGCTGCTTATTCTTTTAATTAATTACTTCAGGAACAAAAGAAAACAAGATCGTCTGAAAACTTCTTATTTGACAGAGACAAGAATTGCGAAGAAAGTCCATGATGAATTAGCTAATGACGTTTTCCATACTATGTCCTATGCGGAAACAAAACCCATTCATGAACCACAGTACAAAGAAGAACTAATCAATTTACTGGACGGTATTTACCAGCGTTCGCGTAATATTTCGAAAGAAAACGATACCATTGACACAGGAGAGAAGTTTGAAATGTATTTGATAGAAATGCTTAACAGTTATAAAACGGGAGAGCGACAGGTCATAATCAAAACAAATAATCCGGTTAATTGGCCAAAGGTTACTAATGAGAAAAAAATTGCCGTTTACCGGGTATTGCAGGAACTTATGGTTAATATGAAAAAGTACAGTCAGGCTACTTTTGTTATTGTTGGATTTGATATGGATTCCCATTTGATTATGATAGAATACACAGATAACGGAATAGGAATTTTAAAAGACCAAATCAGAAAGAGCGGACTCCAGAATGTGGAAAACCGTATTGATGCCATTGACGGAACATTTATTTTTGAAACCATCAACAAGGGATGTAAAATAAAAATAACCTTTCCTAAATAAATTTCAGATATGTTTACAAAAGTATTGGTAGTTGACGACATAGACCTTAATAATATCGCCACAGAAAAAGCACTGACCGAGTTGGGCATTAACGATGTGACTTATGCCAAGTATTGTGATGAAGCTTTGCTTAAAATAAAAAAAGCAGAATTAGACAGAAAGCCCTTTGAGCTACTGGTATCAGATTTATCATTTAAAGCCGATCACAGGGACACTGTTTTAAAGTCGGGGGAAGAATTGATTGCAGAAGTAAAAAAAGTGTACCCGCATATTAAAGTGATAGCCTTTTCAATTGATGAGCGTTCCTATACTATTAAAAAGTTGCTGGATGAAACGGAAGTTGAGGCTTATGTATTGAAAAGCCGTAACAGCAGTTCTGAACTAAAGAAAGCGATACAATTAGTTTATAGTGGTGAAGACAGATACCTGTCGCCTGATTTGCAATTTGTGTATCAGGATAAAACGACCAGTGAAATTGATAATTTTGACATTCAGCTTTTGAAACAGCTTTCTCTTGGTGTCCCACAGGATGCGATGGAGTATAAATTTAAGGAACTTGGTATTACTCCCAACAGTAAGAGTACCATTGAAAAAAGGATAGCCAAACTGAAAGATTATTTTAAAGCCAATAATCCAACCCATTTAGTAGCCATAGCAAAAGATTTAGGATTGGTATGATAATTTATTTCTTAAAAGATGAAGCCTGTAATTAATTACAGGCTTTTTTTATGCGTTACGGTTTCCCGTAAGGAATTGGTTTTTAATGGGAGTAAGTTTGGCTATGAAATGGAAGCAATTATTTATAGGTCATTTTTTAACACTCATAATCGGGAGTCTGATTTATGTCGCTTTCAGAAGTCGGTCATTAGTTATGTTCAGTTGGTTTGAGCAATGCAATCTGGATAAAGGTGTTGCCAGATTGAGAGCAATTACAGGAAAAGACGAAAACATTCCGGATTTTATTATTTACGCATTACCAGACGGATTATGGATGTTTTCCTATATGAGTATCATTTTGTATTTGTGGGATAATCATCTAAAAAAAGAAAACATTTTGTGGATTTTCGGACTACCGGTAATAGCGACTATTTCAGAAACCGGACAATACCTCAGATTGGTCAGCGGGACATTTGATGCAATCGATTTTCTGATGTATATGTTAGGTATTGCATTGCCTTTGTTCATTTATAAAGTAGAAATAACCAATTTTAAAATTAAACAAATATGAAAAAAAGAGTACGTCATTTATTATCTGTTTTTATCGTTTCCGGTTTTATAATCATGGCATTTGGGAGTGAGGATGATAAGAAGAAAGAAACAAGCGGCATTGAAATACACCAGGTTAAGAAAATTCTTGATTCAGGAGAAGATTTTAAGGAAAATTTCAATGGTTTTATGAAAAATGATTTGGATTCAGATTTACTGATTAGAGAGATTAAGACTTCATCTGGAAAAGATAATGAGACATTCAGTGCCACTTTAAATTCACATATAGGTCTTATTATGCAAATAAACAAGGAAGACAAATCACTTAGAAGTGTAATGATGATTGGTCAAGGTGATGGAACAACTAATTCGGGTTTAAATATAATAATGGTTATGGGTGGAGTAATTGCAGCTGTCGATCCCGCTTTAAGTCCTAATGAGCGTGGAAAAATACTTAAAGACATTGGAATTTTGGATAAAGATTTTGATGTAAACAATGTCGAAGGATCAACCATAAAGAATGGAGTGAAATATTTTATAAATGGGAGTGACCAGATTGGGATAATGTTTGGTGCAGAAACTAGTAATGATTAAAAAAATAAAAGTTATGATAAACGATTTAAAAAAGTTCCTGAACGAGGAGCAAGACCCAAAAGCAGTTGAAAAACTTCTAAGCAGAGTATCGGGATTGCTTACGAGTGGAGAAGAAATAGAATACATAGCAGTGCAAAAAAAGCCAGCGATTAACCTTTCACCGGATTGTATAACATTGACAAATAAGCGGATAATATTCTGCAGACCCAAAAACTTTGGACTTTCAATGGATTTTCAGGATTATTTATGGAAAGACATTGCAGATTGTCATATAAAAGAAAACATTCTAGGTGCTGATTTTAAAATCAAAACCGTAAGAGGGCAAATCGATATGATGGATTATTTGCCAAAAGCGCAAGCCAGAAGACTTTATCAGTTTGGACAAGGTAAAGAAGAAGAGATGCAGAATTACAGGCGACAGATTGATCTTGAAAATAAAAGAGCTGCTGCAGGTGGTGGTATTACGGTTAATGCAGCAGTCCCATCTCCTCAGGTGCAAGAAATAAAAGAAGATCCAATGGAAGTACTTCAAAAGCTAAAAAAACTATTGGATGCTGATATCATTTCACAGGAGGAATTTGAGAATAAAAAGGCAGAAGTATTATCTAAAATTTAAAGTTATGAAAAGTAAAATTACAGCTATTGTATTAGCCTTCTTTCTTGGAGGAATTGGAATTCACAAGTTTTACCTTGGCAAATCAGTACAGGGTATTTTATATCTTATATTTTGTTGGACTTTTATTCCGGCATTATTGGCTTTCTTCGAATTTTTTGGTTTGTTATTGATGTCGGAGAGCTCTTTTAACATGAAGTATAATAATGATTTTAGATAAAAAAAAGATGAGTAAAAGCGTAAAAGGAATTATCAGTTTAATTTTTGCAATAGGATTGTTGTATTTCTTCTTTGGAGGAGGTATGGAAAAGCAGGTCGCTAATGACATGCAAAAAATAGAAAACCAAGTCGCATTGGATAGTGAGAGACAATATGAAATTGCTAAAAAAAAGCGGGAATACAATGGATGCTTATGTGCATGCCGGACTTGTTGCGGCGGCCTACCTGCAGGCTAAGGACGAATTGAATTACAACAAGTGGAAAGCAATTGAAAAAGAAGAAGCAAAAAATGCAGGAATACCTTTGAATTAAGAATTTTTAAATAACAAATTAATATTATGAAGTACTACGTAAACAAAAATGCACAATCTAATGGAGATCATGAAGTGCATACAGAGAATTGTATCTATTTGCCAAGTGAATCAAATAGAAAATATTTAGGCAGTTATTCAAACTGCAAAGATGCAGTTGCAGAAGCTAAGAAAACGTATCCAAAATCAAATGGATGTAAGACATGCTGTAATGCTTGTCACACTAGTTAGCGAATATAGTTTTTAGCCCGTCAAAAGTATAAATTAGAAGTAAGTTAAGATTTATATATGGGTAAGGTGCTATTACTCAATTTTGTTATGGTTAAAACTATTGATTCAAAATGAGTGTGGATATAAATCGAATAATATTAAAATTATATAATTATGTCAGATGATTTAAGTAAAAAAATCCCACAGGACGCTTCAAAAGTGAATATTCACGAAAGCTGGGAAGTTGCGTATTGGTGTAATAAATGGGGTGTAACAAAAGAACAACTTTTAGCAGCTGTAAAAGCTGTGGGAGTTTCAGCTTCAGCAGTTGCAACGTATTTAGGGAAGTAATTAGAAAGAAGCTGTTTAATTACAGCTTCTTTTAAATGTGTAAATAATAGTTAAATAAACGTAGCTCTATTTGTATAGACAAATTAAGAAAGGAAAACCAAAAATTAAGTAATTATACTTACTTAATACAAGTAATTATGGTGAATCGTTAAGGAATAAATTCTTTTAGTTTTATTATTACAGATCATAAATATGTTTTCGCACTATCTGACACGTTTATTAAAGAAACTGACCTTTCTAAGTCATGGCATTATTAAAATTTAATATGTTAATAATAAGTAATATAGAGGGGTATTACTCTTATTTTGCAAGCTTAAAATTTTTTTACTGAATTAATTTATCAAATATGCCTAAATCACAGTCACAAACCCAAGAAGAAAAATTAACCCCTTTCAATATAGTTATACTGGTTTTATCAATTTATATTTTAGGATCATTTTTTGCAGATGCAATTTTCACTCTTCCTGCCGAAACATCAAGGTTACTAAATTTTATAGACAATGCAGTTTGTGTGATTTTCTTAATTGACTTCATTATTCATTTTAGAAAGGCTCCCAATAAATTGCGTTTTATGTATTGGGGGTGGATTGATTTAATTTCGATTATTCCAGTTATTGATTATGTCAGAGTTGGTAGAATACTGCGGCTTATAAGATTGTTAAGAATATTAAAAGCTTTTCGCTCTACAAAGAATATTGTGAGCCATGTTTTTAAAAACAAAGCTCAAAGCACTTTTACATCAGTAAGTATTATTGCCATTATGCTTATTATATTCTCATCTATTGCCATTTTACAAGTTGAAAGAGACTCTCAAAGCAACATTAAAACTGCTGAGGATGCAATTTGGTGGGCTTATGTTACCATAACAACTGTTGGTTATGGAGATAAATATCCGGTAACTACTGAAGGCAGACTTATTGCAATAATATTAATGACCGGGGGTGTCGGACTTTTTGGCACTTTCACTGCTTATGCTTCTTCTTGGTTTCTTGTTGAATCAAATAAGAATGATAATAATAAAATTGATTAGGTTTTATGAACAGAAAATTATTTTCAGCAATTTTTTCAGTATTGATTTCGAGTTTGGTTTCTTCCCAAACACCGATAGATGTTACCGAACAAACAATTAAAATAGGTGCTCTCAGCGAAACAGAATTGATTTACGGCTTTGCTCAAGGAGATCAAATTGTCTTCAATTTTAATGAAGTAAACGGTAAAGAATTAAAGGAACTACATATTTTGGATTTTCCAGGAACTTTGAAGTTTTCGGATTTTAAAGCAAAAAAAATTGAAAACAAAGTATTTAACGTTGATGAGAAATCTATTTACAGGTTTAAGTTTTACAATAGTGCACTTTCAGGAAGAATATGTAAGATTAAAATTCAACGCATTCCAAAAGAAGAAAAATTTATAAACTTTAATACAGCAATCAAATGGATAGTTAAGCAGGATACAACTTGGAATGTTTATACTGAAAATATTTTAATAAAACAGGACAGTATTAAAATTCCCGGTATAAGAAAAGTATTGGCTTCTGAAGAAATAAGAGAAGAAATAATCCTTGACAAAGTTCAGAGAGTTCATTCAACAACTAATGAAAACGGCAATAAAACGGCAGTTTTTTTTACTTTACCAAATAATACTCTGACAAATTATGAATCTAAAAATGTCATTGCATGGGCATACTGGGTTGGTGTAAATGAAGAATCAAATATTGCTTGGAAGAATAATCAAAGGACAATTTCAACTACAGTAAAAAGTATTGCCGGACTAACAACGTCCCCATTGGGAGCTTTAGCTTTAGGAGCAGTAACCGATTTAGCGTTGCCTTCTACTGGAGAAGATGTTGCTTACGGTTTGGTTGATGAAACAAATAAGGATTTATTTTTTTCCGGGAAGCAATATAGAGGATTTGATTTTGGAAAAGGAATTGGGGGATATAAAAGCTTTACTAATCAAAATGTTTTGCAAGGTAAATACTATATAGTTCTGAGTAATGATAATCTCATGCAGGGAATTGATGCTAACATTAAAGTATCTGCTATAGTTGAACATAAAAAATTTAAAGATGAAAAATATACAGAATATAAAATTACCCCAATATATGAAAAGAAAATTTTAAAGGAACCTATTATTAAAACAACTAAAATTCCTGTAAATTTTGATTCTGAATAATATTCTATTTACTGTTTCCCGTAAAACAAGCATCCATTGCATCACTAACTTTAAATAAAAAAAACGCTTATGATTAAAAAACTATTTTTTGTATCTTTCTTTGGGGTACTTTTTGTTAGCTGTAAGGACGAAGCACCAAAACCTAAAGAAAAAATAGCAACGTTTGTCAATAAAATCCTCCCGGAGGACATCAAGACGATAACACCCGAAGAGGCGCAAACTTATCACAAGAATCCGGAACGGAAATATGAATACAGGACTGGATCTTATAACGATTATGAATACAATTATGATGTTGTGGGGACCGACAGTCTGGGGAATAATGTAAAAGGGAATGTTATCGTAAAAGGGAAGTACGGGGCCGGAATGCTTATTGACTCTACAGGAAAAGCATTTGATGTAGAGGTCGAATGGACAGGTTATGATTTATTGAAGGGCAAAGATAAAAAAGGAATCAAGTATACCTTGAAAACAGAATAGTGTTTATTCAGGAATGCTTTAAAATTCAAATACCATGAAACTAATCAGTATTATCTTCTTCTTGTGTTGTACTACTCATTCTCCGGATGATAAAGTGTATATTTGTTTTTCAAAAGGAGCTACCCGATACCATTACAAGGAGTATTGCAGAGGTTTAAGTTCCTGTAAGCATGTGATTAAAAAAGTAACAGTAGAAGAAGCCCGTCAATTTGGTTTGACACTCTGCCACTGGGAAGATTAAAGAGATACAAAAGAATGTCCCGTTTTTATACCTACTTAGTAATAATTTTATTGTTTCTGAATTCAGTGACAGCCCAAATAAAATTATGTTCCTGGAATATTGAAAATATTGGAAAATCAAAATCCGATCAGGACATCGAATTTATGGCGACTACGTTAAAAGATTTCGATGTTGTGGCTTTGCAGGAAGTGGTGGCTGGATATGGAGGTGCCCAAGCTGTGGCGAAATTAGCTGAAGCACTTAACCGTAAAGGTTCAAAATGGGATTATGTTGTGAGTAACCCCACAACAGGAAGCTCTTATAAAACAGAGCGGTACGCTTTTTTATGGAAGACCAGTTTGCTTAAACTTAAAGGCGCTCCGTGGCTGGAAAAGAAATACCAGACATTAATTGACAGAGAACCATTTTATGCGACATTTAAATCAGGAACTAAGGAATTTACACTGGCTAATTTTCATGCCATTACCAAAAGTAAACAGCCGGAGACAGAGATTAAATACTTTAAAAACCTTCCATCATTATATCCTGATCTGAACCTTTTATTTGTAGGCGATTTTAATTGTCCGCAGTCGCATTCAGTGTTTACACCTTTAAAAAGTATGGGGTATACATCAGCATTCCGTAATCAAAAGACTTCACTGAAAAAAACTTGTCAAAATGATAATTGTCTGGCTTCCGAGTTTGATAATATTTGGTATAAGGCACAAAAAACCAATTTAATCAATAAACAGGCAATACATTTTTATAAAAAGTTCCAAACCTTGGAAGAGGCACGTAAAATATCGGACCATATCCCTATAAGTATAGTGTTCTCATTGAATTAATCTATTTTTCAGTAGACTCCTCATCTGCATAAATCGCTGCCGCTCCGGTAATGATTTTCTTGATCCGTTTCCTGAAATAGTTGGGTTTTATTACTTCTAAACTGGCACCGAAACCAAGCAATAAGCGTTCAAATTCATAATTGATGATAAGAAATACATTAATAATGATGCTTCCGTCTTCATTGGTTTGTATCAACCGTTGGGAACTGTGAAAGGGTTTTGTGAGTACATAAGGAGCATTGTTTGCATCAATTTTAATTTCGATACGATCCGGTCTTAGCCCTTCATTAACCGTAACACCAATTACATTTTTATAATATTCTTCCGGATTGAAATCTTCCTCCAGATACGGAATACTGAAATCATAATCGATTGAAACAATACGGTCCAAAGCTAAATTTGATATAGGTTGGCTTCCTTTTTTCTTCCCAATGACAAACCAACGGTTATTGTATTCCTTCAAAATGAAAGGATGAAAAGTAAATACCTGTTCCTGTTTGGATTTGAAAGATTTATACGTAATAACCAATGCCACTTTCTTGATAATGGCCTGATAAATCTCATCTGAAAAATGCAATCCTTTGAGTTTATCGTTTTTATCCAGATGGATAACCGGCTGGGTATGGGATTTCTCGGCATATACCTTATCTTCCAACCGTTGAAGTATATCGGAAACATCGCTGAAAAGAGAGAAATCCTTAAACTGCTTCAGCATTGAAACCGTTTCGGTTAAAACATTGATATCAGTTTCGGTCAAGGGAATATCGGTAATTGAAAAATCTTCTTCATCATACTTATAAAACTTCTTGTCATACACCACAATAGGAGCATTGTATCCCAGTTTTTCACTGCGCATCATTTGGATATCCAATTGGACAGTACGCTTGCTTACCGGAGATTCTTTTCCTTCATATTCGTACAATGCATCGGAACAGGCTTCGATTAAATCCTCTAATGTCCAGGTACGGTAATGGTTTTGAAGACATTTATCTATTGTCTTGTAACGGATGAGTGCGTTTTTATTTTGAGCCACGGGTTAGAGTTATGAGTTTGTTGTTTATTGTTTATGGAATGCTGAGAACTAATTACTTAAGTAATTCAATTTCGGATAAAATATTCTCACGGGCTTTCGTTTCATATAGTTCCCTGAATGTATTGGTTTGGTAAATGAATTCGTTTTCCAGAAAGTGTTCCATTGCTTTCCGGCGTCCGGGTTTGTAAAGAATATCGGGATAGATACTGTATTCTTTCCTGATTTGGTTTACATAGATATAATAATCATCCCATTCTTTGGCTAAAATCCTCAAGTCAAAATCAATCAGCCACTTTTGGTCATTGTTTTCATTGCCGTGGTGGTCTTTGGTAGCCATGATTAAGTTGAATATCCGCTCTGTGTTTACTGTGTTAGAGTTGGCAGGTAAAATTTGGACAGCAAATTCTGCACTTTTCAATTCGTTATCCTTCCGGGTGCTTTTGTATACATAATCATGATAGAAAATAGCGTAGAGTACTTCATCCGGAAAAGTCAATTGGTCAAAATAGAGTTGAAAAGCGGCAATCATTTCTTCCAAATGCGTCAGATTGTGGTACTTTCTTGACTTCTGTGAATAGGCTTTCACGAGTTGGTTCCATCTGATTTCGATAGTTTCTTCCGGAAAACCAATTTTGAGCAGTAATTCGGAAAATAATTTCTGTAGGTCCATGCCGGTAATTTTACCAAATGTAGCAATACTTTTTATCCTGCGCAACAGAATTGCATATTTGAGAAAATTGCATCCATGAAGCTTTGGTTGTCAGAAAAATAGAAGTTCTGATGCTTTTAGAAACAAAAGTCAGTGTAAGATTTTTATTATTATTTTTGGAAGCCTTTAGCTGAAATTACTGAATGACATATTAAATTTCTTAAAGCCCCAACCACTATGAAATTAAACTACTTTTTGTCTTTTCTTTTTCTATTTGTTTTTTTTGATATATCTGCACAGGATTTTATAAACTTCACTACCGAAGAAGGCCTTCCCAGTAATGAAGTATATGATGTGTTCCAGGATAAAAACGGTTCTGTCTGGTTTGCCACTGACAGAGGTTTGTGCCAATACAACGGATATGAGTTTAAAAAGTATGCACCCAAAGACGGTTTAACCGATATTACCATTTTTGATTTCTTTCCGCAGCAAAACGGGCAGGTGTGGTGCAGTACATTTAATAAGAAGATATTTTATTTTGAAAACGGTACCAACCGCTTTGTCCCTTTTAAGTATAACCATGTTATAGATGCTTATATTAAAAAGTATTCGCAGTCAACTTTATACATAAAGAGACTGATTGTATCCAATAACGGCACAGTTTATTTTTGTAACGGCGGCGCCATGTTTTTTTCCATTGATGCAAAAGGAAAGCTTACCGAGCATGCTTACCCGTATGGAAAGCATAATAAAAGAAATGATGATGTTTTTTATAACAACTCAAAATACCTGCACACTGTTAAAATTGGTTCAAATGAAGGAATTGTTTATTGCTCAAATGTAAAATCAGATTTCATACGCCCGAAATATACCGGAGTGCAGCGGCAATTGGTAGCATTGCAATCAGACAGTAAGCTTATGATTGCCGACAGTATGGTTCATGTTTACCACCGGAATAAGCCAACATTGGTTGTACCAATCGGGAGAACGGTACCGGTTGCCGGAGGCAGTATTGGCAGTACCGGTTTTTGGGTGGGTTACCGGAATAACGGATTGAAGTTTTATGATTTGAATGGAAAATGCACCGCTTCGTATTTACCGCATGCAACGGTTTCCAATTTTATAAAAGACTGTTATGGGGGTTTATGGATAAGTACCACTGATTATGGAGTCTATTATCTGCCGCCAAATAAAATCAGAAAGTATGTTATTCAGAATAATGTGATTCAGTCGCTTACGAAGGATGATAAGAATAATCTGTTTATCGGTACTTATAACGGAGATGTTTATAAGAAAGAACCGGTAAAACCCATTGCCATGCTCCGGAAGGCAGAAGTCAATTTTCCTGCTTTTGTTGAGTTTTACCAAAAAGATAAAATTATGGTTTCCTGTAACGGAAGCGAAATGTACTTTAATGATAAGCTGTATAGCCGGACTTATACACAGGTGACCAAGATTTCTGATGATAGCCCAAATGAGCTCAGCATGTCGATGTACGGTTTGTATGCCGTATGGAAGGATAACAAAAGAGTGGCCGATACGATGAACTTCAGAATTCATGATATTTCCCGGATTGGCAATAAAACGTATTTCGGAACCATTGACGGTTTGAAAATTTCGGAGAACAGGAGAGTGTTTCCAACAAAAAAAGCATTACTGAAATACCGAATAGATGATTTGGATTATTCGTATACCAATAAAGTATTGTATGCAGCGACATTAGGTAAAGGTGTCGTTGTTTATGATTTGGTTACTGGCCTGACTTATGCCATTGACAAGAGCAAGGGATTGTCTGATGATATTGTAACCGAGGTTTATATTGAAGATTCCAAAACGATTTGGGCCTGTACTAATTATGGTTTGAATAGGATCCGTTTTACCGGCCCGTCAACCTATGAAGTTGATTACATCACCACGGCAAACGGATTGATCAGCAATCAGATCAAGGATGTGGAAATAATTAAGGATAGCATTTATATTGGTACATCAAAAGGTTTATGTTCATTATCGAAGCGGCAATTTGCAGAAATGCAACTTCAAAAGCATTATTTTTTACGGCTGAAAGAGTTGAAAGTAAACAATAAGCTTTATGCAATCGGAAATGAAAAGAAATTATCGTTGGGATATGATGAAAACCAGCTTGATTTTGGTGTGGAAGCAGTTTCATTTACCGGTAACGGAAAAATTGAATACCGTTACAAACTGGAAGGTTTGGATAAAAGTTGGAGAAATACCAAAGAACGCAAACTATCGTATTCTTACATTCCTCCCGGTGATTACAAGCTTTTGGTAAAAGTAATGGACGACGGCAGAAGTTTTTCCAATGAAAGCATTGTCATTCCGGTGCATATCAGCAAGCCTTTTTGGAAAACTTTCTGGTTTATTGGGTTGATGCTGGCTTTATTGGGAGTTGTTATTTATTTTTTCTTTAAAATCAGGGTATTGACGTATAACGAAGACATCGTAAGGGAATTACTCCGTCTCTTATTGAAGAAAATCAAAATGAAAGACAATTACTTTTCATTTAAAGAATCGGGAAAAGAAATCCGTATCAAGACTTCCGATATTTTATTTGTGCAATCTTCCGGGAATTATGTTGATATCGTGACCCAATTAAAAACCTATACGGTGCGGGGTAAAATAGGGGATTTTGTCTCCCAGGTTCAGGATCCGCTTGAATTTCTGAGAATACACCGTTCCTTCATTATCCGTATTGATAAAATTGAACAGAAAAGTAAAAAAGCGGTTTACATATTGCATCATGAAATCCCGGTTGGCGAAACGTATCTTCCGGAATTGGATAAAATTCTATTTTGATACCATTCATCTGATATGATTTTGACCGAATTCTGAATAGGATATTTCCTGTAGGCTAAATACTACAGATTTAAATCGTCCCAAAAAGAATCTGATTCATCCCAGCTTTAAAAATATGTAAGTAAATAAATACGAAATTCATCACTATTATATAGGGTATTCGTCACAAATGGCTGTTTTTATGGTTGTTGACGGAAATGTTGAAAATACATTTGCAGCATAAACTTTAAAACTTTTAACCATGAAAAAAAGAGCATTACTCTTCTGTATGTTTCTATTATTTGCCAGTCCCAAACTACTTGCGGCAATTACGGTAACATTACAATCAACAGTAACAACCAGTACCACTTACCCTGGGTATTATGATGTGAAACTGAGCCTGACCGGTTTTGACAATTCATTATGCGGAGCGGGTTATTACACCTTCAGTGTAGAAAGAAAGCAATTATATCCAGTTGCACAAACTACTTGGAGCCAGATGACACTTTCACCAAGTTTCCCTGCCGATACAACACCGGACGGGGTTTATTCAGGAAGTGGCTACACTCAATTGCTTGCGGGAACACGATTTGCTTACCGTGTTAAAGTAACCTATTCAGGAAATGGTTGCGCTACAGTTACAAGTTATACACCACAAGTGACTTGTGAAGGCGCAAAACCGGATTTCAGATTGGGTATGGGGCAAATTAATCCGCCAACAAATGGTGATCCACAAACTTTATGTATTTCAGATTTATTTATCAATATGAAGTATTGTGAATTGGAACCGGCCTATTTTCTTGAAATCACCGAATGCAACAGATGGTGGTCAACGAGCGGTAATTACAGTGTTTATAAATGGTACTCAGGAACAGCACCTGATCAAAACAAGAATCTTCAGGATTTTGCCTACGAAAGTGGTGTAACCTGGACTCAAGGACCGGTGCCTTCAAAAGTGTTGCTGGGTGGTAATATCACGGCAGGAGCATTGGCAGGACAGGAGCGATACTATAGAATTACTGTGGCAACAAGCAGTCCAACCTGGATGACAAGAGGAGCACTTCTGAGAGTTGATCAGGGATGCCGTGTAACAGTGGTTGAAGTAAAAGACGAAGCAGAAATGGCTCAATTGGCCGAAACGGAGAAATTATATCCAAACCCGGTAAAAGATAATCTGAATGTGAGTCTGAAAAGCGATCAGTTAATCAAAAAGATTTCCTTATTTGATATCAACAACAGTCTGGTGAACGAGAAAGAATATGATGGTAGCAGTAATAATGTAGCTGTTGACATGAACGGACTGAAAAAAGGGATGTACGTTGTTGTTATTGAAACGGCTACAGGAGTTGTTAAAAATAAAATAGTGAAGGAGTAGTAGGTTTGTTCTTTTAATGCTATTGTAAAAGCGTTCCATTTGTTTGGGACGCTTTTTTTATTCCATTTATTGTAATTAGTACTAGTGGCCTATTCTATAAAAAGACTATTATACATTCGCTGAAAAAAATAGGTAAGCTGTGAACAGCAGGCAAAATAAAAACCAATAGTTGAATTTATTGGGTCTTTGGGTTAATGCCTTAATTGTCATAACAACCAGGAAAAGCAGGACAATTCCTTCTGTCAACATAACATTGGCATATAGATTAGGAGTCTCATAATACCACGGATTATCATTGACCGGTCCCCAGGCATACTGGTTACTTTCATTATTGATTTTTATATTCCACCATTCATATAAGAGAGTGAAAGAGATAAAACCACAAAAATAGATTGGAACCCAAAGGAAGATATTCTTTTTTGTATACATATTTTATAGCTGTGAATTATAGCTAATACAATTACTTTTCAATAGGGCGAAGATAATTATTATAAGGAAAGTTCATAAAATTGATTTATTTTTTTAAAAGATTTAAAATCAGGTATTTATACTTTTAAAAAATGTCTTTTTAAAATCTAATTTTATATTGTTGTTGTTGGAATACCTAAAATGCCTTAACAAGCAACAGTAATTAGTCCTAATAGATTATTGGTTTTTTTAAGCTGTGCTATTTTTTCCCCATATGAGAAATTTACACAGCTTTTTTTATTTTGTATTAGCTTAAAGCCTTGTTATATAAGCTATTTCTTATTCTTTAATTATTTTTTTCAGGAACTTTTATTTTCTACGCGGAATAATTGCGTATAAGACAAAGCATCTTTGCCATGTCAAAAGGAACAAATGTTTAATTTAAAAGTATCCAAGATGAAATTTAATTATTTTAACAAAGCAAAAAATGTAGTAACAAACTACGAAGGTGCAAAAGCATATAGTCTTTCTCCTGAAATGGAATTGTATTCAGCTGTGGTAACTTCGGGATTAAATGATGTTACTTATGAAAAGGATTCAGACCGTTTGAAAAGAATCCAGCAATTGATTCAAAAATGTAATCCTGAGTTTATTGCAAAACTGGCGGTGTATGTACGTAATGAAATGTACATGCGTTCGGTGCCGATGGTTTTAACTGTCGAATTGGCTAAAATCAGTTCTGGTAATAATCTGGTGAGTACCATGATGCAAAAGGTAATCCAGCGTGCTGATGAAATAACAGAGTTGCTGGCTTACTACCAAATGGCAAACAAGCGTACCGATACCAAAAAACTGAACCGTTTGTCAAAACAAATACAAAAAGGTCTTGCTGAATCCTTCAACCGTTTTGATGAATACCAGTTTGCGAAATACAACCGTCAGGGTGAAGTGAAATTGCGTGATGCTCTGTTTTTGGTTCATCCTAAAGCAAAAGATGAGGCACAACAGTTGGTTTTCAACAAAATTGCAGCGAATACACTTTCAGTTCCGTATACATGGGAAACCCAGTTGTCTGAAGTTGGTCAGCGTGCTTTTAAGAATCAAGCCGAAAAACAACAAGCATTTAAGGAAATTTGGGAAGCATTGATTGACAGCAACCGTTTGGGTTATATGGCTATGTTGCGTAACCTGCGTAATATTATAGAGGCCGGTGTTTCGTTTGCGCATATGGAAAAAGTCTGCAATTATTTGAGCAATGCCAATGCAGTTGCCAATTCAAAACAATTGCCATTCCGTTTCCTGTCGGCCTACCGTGAAATCAAAGAGTTAAAATCACGCTATACAACTATGGTTCTGGATGCCTTGGAAGATGCGGTAATGTACAGTTCCGAAAATATCAAAGGTTTTGATGCACGTACTTCGGTAGTTATAGCCTGTGATGTTTCGGGTTCGATGCAGCAGCCGGTTTCAAAGAACAGTAAAGTATTGTTGTATGACATCGGTTTGATGTTGGGTATGCTGATGCAGTCCCGTTGTAAAAATGTGATCAGTGGTATGTTTGGTGACCGATGGAAAGTAATCAATATGTCGAAACGTAATGTTTTGGCCAATGTCCAGGAATTTTACCGCCGTGAAGGTGAAGTAGGTTATGCAACCAATGGTTATCTGGTAATCGAAGATTTAATCAAACGAAACGAAATCGTGGATAAAGTCATGTTGTTTACCGATGTTCAGATGTGGAACAGTAACAACACAACACATTCGTTTGAAAATTCCTGGAACCGTTATAAAGCGATGGCACCAAATGCCAAGTTGTATTTGTTCGATTTGGCTGGTTACGGTCAGGTTCCGTTGGATATTAAACAAAATGATGTGTACCTGATTGCAGGTTGGTCAGACAAAGTGTTTGATGTGTTGCATGCATTGGAAGATAAAACTTCGGCATTGCAATATATAAACAGAATTGTTTTGTAAGGGATTAGTGAATAGTAATTAGTGAATAGTAATTAGTGAATAGTAATTAGTGATTAGATATTAATTATAGCCTTTTAGGTATTAATTATAGCCTTTTAGATATTAATTATAATCTTTTAGGTATTAATTATAATCTTTTAGGTATTAATTATAGCCTTTTAGATATTAATTATAATCTTTTAGGTATTAATTATAGCCTTTTAGATATTAATTATAATCTTTTAGATATTAATTATAGCCTTTTAGATATTAATTATAACCTTTTAGATATTAATTATAATCTTTTAGATATTAATTATTATTGATTAGTTATGATTATTAAGTACTAACAGAATTATGTTTTGCAGTCACTAATTACTTTTTATTAAAGAATTAAATCCTGCGTAAAATAATTGCGCAGGGTAAAAATAAATTTGTAGTATAATAAAAACAAGTGCCGTAGATAAGTGTTACTTCGTTTGGGACGATGAGGTCGCGGGTTCGAATCCCGTCTCTTCCACAAAAAAATAAAAATGGGAGAGTAGCTCAGTGGTAGAGCGCATAAAATTTCACTTATTGCTTTTTGCCTTGTTATAATAATCAGGTGCCGTAAAGAAGAGTTACTTCGTTTAAGGACCGTCAATCCTGGTTCGATTCCTGGTGTATCGTCTAATGGTAAGACTACGGAAGAGTCTCTTTTTTAACTTGTTGCCCTGATTAATTTTAAAGAATATGAAAAATTATAAAACAACACGAAAAGGTGCATTCTATTGAGGTATAATTCAATAGAAACATCATGAGAAAATTTAAACGCTTTTATAAAGCACTGGGAAAAAATGAAATCGGAGGGATTAATTTTCCTTCAAAAATGTCTAACATACAAATTTCAAGAATACGCTACGGTGATTTGCAGGGATGCAGCCGGTGTTTTCCACACGGATGGGAAACCACAAATTCAACACTAAGCAACCGCCAGCGTAACTGGAAGAAATTCAGAAACAAACAATGGAAAGAAAAAGAAGAATGTCGTAGTGAAGTGTTACTTCGTCCAATGTAAAGGGGAATCGTAAAATTGGCATGACTGTCCGGTTCGATTCCGGCAACGAGATGCCCCGGTTAAAAATACACTTTACGTTTTTTACTTCTTCAAATATATAAGATGCCGTGCAATGGAGTTACTTCGTACCAAAATTGATAACAAGCTCCACTGAATTATTGCTCTTATACCAAAGAGTGCCGTTTTAAACAGTTACTTCGATCAAAACTTAGCCCAGCTGTTTATCATTATTGCCTCTTTTTAATTTTTTAAAGAAACAATTGTATTGTTCAATTATCGGTTCTTATAATATTTGTTTAATATTGTAAGAACCGTTTTAATTTTAAGCTAATATTTACCGGAAATGAGTTTTATTAAATGTTATGAGTACCTGAAGAAGTCAAATGGCAAAAGACTTTTTGAGTTTGATAATGAGGATATTATCAGAGCCGAAAAAATGCTTAAAATGGAACTCCGGTTGCAGAATGATGCTTTTAACACAAATGATGTAACCTTATTGATTGAAAGACTCAGGAATAAAAGTGCCATCATACAGTTTTTGGATGCGCATGAAGATTTTTACGGAATTGCCGTCGGGAAGATGGATTATCTGAAAAACTATCCTGAACCGGATTATAACATTTATGATTTTGCCGAATTATACCGGGATACCGACTTACTGCTGTCGGATGCCCTGAATCACTTTGTGGCAGAAAAAATAAAGGAAAATGAATTCTTCCAGTTCAATGCAATTTTAAAATTTAGAACAGTATTGCCGAGGTCGGTTCGGGACAGTATGCTCAATAGGGTTGACGGTAAACTGAACCAATTTTACAATGGAATCAATGAAGGAAGCATTCAGGGTAACACACCCGAATTTGATGCTTTAGTAGATTTAGTAATAGATCTTGGAGATCTTGAACTGAATAAAAAAGTGGGACAAATCAGGGAGAAGCAGTGGGAAATCATGAATGTAACGATTGACCATATCAGTAAACCTGGTATTGTTTTTTTCTTCGAAACCATGTTTAAAGGATTCTTTTATTTATTTGACCATCCGACAGACCCCAAGGAAATCCGTGAACGTAACAGGGTATTGAAGGATTTTAAATTTATGGGAACCTTATTGGGGTGTATTATTGCCGTAATATTGATTTTTATTTTTCTTGTGAATGATGGAAAAACAAACAGCACTGAGAAAATGAACAGTACAGTTGTGGAAAGAATGAATGAAACGATAAATGGGAAGATGAATACAAAGCTGAATGAAAGCAGTTCGTTTTACAGAAGTTTATACCAGCCGGTCCAAAAAGAAATTAAGTTTACCGAAGAGTTTAAAGATACGCTACAAACCGGATATAATTTTTTTTCGGGACAGTATGAAACTCCGAAGACAGATAATATAATCAGGATAGAAAATAAAACCGGCTATGATATGGTTGTTTTTTTCGATGTTGATTTCTTTCTTTTATACAGTAAACAAGGAATGAAAACCGAAGCTCCGTTTGCTTATTATATAAAAAGATATAGCAGTTTTACAATGGACAAACGCTTTTTGACGCATTTTTATTTTGGGAAAGAATTAAGCAGGGTTAGTACTGCTCCGGATTTATACCCACAATTTCCGCGTTTTAAAGTTCCGCATGCCAACTCGGCAACAACGGTTCCGCTTCATTTTGAATTCAAACCCATGAAACTGGTTTTCTCTGAAACAGCCAAAGGAATTCAAATTAAATCAGCTGACAAGTTTTTCATGGACGGATTATCTTTTACAGAATATATATTTATGTAAGTGCGTATAATAACTGCGTACACTGTTGGACATCTTTGCAATATAAAATTGATGAAGATGTGACAGATTCTGTTTTCCCTCTTCATAACCAACACTTAAAAACAAAAAAACAACCACGCAAAATAATTGCGCAACGGCATAAGACATTTGTCAAAGAAATTAATTAAGAAGATATGATACTGATTTTGAAGTCCAAAAATCCTTACTTTTTGGATATATTACACAAGAACCCAAATACCGACGAAGGTTTGTACTGCACATCCCTGAAAGACGGCGTGTTAATTGGTAACTGTGTCAGTGCAAATGAATACCACTGTGTGTTTCAGGATACCAAGCACAGTTACATGCCCGAAGAAGGAAATCCAATCGATTACCAGAGTTACTGCAGTCCGCTGCTGGCTTTGAACATCGGTACCGAATTTTTCAACCATTTGTATAAAGAAAATACACAATTGAATGCGACCGTAATTTCCTGGCTGGATAAAACCTATGCTGATGTGGATACTGTTCCTGCAACAATTGAAGTACCCACATTCTTTCTGGATTCCGGATGGTATAAGAACGGAAACTTCTTGTTGTCAAAGTATATCGACGGAATCACACTGACTCCCAAAAGAGGAAATAATTATACACTGTTTGTAGAAGGGAATTCGGTACGGGAAGCGTTTCAAAAGTTTTCACTGGTGGCTTTGTTCTGCCATTTTACCAATAAATATTCGGTGCATACCTTCATAGATGATTATTTCATCCAGAAACACGTAACGAATCTGACGAACATCAAAAACGTACCGTATTTTGTGTACTATCTGTTTATTAAAAGGCTGATGCGTTCACCCAAACAGTTTGAACAGTTCAAGCCCCAACTGGAAGCGTACTTCGATAATAGAATACAGTTTTTGTTCACCGATACGCACCAGTCACGTAAGGAATTCATCTGTGATAAAATCAGTCATGACGAACCGGTGCTGGATTTTGGCTGCGGGGAAATGCAGTACTTCAGATCCCTGATGAAAAAAGGCTACCGGAATGATTACTGGGCATATGACGAAGTTGATTATGAAGCAACGGCCAATAAGATCATGGAAATCGAGCGTGTGGATAACCTGAACTGGGTTTCGGATGTGGACAGCCTGAAAGGATTTAGCGGACAGGTGATTTTGAGTGAAGTAATCGAGCATAATACATTGGAAGAAGCTAAAAAACTATTGGTTTGGATCAAAGAGAATGTATCGTTCACACAATTGTTCATTACAACACCCAATTCCGATTTCAACGTGAACTATGAAATGACCGAAGAATTTCGCCATGACGACCATGATTTTGAATTCAATAGGGAAGAGTTTGTCACTTTTGTCGGCGAAATTTTCCCTAACCGGATGGAATATTCGGGAATCGGGGATTGTGTCAACGGAGTTCATCCAACGAGTGCCATGATTGTTTATGCCAATTAAAAAGAGAAAGAAATGTTAGAGCTAAGAGTAAAAAACCGGATTGAATGGTTTTGTAAAAATAAAGTCAATGAATTTTCACCTACGATTTCACCGGCTCCGAAATATCTGCCGGACAATGAAATTGAAAGTATCCGTCAGGCCGTGAACTATTTCCTGAGCCGTGGCGAAACCGAATTGGTTGTCCAAAAGAAATACATGGGGTCCTATTGTACCATTTACCTGAAAAACAAATTGGAGGAAACCTATTTTGTTTCGAGAAACGGTTACCGGATAGAACATATCGATACCGAAGCTGCCCAAAAAAGTATCGTTGGTCTCCATCAGAAAATGCTGGAAATGCATCCCGGTTTCGATGCCATGATCATCGCTTCGGAAATGCTTCCCTGGAAAATTATGGGAGGCAATCTGATCGAAAAGGAATATTGTGCTTATTATGAAGCGTTGGACACCCACAATGCTTATTTGCAGAATAGTGATTTGTATGCGAAAATCAGCAGAGTGAAACAAAAAGCAGATTATACAGCTTATGTGGATGATAAAAAGAATCTTTCCGGTAAAGAATTCAAATCGAAACACAAATCCCATATCGTCAGACAATATGAAGCATTGGGACAATTCAAGTTGTATGATTTGGAAACACAGGCGAAGTCACTGGATATTTTCAGGGAACAGATTGAAATTTTCGGTGGGGAAGGGGAAATCCATTTCAAGCCGTTCAACATCCTGAAGATCGTTTATGATTCAGGTAAAGAAGTGATTCCAAATTCTAATTTAACCTATGCTTCCGTTAATGATGATGCTTTTTTGCATTTGCGATTCACTCCTGAAAATGAAGAAGATGAGGTAAATAAAATCAAAGCTTTCATGGAAATGCTTACCGCGCAAAACGAGGAAGGGATCATGATTAAAACCGTGAAAAGTTATGTGAAAGGTTTGCCGCCTTGTTTCAAAATCAGGAACAACAAATACCTGACGATGATTTACGGTGTTAATTTTGATACGAATTTTGAGCATTATCTGGACAAACGGAATATCAAAAAGAAACTGGAGCAATCCATCAATGACTGGGAAATCAACCGTCAGATGCTGGAAATTCCCTATAAAAATTTAAATGAAGAAAATTATCTAATGAAACTCTTACTTTTGAAGCGGATTAATAATGAAGAGATAGAGAAGAAATTGGATCCAAGATTATAATAAGAAAAATGAAAAAGACACCCAAACTGACAATATTGATAGGTTGCCCGGCTTCGGGGAAAAGTACATATGCCGAATGGATCGTAAAATCGGAACCGAAAACATTCCGTATCAGCCGTGATGAAATCCGTTTTTCACAATTTCAGGAAGCGATGGAGCCTGAGGCAGAAAAAATGATTTCGAAAATGGTATACGAACAAGTGAAGGCTTTGCTTTCCAGTGGATGGAACGTCGTATTGGACAGTTGTAATACAAAAAAGGAATACATCAAAAATAATATCGGTGAGTATCAGGAACTGGCGGATATAGAATTCAAACTGTTCGATCTGCCATTGGAAGAATTGTACGAACGTAATGCCAAACGTGACCGTAATGTCCCGAAGAAGGTGATTGATGCGATGTACCACCAATTGCAGAGTCTGAAGAATAATTTCGATTTCCAGCCGGTGAAAAGAATCAGAAGAAAAGATCTTGAATATGCCGAGCAGGATGCACAATTGCCGAAGGCTTTGATTTGTGATCTTGACGGAACGCTGGCTTTAATGAACGGACGAAATCCTTTTGATGCGGCCAACTGCGATAAGGATTTACTGAACGAACCCGTGGCGAATGTTTTGAAAAATTACAAAGATCTCGGGTTTGCCATTATTTTACTGTCGGGACGTGAAGAGAAACACCGTGAACCAACGCTGCGTTTCCTGGAACAGTACAACATCGGATATGACGCATTGCTGATGCGTGCTACCGGTGACAGCCGAAAAGACAGCATTATCAAAAGGGAAATCTTCGACGCGGAAATTGGCGGAAAATACCAGATCGAATTCATTCTCGATGACCGTAACCAAGTGGTGGATATGTGGCGTAACGATTTAAAACTGCCTTGTTTTCAGGTGTATTATGGGAATTTTTAATAAAGGATTTATCGTGAAAAATATTATTTACCTGATTTTGATCAGCGGATTTAGTATTGGTGCCAAATTCTATAATGGTAAAAAACCAAACGGTGATTTTCCTTTTCATCTGCAAAGCAATGCACCCGAATGCGGACCAACCTGCCTGCAGATGATTTTTGAATATTACGGCAAAAAGATTCCGAGGGATTCTATCAATACGGTTGCAAAACTGGATAAAGCGGAAGGGACAAATCTGTTTGATTTAAGTGAAGCCGCCGAGCATTTCGGATTCAGGACTCTTGGGGTTAAACTGAAAATCAAAGAATTGAGGGAAGCACCGTTGCCGGCAATGTTGCATTGGAATGATAATCATTTTGTTGTGCTCTATGCTATCGAAGGAAATACATTTTATGTCGCCGACCCGGCTGTCGGACTCGTGAAACACGATGAGAAAACAATTCGTAAGGAATGGTGTGAAACCGGACAGTTTAAACCGTATGGTGTCGCTTTGTTACTTGAAGCCAAAAAATAACTGCGAAAAATAATTGCGCAGGCACATTTCAATTTTGTCTTCTAAATGAAACAAAATGAATGCAATACCATATCCTTATTATTTTTATGGTTCATCTGATTCTACGGATAAAGATGTGATTATTGTTATTCCGAAAGAGGAAATGCCTTCCACACAGGAAGAACGCAAAAGGTTTGTCCTGAGTTTGCAGCAAACTTATAACTTCGACTGGAATGCAACACTGGCGGTTATTGAAGAAGGTATAATGGTGGATACGATTTACACCAAATCATGGATCGATTCCCTGAACAATGCTTTGTTCCAAACGTATCATTTGCATGAACAATTATTTCCGTTGCCAATTGACCGGTTGCAAAAAAGAAACAAAACACTTTCGGTTTATAAAGCGGTGAGAACAGTGCTCACTTTCCTGACGCGGACGGATTACCGGAAAGAAATCAAACCGGTTTTAAAAGGGATTCATGATTTTAACGATAAGATCACTGTGATCCGGAAAATTGATTTCATGCTTCTGGATCATTTCAACCAAAAAAATGCAAATGACAGTGATATCTGGAAAATAATTGCTTTTTATGTGGTCCAGAATATGGCTTTGATACGTGATGGAATTGAAATTTATACCAAAACCGATGCGGTGGCTTATTGGCCTGAAATGCATCCGTTTATTTACCGGGAAGCTATTGGTGATGTTGATAAACAAAACATTCAAAAACGGATTGCTGAATGGTTGGCTGTAATTGAAAAATTAGGTTCCTACCGTTCTGAAAACGGAAAATTGTATTGCAATAATGAAGTAATCGATATGCTGAATGAAAAATACTAACGTAACATACCTTTTTTTTGGTTCGGCCGATTCAGTTGATTATGATGTGGTGTTCCTGATTGATGCGATGCCGGAAACCATTCTGGAAAAACTGACGCTCAGCAATTCCTTAAAAGAACAACTGGCGGAAGAATACCAGGATAAAGTAATCAATGCGAACCTTGCGGTTTGTTCCAACGGATGCATTGTTAGCGTGTATAAAGGAACGGCCGATGAATTGAATAATTCGGTGCTGGCCACGTATGATCTTCATCATCAGGATTTCGGGAATGAAATTACAAAGACATTGAAAAGGGACGTACATCTGAAATTGATCCGTTCGCTTCGCATGTTGCTGTCTTTTGTTTCCAAAACCGAATTCCGTACCGTCGTGAAAGCAGCTCTGAAAGGAGATGTCCATTTGAAAGTTAAAACACTGGCTGAAATTAATTTACTGCAACTGAATGATTTCGGAAAAGGAACCGATGCAACCGGTTTAAAAAAGATGATGGCGTTCCAATTAGGACAAACTTTAGCTTTGGCATCCGGAACCGAATTGTACACCAAAAAAGAAATCATGGCATTTTTTCCGGAGCTGAAACCGTTTCTGTTGCGTGAACCAGAAACCAACATGGAAGTGATTCAAACGTATGTGAACCAATTGGTTGCAGTACTGAAAGAAGAAATTCCGAAAATGAAAAATACTGAAGAGTATGCCTATCAAAGTGACCGCGTAAATTAATTGCGCAGGTTCTTTGGAACATTTGCATACCATTAATTACGATCATGAATACACAATTATTACAGGAAATGATAGCACAGAATTATATCAGGGTGAACAAACATCCTGATTATGATCTGTACATCTACAACTATACACAGGATGCCCAGTTTGACCGTTTATGGAACGACATCACGATTACCTGCCGTGGTTTGATCCTTGACAGTGAAATGAATGTGGTGGCACGTCCGTTTCCGAAATTTTTCAATCTGGGCGAAAAACCGGAATTGGAAATTCCCGATACTTCTTTTGAAGTTTATGACAAAATGGACGGTTCACTCGGCATTTTATACTGGGCCAACGGAACACCGTTTATGGCAAGCCGTGGTTCTTTTACGAGCGAACAGGCATTGAAAGCGACCGAAATGCTGCATGGTCAGTACAAAGACTGTTGGGAGAAGATCGACCAGTCGAGAACCTACCTGTTTGAAATCATTTACCCTGAGAATAGGATCGTAGTTGATTATGGCGCTACTTCGGCTTTGGTATTACTGGCGGTAATCGATACGCAAACCGGGAACGAATTTGCATTGGAAGATATCGGATTCCCATTGGTTGAAAAATACGACGGAATCAAAGACATTCAGTTGCTGAAAAATCTGGAAACTGAAAACAAGGAAGGGTTTGTGATCCGTTTTGCGAACAATTTCCGTCTGAAGGTAAAGTTTGAAGAGTATATGCGTCTGCACCGTATCATCACACAGGTGTCCAGTGTGGATATCTGGGAGAAACTGAAAAACAATGAGCCCTTATCGGAAATTCTGGAACTGGTTCCCGATGAGTTTTTCAATTGGGTGAAAGGCATTCAGGCAAAATTGGAATCCGATTTCAAAACCATTGAAGACCAATGTAAAAAAGATTTCAAAGTATTGGAAACGAGAAAAGAAACCGCTTTTTATTTTCTGACGTGTAAGCATTCGGCAGTGCTCTTCCTGATGCTCGACAATAAAAGCTACGACCACGAAATCTGGAAGCGTATCAGACCGGAATTCGGAAAGCCTTTTTTTTGTGAGTGACTAGTAATTAGTAATTAGTGATTAGTAATTAGTGATTAGTAATTAGTGATTAGTGATTAGTGATTAGTGAAGAGTCCTTAGTCCTTAGTGAATAGTAATTTGTCTAACAATCTGATGATCGGAAAATCTAATAATCAAAAAAAATGAACACTATAATACCAAATAATTTTGAAGAGTTTTTATACTGGGTAAAAGAAACCACTGAAAAAAGATGGGCCAATCTTTCCGAAAGTAAAAAAGACGGAAACTGGTGGAGCCAAAAGCATGATCTTTTTGAAGGAGCCAAATGGGTTGATCCGCTTTCTGATGAAGAAGTAAATGCTTTGGAAATCAAATGGGGAATTAAATTTCCGGATGATTTTAAAAGTTTTTTAAAAATACTCCACAGAGTGGACAAATGCGATTTCTTTGAAGAGGAAGATTTCGAAACAAATGAAATTACATTAAGAGAAAATCATTTATTTCATAATTGGCGCGATGAAGAATTGATCAAAGAGCGTTTTGCCAATCCTTTGGAACATCTTAAGTTTGATGTTTTCTCAAGTATCCAGCCAAGTTGGCTGAAGGCATGGGGAACAAGACCCGAAACAGAAGCAGAATGTATTGCCGTCATGGAAAAATGGATGGAAAAGGCAAGCATCCTGATTCCGGTCAATTCACACCGGTACCTCATTTCGGAACCCACCCAAAAATGCAATCATGTTATATCCATGTATGGATTTGATACCCTATTGTATAGTTTAAATTTAAGAGAGCATTTAATTAATGAATTGCGTTGGGATCTGGGATTAGACGAAAGGGAGTATGATGATGAGGATGCAGATGAAAAACCGGCTCCGTTTGCAGTTGCCAAGGCGATTAAAGCGATTAAAAAAAGCAATGAAGATTCAGACTGTACCGAAGATGAAAGCGAAGAAACCGAAGAAACCGAAACCGAAGAAGCAATTTTGGCGAGAGAAGCTGAGCTGGACAAATGGTATGAAGAAAGAAGAAAAGCCTATATTCCCATTCCGTATTGGGAAGACGTAATTTTATCCACCAGTTCGGGATGGAGTACAATAGGGTTGAAGTTTCCTTACGAAAAATATAATTCCGTAGTACAACCCGTTCTAAGAGTTGATGACACTGCTGATTAAAGACAGTGGTTAAGGTACTAAGTGTCTAAAAATCCAAAAATCTTTGCAGTCTAATAATCTAAATAGTCTAAGAAGTCCAAGTAGTCTAACAATCTAAAAATCTAAATATGTACATAGATATAGGAATAAATTTAATAAACAGGCAGTTCGAGCATGACGCAGACGACATCATTCAGGATGCCTTGGAAGAAGAAGTATCGCAGATGATACTGACCGGAACGAGTGTGCGCAACAGTCAGCTGTCGGCGCAACTCGCCAAACAATACCCGGGTGTATTGTACAGCACAGCGGGAATCCATCCGCATGATGCTAAAAGTTTTAACGGTGAAAGCATTCCGGCTTTAAAGAAATTGCTCGAGCAAAAGCATGTAGTGTCAGTAGGTGAGTGCGGACTCGATTTTGACCGCGATTTTTCCCCGCGTCCCGTGCAGGAAAAATGTTATGCCGCCCAATTGGAATTGGCCGTCGCCGTACAAAAGCCGTTGTTTTTGCATGAGCGTGCGGCCTTTGACCGTTTTGTGGGCGTGACCAAAGAGTATTTACCGAAGCTGCCTTTGGGCGTCGTGCATTGTTTTACCGGTTCGCTCGCCGAAGCCAAAGCGTATCTCGACATGGGATTTTATCTCGGCTTTACCGGATCGATCAGTGATGTGAAACGTTTTGCCCATCTGAAAGAAGTCGTGAACTATGTTCCGCTGGATAAAATCATGATTGAAACCGATGCACCGTTCATGTTACCGAAGAACGTACCGGCCGGCCAACTGAAGAAATACCACGAGCGACGCAACGAACCGGCTTTCCTTCCGTATGTCGCGGGAAGCATCGCACAGTTCAAAGGAATTTCTTTGGATAAAGTAGCGAAAGCCACGACGGAGAATGCGGAACGGTTTTTTAAGTTGTAGAGTTCTTAGTGATTAGTGATTAGTGACTAGTAATTAGTGATTAGTGATTAGTAATTAGAGTCTAAGAAGTCTAAAAAAAGTGTGATAAAAAAAATCATTCCGAAAAAATTATCACACTTTTGTGATAAAAAATCTGTGATAAAAAAATTTATCACAAAAAATTTATCACAAACAGGTTTTACTTCCGTATTAGTATCTAAGAAGTCTAAGAAGGATAGCAATCTTGCTTTAAGCCTATTGTTTTATATTTGTATGATTCAAAATAACAGTCAATGAACATTTTATACGGAGTACCGGGTGAGGGTATGGGTCATGCCACCAGAAGCAAAGTCATCATCGATTTTTTACTGGCACAAAACCATGATGTCCAAGTGGTTTCAAGCTCCAGAGCGTATCAATTTTTAAATAAAAACTTTCCCAAGCGGGTACATGAAATCGAAGGGATGCATTTTGCGTTCAAAGACTCTAAAGTATCTAAAACAGGAACAGTTTTGTTGAATGTGAGAAACGCCTCTAAGCTGCTCTTTCAAAATTTTGCCGAGTATCTGGAATTGAAGAAAAATTTCAAACCCGATTTAGTGATCAGCGATTTTGAAACCTTTACCACTTTATTTGCCAAAAAGCACGATTTGCCTTTAATCAGCATAGACAATATGCAAGTCATCAACCGGTGCAAACTGGATATTTCCATTCCTGCTTCCGAAAAGAATAATTTCAGTATCTCAAAATCTATTGTTAAAGTAAAAGTGCCTAAAGCGGATCATTATTTTATCAGTAGCTTTTTTGACGCAACAGTTCTTAAAGCGGACACGATTTTAGTTCCGCCTATTGTAAGGGAAGCTATTATAAATGCCCAACCCCAGGCAGGCCATCATATTTTGATGTACCAAAGTTCGAGCAATATCAATAAAGTAACCGAAGTTTTACATCAAATCCCTGAAGTTACTTTTTATGTCTATGGCTTTAACAAAGACCTGGTCAATAAAAATATCATTTTCAAAACCTTTAGCGAGGAAGGATTTGTATCAGACTTAGCCTCAGCCAAAGCCGTAATTGCCAATGGCGGTTTTTCTTTTATATCGGAAGCTGTTTATTTAAAAAAGCCCGTGTATTCCTTTCCGTTACAAGATCAGTTTGAGCAATTTGTAAATGCTGCCTATATTGAAAAACTGGGATTCGGAAGACACTTTGAGCAACTGTCAACGGATAATCTAAAAGCTTTTTTGTTTGACATCTCTAAGTTTAACCACAATCTGGCGTCTTATTCCCAAAAAGGGAATACGGTTTTATTTGAAAAACTGAAAAATTATTTAGAGACTTTATGATTTCAGATGATCTGAATTTATTTGTAATTAGTGACTAGTAACTAGTAATTAGTGACTAGTCCTTAGTCCATAGTCTAAGAATCTAAGAAGTCTAAGAAGTCTAACAATCTAAGCAAGTCTAAAAAAAAAATCCCAAGGTTAATTCTTTGGGATTTTTTGTTTTTCAGGACAATAAAAAAGAGTATTCACAGTTCGGGTATTGTACAGGAATACCATGCCTGTGTAACTTAACCCAAATCTATAATATGAGAAAACTTACATTTTTATTTTTGTTGTTTTTTTCGTTGTCCGTTTTTTCCCAAGGCGGAACATTGGACACGAGCTTTAACACTTCCGACACCGGTTTCGGAAACGGAGGAACTTCGAATAATGTGATTTATTCAAGCGTTACACAACCCGACGGAAAAATAATCGTTTGTGGAAATTTCACTACCTACATGGGAATTTCCCGAAACAGGATCGCCAGATTGAATGCTGATCTGTCATTGGATACTACTTTCAATCCCGGTACGGCTGCGAACAATTCAATCCAGGCCATTGCTTTGAAGTCAGACGGAAAGATTCTTATCGGGGGAAATTTTACTTCATTCAACGGAACTGCCGTGAACCGGATTGCCTGTCTGAATGCTGACGGAACAATTGACGCTTCTTTCAATGTGGGATCAGGTGCCAATAATACGGTGAATGCTTTCGCTTTACAATCTGACGGGAAAATTATTGCCGGCGGTAATTTTACAACTTATAAAGGGGTAACACAAAACAGGGTAATACGTTTGAATACGGATGGTTCGGCAGACAGCAGTTTTAATGTGGGTGCCGGGGCAGACGCTAACATTGGTACCCTAAAAATACAAACCAACGGAAAAGTTATCCTGGCCGGCAGTTTCAGTACTTTTAATGGTATTGCGAATGGCAGGATCATACGGTTGAATGCTGACGGAAGTCCGGACGCAGGGTTTGTTACCGGTTCCGGATTTGATACGGCCGTAAACAGTGTTGCTTTGCAGGCCGACGGTAAAATTTTAGTTGGTGGTCTTTTTTCATCCTATAACGGAACGGCTTTGAACAGAATGGTGCGTCTGGAAAGTAACGGTGCCATTGACAATGGTTTTAATTTTACTGCAGTTGCCTTCAGCTCAGCTACTGAAGGAGTCCAAAATATAGCGGTGCTTACGGACGGAAAAATATTGGTTGCGAACCGTGATCAGGCCGCGCAGGATGTGCAAACCGGCGTATTCCGTTTAAATACCAACGGTGCCGTGGATAATTCCTTTACGACAGGGTATGCTCCCCTGAGTATTTTTTATTCAGTGGTACCACAGGTGGACGGCAGTATTATCGTTACCGGAACTTTCACTAATTATAATAAAAAAGGAAGAGCTTACCTGGTCCGTTTAAATGCAAACGGAAACCCGAGAACTCCCTATAATCTTGGAACGGGTGCTGCCGGCACTATTGGTGTCATTAAGTCCCAGCCAGACAATAAAGTAGTTATCGGGGGTAATTTTGTAGGTTACAACGGGGTTTTATCCTACAGATTGGCGCGTTTAAACCAAGACGGTACACTGGATACAGGATTCACTACCGGAGAAGGGGCTGATGACTCTGTTCTTGACCTGGCATTACAGCCGGACAATAAAATTATAGTGGCAGGCGCCTTTAAGAAATTTCAGAATACGGTGAAAAATTATATCGTGCGCGTTAATCCCGACGGATCATTGGATACCGGTTTCGTTTCAGGTTTTGATGCCAATGGAGGAAAGATCAATGCCATTCAGCTTTTATCCGACGGAAAAATTATTGCTGTCGGTAATTTTGCTTCTTATACCGGATTTTCAAGAAAAGGAATTATCCGTTTAAATGCCAATGGTACTATCGATACAGGATTTCATCCGGGAACAGGTATCGATACGAATATTTCTTCCATTTATTCGGTAGCAGTACAACCAGACGGAAAGATTATCATCGGCGGTGATTTTACTTCATACAATGGAGTTACCAGAAACAATATTGCGCGTTTGAATGCTGACGGATCTTTGGACACCACTTTCAATCCGGCAACCGGAGGCAATGATTCGGTTGATGCAATCAATATCTTACCGAACGGGAAAATAATCATTGCAGGTAATCTTACCCAATATAATACTATTACGGTAAACGGATTGGCACGTATCAATGCTGACGGCTCTTTGGACAACAGTTTTGTAATGGGGACGGGTTTTAACGTTCCGCTTATTTATGATGTTAAAGTGGAAGCAGACGGCAAGTTATTGATTGGCGGTTCTTTTTCAAATTATAACGGTACCAGTGTCAATAACCTGGTGCGTTTAAACCCGGACGGTTCGGTTAACAATAGTTACAGTAATGTGAGCGGGGCAAACGGAACTATTAACGCTATTGAATTCCTGTCTGACAATAAAATATTGATAGGAGGATCTTTTACCGCTTATGATAACATTGGGAAGAACCGTATTGCACGTTTGAATTACGATACGCTTTCAAATAATCCGTTCACGGAAAAAGAATTTGCTGTATTTCCAAACCCGGCTAAAGATTTTGTAATGATCTCATCAGATGATGTAATTGACAGCATCGAAGTGTACGCTGTCAACGGCCAGAAAGTGATCAGCAGCTCGAATCTGAACAGTTCCCTTTATCAGTTAAATACTTCGGGATTGAACCAAGGTATTTACGTAGGATATATCACTTCCGGACAGGAAAAGAAAACGGTTAAAATTATCAAGGGTTAGTCCTTAGTCCTTAGTAATTAGTAATTAGTGATTAGTGATTAGTGATTAGTGATTAGTCCATAGTCTAAGAATCTAAGAAGTCTAAAAAAAAATCCTCAAGTTATCTTGGGGATTTTTTTTCAGTGTTACAGGGTTGCAAAGTATCTAAGAAGTCTAATAATTCAACATTCCAACAATCTAACAATCTGATTTAATGTTGTTTCCGATAAAATATTTAGCTAATTAATAATTTTAATCTTACTTTTAGATTCAAATCTAACCCTTTAAACTTAACACATGAAAAAAACAGTACAGGTAGTGGTCACTATATTTCTTATCCTGTCGAATACTTTCTCGTATTCACAAAAATCAAATAAAACCATTGGTTCTGCCGGGACATTAACAGAGTATGACAGCTACAAGAAAGCTTCAAATCCTTGTACATTTAACGGAGTAGAAATTACTTCAACAGGGAGTTATCCAGATCACGCCTATATTCCCCCAACAGTTGCCAACGGTTGTTTTAGTATGGCATTTGATGGTGATCAACCCTGGACAGGCCACAGTGCAACCGGCTTTATCACGTATACGTTTAGTGAGCCTGTTATAAATGCAACCATAGGTTATGCTGTTGTAAACTCTCAGGATGTCGGGCAAATCACTATAGATGGCGCTTCTCCCGTGTATTTGTCGAATCCATGCGGTGTCAATATTATCGGGCCGGATAGAATACAAGGTAATTTTCCAAATAATGCAGACAATAGTGATATTACCATAACCGTTTCTTCAGCCACACCTTTCACAACAATAACGTTAACCAATATTTCGGCTGACTCCGGTTGGGTAAGCGGTAATCTGTGCCGTTTTGGTTTTACCTTGCCAGATCCTGAAATTATTGCCGATCCAAAATATGCCTATTATAATTGTTATTCACAATTCCCCACATTAATTCCAAGTGTGTTTACTAATTTAGGTGGCTCAGGTAATCCGGTGACCATAAATGGTGTACAGGCGAACGCGAGTAATGCAACAATAGCTGTTCAGTCTTTGCCAAGCTTTCTTACCTTTAATGCCGATGGTACCATTACTGTCGCATCAAATGCACCAGCCTTCATAGAAGAAGAATTATACATTAAGATTTGTACGTTAGGCGGAAACACCTGCACTCCAATCATCAATTACCATATTACAAGAAATAATACCTGTAGAACTGCAGCTGAAACTGCCATAAGAATACAACCCAACCCAAGCAAAGATACTTTTGTGGTGAATTTTGGAGAAGTCAAAAATGAAATCCAAATCGAAGTATATGATTTTTATGGCAAGCTGTATTTAAAAACCCAGGCAACCAAGTTGGATACTTATCCCATCAATGCCGGGAATTACCCGAAAGGAACCTATGTTTTGAAGATTGTTGATGAGAAGGGTGTTGTGACTAAGAAGCTTGTTCGGGAGTGATTAGTGACTAGTAATTAGTAATTAGAGTCTAAGCAAGTCTAAATAAAGTGTGATAAAATTTCTGTGATAAAAAAAATCATCACGAAAAATTTATCACACTTTTGTGATAAAAAATCTGTGATAAAAAAAATTATCACAAAAAATTTATCACAGAATTTTTTGCGTCAACCCACAAATGACGGTGCTTAAAGAATTCCGGTTTAAGAGTCTAAGGAAGTTTAAAAATCTAAAATTCTAAGATGTCTAAAAAAATGTCATGGTTTTTGCATGGCATTTGTCATGGGAAGAATAAATAAAAAACAGAATCAAAGGACAGCGTTAGGGCTAACACAGGAAGAGTTGGCCATTATATTAAAAGTTCCGATAAGCCGGATAGCGATGTACGAAACCGGAAAACGCGATTTACCTGCTCAGGCGGGTTTAAGCCTGACGTATATGAGTATTCATTTACTGGAAAAACAAAAGCAGGAGTTTGTACATCCCGGTCTGAAGGAGGAAAATTCAAAAATAATTGAATTCCTGGAAGATGAACTGAGAAAGAATGAACGCAGTCAGCATAAATACCGTAAGATGATTGAAGACATTAGGGAGAAGTATGAAAAAGGTATCGCTAATTTGTATCTTTCCGAATATTTCGCAGCCAAAGAAACAAATGATGACAGACCTTCAGATAAGCATGCTGATTATTTGCATTTAATCGCTAAACAAAAAATTAGTGAAAACGGTCCGGCTGCACAAAAGAAAGCAATGCTCCAACTCGAAACCCTCAAATGGCAGCACAGTCACCTGAAAGGGGAGTTGAAGAAGTACTTAGTGATTAGTCCATAGTCCTTAGTAAATAGTCTTTAGAAATTAGTAAATTGTCTAAGAGTCTAAGAGTCTAAGAAAGTCTAAGTAGTCTAATAATCTAAGAAGTCTAAAGTGAATAGTCCATAGCTCTTAGTCCTCAGGAATTTGTAAATTGTCTAAGAGTCTAAGTAGTCTAATAATCTAAGAAGTCTAAAAATGTCTATCAATCTACCGGAAGATTTCCGGCAAAACATACTACAATACCTGCCGGAGGCATGGCTCGACCGCTACGGGAATTTTCTGGATGAGGAAAATTTCGGGCGGTTTCATGCGAACCTGATTGCGATGATGATCAAAGGACAGTCCAAAGATTTGCTTCCACAGTATAAAGAAGAAATCCACATTGACCTGAAAGAGTTGCTCACGCAGTTCCGGAAGTTGTATGCCACACATCAAACGGTTGAAGACTTTACAAGGGAATATGCCCGTCTGCTAACGGAATTACCGTTTATCCAATTGCTGGCCGTGATGGGGCAACGCTTCACCGAGTCGAGTGCCACCGACGAGACTGCCTTGCCGCCCAAAAAGGAAACACTCATTAAAAGCTGCCTGCTACCGTATAACATTGAAATCACACAGGCGAGACGCGCCTGGGAGAAACACCTCGGCCGGGGCCATACTGATTTCTGGGGCGCCATGGAAGGCAACACCGCCAAAAAAGAAAAGCAGGTCCGCAAACTGGTGGAGCACATTATCGAACACGCCACCTGGTGGAATGTGTTCTTTCATTACAAGCACGGACTCGTATATGAAATCCGCATCCCAAACGGTAACGGGATCCGCTGGAACAGGGAAGGGAGTGAGTTGATTGGTTTTCTGGAGCCGTTTATTGAAAGTTAATGTACTTTTTGTATTACGTATTTATACTGAATTTAATATTTTTCTTACGGGATGTGGTTGGTTTTTATTATATTAGTGAAGATTAGTCATTTTAGCATTATATGTTGAATGAATTAATATTTTAAAAATTTATGGCAATAATAATTTAAAGATTAGATAGAGATTTAAAACAAAAGACAAATGAAAACACTTAACATAATTTCTTTATTTATCTGTGGAATTTCAATTGGTTGGTTAATTGGACTATCTGTTTCATCAGTTATTCAAACTGTCATAAGTTCAATTTTAGCAATAATTACAAGTGTAATTACTTTATTGTTTAGTTTAGAAGATGGTTCAATCAAGGAAAAACTCAATGATAAATTAGGAGTAATTAATATTTTACCATTGGCAGTTTTTTTAATTGGTCTTTCATTCTCAGCTACAATAGGAATCTATGCTAGAACAAATGATTGGTTCGGTGTTAACCCTGAAAATTTTAAAAAAAAATGGGAACTAAAGGATAAAGATTCTTCTGGAATAATAAAAAATTTATATGATAAATTGCATGGGGCAGAAGCTAAAGAAACTGACGATATAAATCATGGGGTTCTCTTCAATATATCGGAAAATTGTAATGACTTATTAAAGTTAAATGATGCCGAAACTTTAATTTCCGAATTACAATCATTAAGTCCAGAATGGCAAATTTTTACAGATTCAGTTGAAAATGATGTTCCCCAAAAAGATCAAATTTTGGTTTTGAAAGAAAAAATTTTACTCAATTGTAAATAAAGTTAATATGAATCTAAAAACTAAACATTTACTTTTTTTTCTTTTTTTTACTAAAATTGTTTATAGTCAAGATTTATCTGATTTAAATAGTTCTGTTGTAAAAGTTGTCTATTCATGTAGAGATATTGGAAAAGCAAAATCAGGAACAGGATTTGTTTGGAAGAAAAGCAATCAAATTGTAACTGCTTTACATCTAGTAACAGGTAACTGTTCTAATGGATCGATTAATATTTTTATTCCAAGTAATAATACTTATACAAAAGGTGTTTTTTATAGCGCTAAAGTTGTTAAGATATTGAAGTCGGCAGATCTGGCAATGCTCGAAGTGAATATACCGAAACTTAAACCTCTAAACTCTATTAGTTCAAATCTTTTTATTAAACAGAATGTTGAAGCTTTAGGTTATCCGCTTGGTGCACCAAGTAAAAGAAGTATTCAATTAAGAATTCCATTTAATGAAAGTAAAAAACTAAGGCCGAACCTTCCTTCAAGTATTGTTGCAGAACTTAATAAATTGAACTTTAATCCAGATATAGAAGTTGTCCATTTTCAAGGCTCTCTTTTGCCTGGATTATCTGGAGCTCCTATTTTTAATAATAAAGGGCAAATAATAGCAATTGGAAATGGGGGACTTAATAGAGGTCAAGTTGGCATTTCTTGGGGAATACCATCTTCAAAAATTTTAGATCTTGAAAATTCAATTGAAAACATCAATAATATAGATGATAGCTTTAGAAAGAGTTCTGAAATAGCATTCTCTTCCGAACTTCCAATTGATATGAATAGTTTCGGAGAAGATTTTCTAATTAAGGAGAAAGAAATATTACAAAAAGATATGTTTAAGATCCAAAATATCGAATTTTATAAAGTCGCACAAAAATCATTTTCTGATATTTTGAAATATTCCAATGATCAAAACGCCCTTACTGCTTTAATAAATTTATTTCAAAAAACTAATCTCACAAAAACAGAATTTGATATTTATAGGAATTTTGAAACTGGTTTGACTTTTGTATTACCACATGATTATAAAATAATTAAAAAAGGAAATGAAACAGAATTTATAACTTCACACAGATCATTGCACATTAAGTTGAATTATTACAAACTTGCAAAAAACTATGATATTATGGATGAACTATGTGAAAATGGAAGACTCAATAGACCTATTGATTCTATATCTTCGTGGCAAAGAAGCCCAAATTATAGTTACCCAGCTCCAATTTTAACGTTCGATGGGCAATATATAAATCGTGAAGGATATGGGAAAAATTCGTTTGTGAATGGTTCAACTAATATCCAACAATTAGAATTTCAATTTATTACAACTGCAAAAAAGAATAAAGATTTATTTTTTCTTTCATTAACAGATGATGAAGGTAGTACTGAGTATAATCAAAATTTATCACTTTGTTTACAAGATGACAATAATTCAATGTGTGAAGATGTATTGACAAAATGGAATGAAATTGCTAAACTGGTTTTTTGTCAATATCTTTTCTCGTTTTCTACTTAATTTACTTTAAAATCATTAGTAAACAATGATACCAGGATATTATACATTAATTGCAGCTTTACTTGGAGGAGCTTTAACTTTAGCTGGACAATATCTTTCGTCATTTTTAACATCAAACCGAGATAAGAAAAAAATGAAAATGGAGCTTATAGCTGAAGAAAGATTTCTTGCCTATTTATTATCCCAATATTATGCTTTATATATTCAAGAAATTACACATTCAGCATATTTTTTAAGATTGGCTGCAATTGCTTTTGAGTTTGATAAGAATGTAGATAATGAGGAATTGTATAAGTCTGCAAATGAATCACTTAGTATTTTGCAAGAGTTTGATGAGAAAATTAGATTAGCGAACGCAAACTATTTTAAAGTAATAACATATTTTACAAATTTGACTAAAAAAAGAAAGATTATTATTAGTTTGTTTAATGATTTGAGAGATTTTGTTGAACCTAAATTTAGCTTTGAAAAGTGTAGAAATGTTATTGAGCTTAATGAAGCAAGAGAAAAAGAAAAAAAAAGATTGACTGAAGCATATAGTTATTTTCCAAATACATATAATAGGATATCCGAAGAAATGAAAAAATCTGTCTAGATTTTAATTTTTAAATGCAATCAGTAAGTTAAACATGGAGAAAATTAATAAAATTGGATTCAAGCAAATAATAGTACCTATATCAATAATAATATTAATAGTTATTGTATTGCCATTAGTTTTATACTTCTGCAATTTCAATGATGGTTTATCTTCAGATGCTACAGACTGGGCTGAATTTGGAGGTTATATTGGAGGTGTGTCTGGCACATTTCTAAGTTTAATAGCAGTATTCTTTTCTTTATTAAGTATTTATTACAGTTTGCAAATTGCAGAAAAAGTTCAAAATACTGAAGTTTCAATGATTCATAGTTTGAATAAACCATATCCTTTTTTAGATATGCACAAAGGACCTAAAAAAACTGTAATCACATTATGTAATCATGGAAATGGTCCTTTAATAATAACAAAATGGTACTTGGAATGTAATAATCAAACCTATAGAAATTTTGAAATTCTTTTATCTGAAAAAAAAGTAGACAAATTTTTCGATTTTAATTATATAGATATTTTGCATAATACATCTCCAAAACCTATTTTGGCTCCCAACTCAACAAAAATACTTTTTAAGATAGAACCCAAGGGCTATGATCCAAGCGTATTTGAATTTTTTCAAGAAAAGTGTAGAAAACAATTTGAAAATGGGTATTTAATTTTTGAATATGAAGATATGTTTGAAAATAAATACACATTTAGGCAGTCATTGGATTTTTTGAAAAAATGATAATTCCCCGCTACCGCGCGAATCCTTTCGCGTGGTACTTTTAATCTAAAATCTTATAAAGAATTAAATTCAAAATTAAAATTATTTAGTTTTTCATTAATAATAAATGTTCATTTGTAAAACCACGTGAAAGGATTCGCGCGGTAGCGGAGGAATTATTCAGGGCTTTTTTGTTTTATATTATCTATTCAGCTTATAGTTTTTTACTAAGTTTTAGAGATAACCAAATCAGTTGTTTAAGTTGGTTTTTGGTAACGAATTAAAAGCTTTAGGCCTTGTGATTACTAAGATGAAATCAAAAATGAAGTAAAAAGTAATAGTAAGTTCTCTTTTATATTGTTAGTTTTGCGGCCCAATTTTCTTTACTATCATTCTATTACAAAATCCCCGATAAAACAAAAACAGGAGTAAACAATTACATTTCTGCCTGATTAAACATAAGTGAAATGATTATATGCCAATGAAACTAAATGTAAACAAAATTTTAGGAACTATTTTCTCTGTCTTAGCATTTACATTTTCTTCTTGTAATGAAGAAACTGAAAAGTCAAGTTCCAAAGAAGAAATTAAATTCCAAAAAATTTCTTTAAGAGAATTGAGAAGTCAACAAAATAATTCCAGATCTTTTTCTAAAGTTCTTCAAATAGTTGATGATTTTAAAAAAGGAAAGTCAAAATCTACTATTAATCGAGGAGTTGATCTTAACAATTATTATGTTGATGAAAATGATGGCTCTTATATTGAAAGTAATGGGACAAAGACCTATACTTTCCCAATTTATGATTTAACTTCTGATGAATTATATGTCGAAAACCTTGTAATTACAGCAGGATTAAATGGAGAATATGAATCAGCCATTGTAAAGTATAATGTAACTAAAGATGAATTGCAGTCAGGTATTTTTGATGGACAGGTTAGACCTGTTAATATTGTAGGTAAAGAAACTGTATATGTATGCAAGATTTTATTTTGTTATAATGATGGTCATGGTAGTGGTGGAGTAGCACATCTTGCAGGTAATAATTGTACAAATCCAGCTTTTTTATTTTATGTAGTTGTACAATATGGAGGTTCAGGAACAGGAACAGGAACAGGAACAGGAACGGGGACAGGAACAGGGACAGGAACAGGGACAGGAACGGGAACGGGAACGGGAACAGGTACTACTGGCGGTGGCATTATAACAACTCCTGTTGGCGGTACTCTTACTACCGTTCAAAGACAATTTTTAAATAGTCTTAGCTTTCGCGAAGAGTTTACTCAATTTGATTATTATGCAACATTACCGGTTCTTAGTTATGTTAACACATCAACAACTAATTACAATAAAGCATTAAGTTATCTTAATTCAAATGGAAACATTAACTTGTGGCTTGCTGAACAAAGTGCAGAAAATCAAACTGCAGTATTCAATTATTTGATTCAAAATAATTTTTCAAGCATTAGTTCTAATTTTATAAAACAATTGATTAATTATTGCGCATCAAATCCCAATATCAATGTTGAAAATTATGTAAAGGTAAAAATGTGGGAGCAAACGAAAATTAATTCTAATAATTTAAAACCTTGTATGCAGAGTCTTATGAATAGTATCGCATCTCTAAAAAAGGGCAGTGTAGCCCAGGTTGTTCAAAAATTTAGCGGTAATACACCAGGATTTAATTGGATAATGAATAATGGGGATTTACCAGCTGGTACTTATGGTGTTACAAGTACGCGATATAATGCTGCGACAGGTACCGTTACTACAACTTTTGATGCTGATAATTTTGCTTCAGCATCCGAAATAGCAATAGTTAGAACAATATTGCATGAGGTTATACACGCTTATATAATTGCTGCATATTATAATTCTACAAATAGTACACAATTAGAGTTATTATTAGGGCCTCAGTTTACAACAATACATATTAATTCTAATCACGATTTTATAGCAAACAACTATTTAGCACCTATTGCAGATGCTTTGCAAGAATATGGAATTTCGCAAGGTTATAATCTTCCAAGACAGTTTTATGTTGATATGGCATGGGGTGGATTGACACATGATCAAAATACAGGAGTTACAAATCCAATTTTCGAGCAAATGGTTCCAAGAGTTGCTGATAGAAACAGAATTTTAGATACCTTGTCTATAGAAACGAAAGGGAAAGACGTTGATGGAAATGAACAACCGAAAAAAGGAAAAAACTCTGGATGTTAAACAATAATTTATTTTTGAATATGAAATTTTTATATGCCATTATCATATTGATATCGACTAAATCATTCTCACAAAAAATTGAAGGAATGTACCGTTGGTGTGATCCGGTCAATTCAATGTGCTCAGATTATAATTTTAAAAAAGATAACTTTGAAATTATTAGAAACGGCCATTCGGACATAAGTTATAAAGATAGAGGCTATTATTTAATCTCAAATGATACATTAGTAATGATGTATAATAACCCTGTCGATAAAAGGGTAGAGGTCATCAATAAAATGAAAGTTAATGATGCATTGGGCAACAATGTTAAAATGACAAGTTTTGAAATTCAAATCTTTAACAGTGACAACTCAGTTTCCAGAGGAGCAACAGTTGTTCTGATGGATAAAAACAGTAAAGTCATTAAGGGCTTTATGGTTGATATGGAAGGAAAAGTTGAAATCACTATTTCTGATAACACAGAGGTTGATAAAATTTCTTTTGCCAACCTGAATGATGAAGTTGTTGTTGATTTTAGAGATTATATATATTATAAAACCAAAGTAAAAGTAACTTTGTCCTTGGATCAAACAAGAAATAATTTTTCAAAAGGAATTAAGAAATATTTAATCCAAAAAGGAAAAAATAAAGAAGAATTACGTCTTTTAGATATTCAAAACAAAGAACTTATTCTACTGAAAAAAAAATAAGCAGAATGGTTTAAGTTCACGGTTAGTAATTAGTCTCACATCCAAAAGCCCTGATATACATCAGGGCTTTTACGTTCTATATTTTCCTTTATAAACTTCATGACATTTTTTTATAGATTAGTACACAGTAAATTTTGTCCTACTTGATTTACGGCGGGCCCCCGCTACCGCGCGAATCCCTTCGCGTGGTACTTTTAATCTAAAATCTGATAAAGAATTAAATTCAAAATTAAAATCACTTAGTTTTTCATTAATAATAAATGTTCATTCGTAAAACCACGGGAAAGGATTCGCGCGGTAGCGGAGGTATGAAATCCGGATCGCTAATGGCAACGGGATTCGCTGGAATAGGGAAGGGAGTGAGTTGATAGGTTTTCTGGAGCCGTTTATTGAAAGTTAATGTACTTTTTGTATTACGTATTTATACAGAATTTAGTCTTTTTCTTACGGTATGTGGTTGGTTTTTTGTAGATTGGGATTGTAAATGTGTTCATAATTTGATTTATGAGAAATATTTATGAGCTGTATAAAATTTATTAAATCTTACATTAAACACAAAATTATGGAACAGCAACAACATCGAAGACGAAAAAAATTACCTATAAAACCAAGAACTTCTAGCGGTGGTGGTGGAAAATCTCCTACAACTGATTTTCTAAGTTCAATTACAGGTGGAACTCCAAACAATAGAAACAGGAAACTATTATTGAGAAAAAAAATCGCAAAAGTTACATTTAATGAAAAAGCTTTGCCAATTGAAACTCAAATATATCTTGATACAGATAACATAGAAATCGCAGAAAATTTTTATAAAGAGTTTATAAATTTCGTAGAAAAATTTGACTTTAAAGTAGATAAAGAATACCCATCGAAACTGGGGTCTTGGTATAAGAATTTATGGTTGAAAATTATTCGTGTGGTTACACATAAAGAAGTAACCTCAAGAGTTGAACAATTAGAACGAGCTTTGCAATTAAAGCATATTGATAAAGTTCAATCTGAAGTTGATTTAAATACAGCTGAAGCAATAGCCCGTTTAAATGAAAGCTCAAAAGATATTCCAAATTTTGCAGTTTTGGTAGGTAGTCTTTTATATGCAAAATATACAGATAAAGACGAGATCAAAGTTTTTGCACAAATTCTTACACAAGAGCAACTAAGAATAGTAAAAGAAAATCAAAACCTCATTAGTAATCCATTCAAGTTAATTAATAAAATGGAAGAGGTTGAAGTTGAGATTTTAGCGAAAACAAAAAAACTCAAGGAAGGTAAATAATTACCATATAATTATGGTTTTCTGCAATGCTTGGTTAGTTTTTTTCAGTTTCCCCCCGCTACCGCGCGAATCCTTTCGCGTGGTACTTTTAATCTAAAATCTTATAAAGAATTAAATTCAAAATTAAAATCATTTAGTTTTTCAATTAATAATAAATGCTCATTTGTAAAACTTCGCTAAAGGATTGGCTTCGCCGAATTTCATTTCGCGAGGTAAAGGAGGCATTCCAAAATATCTCCTTTTTATTTTAATCTTTTTCTTACAAATAAAAAACACTTTCAGTAGATTTGCACCATCTTATAATATGATGCATAACTTTTTATGAGGATAAAAATCAGGTAAAACAATATGAAGCATTCCTTATAAATGTAAGATTATCATGCAGACTAAAACCATCCATAGATTTAAAAATACTGAAATGAAAAATATTAGATACATGTTTTTGTTATCACTTCTGTTTGGGTTTACAACCTACGCACAGGGAACTTACTATAAATTGAATGATAATCAGACGCTCAATCAAATAGAATATGGTAATTTAGAGAAAGCGATGAGGGCAAGTGGTATTACTCCTAAAATTGTAAAGACTCAGGAAAGAAATGATTCCATCATTAAAACCATCGGTTTATTTGACAGCAAAACCGAAGCTAATTATGATAAATTCAGGGAAGGCATCGGAACTTCTTTTAAAATTGAAAAGTTTAAGGATAAAAGCGGAAATTATTATTCTCACGATTACCTAAAGAATAAGCCAACCGTGGTTCATTTTTGGTTTACAACCTGTACTCCCTGCGTTGCTGAGATTCCAAACTTGAATATCATGAAAGCCAGATTTAATGATTCGGTAAATTTTATCGCCATTACTTTTGAAAAAGAAAAGTTAGTCACAGATTTTTTAAAAACGAGACCTATTAATTTTGAGCATATAGTAAATTCCCAAAAGCAATTGGATCAGTTGGACATCAAATATTATCCTATGACTTTGCTTCTGGATAAAGACGGGAAAATAGTTGAAGTGTATTCCCAAATCAAGCTTTTTGATGAAGAAATTAATAGTAAGCTAAAAAGTTTATTATAAATAGGTAAAAACCAGATCGGTTTCAGTTTAATAACAACCTGTAAACTCACGCAAAAGCCTGATGTAATTCAGGACCTTATTTGATTCAGTTTCGCGATCGATCTTATACTTCCTCTAGACATAATTTATTCCGGGTTTTAATTTTACGTATTAATACTTAACGACATATACAAAAACGCGTAATCCCTTTCTGTTACTGGAAAAAAATTAACAAAACGTACGGTTATACCATATTTATGTTGGCTTCAAAAAACTATTTTTGCAGTCCTTTTCTTATGTTTTTTTTAAGATATATAACTTGCTTTTGTATATACAAGTTATAAAACAGGAGTAACAAAATCATTTCTGCCTGAGTAATAAGTGAAATGAAATATAAGCCAATGAAATTTAAAATGAGCAAATTAGTAGCAACAGCCTTAACAATTGCTGCAATGGTATTTTCATCATGTGAAAATGATTCTTATGATGGATCGGATAATGGGAATTTAAAAATTTCGAAAATATCACTTAAAGACCCTTTGATTCAGAAGAATACCAAACTAATTCAAGAAGCCAAAAAGATTAAATTAAAACAACAAGCACAATCTTCCGGTAAGATTGTATATGATAGCATCAACGATTTTTATTTTGATGATGAGAACGGAATATTAGTTGAAGATGAGAATGGACATAAATCTTATACCTTCAAAATTTATAGAAATAAGCCAACTGAAAAATTAGAGAATATTGTATTTAACTTAAAGGAAGACTCATCTTATGAAGCTCTTTTAACAACTTATGACTTAAATGAAATTGAAAAAGAAAAGCTTTTTAATGATGAAACTTTCACCCCTGTGGATACACCCTATATAACTATAGTTGGCAAAGCAACTGATCCGAAATGTGATACAGTTATAGATCATTGTACCGCAGTTTATATGGACGGAGTAGTGTACTATGTAGTTACTTATGCTAACCCATGTCCACAAGGCTCTGGTGGTTCTGGTTCTCCTAACGGTAGTTCTGGCACAGGTAGTACTGGTGGTTCAACTGGAGCTAGTACAGGTGGTTCAACAGGATATACACCATTACCTACATTGCCAACAGGAACAACACAAGGCTCATCTTCAAGTGGAAGCGGTACAGTATTGACTACACCAGTTGTTGGGGGTGGGTCATCGATTGTAGGTATGCCACTTACAGATAAACAATCGAATTTTTTGAGAGATTTAGGTTTTTTAAGAGAAGAGTTTAGTCAATTAAATGTCAATGTTGTTATGCCGGTATTGAATTACATCAATACTTGTAACGCTACCCAATATATGTCAGCACTAAATTACTTTAGAAGTCTTAACTATATGTGGCTTGCGGAACAAAGTGAGTATAATCAAATTTCGATTTTTAATTTTTTAATTCAAAACAACTTTTCTCTTCAGAGTAAAGATTTTATAAATACTTTTATTACTCAATCTATTTCAACTCCTGAATTGCAATTAGATTTCAACATGTCATTAAAATCACCATCTTTTATCGATATGTCATCAGTAATGGGGAACAGTCCTGAAGAACTTAAATTCAGAGAGGTATATAATTTGGTATGTACATCTCCAAACTTTAAAAATTTATTTATTAGTCTTTTTGGTTCAAGTCCTTTATTTAATGTAAAATTTCAAGTTGCAAACCTTCCTCAAAATCAAAGCCAGATAACATCCGGAAGATGTAAAATGTTTAATTCTATACTTAACTCTAATCCTTTTAATCTAATACAAATTGACAGAGAATTTTTATTAACTCGCTCAAAATTTGAAGTTGCGCAAACTATAATACATGAATGCATACATGCATTTCTAAATATTAAACTCAGGAATCCATCAATTGGTATGACAATCGAAACAATTAATAATCTTGATTTGCAAAGTTGTATAAATACTTATTATAATGGATTTTCTGGAAATCAGACACAACATTCATTTTTTGTAGATCATATGATACCAATTTTGGTTGAAATCTTTCAAGATATAAAAGACTTAGTTATCACATCTGAACAGGCTAATCAGCTTGAAAACCCAACTAATGGAGCCGCTATTATTTATCAACCATTAAATAACCCTCCAATATTAGGAGGTATTTCATCAACACAAGTTAGTTGGAATTGGGATACTTTTTTTACATATTTCTCATATACCGGTTTACAGAACTGTTCAGCTTTTCCTTTTTCAATACCAAGAAGTGCCAATCATATTTTTCTTAATGACAATGATTATTATTTTTATTATTACATTTCAGCATTCAATGCCGTCATAAATCCTTAGAAAAAATGAAAAAAATAATTTTATTAATAACAGTACTCAGTTGCAGCAGCATTTTTTCACAAGACTTTGAAAAATTGAATTCTCGGGATACTGTATATCTCTATTTTGATAAAACAAAATCCTTTGATGATTTGCATTTGAAGTATTTAAAATATGATTTTAGCGAAACTTATAGTTACCAGTATCCGGATGGAGATGCTATAAGTTTCAGTGTGGATTTACATAAGGAGTTCAGAAAGACTATTTGCAAGAAGAAATCTTTTATTGAGCAGAACAAGAGTAAAGTCTTTTATATTGATGATTTTCACAAGTCCACTTTCTCGAAAATTGTTTTTTTGTTAGAAAGCAAGAAAATTAGGGTTTATATTATTGATGCGGCACTTAACAAAAGAAACAAAATTTATTTGAAAGTTGCTAAGATGATGAATATGGTCCCAACAACTATGTAATATTTAAAGATTGAAAATGTAATGGAAGAAACTTTTTCACAATTTAGTATTGGACTTTTTTTGATTCAATTAATTTGTTTAATCGTCTTAATTGGATTATTAATGTTTTTATTTAAAGCTTTTAAAGGTTTATCAAAGTACTTAAAAGAAAAATAAAATGACTATATTTTAATCATACAAAAGCCCTGACATGCATCAGGGCTTTTCACTTCATATTTCCCGGACAAATATTTTTTATCTATTAGCATAGCAAATAGCGTCCCATTTTAATTTAAAACATATATTTATAGTTGTATACCCAAACCATCAATAAACCATGACCATAAAAAAATCGATAATTAGGTTACTGTTTATTTTGCTACTGGTTTCCTGTCAGAATAAATCAGAAAATGTGTATGTAAAACTATTAAATAGCGAATTGGATGATTCAAAAGTATTTTTGACTGAAAATCTTACCCAAATTGGATCGGCCATTGAATTTAAAGTCGGTGATTATCCATTTCTAAAACCCAGCTATGACAGTCTGAAGATTGCCAATGACAAAATTGACCACATGATAGCACATCCTGTAAAGACGAAGGATAAAGACACACTCAATAAATTAAAAACCGACCTGGAAAATAAATATAAGTTGGCCCTTACTTTTAAAGGTTTATCGTTGGAAAACAGCCTTGATGAAGAACTTTATTTCAAAATTGTAGAACTTGACTTGTTGAAAGCGAAATACAAACTAAACGAAAGTTATTTTACAAAACATTGTAATATAGTTGAATAGCAATTCCCCCGCTACCGCGCGAATCCTTTCGCGTGGTACTTTTAATCTAAAATCTTATAAAGAATTAACTTCAAAATTAAAATCATTTAGTTTTTCATTAATAATAAGTGTTCATTTGTAAAACCACGCGAAAGGATTGGCTTCGCCGAATTTCATTTCGCGCGGTAGCAGAGGGGAGATTATAATTTTAAACATAGTCCGAAAACCATCATGGAAGAAAAAATATTTTGTACCGAAAAACTGGATTTTAAAGACCGGATAAAAAAAGGTTTACTATTTAAAATCCTGGCTTTTTTTATCTTTTTTTCAATGATTCTTCTTTCTGTTAAGGGCAACGATGCCGGAATTTTTGAATTAATCTTCGCCCTATATCTTTTAACGGTAACAGTGGTTATAATCCTGCGCGAATAATTCAATTATATCGATGAAGTCCGTATCGGTTCCCAAAATATAACAATATCCGGACAAAAATTTAACCGGAATTGGGAAGTAACGCTGGATATAAAAAAAGTGAACATCAGGATAATCGAACGGAGATCTAAAGCAGGCAGTATTGTTGGTTATATGATTGATTTAAGTTCCAATGGGAAAAATTACAGGATTAATAAATTATTCAATTGGAATAATTTCACGCTCTATGAATTATTCAACACTTTCAAAAGTGTGAAAGGAGAAAAGATTATTATTGACGAAAAAAGTTTTATTGATGGTCTTGAAAAAAGAGCCCGGGAAAATTTTGAATGGGAAGGTAAGTAGAAATGATTTATACTTCCCCAAAACCATACCCAAACCGCAAATGCGTCCCTGTATCCGCCGGAATCACTTCAAACGTTCCGTCAATCGCTTTGGTGCGGAGTTTCATGTTGGAAAGACCGTTGCCGTTGTGTGGGGTTTTTTCCAGTCCTTTCCCGTCGTCGGTGATGTCAATGGTTAAGGTGTTGTCGGTTTGTGTAAAAAGAATAGTGAGGTTTTTCGCTTCACTGTGTTTGTAAGCATTATGTACGGCTTCTTTAATAGCCAGGAAAAGATTGCGTCTGACTTTCACCGACAGGTTCACCATGGACTGTATCCCGCTTTTTTCCGTTTTCAGGCTGATGGTTGTTTTTTCCAGAAAGCGTTCGGTGTAAGTCTGTACATAGTCAATAAAATTCCCGACCGTATCATTACTTGAATTCAGACTCCACAAAATTTCGCGCATCGCCAGGTTCATTTCTTCGGAGGTTTTCACAATAGCTTCCAGATCTTCCGAATATCCGGCATCTTTCAATTTGAATTTCATGAATTCAGCCTGCAGTTTGATCGCTGATATCCCGGCGCCCAAATCGTCGTGCATGTCACGCGAAATACGTTCGCGTTCGGCCTGTATGGATTTCTGACGTTCGAGTTCTTTCTCGAGCAACTGGTTTTTGAATTCACTCTCCTTTATTTTAATTTCCTGCTGCTGGACCAACTGTCGTTTGTTGTAAATTAAAATGACAATAATAATAAAACCCACGAAGAGCAGCATGACCGCAATGGCAATGATATAGGTGAGTTTGATTTCGTACGGGAGTTCTCTCATAAATTAGTATTTACACAACAAAGCCCTGAAAAGCATACAGTAGCACACGATGGTCAGGACTTGGTAAGCGATATTAATTTGCGTTAAAAATTGGATGTCATTGATGTTGAGCCAGTACATGGGAATCAGGCGGAACAGAAAAAATACCGACCAGATCAGCATTGAGGTACTCACCCAAAAGGCTTGCTTTTTCAATAGGGAAATCTCGTCGACGTTTGTGAGTTGGCTGATAAACCACAACAGCGTAAACAAAACATAAGCGATACTGGCCGACACACCGGCTTCGATCGAATAGCTTTTGACGCCATTGCCGTAAAAGATATAAACGCAAAATGCAACGGCTAACAAGCCAATTGCATATATGGTCTTTCTGAAACTGTTTTGCTGAAAACCGTAATAAAAAATGAAAAATGAAATGTAGGCCGGGGGCGAGGAGTTATACACTTCCGGTGTGATCCATCCTTTGAACAATCCCAGCTCAAAAATGACAACCAGTAAAAAATAAGCATACAAAAAGTTTTGCCTTGACACCTTGTTAAAGAACGAGGCGCCAAGACAAAAGAGTATGATGATGAAGTATATCCAGATCAAATTAACTAGCAATTAGGAGGACATAGTTGGAAGGTGTCGTAGTAAATATCCGGACTTAAAGATTCAATTTTACCCGAATCACTTGGTTTGTCTCCAAAAAACATAATGAAAGTGAATTGATGATTACAATCTTTAGAACAATTATCAATGAGTGCTGGATATAAATAGACATATTCATGGTCTTCAAAATCTTTTCCATCGAAATTACCATAATAATTAATAGTAATCTTCCGCGTATTGTTTAAGTTTTCTCCATTTGAAAGATAATGCAAATTCTTGTCTAACTCTTTTCCTATTTTTTTATCAAAATTGTCTTCTAAAGTACTTAAATCATTAATTGTTTCTAATCTGTCAAGTTCTTGATCAACTCTAAGTGGTTCACCATTTGCTAAATAAGCAAGTTCAAAACTTTCATCGAATTGTATCAAACGAAATATGACTTTTTCATTATTTTTAATAGATTCTTCAAGTAGAGATGATTTTATGTGAAATACTTTTGATAACTGAGGATGTAAAGCGAAGTGCTTTTTGAACTTAATCATATAGCGTTTCGCTTCTTCATATTTCAGTGGCATTCTAAGATCAAATTTTTCTGTAGATATAAAGGGTTCTGGGAACTCTAGATTGATTCGAGGTAGTGAATCTTTGATTTCAGTCAATAAAATATCTAATTGGGTTAAATCTTCTCCAGTTTCAGTATTTATGTCATTTTCATAGCAGTATTTTTTTAGTAAATAGGCTATTTCATTTAATTGTTGGTTGTGTTCCATGATTTCTAGTTTTTAAGTTTGTTAATGGCTTCCACTTTATTGGTTACCTGTAATTTTCTGTAAATGTTGCCGATGTGTTTTTTTATGGTGTCGATCGTCACACATTTCTTATCGGCGATTTCCTTGTAAAGCAGTCCCTGCGCCAGGCATTCCAGGACTTCTTTTTCGGTGGGTGTGAGCAATGACAGACTTTGTACTTGTACTTTCGTTTCGTGAAAGTGCTGCAATACCCGTTTGGCAATGTTGAAGCTCATCGGAGCGCCGCCGTTGGAGACTTCCAGTATGGCACTGATAATTTTTTCCATTGGTTCTCCTTTGACAAGATAACCGCTGGCCCCCGCGCGAAGGGCCGAGAAAATTTTTTCGTCATCCTCAAAGGTCGTGCACATGATAAAGGTAGTGTCCGGTAAAAATTCTTTGAGGCTTGCGACAATATCAATACCCGAATGGTCCTGTAACTGAATGTCCATCAAAACCACGTCTGGTTCCTGTTCCTTCAGCTTGCGTAAAGCACTTTCCCCATTGAAATATTGGGCTACGCAGGTCATGTTGTCCTGATAATCAACAATCGTTTTGAGTGCGTTGTTGTAATTTTTATCGTCTTCTACTATGGCAACCGAAATGTTCATGAGTCGTGTTTTTACTTTACAAAGTTGGCCAATTAACCCAAGTGCCGCAATTACCCGAAAGGGTGATTTTGTTTCGACGGACTTTGCTTGTAATCCTTATCTCATAAAAATACAAATCTTATCTATATAATAGGTAAGCGTTTTTACTGATTTTTCCCACAGGTAAAATATCACCCGAAAGGGTAATTGATTGGTATACCGTTACGGGGGTAGCTTTGGGTTAGATAACGGAACTAAAAAATTGGAAATCATGAAAACAAGATTATTATTTATACTGACTGTTTTACTAACGGTAAGTATGCAGGCACAAATCCCGACACTGGTGGATAAAAAAATTAACGGTGACAGCTATCTGGCAAAGAGCATCCGGATTGATGATGAAAAGATTAAAAGCGTTGAAGATCAAAAAACCAACTTGAAAAAGAGAAAAGATTCACTCGAAAATACAATCTTTAAAAATCAAAACCTCGCCGGGGATGAAAAGGTGAAAAATGAAAGAGAAATCAAATCGTTAGATTTAAAAATACGGAACTACAACGATGAAATAGAATCGTTAAAGGAATTTAGAAGGCTTTACTTCAAAGAAGAATTTGGAAAAGCTTATGAGAATAAGATTGCCAAAAAAGATGACGAAATCAAAAAAATCAAAAAAGATATGGAAGGTTTGGTTGAATCGGGTGATATCGACGGGATGAGTTTATTACATGAGAAAGTGCTGAATATTAACCGCGAAATTATCGAGCTGAAATATGAGCAAAAACTTAGAGAGAATGATGACCGGTTTTTGATTTTACCTTCTTCCAGTAAAAAATTCGGAACCGTTTTTTTTAAAAAGTTTTACTATACAGACGGAACGAAAACAAATTACCTGAATTCACTGGCGTTAAATTACAGTAACTCCGGTGCTTTGGCCCAATCAGAAGTTTTGGCTGATACTTTCGGCCCAGTGAGGATTGCCCTCGGAACACTGATTCAGTCCAATAGTGAAACACCTGAAACAGAAGAAGAAGAGGAAGAACAGCAGGAAGAAGACCAATTGGAGAATTTAATCAACGGTGGCGGTAATTTTTATCTGGAAACTATTTTGCCGGGGGCTATTTATTCAAATGAAAGTTTTGCCGGTTATCTGTATTTCAACAGCAAATTAGGACTGGGATTGAAAGGGTTCAGTGACAGTGTTGACACCAGTACGTTCAACTCGGCTTTTGGAGTTAATGCTTATGTGGGAGGAAATACTGCCGAAAAGAAATTCAATTTTTTCGTTAATGCCGATTTGAATTATAATATCGCTTCAAAAACCGTCTATGATAACCTGAACCTGAAAGATAAGAAACCCTTCGTAAGCGGGAAATTAGCTGCCGGGATGACTTTTTACGGAAAATTCAGATTGTCTGCCACATTCAATACTTTCGGTAGTGATGAGTCATTGCGTTCAGGAAAGGTTATAGTGGGGATACAAATAATTCCAAGTAAGTAACAATACTTTCAAACTCTTTAAGAAGAAAGCTATTGAGCACTGTTTCTGAAAAGAAATTCATTAAAGGTTACAAAAACAATTTTAAAATTTTGAAAAATGGAAACTACTAACAGATTGTCCATGGACGATCTACCGGATGTATTCAAGATACTGAAAGGGATGCTGTGGCTGGGTATTCTTTTGATCGTGTTCTTATCATTTATTTCACAAAACACTTCTGCATATTTATTTACTCTGGGTAATGCTTTACTGATTGCCGGTGCTTTCTACGGAGTGGGAGGTTTGACAGGATTTTTGTTTGGAATACCTAAAATGATACAGAACAATCACATTGATTCCAATAACTTGGGTGAAAGTGAATCTAATGTGGCTCATAACGATAATTTGGTACAGATAAGTGACTGGCTGACCAAAATAATTGTCGGGGTTGGGTTAACCCAATTGAATTACATTGCTCCGGCGCTTTATGAAATCGGGAAAATATTAGGTACAACTATTTTGGGTTTTGATCATAGAGGTAATGGTGATTTTGGTACCAATACTTCTATAGCTATCATTTTATACTTTGCCATACTTGGTTTTATGATGGTTTATACCTGGACCAGATTACATTTTTACCGGGTATTAAAACTTGATTTGATTAAGGTAATCAATAAAACAAAAGAAGAATTAGATGTAAAGGCTACTGAATTGCATAAAGCTGAAACCGAAAGCCAGAATGCAAAAACCGAGCTTGATGCTATTGTCACTACTTTCCCGGATGTGACACAAACCATCAAAGAGAATCAAATCAAGATTCGGGACGATGAAAAATCTGAAAATGACCCACATAAAGATAAATTTGGCGGATTAGCCGAGCGCGCCGGAAGGATAGTATCTGCAACGGTAAGGGAGACTTCGTACGACAAAGAATTGTTTGTTGTTGATATTGAAGTAACGTCAACCAATCCGGATAATCCGCTCACCGGTGAGGTGACTTTCTTTTTGCATCCTTCATTTCCCAGCGAGGTTGAAACCATTAAAGTGATAGATGGAAAAGCCGTGAATAAACTGATCAGTTACGGAGCCTTTACCGTTGGCGTTGAAACCGATAACGGAACCATACAACTTGAATTGGATTTGTCCCAAATTCCGGATGTTCCCAAATTGTTTAAAGAACGGTAAAAAGTACTATTTATAACATAAATCAAATAAGCTATGAACACAAAAACATTGAATTTAAGTAAATGTAAACCAATGCTGCTTTTTGTAGTGGCATTGGTTACGCTTGGCACCTATGGACAGCAACCTATCGGGACGGTTACCGATGACGTTAGACGTTTGTCTTTTACCTTGTACAGTGACGGTATGTTGGTTCAGGACGGAAATCCGGCCAACCGCGGAATGACGGTGCGCGACCCTTCCGGATTCATGCACCTGATGATACCTTCCACAACTCCGCATTTAAATGCGTTCTTTATGGACTGGAACAACCGGGTAGTAGAGATTGACAGTTACAGGGGAGCAAGGATAGTAGGCCGTTGTTTATGCCCGCTTCCCACCAATCCGTATGCGAATGTATACAGAGCGCCGCAGTACAATCCGAATGTGGGAATTGAAACGAATGCCGGTTTTAAACCTTTGCCCACCGCGATTGTCGATGTAAACCGCCCGTACGGAAATGTAATGAGTACGAGTGAACAGAACGCCCAGGAATGTTATGCGCAATCACTCAATAGTGCCGGGAAGTTGGACAAAAAAATGTTTGGAAACTGTATGATTGAGAAGTTGGCAGGGAGTAAGGAGCTGGCGATTTACAATTGTGTCAAAAATGCAAAAACACCCGAAGAACAAACGATTTGTCTGTTTGAAGCATTGGGTGGTGATAAAGAAAGGGAGATTGCCCAAAAATTGCAGGAATGTTACAGTACCTATGGAAAAGATTTCAGCCGTTATCCTTTGTGCATGGCCGGTTCGGTGACGGATGGGGAAGTGGCCAAAATCTTATCCTGTATGGAACAGCAAAGCCGCAGCGGTCAGGTGAGCATCATGGGAACTGCCATTTGTTATGGTACACAGAATCTGGACCTGAATCCCGAAACCCAGATCATGATTGAGTGTGCGATGGCATCAGGTGGAGAACCGTATACTTTTGCCGGTTGTGCAGGCGGCCAACTGTTAGCACGTGAACTGGACAAATGCCTGATGTACGGTGTAGGAGGTCCAAATGGCTGTTTTGGTGAAAACAACGACATCATCAAAGGCTTGAAAGCGATTGGGGATGCCATGAATCTTGAATTCGGTCCTAACAACGATCTGGTTAAGCTTTGGAACAATTCCGTGAATGATTTTACAAGAGGACCGGGGCCAAACCACGAAGCGGTGAAAATTTTCCGTAATATCGGGAATGAAGTCGGAAGGGCACCGGGTAATGTTGAAAGAGCCATCCGCAGGGCTGTACCGAAAATTAGAATCAGACTATAAAATTTACGTAGCCGGAAATAAAAAATCCCCGATAACCATCGGGGATTTTGATTTATAATTGAAAAGTTTACCAGCCACCGGATGCACCGCCGCCGCCAAAGGTTCCTCCGCTTCCTGAATTACCCGAACTGTACGAGCTTCCTGAACTACTTGAACTGCTTGAACTTCCCGAACTGCTGCTTCCGCTGAAAAAAGAGGAAGTCGATCTTCTTCTGTAGCGGTCACCGTTATTGTTGTTAACATGCACGTGATTGTAAACCGTATTGCTTACACCATAACCGCCCATTGTATAATTTCCGGAGAACAGTTTTTTTCTGTTCCGTATTATGTTTATTAGGGCAAAGATAATTACGGCAACTATCGAAAGAAATATAAAAATGATAATGAGGGCGCCAACCAGACCGATTGGTTCTCCTACTTCGGTAACTTCCTGATTTTCATTAGCGATCTTCTGGACAGCTGCAGGCGGATTGATATCCGTGATGAAATTGCTGAGATCGGTTGTGTTTTTTTCATTGGTGAACTCATTCTTCAGGATGTCAAAAATAGTATTGAGTCCCTCACTGATCCCTAAAAAGAAATCGCCGTTTTTAAAATGGGGTGTGATGATTTCGTCAATAATCTGTTTGGTTTTCTTATTGCTCAGTATGGGTTCGATTCCATGGCCGTTCTGAATGCTCATCATGCGGTCATTTTTGGCAATCAGCATGACAATCCCGTTGTCTTTTCCGCGTTTTCCAATGCCCCATTTCTGTCCCAGCTCCTTGGCGTAGGTTTCAATATTGATTCCGTTCGTCGTCGGAATCAGCATCACCAGTATTTCGGTGGACGTACTGAGGCAGTAATTTTTTAATTTATTGTTTAAAATGGATTGTTCGTCAATACTTAAGGTATAGGTACTGTCGATAATGAAAGGAATTTTGCCGGGCCTTTCCGGAATTTTCAGTTGGGCCGTAACCAGTACACTGCAAAAAAGAAAAGTAAATAAAAGTAGTTTTTTAATCATAGTGTTGAGATAGTGTTAGTCAGTTCGTTTCTGTTCTTTCTTTCAAGCGGGAAAAATTCCTGTAATTGGGTTGCAGCCTTTCCGATGCCCAAAACCAATCCTTGTTTGAACAGTCCCATTTTAAATTTTCCAAGCACGGCATCTTTTGTTTCCTCCCAGAAGTTGGCATCGACTTTCTTGTTTATGCCTTCATCACCAATGATGCTGAGTGATTTTGATTTGGTACAGACGAAAAAAAGAACGCCGTTCCGTTTTTGGGTGGCATCCATGCCCAATTCAAAAAAAACGGATTGTGCTCTTTCAAAAGAAGGCAGCCGGTTGTCGTTTTCAATATGCACGCGTATTTCACCCGAAGTATGTTTTTCGGCCTGGATAATGGCCCCGACAATTTCCTGTTTGTCGGAATTGCTTAAAAAGTTTTTCATTGGTACTATTTTTTCATTTGATACATTCAAAAAAATTATAGCCCAAATATAACGGGAAGTAATAAAAAAGCTACAACTTTCAAATTTTTTTTTGAAATCGCTTAGGCTGTAAAATAAAAAATCCCCGACCAGCCATCGGGGATTCTTATCATGCATATGAGGAGCGGTTACGCATCCAATGCACAAAACTGACTGATGATCAAGTCACAGCTGTCGCCGTGCGCCACCACTAATTGACCGTCAGGACAAAGACAAGCCATTAACTCGCCGCCTTTACCCTTAACTGATTTTTGCATTTCTTTAGAAAGCTCCTGAGCTCCGTCTAATTTTAAAATGTTTTTTAACATGATGATTGTAATTAATTTGTTTTTGTTATTTAATCTAATCCACGTAGGAATTATTTTACGAAAATAATGTTTTGGAATTGATAAACAAATTTAATTTAGGAATTTTCTTATTACTTAGTGATTAGTAAAGAGTAACTAGTGAAGAGTAACTAGTGAAGAGTAATTAGTGATTAGAATCTAAAAAGTCTAAGTAGTCTAAGAAGTCTAAGTAATCTAAGAAGTCTAAAAAGAAGTTGTGATAAAAAATCTGTGATAAAAAAAATTATCACAAAAAATTTATCACAAATCCGTGATAAAAAATCCGTGATGAAAAAATTTATCACAAAAAAATTATTACAGGAGTTATCCGCTACGAAATTCTTCAATCTTTCGACGGTGGCTGAGCCTGTCGAAGTCCAATCTGATAATCTAAAATGAATTGCGCAAAATAATTACGCACACCCTTACCAAATTTGTATCCTGGTTAGAGTCTAAGAATCTAAAAGGTCTAAGAATCTAAGAAGTCTAAAAAAAATCAGTATAAATACGTACTAAAATGACAATACACTTAATTAAATTTGGAAGACATGCAAAACATACTCGATAAACTCAAAGAAACAGAGCGGGAAAAGAGCGTCGAAATACTGTATGCGGTAGAGTCCGGGAGCAGAGCGTGGGGATTTGCCTCTCCAGATAGTGACTACGACATACGGTTTATTTACAAACACGGTCTGGATTATTATTTGTCACTTTGGGACAAGCCTGATGTTATCGAGTTTATGACCGCCGATGATCTCGACGGTTCCGGCTGGGACTTGGGGAAGTCCGTCAAACAATTGGCAAAATCCAATGCCTCTTTGTTGGAATGGCTGTACAGTCCGGTAGTGTATTATGAAAACACGGAAGCCATGGCAAAATTACGTGCCGTGGCTTCCGATTGTTTTTCGCCCATCGCCTGCATGCACCACTACATAGGTACCACCAAAAATTTCATGGACGTTTGCACCCAGGATGCAGTCAAACTCAAAAGCTATTTCTATGCGTTGCGAACGGCACTCGCCGGCAAGTGGATCGTGGACCGCGACAGTTTCCCACCGGTCGATTTCAATGAATTGCTGCCGATAGCACCACCAGCCATACAGGAAAAGATAAAAGAGTTAATGCAAATCAAGTCACAACAAAACGAAAGCTACCTCCATCCGAAGGAATCCCTCATCACGGATTATTTGCAGGAGACTCTGGCGTATAATATGGCGCATGCTTCTTCTTTGCGTTCCGGAAAGAAAATGGGCGAGGAGTTAGATGGGGTTTTTAGGGATTTATTAAAGTAATTGAAAATATAATGAGTTTTAAACTATTAGCTATAAGACCACTTGATCGCTGTAAGCGTAAATTTTTAAAGAATTTAGAAGAAAACAGAATTTATAAATTTTATAATGATTATGATTTTCTGGATGCTGAAAATAATCCTATTGAAAGTTTTGGTAGTGAAAATTATATAGAAGTAAAAAATATAAAACATACACCCACAGTTCCGGAAAATTTTTACGGGGAAAACATTAATATTTCTGCTATTGTTGGGAAAAATGGGAGTGGGAAAAGCGCGTTAATTGAGTTACTTATAGCGAGCATTTTCAAAACTTCATTAATAGTGAATCCTAATTTTTTTAAGCCAGAAGAATTATATGATTCAGGGGATGATGAATTAGATAAAAATGAATTCGAAAAGAATATCAAAAAGTTTAAGACTAGTATAAATTCAGATTTAAATGAATTAAAAGTTGAGATTTACTATCAAAATAGTTTAGAAGAAGAGAAGATAATTCAATGCGTTGAATTAAATGGTGCTGTTGTTAACATAAAAAAACAAATTGGTAAAAATAATTTATCTGCATATGTATCAATAGTTGAATCGGAAAATAAAAAATCAAATCAAGAAAAAGTACCAGCTATAGTAAAGGAGTTATTAGAAAATTTATTTTATTCGGTTGTAATTAATTATTCTCATTATGGATTTAATACTAATGAAATAGGTGAATGGATAAAAGGGGTTTTTCATAAGAATGATGGCTATCAATTACCAGCTGTTATTAATCCTTATAGAGAAAAAGGGAATATTGACATTAATAGTGAAAAGTATCTTGCCGAGTCACGATTTTTAGTAAATATTCTGCAAGAAGAAAAATTACGTACAATTCAGAAAGATAAAATGATTAAGTATGTAGGCATTGAATTAGACTATTTAAAATTTAAATGGACAGAAATTAATGGTAGAGATATAAGGTTACTTAATAGTGAACAAGAAAAGATAAATATATTGGGTGTAATTTTTCAAATTTTTCAAATTGAAGAAGATACAACTCAATATGTAGATAACTTTTATCGCAATTATGCAATTGATTATTTGTTGCTTAAGTTGAAAAAAATGACTTTCCATCAAAAATTTAATGCTTATAAGAAATGCTTTGAGGAGTTTGATTTTTTAGAAATAGAAAATGAAAGAGTTTACCAATTTAAAATAGTAAATAATAAAATACTTGAAAGTTATTTAAAAACATTATATAGAGACAATTCACATTTGACAGAGAAATTCAGACAAACATTGTTTTTTGTCATGTATTGTTACTTTGATAGAGAGGATGTTGAAGATAAGCTAATAGAGGTTGATAAAGTTTATGAATGGATAAATACTTCATATTTATTATCTCAAAAAAAGATACTTAGCATATATGACAAAATATCACTTAATAAAGATTTTAATAGAGATTATCTTGATAAATTCGGTACAGATTGTTCATTACCACCTTTTTTTAAAATTAACTATTATTTCGAAGATAAAATCAGTGATAATAATTTTTCAAATCTAAGTTCAGGAGAAAAACAGAAAATATTTAGCCTACATTCAGTAATTTATCATATAAGAAATATTACTTCGGTAAAAAATCAACCAGATAATATCTCATTGCCTAATGAAATGCAAAAAGCTACAGATTTGGTATCATATAAAAATATAAATGTAATTTTTGATGAAATAGAATTATATGCCCACCCCGATTTTCAAAAATGTTTTATAAATGAATTATTAGACTCTTTAAGACTTATAAATTTAAGTGAACATTATCTTAATATCCTTTTCATTACCCATTCACCATTTATTCTTTCTGATATTCCAAAGCAAAATATTTTATTTTTGAATAATGGGAAGCCTGAAGATTATAAAAAAATGAACACTTTTGGTGCGAATATTACTGATTTACTGGCTGATAGTTTTTTTATTGGAGATGGATTAATAGGAAACTATGCAAAAGAAAAAATAAATGGTACAATTACTTGGCTAAATAAATTATCAGATTTAAAAGAGCAACTTTTAGAATTAAGTAATGAGAAAGACTCTTTAAAAAGAACAAAGATTGAGAATAAAATTAAGAAAATAAAATCAAAGGAAATTGTTGACATTAAGAGTAATAAATCATTTAAAAATCATTATAATTTAATTCAATCAATTGATGAACCATTGATGAAATATAAGTTGAAAGAAATGTATAACGAGGTTGTTATGGATTTTTCAAGAGCAGATATTCTACAGAAAAAAATAGATAAAATGCAGGAAGAGTTGGATTTAATAAAAACTAAACCTTAACAAATAATTTATTATGCTGACATTGAAGAGTTCAGATATTAAATCTCAAAAGTTTTATTTAGAGATAAAAAATAAGATTACAGGAAAAATAAATAAACATGATGGGACAACAGTTACTTCTGATGAAATAAAAAAAATCATCCTTGCTGGTCCAGAAGAGTTAATTCAGCTTAATAATGATTTGATAAATCAGATAATTTTAGATTTTGATCAAAATGAATTTGAAGATTATTTGAAATTAAATAAAGATAAAAGACCAAAAAACACAAAATATCATCTTAAAATTAAAGAAATTGAAGGAATTTTAAATTATTCTAGAATTGTTGGGAATGATTATTTTTTAGCTGATTTGCTTAACCAACTTACATGTATTCATTGCAATAGAAATTACATAATAACGGTAGGTTCAAAAAATAGTAAAGTCACTAGACCTGAATACGATCATTGGTTCAGTAAAAGCAAATACCCTTTATTAGCCTTGAGTTTTTATAATCTTGTGCCTTCTTGCTCTTCTTGTAATAAAAAGAAGAGCAATAAAAACTTTCAGCTAAAAACTCATTTGAATCCTTATTGTATGTCTGATGATGAGAAAAACTTTCGGTTTTCATTCAAAAAGAAAAACTTTATAGATAACAATGTTGATTTGAAAATTGAAACATCGGATAATTCCTCAAGAATAAAAATTGAAAATTTTTTTAATGAGATGAATTTAAAGCAGATCTATGATAAACATTCAAATTTAGAACTTAGAGATTTATTAGATTTGAGATATAAGTACTCAGAAAATTATATTGATCTACTAATAAAAACTTTTGGAAATATCTTGTCAAAAGAAGAAATCTACCGTATGGTTTTCGGAATAGAAATAAAAGAAGAAGATTTTCACAAACGACCATTCTCTAAATTTAAGAAAGATATTATTGATGAATTGTTGAGTATTAAATGATTTCCCCCCGCTGCGCAAAGTCTCCTGACTTTGAGCAATGTAAAACAGTTTTATTAAATTGAAACTTACAGAATAATAACTTAAAATTTTAGTTTAAAATTATTTGTATCAATTGACTGGCTCAAAGTCAGGAGACTTTGCGCAGCATTGGTCTAAAAGGTCTAAAAATCTAAGAAGTCTAACAATCTAAAAGGTCCAAGCAGTCTAATAATCTCCCAAAACCACTCAATATTAATATATTATACCTATCTTTGGCACTTATTGGTTTTCTGCCAGTGCTCTTCCTGATCTGCAATTTGTTATTTATTACTCTTCAGTTTTGGCGTTCCAGTTGCCTTATTACTAATTAATAACAATTGACATCATGAATATTTATGTATCCAACTTAAGTTTTCAGACCTCAGAACCACAGTTACGCGAGTTATTCAAAACATACGGGGAAGTAGCCTCGGTAAAAATAGTTTCGGATAACTTTACCGGCCGTTCCAGAGGTTTCGGTTTTGTGGAAATGGATGATAACTCTGAAGCTGTAGCGGCCATTAAACACCTTAACAATACAAAAATGGGCAGCCATTTTATCACGGTTTCTGAAGCACGTCCCCGCGGAAACAGAAACGGCATCTGATAAGCTGCACCAACAAAAAAAGTACCCGCTTCCCGGTACAAAACAATGGTCTGACCATCCTCCTTTATTTTCCGTTAAAGGCGTTGATTTTTTGTGAAATGCTCCGGGCTTTCGTTTTACCCGGGTATTCTCCCATGCACTTCAGTACGATCAACAGGTACCGGTTAGTACCGCCCAACAAAACATTGTCCATCAGTAAGTGATCGGGTGTTTTGTTTTAACCCAAGCCGTAATGGCTTATAAAATTTATACAATGACTTTTAAAAAAATAAATATAATTGAACCCATCCTCAAAGCACTTGAGGAAGAAAAATACAGTGTCCCGACACCCATACAGCAACAAGCCATCCCCGTTATCCTGAAAGGAAACGATATTATGGGATGTGCCCAGACCGGAACCGGGAAAACGGCAGCTTTTGCCATTCCTATTTTACAGCAATTGGCCAACCGCCCGGCTAAACAGCCTAATGTAATCCGGACACTGATACTGACACCCACCAGAGAGTTGGCTATTCAGATCAGTGATAATTTCACTTGTTACGGAAGGTATCTGCAATTAAAGCACACCCTTATTTTCGGAGGAGTGTCCCAGTTCCATCAGGTCAAAGCCTTACGGAAAGGATCTGATATCCTCATTGCAACACCCGGACGTTTACTGGATCTGATGAGCCAGAAAGAAATTGATCTTTCCAACCTTGAAATATTTGTACTGGACGAAGCCGACCGTATGCTTGACATGGGGTTTGTGTATGATGTGAAAAAAATCGTGGCCAGTTTACCGGCAAAAAGACAAACATTGCTTTTTTCTGCAACAATGCCCGACAGCATTAAAAAACTGGCAGGGAAAATCCTGAGCAATCCTGAGTACGTGAGCGTCGATCCGGTTTCATCAACCGCTCAATCGGTAACACAGTCGGTTTATTTTGTTGAAAAGCAAGACAAGGAAAAACTGTTGGCCAACATTCTGGATGATGCATCCATTTCGCGTTCCCTGGTTTTTACAAGAACCAAGCACGGCGCAAACAAACTGGTAGAAAAACTGAGCCGAAAAGGCATCAGCGCGGCTGCCATTCACGGGAACAAATCACAAAATGCGCGTCAGAAAGCCCTTGCGGATTTTAAGCTCAATTCCCTCCGGGTTTTGGTGGCTACCGATATTGCTTCACGCGGGATTGATATTGATGAATTGCCGCATGTAGTCAATTTTGATTTACCCGAAGTGCCCGAAACCTATGTACACCGGATTGGCCGTACAGGGCGCGGCGGCAAAAGCGGGACGGCGATAACGTTTTGCAGCACCGATGAGAAATCAGATTTGAAGAATATCGAGAAGCTGATAGGGGTTAGCCTTACCGTTTCGGAAGTAGAATAAAAAACAAGTATTAAACAGATGTGGAAATTAATTATAAAAAGTATGGCAGATTCATTTTACAAGAAAGAGAACCGAAAGAAAAAAATAGAAAAGAAAAAGCAGAAAAGCCAAAAGCGTGAAGACCGCAAAGTGAATAACAATAAAGGAAAAGGATTGGAAAGCATGATTGTGTACGTTGATGAGAACGGGCATTTGACTTCAACACCACCTGCCTTGAGGCAAACTACTGAAGATAAGGGTGAAGCAGGAGAGAAAACACCAAAAATAAGACCGAACACCGATCAGGTGTAAAGGTTTATACCATAAACCCCTGACAGGTTTCCATAACCTTTCAGGTGTTTTTCTAAGAAGTCTAAAAAGTCTAACACTTCAAACGGTGGCTGAGGTGTCACACTGAGCTTGTCGAAGTGCTCTCGAAGCCACAATCTCTCAATCCAACAATTTTAACCAGTGTATCCGGATAATAATTTAAAAACCTGAAGGTTCCAAAACCTTCAGGTTTTTTTATAAGTAATTCGGAATGAGAATCTAAGCAGTAAAAGTGCCTAAGCACTCTGAAAATCTGACAATCGAATAATCTGACAATCTAAAAAAACCAACAATAAACACCATCTTTTTCCAGTTATTTATATATACTTTACGGCGACACATATGCAAACAGAACAAAGAGTCGAGATTATTGACGTGTTAAGAGGTTGGGCTCTTTTGGTGGTGGTTATTTCCAATTATTTATATTTCGGTTACAGTCCCGAAGGGAAAATTAACGGGGAAAGTGTGGTATCTGAAATTATCCAGGCCGTCGAGCGTTTTTGTTTTTCAGCCAAAGGATGGACCCTTCTTTTTGTTTTGTTCGGATTTGGATTTGGTGTGATTTACGCTAAAATGCAACAAAATGCGTATGCATTCCTGACCCGGCGTATGCTGGTGTTGTTTGGCTTTGCTCTTTTCAATACGTTGATTTACGACGGCGATATTTTAAGGGATTACGCTTTTCTGGGCTTACTCTTTTTGTGTTTCATCCATTTGCCGGCACGGAAACTAATACTAATCGGAGGTGTACTGTTACTGCTCGAACCTTTTTTGCAGGCCGGAATAGACAAAATCGATGCGTCTTATATTACGGCACAGGTAAATGAAATTACACTTTTAAAGTTCAGTCATCACTGGCTCGATATTTTCAAATACAATGTAATGAGTTCGTATTATTACGAAGTGTTAAGTCTGCCTTATTCGGTAACGGCACATTATGTTATGTTTATCTGCATGCTGTTCGGACTTGCTTTGCAAAAGAGTAATTTCTTTGACAATCTGACGATGCAGCAACCGCTTTTAAAACGAATGGTGATCGGCTCGTTCTTACTGACACTTTTATTGTGGGGAATTGCGTTCGCTTTACGGTTTATGCAAATCGGTTATCAGAAGTATTTCCCTCTTCATTACTGGATCGTGATCGCTACCATGGTGTTTACGGCTTCGGGAATTGTATTATTGTTTAGCCAAGGTAAAATGCAGGATGTGTTTAAAGCCTTTTCATCGGTGGGTAAAATGACGTTTACCAATTATATCGCCCAGAACATCATCAGCTTTTTAGCATTTCAGGGCGCAGGCTTACGGATATTCCATTATATACCGTTTCATTTTTATTTTATGTTTGCCATAATGGTGTACTGTTTCCAGATTGCAATCAGTTACTGGTGGTTGCAAACGCACACTTACGGTCCGCTGGAATGGTTATGGAGACAGTTGAGCGCTACCGGCAAAAAAACGGCCCAACTGATACCGGAACGTATTTTTGTGGAGAAGTGATTTTCAGATTTTCAGATTGTCCGATTCTATGAAGTCTAAGTTAGACTAAAATCTAACAATCTAAAATATTTTCCGTAAATTGTAAGGAGCAGAAAGACTGCGGTACATTGTTTCATTTAAAAATCAGAAAAATGAAGTCGGTTCCAATTCTTATGATGTTCTCCCTGTCGATAGGTACTTCGGTTTCGTATTCCCAAACTGCAACCGTAACCGACTGTAAAATTCTCAAACACTGCAAACTTCAGTATGTGACCCAATCCGGCACGACCGATCATGTGATCATCAACAACAACAAACACACCGAATACCTCGAAGACGGTAAGTACTACATCAAATCGGATGTAACCTGGATCAATGATTGCGAATACACAGCCACAATGACCGAACTGAATATTCCCAACTTCTATTTCCAACCCGGCGATGTGCTGAATGTTAAGTTCGACAAAATAGAAAACGGATTGGTTTACGGGATTTCTACGATCAAAGGCAAAAAATATAATTTATTGTTTAAGTTGATCGAATGATAAATGTTTAAGTTTATACCATTACAAAAACTTGTCATGAAAATTCAAATCTTATTCGCACTGGTCATTTTTCCTTTTTTAAACTGTAAAGAAAAAAGTATTCCTAAAACTATTGAAAAGCAGAGCATAGAATTAGTATCTCTGCCACCTGAGGAAAAAATTGACGAAAACCGTTTGATCGGTTTTGGATGTTATTTTTCAGGAAGAAAATCTGAACCGGTAAAAGTAATGGGTAAATTGCTGACAAAGAAAGATTACATAGGCATCCGGGCAAAACTTTCAGCGAAAAGTACTGCAGAAAGATATCTGGCAACAGCAGTTTGTACAACCCTTGAAGCTAAAAAAGTGATTTCACTGACGCCTTCGGAACAAACCCGGATAAAACAAAACATGATGAGTCCTGATAAAGTTGTTTTCTGTTCAGGATGTACTTTTGAAGAAGAATTTACAATGAAAGAGTTGTTGGCATCAGGTCATTTAAATAACTGGTTAAAAGAAATGATACAATAGTCCAAAGTCTGCTACGCAAAGTCTCCTGACTTTGAGTAAGAAAGGGCTTTCGTTGAATTAAATATTTGTTGTAATTATTTAATTTTAGTTCAAAGTTTATTTATATCGATTTACTAGCTCAAAGTCAGGAGACTTTGCGCAGCGAAGAGGAACTGGAAAGTTCATGGAAATTAGTATATTTGTGGTATAATCCAATGAAAAATGAACTACAAAATATCATTTCAGGAAAGAGCCAAGTTAGGTATGGAGATGTTATCCAAAAAATCTCCCGTTACCTTGAAAGAAGCAAGAGAGCAGGCATTGAGATTGAAAGCAGCAAGCAAATCAAGAGTGAAGAAGCAACGCTCATAAGGGAATATTGTGATTTAAATAATTTTTGGGATACCAAAATAGATATAAAAGCATTTATTTCAAGTGGAGCAGAACAAAAGGTTTATCTTCATGATGAATATCAGGTATTCAAACTTAATGATGGAATTTATTACGAAACCTGGACAGACTACCTCAACAATTTATTACTCAATAATTTCTTTTTTCCCGACACTGCTTACCAATTAGTTGGATTTTATGAAATAGACAATATCCTTTATGCAGTTGTTGAACAGGAATTCATAAAATCTGATGAAGCAACGGAATTAGAGAATGTCAAAAATTTCATGGATAATAATGGTTTTATCAATAAAAAGAACAATGATTATTTTAATCCGGAATTGGGAATTATTTTAGAAGATTTACATGATGAAAACGTTTTGACTTTCGAAAAAAATCTTTATTTCATTGATACTGTTTTTTATTTGACTCCGGAGTTTTATGAATGAAAGAATGGTTTTTTCACAAGAAATCTAACAATCGGACAATCTAATAATCGAACAATCTAATAATCTAACAATCCAAAATGAAATATATCTTTTACTTCTTATTATTCGGAATAAACTGTTTCAGTCAGGAATTTGAAGGAAAAATTATTTTTAAGATATCCTATCTTCCAAACAAAAATGCAGTCATTGACACGACCGAATTAAAAAAATCATTGGGAAGTAAAATGGAATTTACGGTGTCTAACGGTAAGTATAAGGAAATTACAGACTCTGATTTTTTAACGTATAAATTATACCTGCCATCTGAAAACCGGCTTTACTTTCAGGAGCGGATTGCCCCGGGTAAATTGTTTTACTACAGAGGGGATAAAACCGCCAATACACCTTTTCAACATAAAATAATTAAAAAAGCAGGAACGGTCTTGGGATATGACTGCGATAAACTGGTGTATAAAAATGACAAATATGAAATGACTTTTTATTATGCCCCGAAGCTGAAGGTGAATCCGGATCACTGCAGGAATTTTACATTTACCAATAAAAATAAGATCTCTAAATTGATGTCGGCCTTATTCTTAAAGCATACCATCGTAACTAAAGATTTTATTGCAACGATGGAGGCGGTTGAAGTGATTCCGATGAAAATTGAGGAAAGTGAATTTGCAAAACCTGAAAATCTGACGGTTGAAGAACAATAAATCAGCAGGATTTTATTTTTTACAGGAATTGGGTTGTGAACGTTTAAAGAATTAAAATATTAAATTTTATGGCTGCAGGTTTTTGGTACTTGGAAGACGGCAGGTGTTTTTCACGGAAAGCTGCACAGAATGCTGTTAATTGTTTGTTGTTAATTGTTTGTTGTTTACTTTTAACCACAAACCACAAACCACAAACCACAAACCACAAACCATAAACCACAAACCATTTAACTTATAGCGCAAAATAATTGCGCACCCTTATTCCAATTTTGTATCTTGAAATCATAAATGAATTACGATGACGATACAGGATTTAAAAAAAAATAATCTCATACTATTCGAAGTAATATCCGGAAGTAAATCTTTTGGACTGGACACACCAGCGTCAGATACCGATATCAAAGGCGTTTTCTATTTACCGAAAGAAAAATTCTTCGGACTCGATTACATACCACAGGTCAGTAATGAAACGAATGATGAAGTGTACTACGAATTAGGGCGCTTTGTGGAACTGCTTCTGAAGAACAATCCGAATATACTCGAAATACTCGCAACGCCCGAGGATTGTGTGTCGTACAGACATCCGCTGATGGAAAACCTGAAGTTGGAAGATTTCCTGTCGAAGCTCTGCAAGGATTCGTTTGCGGGGTATGCCATGACGCAGATCAAGAAAGCACGCGGACTCAAAAAGAAGATTGTGAACCCCATGGAGAAGGAGCGCAAAAGCCTGTTGGAGTTTTGTTTTATACTCGAGGGGTATGACAGTGTGCCGTTAGTGAAATGGCTGGAAGCAAATCAATTGGATCAGGATCAGTGCGGATTGATGAACATGCCCCATTCCAAAAATATGTTTGCGTTGTTTTATGATGCCGGTGCGACATTGGGTTACCGTGGTATCGTCAAAACGAATGAATCAAACGAGTTGCAGTTGTCTTCCATACCAAAGGGAGAAAAAGAACGCGCTTACCTGAGCTGTAACCTGGAAGGGTATTCAGTGTATTGTAAAGAGTACAGAGAGTATTGGGACTGGGTTGTCAAACGCAACGATGACCGTTACAATATGAACCAACAGCACGGGAAAAATTACGACAGTAAGAACATGATGCATACGGTACGCTTGCTGCAATCGGCGGAGCAAATCCTGACTGAAGGTAAATTAAATATCCGTGTAGGAAACAGAGGCGAACTGCTTTCCATCAAAGCCGGTGAAATGGAGTATGATGAACTGTTGCAAAAAGCGGAAGATCTGATACGAACCATCGAAGCGGCTTATCCTGATTCGCAGCTTCAGGATTTTCCGGATTATGATAAAGGAACCCAAACGTTAATAGCCATGAGGGAGATACTTTATAAATAAGTTGTGAGAAAAATTTCAGAAAAATAAAAATTCTCACAACTCTGTGAGAAAAAATCTGTGAGAAAATAAATTCTCACAAAAAAATTCTCACAACGTTGTGAGAAAAAATTTAAAATTGAAAAAATTCTCACAGAGGTTTTTAGATTATCCGAGTCTAAGAAGTCTAAGAAGTCTAAGAAGTCTAAGAAGTCTAATAATCTAACCAATCGTCATCTTAACCGCCAGTATGTGTTTGCAGATTCCTCTTTTTCCCTGATACGCCGTAAACCAGTTGCAGGTGCAATGCTGGTTGGAGCCATCGATAATGACACGGTGTGAAACTCCTGTTCCTTTTACTCGTGCTTCGGTGTAATTCCCTGTGCGTTTCAGTATTTGGATATCCTCATTGTCAATTAGTTTTTTGGCGTTCTTCAGTCTTGGGTTTAAACTCAGGATGCGTTCGGTTTTAAACGGAAGTCTTCTGTAAAAATGTTTTTGATCGGTCACATCATATCCTAACAGTCCCATCGAAGACAAACTGGATGTCAGGTTGTCCATCGTTCCGAAGTCGATATCCGTTTCAACGGAAAGCAGGGTAGGGTCGAATGTTTCGTTTGACTTGAGCAAACTGTTCAGACCGTACACCCATTCCATGGGAACATTTTCGGTCATGGTTTCCAATACATTTCCTTCACCGGAGAACCCGCGGAATGCATCGGAAGAAAAAGCCATCAGCAGTTGCATTTTTCCAAATTCACAAACCACGGCACAGGTTTGTTTATCGTAGGATTCATACACATACAGTTTATCTACTATGGCCAGTATGCCTTCGAGTAAACGCAAACGGTGCACACCGCCAATTCTGACGCTGTCATTGGTTTCCAGCGTACTGAACATAAACTTCCCGGCGCGTTTGGTGATGTAAAAATCGCCTTTAACACTTCCTTTCGGTAAACTCTGGAACAATTGTATGGTTTGTATTTTGGAAAGCTCAAACTTAAAATCCATGTCGGCCAGATAGAGTTGGACACTTGTCAGTCCTTTTATCCAGCGCATGGGAAGTGTTACTTTCTTCTCGGTTACTTTTGCCTTGGAAGTGATTACCTGCATATCTTTTTGTCCCACGGCCAGCGTTACTTTTTCATTTTTCTGGATGGCATTGAGCGCGTTGAGCATCGGTTCGTTGAAATCGACATTGGTGGTTCCGTTAGCGATGAACTCACCGTCAACGGCTTCCGGTTTCATATCGAGGCGTACATACACACCGTTGCAGGAAGAAAAACCTTCAAAGCGCAACCGTTCGGCACCGGCGGAAACGATTGGATCCCTCAAACTTGGCGGCACCGGACCAAAACTGGTGCGTACCACTTTGGCAATCGTTGTCCAGCATTTTGCCGTAACATACGGATCGGTTAAATTTCCCCAGAAGAAACACGGAATCGAATTGACTTCTTCAATTTCGGTCTGGTGCGCCATGACTAAACTATTGACACCTTTGGTTTTACTGATGGTGGAAATCCCTTGGTAATTATATTCTAAATCGTTCATTTCTTACGTTAAAATCTGTTTTACTATTGTTTTCAATGCGGTGTTGTCCTTTAATTTTCCAAAGAACTGAAGACAGCCTTCCGATGGTTTCTGATTCGTTTTCAATAGGACATCCACATAATTCTCAACCAATTTTTTGAAGTTGGTTGGCAGTTTTTCCGCTAATTCCACTTTTTGGAAAATGTGGTCCAGAATTAAAAACAAAGCCGAATTGTGTAAAGGGGAAATGTCTTTCAGGGCAATGATGCCATCAATCATCCGCAGCAATACGCCGTATTTGTTTGATATCAGAAGTGCCAGGTTTTCACCAAACTGATTAACATCAATGGATTGTTGTTCTACGAGGTTGATTAAAACTTCGGATGCCATTAAGCGGATGTCTTTCTTTTCCATGAAAAAACAGCAGGCAAATACAAGCAAGATGATATCTGATAATTGAAAACCTTGCTGATTGACAATGTTCAAAAAGCCTTTCAGTTCATTTTTGGTTCCGTCGGTTGTATCACAGACCTTTTCCATCAGTAACCAGGCCAACGGATCATTGTTTTGTGGCATCAGGCTGTTCCAATGGTAAACATTTGCTTCAGTTGCCAATGTAAAATCATCCAGCCAATCTCTTTTGCTTTTCTTTTTACATAAATCCAGACTGTACAGTAAATTGGCCGGCATGCTTTTCTTCTCCGGTAATTGGTAGGAAATAACAGTCCAGGAAGTTCTCATTAATTTTTGGGTATGGTAATCTTTCCATTCATTTGATTTTTCCTCAAATTTTAATTCAGCATTGAATTTGTTCACCACATTGGGAATATCCTTCAAGGCCGTTTTTTCAAATTCTTCAAATGTTTCACCGGGATAATGGGTTCTTGCGGCAACTGCCCATAAAGCGGCTAGTTCATCGTTTTTTTGCGAAGCTCCAAGCGAAGAAAATAATTTTGAAATGATTGAACCTGATTTGATCGCTATTTCCTTGGTTGTTCCCAAACAGAAAGACATCAGGTTTTTCATGTCAGAATCCAATTGTTCCAGTAAAGGTAGCGCTTCTTCGGTATTTTCCCGCGGCATTCTGCTGATGGCAATACTTAAATCGGTATAATCAATGTCTTCATTGTTTTGTTGGTAGGCAATAAGCCTTTCCACAAGCGTTTTGGGAGCAATCCAATGCGGCTTGTGCGTAGGTAATGACAATAAGGGCAAATTTGACCTGACCTTGTTTTTATCCAATACTTTTTGCATGACCGGTTTGATTAACCCCAATGATTTTAATGTAACGTAATTCTTATCATCAACTGTGTAGGTTATATGCTTATCATTAATTTTATTAATTAATAAATTTTGGACATAGGATTTTTGTACGCTGCTGAAATAATTGTTATCCAATTGCTTATGATAAGGTTGGAGTTGGTTTTTGTAATCCTGCGGAAATAAATGCCGTTGGGTGGTATACACATTCAGTAATAATTCGGAGTCCAAAGGATCTTCAGAAGCAATAAATTTCCCGAAAAGGAACATGATTTCGTTCCAAGTGTCAGGAATAACAACTTCTTCGGTCAGCACCGGATAATTTTTCGGACTGAAGCGATAGATTTCCAATTGCGATTCATCCACAATTAAATCTTCTTCCGAAAGGAAATGACTTAACCCCGGCTTGATATTCCCTTGCATCAATGAAGCATAACCGGAAAGTTTTTCGGTTAATTCCTTATCCTTTGGATTACCGGATTTTGAGATGATTTTTGCCGCCCGTTCCTGTAGGCTTACGTCAGGAACCAAAAAGACATCGGCACATAATAAAGCGATGGATTTGTTTAGTTTTGGATTGGCCTTACTGATTTTTTCCAAAACCATCAGATTGTTTTTTACTGCAGTTTTGCAATCGTTCCGCATTAGTAATGGTTCGATCCATTCGAAATAGTTTTTGTGTTTAAATTTCGGATGGGTGAAGATTTGTTTGACCAATTCGGAACCGTAATTGACAATAACCGGATTAGCATTATGGGAATACGTGAAAATGGTTTCCTGATACAGAATCAGTTCATCATCACTAAGATTCTGTTCAGCAAGTCTCTTCCTGAAAAATGACTTTAAATTGTTGTTCCATTCTTTGGTTTGGATTAAAAGACAGTTTTCAATGAAAAAATTCCGGTCTAATTTATTTTCATTTAATAAAGTACTGAAGATAATTTCCCAAATGTAAAACTCATCGTATTTTGCTGTTTCATTTTCTTTGAAGAAACCATTTTGTATACCTGTTTCATAATAAAAAACCTGAAGAACATCCCTTTCATAAGCCGTTTTGTCGGTGGTAATATAATTGATGTATTCACGCGGAGTGATCTTCTCACGCCAGGTACTGAAGCTGGGCAGGCATAAGGCTGTTAATTCCGGATCAAATTCAACCAAACCTTTTTCTTCCAGAAACCGGAGCGATCTGTATTTGAAATTGGTCCACTCGGATCTCCGGAATCTTTCCAGAAGATAGGAAGTAATCCAGTTGGGTTTTGCCCATTCCAGAATTTCCAGGATGTGGGGATTATTTGCATCTTGCAGATAGGGAAGTGCATCATCATTAGACAGCATATCGTTTTTGTCAAATAAGGCGATGGTACTCAGCGTAATAATGTCTTTTACTTTCTCATCACCGCGTGTTCCCCAATTGTAACCGCCTTTCAGTGGTTTGTAACCGGGATCATTCGATAAATCAGTAAAAGTGGTCCAGTACCGTCGGCATTTTTTGACGTGTTTGCTTATCGCTCCAATATTTCCTTTGGCATTTTTAATTAAGAAGGGCAGAAGGAATTGAACATCTTTTGCTTTTATGATGGCATCATATTCTTCTAAAATGGCATCGATGTTTGAAGCTTTGGCTGTTTTAGTTGCCGTTGTGGCAGTACTGACGGCAACTTCACCGTTTTCGGAATAGCCTTTCTTTGTTTTTTCGGAAAGTAATTTTTCGGCCGCTTTCAGGCATTCCTCACTGCTTTCAAAAGATTTTACCTGGGAAGTTCCCGAAGTTCCGTTTTTACCGTAAGTAACAGTGAATTGGGAATCAGTAACTTCAATTTGCCAGAATTTATCCGAGCTTCCGTCGATGTATTTAAGATGCTTTTTCATTCGGTTTTCGTCCGTCGTATTTAGGATTGGTTTTCTGTTTTACAGATCAGAAGCCGAAAGGTAATTACTTTTGGAAAATTATTCCAATTTATTTTTTTTGGAAACCCGGAAGCGGGAAGTTGTGATAAATTTTCTGTGATAAAAAAATTTATCACAAAAAAATTATCACAGAGTTGTGATAAAAAAAATGAAAGAAAAAAAATTATCACAACTTTGTTTTAAGCAGGAAGTAATTCGTATCTTGGTTTATTCCCACAGAAAAATTGTGTAATATATAAGAGTCTAAGAAGTCTAAGAAGTCTAAGAAGTCTAAGAAGTCTAAGAAGTCTAATAATCTAAGTAAGTCTAAGAAGTCTGACAATCGGATAATCTAACAATCTAACAATCTAACAATCTAACCATGGAAGAGCGCAGAAATAATTTCGGAAGAATAGCAGGAAAAATCAGAACCAAAAAACTGAAAGCCCGCGTTGACTTGACAGCAATGGTGAGTGTTTCTTTCTTATTGATTGTATTCTTTATGCTGACGTCTTATCTGTCAAGACCACAGGCGGTTGATTTGAAATTACCTGATGCAGACAGGATAGTTTGTGGGATACCAAATCCGGGTTGTTTGAATAGTGACCGGGTGATGACTTTATTATTGGATGACCATGACAGAGTAGTAAGTTACCTTGGAAATTTTGAAAATCCGCTGGAAGCACCAAAAGAATTTAATTCAGCAACGGAAAGTTTGACAAAAGAATTGACTGACAGAAATCAGTATGTTCAGAATACCTTATACGGTGATCCCAAAAAAGGATTGATCGTATTGGTTAAGCCTTCAAAGGATTCTAATTATGGTAATCTGGTAAATGTTCTGGACGGTTTGGGTGAAGCTGAAATCAAGTATCATACGATAGCCAATATCACACCGGAAGAAATGCAATTACTGGCTAAAAATTAGCAAAGTCGCTAAGAGTCTAAGAAAGTCTAATAATCTAAGAAGTCTAATAATGGAAGATAGAAGAAATAATTTCGGAAGAATAGAAGGAAAAATCAGAACCAAAAAACTGAATGCCCGTGTTGACTTAACGGCAATGGTGAGTGTTTCCTTTTTGCTGATTGTATTTTTTATGCTGACGTCGTATATGTCGAGACCACTGGCAATGGATTTGGGTGGAGACGATGGAGGTTGTTGTGATTGTGCCCCTTATTATGAAGGCGACAACCGAAGTCTGACACTATTGTTGGGTGACAATGACCGGTTGGTGGGTTATTTTGGAAATTTTGAAATGCCGTTGGAAGGACCTAAGGAGTTGGAGTATGGCAAAAACGGCTTACGGAAAGAATTGTTGCGTATGATCAATGCACTTCCGTCAAAGCATAAAAAACATTTACTCGTTTACATAAAACCAAGTAAAGCATCAACATATCAAAATCTGGTGGAAGTTTTGGATGAAATGACAGTCAACGGGTTATCATATGCAGTAACGGATATTACATATGAAGAGATGCAATTATTGGCAGGGAAATAATATTTAAGAGTCTAAGTAGTCTAATAATCTAACAATCGGATAATCCAACAATCTAACCATGGAATTAAGCAGAAAAGATTTTGAAAATAAAGCAAAGAAGAAACCAAGTGTATGGATATATATAATTGCGGCAGTGGGTGCTTTTTTTCTGCTGCTTTCTTTTTTCGCCATGGTAACAACTTTATCTAAACCCCAGTCAATGGATTTAGGTGTGGGTGATGATGGCCAGTCTAAAATCAAAGCAGTTGAAATTGATCCTAAATTTGTTGAGAAAGCCATCACTATAGTAGTGGGTGACAACAATAAAATTATCTGTTATGTTGGTCCGTTGTCTTCTCCTTTGGAAAAACCCAAAGAATTTGAACATGGTAAAGAAGGAATCCGTAAGGAAATAGTACGTTTAAAATCGACATTCTTAAAAGAAGATAAGGACAAAAAAATTGTGTTCATAAAACTAGGCAAAAAGGCAAATTATAAAAATATGGCTGATATTCTGGATGAAATGATGATTGCTAATATTTCCAATTATGTATTGATTGATATCACACCGGAAGATGAGAAACTGTTTGCCAAAAAATAATTTTTTGAAGAGTCTAAGAAGTCTGACAATCGGATAATCTAATAATCTAGCCATGGAAGAGAGAAGAAATAATTTCGGAAGAATAGAAGGAAGGATCAGAACCAAAAAGCTCAATGCCCGTGTTGACTTAACGGCAATGGTGAGTGTTTCCTTTTTACTGATTGTATTCTTTATGCTGACGTCGTATATGTCGAGACCGCAGTGTATGGACCTGGGAATGCCTGAAAAGTATGATGAAGAAGAGCGTAATGGAATTATCTGTATTCTGGAAGTTAGTGATGACCGTGATATGACAATTCTATTGGGAGAGAACGGTAAAATAGTGAGCAATTGGGGAAATTTTTCCAGTCCTAAAGAAGAACCTAAAGTTTTTAATGGCAACACTAATGACCTCACAAAAGAATTGAGAGCTAAGAGTCAGCATCTCTTAGATATTTATGGTGATCCGAAAAAAGGATTGATTGTATTGATAAAACCGTCAAAAAAATCCAGTTACGGAGATTTAGTCAATGCTTTGGATAAAATGGCTATTACACGGGTACCCACTTATGCAGTAGTAGACATTACTCCTGAAGATGAGAAATTGTTGGCAGAAAAATAATTTTTTTGAAGAATCTAAGAAGTCTAAGAAGTCTAAGAAGTCTAAGAAGTCTAAGTAAGTCTAATAATCGAACAATCTGAAAATCTAATAATCTAATAAAAAAGCGCCATTATGGCGCTTTTTCCGTTTTGAAAATAAATAGAGACTTAAAAGGATTTTCTAATAATCTGAGAAGTCTAATCGTTTAACCTTTTTTCTTCTTTTTCGCTGAAGTTTTTGAAGTAGAAGGGTATTCTGCTTTGGAAATCGCAAAACTGAAATCCCCGAAAACATTGTTATTGATGGTATCCTGACTGTAAGATGCAATCGTACTGTATACATGACAGCTGGTGCAGGTATTTTTATTCTGCACATAACTTTCCATGGTACTGTTGGCTACAATGCTACGCCCGCTCACCATCGATGAATTGTTGATGTTGCGTGGAGCCTGTATCGGTGTGGTTGGATCCGGCTGTAATATTTGTGACCAGATAACATCGACCAACTGGTAGTACTGGAACACCGAATTAGGATAAAACTTTTTGATATTGGTTTGCATTTTTAAATTGATAGGTGCGGCATCTTCCGGATCAATACTGTTCACACGCGTCAGCTGAATAGGAACCGGCGTTCCATCTTTTAGATAGTAAGGAGGAGAAGTGTTGGCCGTGCAGCTTACCGTAACCTGTTTACCATTACTCAGGGTTACCTGTTTAGGTGTACAATTAGCACTGTAAAAATTATAACCGTAAGGAGGAGGCGTATCGTTAGGAGTATTGGGAACATTGTCAATTTGTTCAAATGTAGCCCAAACCCACGTTGGCTGGTTGGTCGTTTTGTGCAAAATGTGTAAACCAACGAGTGCGACAGTTGTAGTACGCAATTTTCCCGTAGTGGCATCCATAACGATGGCTTTGGATAATTTGTAACGTGCCCACTTTGCCGATTTGATATTGTCGACTTCCATCCAGGCAGCTTTTAACTCAATGGCACCTACTGCGCCGTTGTAAACACCCTGTGGAAAATTAATCGGAATTTTATTCTGTGTGGCTGTATGTTGGTTAATGGCATTGTAATAACCGTTTTGAACGACAAAATCATAATAGTCTTTATTAAGCATGATTTCATACCAGACATTAGTACTGTTTTGGGCTCCCAGCCAGTTGGGTTTTCCGAAAGGTGCTGCCTGATCCGGACTGAAGCCTCTGATGGTATCGGTTTCACCAAATTTAGCTGCGAATGTCAGGAGTTTGGTTTCGGTGTTGCTGTACACCATCCGCTGTGTTTTGAACTTCTTTGCATATTCGGGAGAAACCAAAGTTCCCCAAGCTGGAGGCGGTGCACCGTTCGGCTGGAATAAAACCTGCTCGGGCATATACTTTTCCCAGGAAACAAGAGAGTAATCATAAGGATCACCAAAATTATTGCCGTTTGTGGGCCAGTTTAACGAAATGAATTCCTGCCAGGCAAAACAATCGGCCTGTGACTGATTGCTGAACGATTGTAAATCGCCCGGAACCTGATTGTTGAACGTAATGGGAATGTTGAACAGGGAAGAACTCGAGTAGCAATCACAGGTATTGTCGGCAACCGGTATTTTGGTATATTCTTCTTTCCTTTGCATACTGCTGATGACTCCCCAGGAAAGCAGGACGAAAGAGAAAGCTCCAATGGATTTATAGATACTATTTTTCATGGAATCGGTTTGATTGTTGGTTAGTATAGGTTCATAAGAAAGAACCTAAACCATATTTTACATATGATTTAGGTCTTTGTATTGGTTAAATAAAATTTCAGTTTTGGTTATTGAACATTGATAGATACTGCGATGGCACCTATGTTGTCTGTTAATCCCGCACCATATTCACCGTTTAGGTCGTCGTTGATGCATAACTGGATTTCACCTGAAAGATTAGCCGGCAGGGTGGCACCCATTCCGATTAGGAAAACGGTATTACCCACTTTACCGATTAAGGCACCTTCGTTTTCTCCCGGCATGGTATAGCCTTCTTTGGCCGGAATGAAAGTTGGATTACCGTAAGCGTTGTATAATTTTCCGCCGTTATCCTGCGGATTGGCAGTCCATAATCCGGATTGGTAGGTAATTTTTACCGTGTTTGCGGCTGAAATCACCACTCCGGTGTTTTGCCACGCAATAGCAGCCTGCGCACTTACCGGACTAACTAAGAATAAAGCCGGCATGGCTACACTAATATTTTGGCCTACATTGGTCACATACACTCCTTTTTGTCCCGGTTTTGCACTTTGGCTTACCGTTACGGTTACATATAGAGCGGTATTGGTACTTGGTTGGCTGTTCCCCGGTACAGCATAAAATACATTTTCTTTTACCGAAGTCACCGTAGCTTTGATATCCGGATCGTCAAATGTTATGCTTGGATAAGTGGCCGGTTGGTTTTCTTTTGCTGTGCAGGTTCCCGCAACAATAACCATTTGTGCCGAATTTGTTCCTACGTTTACATTTAAAGGTACATAGGTACTGTTACTTAATAATGATATAGGATTGTTTACCGGATTTGGTACTAATGTATTATACATTTGGTCAAAGTAGTCCTGGTAAAAAATCTGTAAAGGCTGTGCAAATGTATTTTCAGGAGTTGTACTTCCTACAGGAGCATATCCCTGTGGTTTTGTTCCGGCGTAAGCAGCCGCTACGATTTGCATTTTAAAAGTTGAAGCAATTTGTGAAGCCCAGGCGATTTTAGTACCGGCAATACTGATATCACTGATAGTATAGTTCAGGTTTTCAGGAACTTCATATACAGCATGTAAGATAAAGTTACCCGGTAACGGTTTTCCGCTGTCATCATTTAATGTTTGTGATCCTCTTGCAATGGTCCAGAAAGTGGAAGCATCGGTACCGTCCGGTGTTACATAATTCGTAAAGTCAGGCGTTTGGATGTATAGTCCCGGAGGATTGGCAAGTGTTACATTGTTGGCAGCCGTAACAAAGTTATTTACATTTCCTCCAATGTTCGGATCACTGTTACGGTAGCGTTGCCCGAAAGCGCCCACACAGATCAAATCATTGTATTGGGATGAAGGCCACATGGTATTGTCTGGGTTTGTCGGCGGATTAAAACGCTGCACGGTAGAGGTGGTGGCTAATCCGATTTCAGTCTGTAAGGTATTCGGCGTACTGGTAAGATGCATGGCGCCACCGTTCGAATCAGATGAAATGGTACCTGCATTCCATTTGTTCAGCGGATTGTAAACAGGCTGGTTCGTAATTGGATTGGTTACATTTGGTAAGCTTAAGTCTTTTAAAGTAATTTGCGGTTTCCCCAAAACCGTTTGGTATAACTCTAAAACTTTATTCGGATCAATTTCCCATAAGGTGTTCCAGTACTCCGGATTTTCACAGGTAAAATCAATACGGGTAATCTGGTTGTTGGCATTCCGGGTTACGGCCCATTCGCAATACTCATCCTGCCATCCGCGCGGCCCGTACGGAAAATACGCCACTTGCTGACCGTCTGAACTACAAGGAGAATTGGTGATCTGGCCGGACATATTCCCCATATCGGCCATTTGATCCAGTTCTGCCTGACTTGCATTCGGAAAGTTAAAAGCCAATCTTCCCGGGAAAGCTGACCAAATGATTCTCGCAGTTTCACTTGGCGGATTGTTGTCAATCGGATTGTAATAATTTGTCACCGTCGGTGTGTTTGTCGAGTTCCATGGATTGTTCAACATTCCCTGTTGGGTAAAGCCGTCAAGGTTGTTGCTCCAAAACTTGTTCATCGCGTCCTGTTTGGTAGAATTTTCAGTAAAATCCTGAATACCTGCCGGTGTCCGAAACTGGAATGTGGATGTCGTTTGCTGCTCATCCTGATTCAATTCAACAGTTTCTTTGTTTTCAAGTGCTTCCATTTTTAGTTGTTTTTAGTTGTTTTTTAGTATTCGGTTTTTATGTTTGTGTCTGGTCAGTTTCGAATGGATTACAATTTTTATTAGTCTTTTATTTGTTAAAAAAGTAATTCTTTTCCTACATATCTAAATTAGAAATAGGTTAGCATTGTGGTATATGGTTTTCCCACATTGTTTGTTAAAAGTTTTATTTTGTGCGTCTTATGTCAGTATATATAAGAAAACCTGTGATAAATTTTCTGTGATAAATTTTTTTATCACAGAAAATTTATCACAGAATTGTGAGTAAAAAAAAATTTCCTGAAAATTTATCACAAGCCGGTTTGTCCTGCCATTTATAACCTGACTAATGATTACATAAGAATGAAGTAGTAACCTATAAACGAAGATGAGGTTGCAAAAAAAAATTGTTTGAATTAAAAATTATCCTACATTTGCTCCCGAAATGAGAAAACAGTGCAGACATATCGCAAAACTAAATGTAAGTTTAGATCAACGCCCGGCAGTATTTTATGCTGTGCAGCGAGAGACGTTTGTATGCTTTGAAAGGAATTTGGTTTAAAATAAATCGGTTTATCCACATAAAAATAGTAAGCGTCCTCCACAAAAGGGCGCTTTTTTTATGCCGGAATTTTAAAAATGATACTAATGAATTGCCACAGGCAAAAAAAAAAATTAAAAAAAAATTAAAAAATGTTTCATGACTAAACAAAATAGAGAAAAATAGGTTTTGGATTGCAATCAGATGAGAGACAGCCATTTGACAAAAAACAAATTATCCGCAGCAATGCGGGCAGGATTTACTATGCTTTGAATTGGTTGTAACTAATTGAAAATCAGAAAAATAATTTTAAAAAATATTTGGAAACCAGTTTTTTTTGACATTATCTTTGCCCCGGAATTATTACGAAACGAATTACAATTATAAGCTTTTGAAATACAGAAGCGGATTATATAAAAAAGAAAATATGAAATCATTATCACTACATAACAGCACACAACGAGGCATGAGAAATGCAAAAGTATCACAGGATTACAGCTTCAGCCCGAGTTTTGACTTCGCGGTAGTGATGATACAGGTGTACCCGTATAGGACGTAGGATATTTATCCTTCAGTATATATAGAGCACCTTTAACGAGGTGCTTTTTTTATGCTCAAAAATTACAGATTCCGTAGCTCAGTTGGATAGAGCAACTGCCTTATATGCAGTAGGTCTCAGGTTCAAGTCCTGACAGAATCTCTTGAAGTTCTTTAGAAAGGAACAGGCTTATTGTTGTAATGGTAACATGCCCGACTGTCTCTCGGGTGCCACGGGTTCGAAATGCTTCAGCATTCATGAACTCCAATTAACAAATGGAAAACGGTGAATAATCCCGTATGAGTCGCAGAAAATGGTGTCTTTAGTTTATTTGGTAAAACCCCGGATTGTGGTTCCGGAGAACAGGGTTCTCCCGATAGCTATCGGGATGTTTCCCAGACAAAGGAACTGTGGTGTACCAGGTGTGCACGCTTGTTTGAAATGAATTTATTCATTCAGCGAAACCTATTAAAAAATAGCAAAATGAGCTAATCACAAGAGGTATCCGTTCGATCCGGATCGGTTCCACAAATTATTAATAATTTATTTGACACTATAAATTAAAAAAAGAAATCATGGAATTTAAAAAATACAACTCAATAGAAAATACGTACCAAGAGAAAGTTCTGGAACAAATTTTCATTCACGGTTTTGAAAAAGAAACCTTTATTGTTGAAGAAAAAGTGCACGGTGCCAATTTCTCTTTCTATACGGATGGGGAAATGATAAAAATTGCAAAACGCAGCGATTTTATCTTACCGGATGAGGTTTTTTACAATGCACAATCGGTAGCTGAAAAGCATTTCAATAAAGTGTTTAAAGCTTTTGAAATGGTGAAAGGAAAATTTCCGGAAACGAAGTTCATCATCATTTTAGGGGAATTGTTCGGAGGTAATTACAACCACCCGGAAGTAACCCGTGTGAAGGATGCCATCAAAGTTCAAAAAGGAATTGACTACGGTCCGGAGAATGATTTCTACGCTTTCGACATCAAAATAAACGGTACAGATTACCTGGATGTGGAAACGGCAAATGAGATTTTTGAAAAAAATGGATTCTTTTTCGCTAAACCGTTATTCAAAGGAAGCTTGGAAGAAGCTTTGAAATTCCCGAATGAGTTCAACTCGTTAATTCCGGAATGGTTGGGGTTGCCGGCTCTGGAGAAAAACATTTGTGAAGGTGTAATCATTAAACCATTGAATCCGAAATTTTTCGGAAACGGTTCACGGGTAATCCTGAAAAATAAAAATGAAAAATGGACAGAAGTTCAAAAAGCGGATAAGTCCAATACTAAACCGGAATTGAATTTTTCTGAGGAAGGACAACTGGTATGGAACACAGTCGAAAGCTACATCACCCTTAACCGCTTGTACAATGTATTGAGCAAGGAAGGGGAGTTTGATCCGAAAAAAACAGGAAAAGTAATCGGATTGTTTTCACTGGATGTCCTGACAGATTTTAAAAAGGATCATCCGATGCTTTTGGAATCTTTGGAAAAAGAAGAACAAAAGCTGATTAATAAAAAATTAAATAACAAAGTCATAACCATGATCAAAGAGGAGTTTATGACGTTTAAAAATGTAACAGTATGAGACAAGATATTTTAAAAAGATTTTTAACCAATACAGATGAAACGGGCAGATTTCTCATGAAATCGCGGATAACAGGAATTGTTTATTTCGTTGAGCCCATTTATAACGGTAAAACGCCCGAATGGGGTGATGTTGATCCGGCCACGAAAAAAATCACGGGCAATTACGGTTCCAAATATACCGGAGCTGTCACTAAAAAGGAATCCCTGATCACCGCAGAAAACGGCTTTGAGAATATTGGCTATTTTAAAGGAAGTCCTTTCGGAGCAATTGATCTGCGTGATAAGGAACATCAAAAAAGATTAGGTTTAATTTAAAAAAGAAGTATCATGAAATATAACAGAATTGCATTAGTAGGAGTTGAAGAACAGGAGTATCTGCATATCAAATCCAAGTATGACGGCCATATCATCTGGCATCAGTCATTACCTAAAATTTTTATTTGGGAAGGTGTACTGTTCATGGAAAAACAAAACGGAATAGGAATGCTTCCTGTTGATAAAGTAGTGTATTACGGTATTTTTGACAATGACCTTGATTTCATTTCCGGCCTCACATTATGGGGCGGGGAATGTTATCCCAATCCAAGAGCCATGCTGGATTGCCGTTTGAAAATTCCTTGTCTGGTTAAAGCATTGGAACTGACAAAATTTGGACATCTAAGAGGATTCGTTTCGGCAAATACTGAAATAACAATTAATGCTGATGCGGTGGCCAAATGGGGAAACTGGCATTGTGGGGAAAACAAGGAGAGAATCAGCAATGAATGGACAAGCACTGAAGCAAGTACATTGGAGCCTTTCTTTGAAGGAGAATCGGTACGGATCATGAATATCGGTCATCATTACTGGCAAATTAAACTGGAAGGAGACGACTGGTTGAAATCCATTCACCCAGATACGGCCTGTTTTATGGAAATCGATGCTGATTTACTGGAAGATACCAAGCATATCAAAAACATTTTGAAAATGGATATGATCGGGAATGATTACATCGTCATGGACAACGGTGAAAAAAAATTGCTTGAAGTGAATCATATTCCCAACATCACAAGGTTTGAAAAGGTGAGGGAAGCGTATTTATCAACTGTAAACGAATGGATTAACTCCAACGCAAAATAATTGCGCACTGTGTTTTGAATCTTTGTTCAACAAATTAGAAGAAAGATGAGAACAATTAAGATGTACTGTAAAAAATGTGGGGTTCAATTGACAGATGTTCTTCATGAAGTGAATAGTAATGCATTGCGGTTTGAAGATGGAGTTGATATGATCCAGCCGGATAAATTTTCAATACTTATTGATAAATGTAATAATGAAAAGGAATTGGTTATTGCTAATGATGAATTCTATTTCAAAAATCATAAGGATGATGGAAGATTCAATGGATGTTGCGGAAGTTCCGGAATGGACGGTATGAATAAAACCTGTTCAAACGGACATGAAGTGGCCACTGAATTTTCAGATTGCTATATGCCACATTATATCGCAGTCAATATCGAAAATGTCCTGATCAAAGATTTTTCAAATCCTTACGAAGTAAAAGAAATTAAACTATAACAATATCAGGCAGGTCCTGTTGGGTGTTTCTGTATGGCACTATTGTGGTGAACGTTGCGCAAGGCGTATGATGTTTCACTATGCAACTTGACTTGAAGGTTTCCGGTGATTTTCCAAAAAATGACCACCAATGTTTTGCAGGTTCGAGTCCTGCTTTCTCTCTAAGGGAGGAATGGCGAAAATGGTAGACGCGCAGGATTGTGGTTCTTGTAAACATTCAAATGCACGGGTTCGAATCCCGTTATTACCATCAAAGGTGATATAGCTCAGTTTGGTTAGAGCACTACACTGTTAATGTAGCTTGAGAGTTTACCCTCTCGTTAAAAAGGGTGAATTAAAAATCTCCGGGTTGGAGCCGGTTTAATCAGACTTGTTCTGAAGATACACTCTGCAACAGACCTGAATAATGATTTTGTTTGCTGAACCGTTGTTCTGCTTTTGGGTTTGATTGATTTCAAATGATTTGGTTTCAAAAAATAACCCGTAACCGTTATGATGCATCAGTTAACCAGCATCTTTCCGTCCTTTTGGGAGGGTTTTGATCCGGAAATTTTTTATAACTAAAACTAAAAACAAAAAAGATGATACAAAGAGTAAAAATACAAGGATACCAAGTGGGTTTGGTATTCAAAAACAGAAAATTGGTAACTATACTTGAAGAAGGTACGTATTGGATTTTCGGTTCCAAAAAGGTAGAAAAATTTGAAATGAACCAACCGTTCAATCCTTCGGCCGATTTAGAATTTTTGTTGCAGAATGAAGCATTGAAGTCGATGTTAAAGGTGGTGGAAGTTCCTGACGGGCAAATTGCATTGCAGTTTGTAAATGCAAATTTCAAAGAAATTTTACCGGTGGGTAAATATGCATTCTGGAAAGGCATCAATCTGAATATGTTTACATTGGCTGATTTAACTAAAGTGTTTATTACGGAAGAAATCTCCAAAAGTTTGTTGGAAAACGTCCGGTTGAGAATGTACACCAGACAATTCAAAGTCTTGAATAATGAGAAGGGATTATTGTTCATTGACGGAAAATTTGAAAAGGAATTAACGCCGGGAACCTATTACTTTTGGAACAACATGACTCCGGTTGAAGTAAAAACAGCCGATTTGAGACAACAACAGCTGGAAATCTCCGGACAGGAATTGTTGACCAAAGACAAAGCAGCTTTGAGAATCAATTTCTTCGTAAAATACCAGGTGACTGATATTTCCAGGGCGTTATTGGAAAATAAAGAGTATGATAAGCAATTGTACGTATTGATGCAGTTGGCTTTGAGAGCTTTCATCGGTGGGTTGACATTGGATGAATTATTGCAGAAGAAGGATGCTTTGGCCGAAATCATTTTAGCGGAAGTCAAAGAAAAAATCACAACCTTGGGTGTGACTGTTTCCGATGCCGGTATAAGAGACGTTATTTTGCCGGGCGATATGAAAGAAATCATGAATCAGGTGTTGGTGGCCGAAAAGAAGGCACAGGCCAACAGCATCATGAGAAGAGAAGAAACAGCTGCTACCAGAAGCTTGTTGAATACGGCCAAGTTGATGGAAGAAAATGAAATGCTCTGGAAATTGAAAGAGATGGAATACGTTGAAAAAATCGCCGACAGAATTGGTGAAATCACCATCTCCGGAGGCGGAAACGTCATCGGACAATTAAAAGAAATATTTGTAAAATAAAAAGAAATTTAAAAATGAAAACAACAGATAAAATTATAATTATAGATCTTGAAGCCACGTGTTGGCAGGGCGCTGTCCCGAAAGATCAGGAAAATGAAATCATTGAAATCGGTTTGGTGGTATTGGATACTGCAACCGGCGGGATTTCCCAAAACCAGGGAATATTGATCAAACCCCAACGGTCAACGGTCAGTCCGTTTTGTACTGAACTGACGACAATTACCCCGGAATTACTGGATGAAAAAGGTATTTTATTTGAAGAGGCAATCGACAAATTGGTTGCTGATTATGATCCCGATTTGTATACCTGGGCGAGTTACGGACAATATGACCTGAACATGCTGAAGAGGCAATGTAAATCCTTTGGTGTACCTTATCCGATGGGTGAGCAGCACATTAACGTCAAGACAACCTTTGCTGATGTCTACGGTCTGGAAAAACCAACCGGTATGAACGGTGCTTTGCATATACTGGATATTCCTTTGGAGGGAACCCATCACAGAGGTGTGGATGATGCCAAGAACATCGCTAAAATTTTAAATTGGATTTTGAACCAATAAGTATAACCACGGATAAATTATCCGTGGTTTTTATTTTCTGACAAATTTCATCCAAATGTAAAGTAGCTGACAAAGTAGTTTTCAGAACAGCAGTAATTTTAAACAAAAATAAGTTATGAAAAAGATATTGTTTTTAGTTATGGCTGCTTTTAGTTTGTTTTCCTGTGAAGCAGATGGTGATTTATCCCTTGGGAATCCTGTTTTGGTATCCGGTGGTGAATTTGAACCAACATCCGGTATTACAGTGACCGGATCGGCCAAAATATATAGTGAAAATAACCAGAGAAAAGTGGTCTTGGATAATTTCAGTATTTCTGAAGGACCGGATTTGAAAGTTTATCTTTCCACTTCTTCTGCACCCACAACGTTTATTAATTTGGGTGATCTGACCACAGCAACGGAATACTCCATTCCGAAGAATCTTGATTTAGATGCTTATCCGTATGTGTTAATTCACTGTCAGCAATACAATCACCTGTTTGCCGTTTCCAAACAGGAATAATTAAGAATTTTCCTAAAATTTAAACCGAACCATCCAATGTCAGGATGGTTTCGTATATTTATAGAGTAATAGTTTACAATATGTATGAAGAGCTGAAGTATTGGTACCTGAGAGACCATAAATTATTTAGGACTTTAAGCTTTGCACAGATCAAGCAACTGTGCATTATTGTTGGTTTTAAAAAAGCAAACAAAGGAGAAATCATTTACTTTTCGAATTCGGAAGTTCCCAGGATTTTTTTACTGAAAAAAGGTGCTATCAAGATTGTTTCGGTTGACGAAGAAGGAAACGAAACAATTAAAGATATTATCCAGAAAGGGGATTTATTTGGTGAATTGACTTTGGAAAGTGACATCCAGACCAATGAATATGCCACAGCACTTACAGATGAAGTCGCTATCTGCAGTTTTTTGTTGTCCGATTTCGAGAATCTGATGCTTAAAAATCCGAACCTGGCTTTGTCATACACCAAGTTTGTGGGTTGGAAAATGAAACGCTTAAAGAATAATTACGCCAACCTGATTTCCAAAGATGCAAAAACCCGTTTGCTGACATTCATAAGGGAATGGGCGGATAAAGAAGGTAATTTCGACGTAAATAAAGTCACAATTGAAAATTACCTGACCCAGAATGATATTGCCCAGATTATCTGTACGTCACGCCAAACGGCAACCGTATTGCTGAATGAGCTGGAAGAGATTGGATTAATAAGTTACAACCGCAAAGAAATCATAATTCCCGATTTCAGAAAATTATAAAATTTAGTCCGGATGTCGTCTAACTGACAAAAGCAGCTTTTGGGGCTTATTAATTTTACAGTATTAATTTAAAATTCAATCTAATGAAAAAATTATTGTTCTGTTTATTAGTAAGTTTTACATTGTCCGGTTTTGCACAGCAGGTGGGTCAGAGAATTGCTAATTTCAATGTGGAGAAAAAACTGGCGATTAAAGGTTATGATCCGGTGGCTTATTATAAAGTAAATAAAGCGGTAAAAGGCAAAGCGGATTTAGCTTACAGCCATGATGGGATAGTTTACTATTTCAGTTCGAAAGAGAATAAGGAGACTTTTGCAAAAAATCCTTCGAATTATGAACCGCAATATGGCGGATGGTGTGCTTTTGCCATGGGTGATTACGGAAAGAAAGTAGAAGTAAACCCGGAAACTTTTAAAATTACCGAAGGTAAACTCTATCTTTTTTACAATGCCTTTTTGAATAATACGCTTAAGGATTGGAATAAAGATGAAAAAAACCTGAAAACGAAAGCGGATGTTAACTGGAAAAAAATCTATAAGCCATGAAAGTAATCTCTTTTAGCAACATCCTGAAACTGATTGTGGCTGTTATATTGTTGCAGACGCTTTTCTTCAAATTTACCGCACAACCTGAATCGGTTTATATTTTCACGACCCTTGAAGCTGAACCTTTCGGACGCATAGGCTCAGGTATTGTAGAACTGATAGCTTCCATTATGTTGTTTTTCAACAAAACCCGTTTTTACGGTGCGTTCATTGCGATGGGGACGATGCTGGTTGCGATACTGTCACATTTGTTTATTTTGGGCATCGAAGTCAATAATGATAAAGGGATGTTATTCACGTTGGCAGTAATCACGTTTGTATGCAGTTGTGTACTGTTGTATAAGTTTAGAAAAGACATTAATTTTTTAAGATAGGAATTATGAATTTCAGTCCGGTAAAAAAAACACTTGGGGAATTAAAGCATTTACTGATTCAGTTATCCGATGAAGATTATGCAAAGTCCATCCCGAATTTAAGCGGAGCATCTGTAGGCCAACATACAAGACATATCATTGAACTGTTCCAATGCTTGTCGGGTTCTTATGAAGAGGGTATGCTGAATTATGACAGCCGTGAACGCAACAGATTAATTGAAAGCAGTGTTAATCATGCTTTGAAAGCTCTGGATGTTATTATAGCCGAATATGAAAAAGAAAACAAGTCTTTAGTCATTCATCAACATGTTGACGGAAACCTGATGACCATTGAAACCAATTATTACCGTGAATTGTTATACAATCTCGAGCACTGCATCCATCATCAGGCTCTGATTAAAGTAGCTTTGTTTGAAATCGGAAATGTTTCGGTTACTGAAAATTTCGGTGTGGCACCATCAACTATAGAATACAAGAAACAATGTGTACGGTAACGTTTGTAAACAGTAACGATAGGATCATCATTACTTCCAACAGGGATGAAAAAATTGCCCGCGCGAAAGCAATTGAACCTAAAAATTACCTGATCAACCATAAAAAAGTTTTCTTTCCGAAAGATGCCAAAGCCGGTGGTACCTGGTATGCCGTTGATGAAAATGCAAATGTGATTGTATTGCTTAATGGTGCACGGGAAAAACACATCAGAAAGGATAGTTATAAAAAGAGCAGGGGGTTGGTTGTACTGGATTTAATAGGTTCCGATTCGATTTTGAAAGAATGGCAACGTATCGAACTGGAATTGATTGAACCTTTCACTTTGGTGGTGTTTGAAAACCTGAAATTATATCAATTGCGTTGGGACGGAGAACATAAGGAAACTATTCAGCTGGATGAAAATAAAAACCATATTTGGTCATCGGTTACTTTATATTCACCCGAAATTCGTGAATTCCGGGCTAATTGGTTCACTAAATTCATGAATTCCCATCAAAATGTGGACGAAAACGATTTGTATAATTTCCACCGGCATACCCAGGAAAATGATATTGAAAACGGATTAGTCATCAATAGGGACAATTTTTTGAAAACATTGAGTATTACCCAATCGGTGATTGATAAAAATAAAGTTTGCCTTTATCATTATAACCTGGAGGAAGATGAGAAGTTTGTGAATTCATTTATTGTTATTTAATTGAAGAATATGAGATTATTTTGGCATAAGCTTACGAATTGGGAATACTGGCCATTTAAGGTTTTGTATTTTCCTATCTATTTTCAATGGGCATTTTATGCATTGAAAGCAAGAACCATTTTCTTTTTCAATGCTTCCAATCCGGGTATGAAAAACGGTGGCTTTATCATGGATAGTAAAAAAGAGATTTACAATCTGATTCCACAGCATTTTTATCCCAAAACAGGTTTGGTCAAAGAAGGTATTCCGTTTAATTCAGTTGAAAACATACTGCAGGAACTTGCCGTAAATTTTCCCTTGATTGCAAAACCGGATGTTGGGTTGCGGGGATCGGCAGTTAAAAAAATCAATTCACTGGAAGAATTAAAGCAGTACCATGACAAGGCAAATTTTGATTACTTATTGCAGGATTTGATTCCGTATGAAAATGAAATCGGAATTTTTTATGTCCGCTATCCGGATCAGCCAAAAGGAAAAATAACGGGGATTGTGGCCAAAGAATACCTGATTGTAACGGGCGACGGAATATCAACTATTGAAGAATTATTACTGCAGAATCCGAGATATGAACTCCAGTTAAATGTTTTAAAAAGAGAATATAAAGAGGAATTAAATAAAGTATTGGGCAAGGATGAAAAATGCAATTTGGTTCCTTATGGAAATCATTGCCGTGGTGCAAAATTTGTGGATGCCGGTTATCTGATTACACCGCAACTGGAGGAAGTCATCAATACGGTATGTTTGCAGATTAAAGGGTTTTACTTCGGGAGAATGGATTTAATGTACCGCTCCTTTGAAGAACTGGAGAAAGGTGAAAATTTTCTATTGGTTGAATTAAACGGTGCGGCAAGTGAACCCACCCACATTTATGACCCAAAACATTCCCTGTTTTTTGCCTGGAAGGAATTGGCCAGACATATTTCACACATGTTTCACATAAGTGTTCAAAACAATAAACGCGGCATACCTTTTCTGAAACATAAAGAAGGGATGAAACAATACCGTTTGCATTTGGAACAAAACGCTAAAATTTTAAACTTCTGATTTGGAAACTTTCAAAAATATAGCAGTAGGTTTCGGAATAAGCTTTATTGGATCGGTGCCATTGGGATATCTCAATCTTGTTGGGTTCCATATTTATACCCATTCCGGTTTGATGAACTTATTATGTTATCTTTCTGGGGTTATTTGTATTGAAGTGCTTGTCATTTATGCAACACTCAAATTTATAAACCTGTTGGATTTGAATCCAAAGTGGAAATCGGGCGTGAACCTCTTTTCTGTTTTTTTTCTTTTCGGCTTGGCTTTTTACTTCTATTATAAAGGACTGATTGGAACAAATAGAGGAGTGCCTGAAATTTTACCGGGTTACCCTTCAATTGTGACCGGACTGTTTCTCAGTTGCCTGAATTTTGCACAAATCCCTTTTTGGACCACATGGAATTTGTTTTTAGTCAATGGGAATTACATATCTAACCGGGAAAAATATGCAGGTTTTTACTTAATCGGAACTGTTTTGGGCGCTTTTGCCGGGATGCTGACTTTTATTTTAGGAATTAACTGTATTGTCGCGAACGGATTTATAGGAGCTAAGAATATCTCTGCATCTTTACCATTGCTCCTGATAGTGCTAACAGTTTTTCAGATATATCAGTTCTTCTCCCAAAACAGAAAGATCAGCAATAATTGAATTTTGTGCTAAAAAAATATTTTTTTCAAATTAATAACAGAAGTTGTGCTTAATTTGTTTTTTTTCGAAACTAATAACGGAAGTTGTGCTTAATTTATTTTTTTTCGAAATTAAAAACAAGTATCTTTTGTAAAGATAACTCACTGATTAATTGCTTACTTTTAGAAAAAAAAACATGAATAAGATTATACTGCTTCTGATTACTTTGCTTTTGTTGAATTGTAAATCAGAACAATTAAAGGGCGAAGAAAATAATTTCGCCATTGCAATTCATGGCGGAGCGGGAACTATTTTAAAACAGAATATGACCCCGGAACAGGAATCGGAATATCGGAACACACTTGAAAAAGCAATCAGAACCGGCCATGATGTTCTGAAAAATGGAGGAACAAGTCTTGAAGCTGTTCAGAAAGCCATCATCGTGATGGAAGATTCACCACTTTTTAATGCCGGGAAAGGAGCCGTTTTTACCAATGAAGGAAAGAATGAACTGGATGCATCGATAATGGATGGCAAAACATTGAAAGCCGGAGCTGTTGCCGGTGTGACTGTTGTTAAGAATCCTATTGTATTGGCATATACCATTATGGAAAAATCACCACATGTGATGCTGACGAATAAAGGAGCGGAGGCTTTTGCTAAAGAACAGGGATTGGAAATAGTTGATCCGTCTTATTTTTATACTGAAAAAGCGTTTAAAGCTCTTGAAAAAGTTAAGAATAAGGAGAAGGAAAAGGATAGTAAATTCGGAACGGTGGGTTGTGTAGCGCTGGATAAATACGGAAATCTTGCGGCCGGAACTTCAACGGGAGGTATGACCAACAAAAAATGGAACCGTGTAGGGGATTCACCTATTATTGGTGCCGGTACCTATGCCAACAATAAAACCTGTGCTGTTTCATCAACCGGCTGGGGCGAATTTTTCATCAGGGCGACCGTGGCTCATGATATTTCGGCTATGATGGAATATAAAAAACTTAAAGTAAATCAGGCGACGAAAGAAGCAATTAACAAGGTAGCCAATTTAGGTGGTGACGGCGGTGTTATTGCGATCGACAAAAAAGGAAATATCAGTTTTGACTTCAATACCGCAGGAATGTACCGGGCTTCAATTGATAAAAGCGGAAAATTGTATATTGGTATGTATAAAGAATAAAAGGAGCTCTTTATGAACTCCTTTTTTGTTTTGGTATTTTACGTATAATAATCAGGCTTTAAACTGCCAGTTAAGCAATGGTAATTTGCGTTTACCGTTCGTATTCCACAGACCGAACTGCAATCCTCTCAGGTTTTTGGAGTGGTTGAACAATCCGATTTGGATCCCGTTATGGTTTCTGCTGACATTGGATGGTGCAATCTGAATTCCATTGCCATAATCACTGATATTGGCAATTCCGGCAATTGATAATCCATTATTATGTTTTGTTGCAATAACAGATGCGTTCAGCGACAGTCCGTTCATCTGATTCATTGAAGAGATTACGCTGATATTCAAACCATTCATTTTGGCTCCTCCCAAGAATCCACCTGAACTGATGTTTAATCCGTTGATTTCAATGTATGTGGGTGTAAAATCATCCATGAATGAAGAATTACTGATCACATTGTCGTTAATTCCTGCAAAAAATCCTTCAAACGGAATATTAAGTCCGAAAGTAATGAGTGCCAATGAGACTGGATTCGCTTCAATATTTAAACCATTGACTTTTTGAAACTTTATATTCCGGTTTTCATAATGACCTACACCAAGCGCAAAACCATTCACCTGATTTACTCTTCTCGAAATAGGTGACAGACTGAAGATTTTGATGCTGTCATTCCGTGAGACTTTATCCGATTTCCATTTGAAATAACCGTTTACATTTGTGTAAGTGATCACTTTAGGTGTGGATAAAGTATCTTGTGCCCTGGAATTAATTGAAATTACAGATAGCAATACAAACATTATTTTTTTCATAGCTTTAATTTTAGTTTACGGTCAAAAATATTGTGTTATTTACAAATGAAATTGTAATTAGTAATTATTGTATTTTATATATTTGTGAAAATCACAAAAATGAGTAATCAGGAATTATTGCTTAAAGAAATTCGGAAATCACTTAAAGAACAACAATCCATTATTGATGAAATTGCCGGTGTACTCAATATCAGTTATGATGCTTCACACAGAAGGGTGTCCTTGAAGAGTAAATTTTCAATTGAAGAGACCGTTATGCTCTGCAATCATTATTCCATTTCTTTGGATGCTTTATTTTCTGATAAAAAGAAGATTATTGTAGAAAAAACACATAGTATAAAATCGGTTGGGGATTTTAAAAGTTATTTTGAACAATCGGCTGCATTTCTGAAAAAATATAGGGACAAACAGGTGAATCTCTTTTATTCTGCAAAGGATATACCGCTGTTTTATACTATTGGCGGAACGTTGCTTTCAAAATTCAAATTATATGTCTGGATCCAATTGTTGAGTAAGGAAGAAAAACAAATGCATTTTGACCATTTTGTACCCGATGCACAAATGCTGGAAGGAACTTCACAGTTGAAAGCGGTGTATGAAAAGGTAAAAGTCACCGAAATATGGAATGACACAACGATTAACAGTTCGCTGCAACAGATTTTTTACTTTTTTGAAGCCGGATTGATTTCATATGAAACCGCATTGCTCTTATTAGATGAAGTCAGGGCTGTTGTTGAATTAGTTGATACGAAAACAAACCGGGATGATGAATCTTTCCAGTTGTATTACAATGAATTGCTGATTTTGAATAATACGGTTTTGCTTTCCGGCCCTGAGGAAAAATCCTTGTTTGTTCCTTATAATATGGTAGGTTATTTTATTACAGAAAATAAAGAGACCTGCTTGGAATCGGAAGCATTTTTTAAACACCAGTGTTACACTTCAAAATTACTGCAATCTTCCGGGAAGAGAGACAGAAATATATTTTTTAACCGGATGCACCAGAAAATCGAATATTACAAAAACAAAATACAAAGTTTTATAAAAGAATAATGCCTCAATCAGAGGCATTATTTTAGTATTTTCCGCTTAGTAATTCACCGCCAATTGGTGCTTTGGCTTCAATTCCGAGTTTTTTCATCATTTCGTAAGTGGTACAAACGGCTGCAGATGTCACCGGAATCCCGATTTCTTTCTGAATCAGATCAATAGCTTCCAATGAAGGCATTTGCACACAGGCAGAAGCCACTAAAACATCAACTCCGGTTAAATCCAGTCTTTTGTAGATTTCCAATAAATTCATCGGATCCTGAGCGGCAACTTCCAAATTGTCAGGAATTTCCAATGCAATGGAATCGACAACCTCAAATCCCTGATGCTCGATATAATCCACCACCAAATCGGTTAGCGGACGCATATACGGTGTAATCACGGCCACTTTTTTAGCCCCCAAAACCTTTAAACCGTTGATCAATGCACCGGCAGAAGTTACAATTGGAGTAGGGAAGTCGTTCTTTATGGTTTCCTGATGCAAATTCACTTCCGAAACACAATGATATCCGCGTCCCATGCTCATGATGGCTACCAAACAGGCGTAACCCATAACGTCTACATGTGCATCGGATAATTCGGTGGCACATTTCAAACTCATGGCATCCATGGCTTCCAATTCTTCCTTGGTTACCTTTTTCATGCGCATTCTACTGCTATGAAATGTGAAACGCTCCGGTAAAATCGTTTCACGCGAACGGAAAACAGCCGGTATTTCGGTTTCCATGGTTACATTTGACGAAGGTACGATTTGACCTATTCTGTATTTTTTCATTTTATTTTCTTGCAATTAATATTAAATCTGTTGTTATGGTTCCGTTTTGTTCGGGAAAATCTTTACGGTCTAAAGTTATTAACTCAAAACCGTTTTCTTCCAATGCAGCTGTTAAATAATCAGCCTGATGGTAATGCATAAAGACTTCGTCTCCGTTACTTCCTTTTTTCAACCCGGATTTACTGTAATCATCTTCCATGGTGCTGAGATATAAAACTCCTCCGGGATTCAGGCATGCAGCCGAATCTGTTATCAATTGGACGGCATCTTCTTTAGAAATGTAAGGCAATCCGAAGCCACACATAATGCCGTCAAAAGTTCGTCCCAATTTTACGAAATCGCGGCAATCCAATAATTGAAAATCAGCTGAAGGATTATTCTTTTGGGCCAATTCAATCATGTTTGGAGCCAAATCTGTTCCTAAAACCTGAAAATCGGGACGTTTCTGTAAAAGATACTTGGTGATATTTCCCGGTCCACAGGCCAATTCCAGAACTTCAGCATTTTGTTTTTTAATGGAACCCCAAAACAAGTCAAAAGTATCGTTGTACAAATCAAAAGCCATGAATCTGTCCTGGTATTGATTTGCATTTTTATTGAAAGCTTCAACTGCTTTTTTTGTTTTATCCATCTTTCGGTTATTAAATTTTTTTCCCCTTTGAATACATAACTGTTTCTTCACCACATTTCCTTGTGGTACAATATTCCTTTCCGTGTTTTTTCCCGTTTTTATATTCGCAACTGTATGTTAATTTTCCATCTTCAAAACTTTCTTCCAGATAGTTTTCTCCTTCCAAATCATAATACTTAATGTTATAGATTTCTCCTGTTGAATGATAACTTATAATTTTCTTTGGATGTAATTTAGGTACATCCTCATTTACTTTTTCCTGATAGTAAACTGTTTCTTCGCTTATTTTTCCACGGGAAGATTTATTGTAATATAAATATGTATTTGTCAGATATCCATTGTTGAATACAGTTTTATGTCTGATAACCCCATTCTTTTTTATAAACGAAATTGTCCCCGTAAATAATTGGTTGTCTTTAACTTTATAAACTAACCCATCTTTACCGTAAATGTGGACATAAGAGTTTACAAAATTTTCTTGTGAAAAAGTGAAATTGAAACTTAATAAGAATAATAATAGTAGGTTTTTCATTTAAATTAAATTTCCTTTATTGTATTCACAATCGTTCCAATGCCTTCCACAGTAGCTTCCACAACGTCACCGTTATGCATCCATTCCTGCGGATCACGACCGGCGCCAACACCGGCAGGCGTTCCGGTTGCAATAATGTCTCCGGGTTCCAATGTGAAAACGATACTCAAATCTTCAATCAAATCATTGATATTGAATAATAAGAATTTGGTATTTGAATTCTGTTTTTCGATTCCGTTTAGTTTTAAGGATAAATTCAAGTTGTGAGGGTTTTCAATTTCGTCTTTGGTTACCAAAACCGGTCCCATTGGCGCAAAAGTATCCTGGCCTTTGGAAACAATCCATTGTCCTTCACGGCGGCAATCCCTTGCGGAAATGTCATTGATTACCGTATAACCAAAAACATAATCCAAAGCATCTTCCTTGCTTACATATTTACCTTTTTTGCCGATTACCACGGCTAATTCAACCTCCCAGTCCAATTGCTGCGTCAGTTTTGTGTTTTTAACGATTTCCGTGTTGGTTGCCGTAACGGTTGTTGGCGGTTTGGAAAAAATAATCGGTTTTTGCGGTAATTTTCCTGTCGTATCCAATGTTCTCGCACTTTCGGCAACGTGTTCGGTATAATTCAAACCAATTCCGATAATGTTTTTTCTGGGTTTCATGATCGGTGCCAAAAAAACAACATCATCAATGGAATAAGCGATTTCATCAAATTGTTCCTGACTTGTTTCGGAAATTAATTCATTGATTTCGGAAACCACATCAAAACCCATGTCGATCAATGAAAGCATATCGCTTGGAAGCGGAAAATTGGAAACTTCCCCAAAATCTTCCATATCGATGACTTGGTTGTTGTGTATAAAACCTAAACGCGGTTCAGAATCTTCTATTGAATAAGTAAGTAATTTCATATTTTGAGTAGCAAAGTGGCAAAGTGACTGAGTTGCAAAGTCAATCGCCGATTCATAATTTTATTTAATAATTTGGTATCCGTTGTTGTCCGGATAAGCTTGTTCCTGAAACAAACCTAATCCTTCGATAACCGGTAAGTCATTGAATGAAAACAAACAAGCATCTTCAGTATTGGATGCGTTATGATGCTCATGCCAAGCCCATGACGGTACACAGAAAATATCCCTTTCTTTCCAGTCAAAACGTTTTCCGTTAATAATGGAATAACCGCTTCCTTTGGCACATTGGTACACAAAAGAACCGGTATGTTTATGTGTTTTTCCTTTAAAACCGGCCGGTAATAATTGCATGGAAGCTCCCATGGTTTGCATCACGTGTCCACCGGTCAACGGATTTGAATATTGCATGATGATTCCGTCGTAAGGTGAGCCTTCATTGACTTTTGCTGCTTCCAACAATGCCGGATAGACTTGCTTCCAGGAATATTTGAATAATGGAGAATAGGGTTTGTCCCAAACGGCATCGGCAGGAATCAATCCGGTTCCGCCATAAGATAACGGCAGATGGTTTGTGGGTGCTTTTAAAGGTTGTTTGCCGTCAAAAACTGCATAATCATTGGCTTCCAGAGCATTTACCAAAGGAATGTCCAATCCGTCCTGCCAAACACAGGTTTTTCCGTCTTCAGCCACACCATGCTCGTGCCATGCTGAATTTGGTGTAATCACAAAATCATTGACTTCAAAGGTAACTTTGTTACCATCCACAACCGTATAACCGCCTTCACCTTCCATGATGAAACGAAGTGCAGAAGCTTTATGGCGGTGTGCAGATGTACTTTCACCTGGTCTTGTTACCTGAATTCCGGTGTACAACCAGCCTACAGCTGCCGAAACATCTTTTCGTTTGTCGTTTACCAGATACACCACACGGCGACCTGCTTGTTCAGGAGTAACCAATTCGGAAGATTTTAAGACCAATTCTCTTAAATCTTCATATTTCCAAAGCATGGGAACTGATGATGTACGGGGTTCCCAAGGCTCAATGTCGTTGGCAACTGTCCATAAAGCACCGGCACCCAAGCCTTCTAATTCTTTATAATAGGCTTCTAGCTCCGGAGTGTCTTTTACTCTGGCACGACCAATCTGATCGTCACTGAATTTATCTTCCATATCTTGTGTCTTTTACGGAATTATTAAAATTTCGTTTAATGATATTGTTAATTTGTCTGTGATGGCGGAGAATATGAACAATGGCGTGCTCCATTAATTGCTCAATATCGTAATATTGCTGCCATCCGGTTTTCATTTTATTGTCCTGGTCGTTTTCTTCCAGTTCGTCGTCGTAAATTTTATCGAAAACAAATTCATTGAAAGCAAACATCGTATCTAAATCGGTTACATACGCATCAACCGAAGTATGGAATTTTTTAACCGGTTTTTCCAGTGAATTTTCTTTATGATTATGAACACTTGTAGCATAGCTATACCCAGAACTCACAATGTGTGACAATATGGTTTGCAAAGAACGGCAGTTGTCATCAGTTGTTTCAGTATCAACAACAACCAGCAATTGTTCCTCTGAGATGTCTTTTATAGAATCCTTCAAATCTTCGATTGCCTTTTTGTAAATCTCCAGAATAGCTGTTACTGCTCCTTTGTTTTTCATTTTATCTTCTGTTGAATTCCTCGTGATTGTCAATCAAAGTGATTTTTCGGGTTGGTGCCACATTCACACGCAAATCGAAAATATCAAAACGGTTGTAATGACCTAAAATGTCGTGCATTTGTTTCGGTTGGATACATTTGGCCAAATCAATATCGGCATAAACAATTCCTTCCTCATCAATTAAAGGTTCCCCGATTACGGCGCCGTTTGGTCCAATAAAACCTGAAAATGCCGAATTTTTACGGGTTAGCAATTCTTCGATATTCGGAACATCTTCTTTTAAGGCATCCATAATTTCTTTCGAAATGGTCGAACAGGAAACAATTGTAAACAATTTTCCTTCAAAGGAATGAGCGGCTGCACGGATTTTAATAGCTTCCGCCATATTGTAATCCGGAGGTGCAACCGGTAACGAAATATAATTAGCTATGTGAATCAGTTCGCCTTGTGATAATAGGGTAAAACGTGCTAAAGTATTGGTGTTTTCACCACAGGCTAATGTTCCGATTGGTCCGATTTCGGTATCATAGACTTTTAAAGAAGAGCCATCACCCGATGTCCAGGTTAATTTTTCAGCCCAGGTTGGGACCAACTTTCGATGTCTTCCGATTAAGCTTCCTTTGTTGTCAATGATTAAGTTGGTGTTGTAAATTTCTCCGTAACTGCTACCTCTTTCATTAATTCCGATGACAATAGTAATGTTGTTGTCTTTTGCAGCCTGATATAGGCGTTGCATATCGGCATCATCAGTGGTTACAGAACTTTTATACAATTCTTCATACCATTTACTTCCCTGAACCGGAGTCATTACCCAGTTCCAGTATGGATAACCCGCCACAAAAACTTCAGGGAAAGCGATTAATTGCGCTCCATTGTTAGCGGCTTCCTGAACAAATGAAATCGCTTTATCAATCGTTTTTTCCACATTTAAAAAAACGGGAGAAGTTTGTACTGTTGCGGCTTTGAACTTTTTAAATTCCATGTTTATTGTATTATGGTAAAAGGAAATAACTTATTTTTTCTCTCATCGTGTCACTAAATGCTTCTGAAGAAATCGCTTTTCGGTCTTCGGCCATTTTTACGTTAACCAAAGTAACTTCGCCTTCCAAAATGATTTCACCCTGCTGGTTTTTAAATAAAAAAGCACAAAGTAGGGAAGAAGTACGTAATTCCTTAACCCATAGTTCTTTGATGATTACTTCACCTAAGCGGGCTGCTTTTTTAAATTGGACTTTTAAATCTACGGTTGGAATTCCGTTTGTTTCGTGCATTTTACAGAATGGACGGTCCAATGCTTCTTCAAACCAGTCTTCAACCAATCCGTTAAGCATTTCAAGGAATCTCGGATAGAAAACGATTCCTGCAAAATCGATATGCTGGAAACGGATTTTTTCTGTTTTAATAAAATATTTCATATATGTGAAATTTATTTGTCAGCGCTCATATATGGTGTCGCTTTTTAATTTATTTTGGTGTTTATTTACAATAAACTCCTTATTCATTGCGATTTCATGTTTATAAAATTAAGTATTATTTCAATTTGAATCGTTGAATTTTACCGGTTTCGGTTTTGGGTAAAACATCAATGAAATTAATTATTCTGGGATACTTATAAGGAGCCGATACTTCTTTGAACCACAATTGAATAGATTTGGCAAGTTCATCTGTGGCTTTAGCTTTGTCTTTTAAAACAATATGGGCACAAACCAACATACCGCGTTCTTCATCAGGCAAACCGACTACGGCGCATTCCTGGATTTCTTCGTGTGTCAAAAGTACGCTTTCCACTTCAATGGCAGCAATATTATATCCCGAAGAAATAATCATGTCATCACCTCTTGCCACAAACCAGAAGAAGCCTTCTTCATCCTGACGGAAAATATCTCCAGTTAAATTCCATCCGTTGCTGACATACTCGCGCTGCTTTTCTTCACGGTTTAGGTATTTGCAGCCAGTAATACCACGTACGGCTAGTTTTCCAGGTTCGTTTCTCGGTACTTCGTTTCCTTTATTGTCGGTTATTTTGGCTTCATAACCTGTAATGGCAACACCGGTTGATCCGGGTTTCATGTTGATTTCGTTGGAAGAAATGAAAATATGCAGCATTTCGGTGGCGCCTATTCCGTCAATGATTTTCAATCCGGTTGTATTGTACCAATCTTCCCAAACTTTGAGTGGTAATGTTTCTCCGGCTGATACACATTTGCGTAAGCTCGAAATAGTATAATCGCTTGCTTTTGTTGTTAATACACGCCATGCTGTAGGAGCTGTGAAACAAACGGTTACTTTATAATCCTGTATCGCCTGAAGTAGCAAATCAGGTGTGGGTTTTTCGATTAAGAAAGTCGACGCACCAACATACATCGGAAACAATACCAAGCCACCCAAACCAAAGGTAAAACCAAGCGGTGGGCTTCCGGTAAATACATCATTTTGTGTTGGTTGTAAAGAATATTGCGGAAATGCTTCACAGATATTTAAAACATCTTTGTGGTAATGTGCTGTCATTTTTGGTAATCCTGTTGTACCGGATGTAAAGCCGATTAAAGCAACACTGTCTGATTTTGAATGAAAATTAGAGAATGTTTTCGGTTTGGATAGCATTAAGGTTTCCAATTCCGAACTACGGTAATAACAGGTTCTCTTCAAAAAAGGAGATTTAATCAATTCCATTTCGTCGGATAAGGCACTGTCGCACAAAACATGGGTAATTTCGGCACAATCAATTATGGTAGTCAATTCTTTGGAACGAAGTAATGGCATGGTAGCAACTACAATTCCTCCGGCTTTAAGGATGGCAAACCAACAGGCAACCATCATTGGGTTATTAGCCGAACGGATTAACACACGGTTACCGGATTTTAACCCTAAGTCATCAACTAAAACATGTGCAATCTGGTTTGCTTTTTCGTATAAATCGTTATAGGTCCATTTTTCTTCAAATGTTTGGATGCAAATAGCATCACCATGACCGTTTTGGATATGATAATCCAATAAACGTTCAACACAATTGAGCATTTCAGGTTGGTTGAACTGAGGTAAATCCAAAAAGGAATATTGCGGTTGTAATTCCGGATTTGGTAAGTTATCGTGAGTGAAATTATCTTCGTAATGTATCATTTAGTTGGTTGTTGGTCGGTTGGTTAAGCTATATCGTCAGAATGTTTTACTGAAAGTATGGGTTCTGCATAAGAAAGAACACCACTTTCCTCATAGTTGTCCAATATTGACTTTATGGTTTTGTAATCAGTACTTTCCAATATTTCAACAGAAAAAAATGTATCATTTAATCCTTCCGACTCGCAATTCAAATTCCGAAGTTCGTCTCTTATAATTTCTTTGTTGAAATCTTCTTGGGTAATTACAATCTGCACGATTGAATTCCCTGAATATTCGATTACTTCCCTGAATGTCAAACCGCCTTCGCTTTCATCAAATTCGGCATAAAAGATATCATCGGTAGCTATTAGCGGACCATAAAAAGGAATGCTGTCAAGTTTGTAAACACCATTTTCTTCGTCCAGGGTTTCAGCCCACATGGTTTCGACGATTTCTTCTTCCAAGACATCACTGTAATATCTGAAAATTATTTTTTTACTTGTATTATCCATTGGTTTTTTGATTCGTAATTATCTTGTGGCTTTCCGGTTTTAATTCTTTCTTCATTCCTTCCACAGTTTTACGTTCCGAAGCTTTTAACGGATACAAATGAGTGGTTCCTGCCATGTATTGCTGTGGAATATCGGTCGGTCTGAAATTTTCATACGCTTGGGCATTTCTGATGAAATAAGGATCGAGCAATAACGGTCTTCCGAGCGAAACCAAATCGGCACGTCCATTTAATAGAATAGTATTGATTTGATCAATATCCTGAATGTATCCCGCTGTAATGGTTGGTATGTGAACCGTATTACGGACCATATCTGAAAAAGGTGTTTGCCACATTCTTCCGGTTTGCGGTTTCTGGTGGGCAACCGTATTTCCGGTTGATACACTGATAATATCGGCTCCGGCATTTTTGAAAGCTTCGGAAATTGTGATTACATCCGTTTCAGAGATTCCGTTTTCAGCCCAATCAGATGCTGAAATCCGAACCGACATTGGTTTGTTTTGCGGAAATGTATTACGCATTTCGGTAAAAACCCGGATTGGGAATTTTAATCGGTTTTCGATGCTTCCGCCAAATTCATCTGCTCTGATATTGGTTAACGGAGACAGAAAAGAAGCTAATAAAAATCCGTGGTGTGCCTGCAATTCAATCATGTCAAATCCTGCTTCTTCTGCATTCTTTGTCGCTTCCATAAATTCAGAAATGATTTTGTCCATGTCATCGTTGGTCATTTCTTTAGGAGAAGCCAATTTATCATTGAATGGAATAGGTGAGGCTGATAACAAATCCCAAACGTTGTCTATTGGTTCTGAACTTCCTTCCCAAGGTTTTTTGATAGCGCCTTTTCGTCCGGAATGTCCTAATTGAATCCCAATTTTTGTTTGGGTATTTTGATGGATGAAATCAGTAATTCGTTTCCAGCTAACTATTTGTTCTTGTGAATATAATCCAGTACAACCGGGAGTGATTCTTCCTGTTGGTGAAATGGCTGTCATTTCGGCGATAATCAATCCGATACCGCCAATTGCCCGGGTAGTATAATGTTGGAAATGCCAGTCGTTCGGAATTCCGTCTTCAGCTGAATATTGTCCCATCGGAGACATCACGATCCGGTTTTGGAGTGTCAAATCCCTTAACTTGAAAGGTGTAAAAGCAGCCGGAGTTTTAAGTTCGGTTCCGATTTTAGCATTGAATTCTGCCAATACTTTTTCAGGATAAGAGGCATCACGGATGGCCAGATTTTCGAACGTAACTTTTTTCGAACGCGTCATTACGCCGAAAGCAAATTGCTGGAAATCATGCTGAACATGGCGGTCCATATGTTCAAACCAGTCTAAAGATACATTGGCCGCATGCTGGATCATTTCCACGCGGTTTCTTCTGGATTTTTCGTATTGCTCAAAAGCAGCAGTTGGATTATTTTGGTTAGCCACAACTGCATCAGAAAGCGATATAGCACACTCCATGGCTAATTTAGTACCTGAACCAATGGAAAAATGGGCTGTTGCTTTGGCATCGCCTAATAAAACAATATTGTCTTTATGCCATTTTTCGTTGGTTACATGCGGAAACTGGCGCCAGTGTGATTTGTTGGTAATCAAAGGATGGCCGTCTAATTCTTCTTTAAATATTTCGGCTATTTTTTGAACAGTCGCTGCTTCATTTTCAACTTCAAAACCTGCTTTTTGCCATGTTTCTTCTGAACATTCGAAAATCCAGGTACTCATTCCGGCTTCGTATTGATAGGTGTGGGCAACAAAAGTCCCGAATTCGGTCGTTCTGAAGAAATAGGTGAAAGCATCCAATGGTTTCGTTGAGCCTAACCACACAAATCGGTTTTTTTGTAATTTAACAGAAGTTCCAAAATCTGAAGCAAATTGTGTTCTGATGGCACTTCCGATTCCGTCGGCAGCAACAATAATATCACTGTTTTTAAATTGCGAAAGGTCATCTATGTTTTGTTCGAAATGAAGATTTACACCTTCTTCGGTACATCTTTGCTGTAAAAGTTGCAGTAATGTTTTTCGTGAGCAGCCACAGAATCCGTTTCCGGAAATACTCACTCTTTCGCCATCTCGGGCTACTACGATATCGTCCCAATACGCAAATTTACTTCGGATCAATTCATATGATTTGGTATCCCGTGTAAGGAATTCACCCAGTGTTTCATCTGAAAAAACGACGCCAAAACCAAAACTGTCATCGGCTTTGTTACGTTCATAAACATCAATCTGGCAATCCGGAATGGCTTTTTTGGTTAGTATTGAAAAGTAGAGACCGCCGGGACCTCCGCCAATTACTGATATTTTCATTATGTTGGTCTTTTTACGGAGAATATTTCTCCTAATTTTGAATAATTTGCTCCGGCTAAACGGGCAACCGGTTTATAAGTTTCCAGATTGATACGGGCATTTTCCATAAGAATTGAATCGTCAATGTGCATGGTTAGAATTTTACCGATAATAATGGCTGCACCTCCATTTTTATGATCTTCAAGGAAATAATGGTGTACCATTTCACACTCAAAATGAACCAGACTTTCTTTTACTCTTTTGGGATTTATATAGATTGAATCAATTGGAGTGAGTCCGGCAAGTGTGAATTCATCAACATCCGGAGTAACCGGTTGTGAAGTTGTGTTCATTTTTTCTACAACTTCTTCGGTAACCAGATTGACCACAAATTGCTTATTTGCCAATACATTGTTTAAAGTGTCTTTGTTTTTATCGCCTGTTCTGACGGTTGAAAACATCACATGGGGCGGATCTTCTCCTACGGCATTAAAAAAAGAAAAAGGAGCAAGGTTGTTTATTCCGTTTTCATCGACTGTTGAAATCCATCCTATGGGGCGGGGAATTACGGTTCCGGTCAATAACTTATATAAAGTGGAGGCATCCGTATTTTGAGTATCGAATTGCATTAATTGGGCTAGTTGGTTTTTACAAATTAACTAAAAAAATATCCAATTTGAAACAGATTAATGGCCAAGTTATTTTAATTTTACCGAATATCTAAAGAATTACCATGAGTTATTATAGAATTGAAAGCCTGGAACATTATTTTAAAATGTATAAAAAATCGGTACGTGAACCCAGAAAGTTTTGGGATAAGGTTGCTGATGAAAATTTTACATGGTACCAGAAATGGGAAAAAGTCTTTGATGTTGATATGCAGGAAGCCCAATTCAAGTGGTTTGTTGATGCCAAAGTTAATATTACCAAGAATTGTATTGACAGGCATCTAGCCCGTAAAGGAGAAAAAACGGCCATTATTTTTGAGCCCAATAATCCGAATGAAGAAGCGATCCATATTTCATACAATGAATTATACAAAAGGGTTTCCAAAATGGCAAACGTTTTGCGTGATCAGGGAATCAAAAAAGGAGACCGCGTTTGTATTTATTTGCCAATGATTCCTGAATTGGCTGTTGCAGTTTTAGCCTGTGCCAGAATTGGTGCTATTCATTCAGTTGTTTTTGCCGGATTTTCCGCATCTGCAGTAACTGCAAGAATCAACGATTGTGAATGCAGGATGGTGATAACTTCAGACGGTGGTTATCGCGGGAATAAAACCATTGATTTGAAAGGTATAGTTGATGAAGCATTGGAAAAATGCCCTACTGTCGAAAAAGTTTTGGTTGTAAAAAGAACCAATGAAACAGTAAGCATGAAAGAAGGACGGGATATTTGGCTGCAGCCTTTACTGGATGAAGCAATTGATAACAATGTTGCCGAAATCATGGATGCCGAAGATCCGTTATTCATATTATATACTTCGGGTTCTACCGGAAAACCAAAGGGAATGTTACATACCACGGCCGGTTATATGGTGTATACAGCTTATACGTTTAAAAATGTTTTCAATTATGAAGACAATGATATCTTTTGGTGTACAGCTGATATCGGATGGATTACAGGTCACTCTTATATATTATACGGACCGTTATTAAATGGTGCAACGACGGTGATTTTTGAAGGAATTCCTTCCTATCCGGACTTTAGCCGTTTTTGGGAAGTGATTGAAAAACATAAAGTGACACAATTTTATACCGCACCTACGGCAATCCGTTCGTTAGCAAAAGAAAGTATTGATTATGTCCAGAAGTTTCCGATGAAATCACTGAAGGTTATAGGATCTGTTGGAGAACCTATTAATGATGAGGCATGGCATTGGTATAACGACCACGTAGGCGGAAAACGTTGTCCTTTGGTTGATACCTGGTGGCAAACTGAAACGGGCGGGATTATGTTATCACCGGTTCCTTTTGTGACTCCGACTAAACCTACATATGCAACGTTGCCTTTACCTGGAATCCAACCGGTTTTGATGGATGAATTACGAAACGAAATCGAAGGGAACCAGGTTGTGGGAAGCTTATGTATTAAATTCCCCTGGCCAAGTATTGCCCGTACGATTTGGGGTGACCATCAACGTTATAAAGAAACGTATTTCATGGCTTTTCCAGGGAAGTATTTTACCGGAGACGGTGCTTTGCGTGATGAAGTTGGTTATTACAGAATTACAGGTAGGGTAGATGATGTGATTATTGTATCCGGACATAATTTAGGAACTGCGCCTATTGAAGATTCGATTAATGAACATCCCGCAATTGCCGAAAGTGCCATTGTCGGTTTTCCACATGATATCAAAGGAAACGCATTGTATGGGTTTATTATCTTGAAAGAAACAGGAGAAACCCGTGACAGAGATAACTTATCCAAAGAAATCAACCAGATTATAACAGATCAGATCGGGCCAATTGCCAAGTTGGATAAAATCCAGTTCGTAAGCGGTTTGCCAAAAACCCGTTCAGGAAAAATCATGCGACGTATCCTGCGTAAAATTGCAGAAGGTGATTTTACAAACTTCGGAGATACATCTACTTTGTTAAATCCTGAAATTGTGGATGAAATAAAAGAGGGTAGGGTTTAATAATTAAATTACATTTTTTAATGTTGGTTTGGGGAAATGATAAACATTAAAGAGTTATAAATAACAATCAAATAAACATAAAGATTAAGTAACGGGATCTGAAAAGGTATATACTTGATCTGAATAAAGAATATAAAAATGAATGATTATAGACAATTGTTCCAGAGTAGGGCAAACGACTATCATTTTGCGATGCAGAAGTATCCTGATGCCAGAAACAATGAATTTAACTCTTTGCTTTCTTCCATTGATTTTTCAAATGTCAGAGAAGCATTGGATGTGCCTTCCGGCGGAGGCTATTTAAAAAGGTATATTCCAAGTCATGTAAACTTAAAATCAGTTGATTTTTCAGAAGGGTTTATTAATGATTCGATAGCACTTGTCTCACCAAAAAAACTTCCATTTGAATCCAGTACATTTGATGTTGTTTTTTCGCTTAGTGGAATGCACCACCTGGAAAATGTGCCATTATTTGTTGAAGAATGTTTAAGAATAATTAAAGATGACGGACGCTTTGTTTTTGCCGATGTGGAAAAAGATTCAAGTGTCGATAACTTTTTAAACAAATTTGTGAATGAGCACAATTCTTTAGGTCATGACGGGAATTTCTTTTTTAAAGATTATTTCTTGGAAAATCCTGATATACAAAGCAAAATAATTGATTGCCAATTTAATAAGTACCCATTTGTTTTTAATAACACAAATGAAATGATTCATTTTTTTAAACTTTTTTTCGGATTGGATAAAGCCAGTGAAGCAATTGTTTTAGAAGGTGTTCAGGATATTTTAGGTGTGGTTGAAACCAATAATGGGATTGAAGTAAATTGGGGATTAATTCAATACCAACTGAAAAAATAAAATAGGAGATAAGACCTGGATTGTCTTTTTACAGGATTATTGTCGTTTGTTGAAAATAGTAACGGGCTTTAGTTAGGTAATTTAATAAGCTCACCAAATTCTTTATTGAATCGTTCGATAGAACTCCTGATTAATCCTCCGTTTGAAAAGAAAGTAAGTTCGCCGAAGATAATTTTGTCTCCAATCGAATATAAATCCACACGTAAGAAAAGAAAACCTTCGCATAGTTTTTCTGCAATACGGATCATTTCGTCGAAATTATCCGGTTTTTTGAAATCAGAATTATGAAATGCCGGTATGAATTTTTCCGGTAAAACTTTATTCCAGTTCATATCATAAAAGCATTTGGTTATATCTTTCGATTTGTTTTTCTGAAGATATACATATTCCGGTTTACCGTTAAAACAATGGAATTTATAATCGATAAGCGCATCCGAATCAATCTCTGAAATATATTTTTCAATGATAAGCCTCGGTTTTACATTCTTGTAAATGGCTTCGCGAAATTTATAGTAGTATTTTTCAGTAAGAAATTGGTTCAGTTTCTTTTTGGTTTTATCAATGTTTAATTCGTTTTTGTCTTTTACGATCACATTATAACCGGATCCATGGGTTCCTTTTATAACAAATTGATTGGGTAATGCATCAAAATTGATTTCACTTACCGAATCATAAATCCCAAAAATATCATTTAAATATTGTTTGCCAATTTTTTCCTCAACATAATCCCTGACTTCAAATTTATCAACAAACTTTCCGTAATTTTCAGTGTAATAGTATAGTTTAAGCCAAAGCGTTTTCTCCATAAACTCTTTTGGGTCGCTTAGATTTGGCTTTTTGTTATTCTTTAAAAAATATTGGATTTTAGTAATTTCTTCATCACTTGCACCTAAGAACTCAAGTAAACTTAAATAAGTTTTGTAAAATTTTCTTTTAAAAAAATTCATTGCTTTATAGTTTTGATGGTAAAGAAATTAATAAAAATAACCGGCTTTTAAAATTTTGTGCAAATATAGACTTCTTAACCAGAAATTGAATTTTAGTTTATAAAGAAAACTCAGGAAAGATTTAAAGCAAACAAAAAATAAGTTAAAAATTAAAAAACTTGTACTGTGCTATACTTTTTGAGTATATTCGATAAATTTTAAGAATATAATTATGTACACTGAAAACGATTTAGTATCAAATGTTTCGCAAGAAGCACAAGCGGAATTTTTCAAAAAAACTTATACGCATGTAGCCTTGGCTATTCTGGCATTCATTGTTGTTGAAACAATTTTGTTGAAAATTATCCCTGCAAACTTAATTTTTGCCTTGATGGGAGGAAAAATTGGCTGGCTTTTGGTTTTGGGACTTTTCTGGTTAGGTTCTTCATATTCAGGAAAATTAGCGTTCCATCCTTCAAGAGAGAAGCAATACCTTGGATTAGGATTGTATGTTATTCTTGAAGCCTTGATCTTTTTACCGCTTATTGGTTATGCCGTTGCATTTGCCGGTGGTGATTTGATTACACAGGCGGCTGTGATTACATTATTCATGTTTTCAGGTTTAACGGCTGTTGTATTATTTACCAAAACAGATTTTTCATTTTTAAGAACAATCATCCTTGTGGGTGGTTTTGTTTCGTTGGGAACAATTGTTGCCGGAATGATTTTCGGATTTAACCTTGGATTGTGGTTCTCAGTAGGAATGGTGGTTTTGGCTTCAGCAAGTATTTTGTATCAGACACACCAAATTAAAGAGCAATATGCAACAGACCAATATGTAGGTGCTGCATTGCAGTTATTCTCTTCAATTATGTTGTTATTCTGGTATGTATTAAGAATCTTGATGAGCAGAAGAGACTAATATTTTATATAGTATAATTAAAAAAGGAGCTATTAAGCTCCTTTTTTGTTTTGATCCGTTTCCGGATTTTATTCTTCTTTTTGTCCCATCATCATCAGGTAAGCTTTCAGGAATTCATCCAGATTTCCATTTAAAACTCCGTCAACATCACTGGTTTCAAAACTGGTTCTTACATCTTTAATCAATTTGTACGGATGCAAAACATAGTTTCTGATTTGTGATCCCCATTCAATTTTCATTTTCCCGGCTTCGATATCGGCACGTTGTTCCATACGCTTTTTCAACTCGATTTCGTATAACTGCGAGCGTAACATTTGCATTGCTCTCTGGCGGTTATCCTGTTGCGAACGGGTTTCCGAACATTGAATCTGAATACCGGTTGGTTTGTGATACAACTGAACTTTTGTTTCGACCTTGTTCACGTTTTGTCCTCCGGCACCACTTGAACGTGATGTAGTGATTTCAATATCGGCAGGATTGATGTCAATCTCGATACTGTCATCAACTAACGGATAAACATACACGGAAGCAAACGATGTGTGACGTTTCGCATTACTGTCGAAAGGGGAAATACGCACCAAACGGTGTACTCCGTTTTCACCTTTTAAGTACCCAAACGAATAATCTCCTTCAAATTCCAATGTAACAGTCTTGATACCGGCAACATCACCTTCCTGGAAATTCAGTTCTTTGACTTTGTATCCGTTTTTTTCGCCCCACATTAAATACATACGCATTAGCATGCTGGCCCAGTCGCAACTTTCGGTTCCGCCGGCACCGGCTGTAATCTGCAATACGGCACTCATGGAGTCCCCTTCGTCAGAGAGCATGTTTTTGAATTCGATGTTCTCGATATGGGTATTTGTAGTGTCGAAAAGTTCGTCCAATTCTTCTTCGCTCAAATCGCCTTCTTTGCAGAATTCATAAGCAATTTGTAATTCGTCGCTCAAATTGACCGCTTTTTCGTAATCTTCGACCCATTTTTTCTTCGAACGGAGATTGCGCACGATTATTTCAGCTTCTTTGGCGTTATTCCAGAAGTCGGGTGCAAACGTTTTTTCTTCTTCGTTTGCGATTTCGATTAGTTTGGCATCAATGTCAAAGATACCTCCTCAACGCACCAAGGCGCTCTACAATACCTTTTATTTGCTCGGCATTTGTCATATAAATTTTATATTTTTGGTTTTTAATTTGTAGCTATTTCCCGCTGTCCACTGTATCTTTGCTAGCGCAAAGGATGCCGTTCCCATCGGGGCTAATATCTCAGCAAAAGTACCAATCCTTTTATAATTATGGAAATAAATTTGGTCAGTGATACCGTTACAAAACCTACGCAGGAAATGTTGCATGCCATGTTTCAGGCAAAAGTAGGCGATGATGTATATAAACAAGACCCCACTATAAACGCTTTAGAAGCAAAAGTTGCCAATATGTTCGGGATGGAAGCCGCACTTTTTTTTCCTTCCGGAACCATGGCCAATCAGACTGCCTTAAAATTACATACCAATCCAGGAGACGAGATAATTTGCGATAAATGGTCCCATATTTATTTATATGAAGCCGGAGGAGCCGCTTTCAACAGTGGTTGTTCACTGAGTTTGTTAGATGGTGAACGCGGAATGATCACGGCCGATATGGTGAGAAAAGCCATTAACGACCCGGAGTTTTTCCATGCGCCTTTAACTAGTTTGGTCAGTATTGAAAATACGACCAATAAAGGTGGCGGAGCTTGTTATGAAATGGAAACGCTCCGTGAAATCAAACAGGTTTGCGTTCAAAATAAATTAAAATACCATTTAGACGGCGCCCGTTTATGGAATGCCATGGTGGCTAAAAAACAATCACCGAGACAGTTCGGGGAATTGTTTGATTCAATCTCTGTGTGTTTGAGTAAAGGACTGGGAGCTCCTGTTGGTTCCGTGTTGATTTCAGATGCCAAGACGATCAAGAAAGCGTTACGCATCCGTAAGATTTTCGGAGGCGCGATGCGTCAGGCGGGATATCTGGCCGCAGCCGGTATTTATGCTTTGGATAATCATATTGAACGTTTGGCCGATGACCACAGAAGGGCTAAAGAACTCGCTTTTATTTTACAACGCCTGCCGTGGGTAGCTTCGGTGGAGCCTGTAGAGACCAATATCCTGATTTTTAATGTTCAATCCTATCTCGATGAAAAAGTAATCATCGAAAAATTCAGGGAAAAAAGCATACACATCAGTTCGATGGGGCAAGGCAAGTTGCGAATAGTGACACACCTGGATTACCGTCAGGTTATGCATGAGTATGTTTTGGAAATTCTTCCGAAGATTTCAATTTAAGCATTTTTATAAGTCAAAATCCGAAAGTCGATAGCCGAAAGTCTTATTTGAGACAATTTTCTTTTGTGAATACTTGAATTTGTTTTATGCATAAGGGAGTTTATTTTATGCATAGGGGAATTTGTTTTATGTATAGGGGAATTTGTTTTATGTATAGGGGAATTTGTTTTATGTATAGGGGAATTTATTTTATGCATAGGGGAATTTGTTTTATGTATAGGGGAATTTATTTTATGCATAAGGGAATTTGTTTTATGCATAAGGGAATTTATTTTATGCATAGATGAATTTGTTTTATGTAGAGAAGAATTTGTTATTGTATTCAGTCTAGTATTCGGTTATTTAACTACATAAAAAATCCCACTGGTGTGGGATTCTTATTATTTAAAAAGGTTATCCATTCCAGGGATGTTCGGCATTCCGTCTTTGGCAACTGCGCCCAATTCGGCTTCGTTGACAGATGTTGCTTTTTCGATGGCTTTGTTTAATACCATTACCAGGTAGTCTTCCAGTTGGTCTTTGTCTGCTAAAAGGCTTTCGTCAATTGATACATTGCGGATTGTCCGGTTAGCGGTTAAGGTTACTTTCAATAATCCATCGCTGCTTTGTTCATCAACAAGAACCGTGTCAAGACGTTTTTTAGTGTCTTCAATTTTCTGTTGGGTCTCTTTTAATTTACCCATCATGCCCATAATATCTCCAAACATTTCTCTTTTTGATTTAGATTAATAGTGCAAAATTACTAAATTGCCAACCAAATAAACAACTAAACAAAAATGAAAGACGTAACCAAACTAACATGTTTAAGCCTTATTTTTGTTTTTCAGATTAATAATGTAACTGCACAAAAAAAAATGTCAAAAAACATCCAGCCACCTGTTGCTAAAATTGTTCCCAAAAAACTTGAAAAACACAACGACGTCAGAATTGATAATTACTTTTGGTTAAACCAGAGAGAAGATCAGGAAGTGGTTGATTACCTGACAGCCGAAAATAAATATTACGAGGAAATGACTGCCCATACTAAAGATTTCAGGACTTCTTTATTTGAAGAAATGAAATCGAGAATTAAGGAAGACGACTCATCGGTTCCTTATTTTTTTAACAGTTACTGGTATATTTCCCGTTTTGAAAAAGGACAGGATTACCCTATTTATTCCAGAAAATTCAAAAGCCTTGAAGCAAATGAAGAGGTTCTTTTCAATTGCAATGAAATGGCAAAAGGACATTCGTACTTCCAGTTGGGAGGTGTGAGCGTGAGTCCGAATAATAAATTTGCCACATTCGGCGTAGACAAAGTCAGCCGCAGGATTTACACTATTCAGGTCAAGAACCTTGAAACCGGTGAGATCTTAGCGGATAAGATTGAAAACTGTACCGGAGGATCGGTTTGGGCTAATGACAATGAAACTATTTTTTACACAACAAAAGATCCTGTGACTTTGCGTTCGGATAAGATTTACCGACATAAATTAGGCACCGATTCGAAAGATGACGTATTGGTTTATGAAGAGAAAGACGACACTTTCAGTGTGTATATATATAAGGAGAAGTCGAAAAAGTATATCGTTATAGGTTCGCAAAGTACCATGACAAGCGAATACAGAACCTTAAGTGCTGATACACCTGACGGGGAATTTAAAATCTTCCAGAAACGTACAAGAGGATTGGAGTATAGTATTTCGCATTTTGGTGATAGTTTCTATGTATTGACGAATAAAGACAAGGCGACCAATTTCAAGTTGATGAAAACGTCTGAAACAGCCACTGAAAAGGAGAACTGGAAAGATGTTATTGCGCACCGTGAAAATGTATTGCTGGAAGATATTGAGATTTTCAAAGATTATCTTGTTGTTGAAGAACGCGATAACGGCCTGACAAAATTACGTATCATGCCATGGAGTGGGGAAGGCGAGTATTATTTGCCTTTTGAAAGCGAGACGTATACGGCTTATACATCGACCAATGTTGATTTTGATACCGATATTTTACGTTATGGATACCAGTCTTTAAGAACTCCTTCATCGGTTATTGATTTCAATATGAAAGACAAAACGAAGGAAGTTAAGAAAGAACAGCAGGTATTGGGCGGAAAATTCGATAAGGACAATTACGAAGAAAAACGTGTTTGGGCTACTGCAAAAGACGGTACCAAAGTGCCTGTTTCGATGATTTACAGAAAAGGAACCAAATTGGATGGCAAGAATCCGTTGTTACAGTATGCTTACGGTTCTTACGGCTATTCGATGGATTGTACGTTTTCAACAACCCGCCTGAGTTTATTGGACAGAGGTTTTATTTACGCCATTGCCCATGTAAGAGGCGGGGAAGATTTAGGAAGACCATGGTATGAAAACGGAAAATTGCTACAGAAGATGAACACATTTACCGATTTTATCGATTGTTCTAAATTCCTGATTGAAAACAAATACACTTCTGCCAGACATTTATATGCAGAAGGAGGATCAGCAGGAGGGATGTTAATGGGTGGAGTTATCAATATGGCACCTGAACTTTATAATGGGGTTATTGCGGCTGTGCCGTTTGTGGATGTCGTGACCACGATGTTGGATGATTCTATTCCGTTAACAACCGGTGAGTATGATGAGTGGGGTAATCCGAACGAAAAAGAGTATTATGACTATATGAAATCATATTCGCCATATGATAATGTTGCGGCGATACAATATCCTAACCTATTGGTAACAACTGGTTTACATGATTCTCAGGTGCAATATTGGGAACCGGCCAAGTGGGTGGCGAAGCTAAGGACTTTGAAAACTGATAATAATGTCTTATATTTAGATACCAATATGGATACAGGCCATGGTGGTGCTTCCGGAAGATTTGAAGCTTTGAAAGAAGTAGCCAAAGAATTCAGTTTTTTGTTAGATTTAGAAGGAATTAAAAAGTAATTAAATTTTTTTTTATAGATTTGCAAAGTTTTGGAGGTGTCAAAAATTCCAGAATGAAGCCTCGATTATAAAAATATATGGGACAAGATATACAAGCTTACAATAATGTATTGGAACTAATAGGTAATACTCCGCTTATTAAAATCAATAAGATTACTGAAGAAATTAAAGGTAATTTTTATGCAAAAGTAGAGGCCTTTAATCCGGGTCACTCAACAAAAGACCGTATTGCATTATACATTATTGAAGAAGCTGAAAGACAAGGGATCATTAAACCTGGTGATACCATCATTGAAACTACTTCCGGGAATACGGGTTTCAGTTTGGCAATGGTAAGTATTATTAAAGGATATGAATGTATTCTTGCTGTGAGTTCTAAATCATCATCTGACAAAATTGATATGTTACGCAGCATGGGTGCAAAAGTTTATGTTTGCCCTGCGCATGTTTCTGCTGATGATGAACGTTCATACTACAATGTTGCCAAACGTTTGCATGAAGAAACCAAAGGATCGGTTTATATTAACCAATACTTTAATGATCTAAATATTGAAGCACACTACAAAACTACAGGCCCGGAAATCTGGGAACAGACAAACGGAAAAGTAACACATGTAGTGGCTTGTACGGGAACCGGAGGTACTTTATCAGGAGCAGCAAAATTCTTAAAAGAGAAAAACCCGAATATCAGAATTTTAGGTGTTGACGCTTATGGATCTGTATTGAAAAAATACCACGAAACCAGAGAGTTTGATGCTGAAGAAATTTATCCATACAGAATCGAAGGTTTAGGAAAGAATTTAATTCCGACTGCAACCGATTTTGATTTGATTGATAAGTTTGTGAAAGTTACTGATGAGGACAGTGCACACATGACCCGTAATATTGCAAAAACCGAAGGTTTGTTTGTGGGTTATACATCGGGTGCTGTTATGCAGGCTATCAAACAATATGCTGAAGAAGGGGAGTTTGATGAAAACAGTAATGTTATCGCTATATTTCCTGACCACGGATCACGTTATATGAGTAAAGTATTCAGTGATGAGTGGATGAATGACCAAGGCTTTTTTGATAGTGTTAATGTAGAAGAAGCTCAAAAAATTGAGTATATCAAATAGAAATAAAAAAATCCTGCCTTTTGAGCAGGATTTTTTATTAACCAACTAACCAAATAATACTATTTTGCAATAATGTATTTTTCCACAGTAATTTTATCGGCTTTAGTGTTGTACGTTTCCAGGATAAAATTACCTTCCGCATCGAAGTAACCCAATGCATATTTATTTTTATTGTAGTAGATATAATTGTTGTTTGATGTTTTTCTCAAAATTGCATTGAATTTATCATCGGGCATTTTCATGGTGTAACCGCCTTCTTCCGATTTCAATTCGTAACGTTTACCGTTATTCATGAAATAGGTGGAACGCTCAACGTCTACGACTTTTGTTTTACCGTCTGCGTTAATAGCGGTAGCTGTTGTCACCTCTACCGGATTATTAGCCATTGGGATGTTTTTTGTTCCGGGTTTTTCCTGCTCTACTTCGACACCCACTTTTTGTTCCTCTTTGGTTACCTCTGATTTGATCAGTCTTTTTTCACCGTCAGAATCTTTAATGGTTGTCACTGTTGTTTTAACCTCGGTTTGGGTATTTTTGTTCTGCGCCTGAATAGCCAATGTTAATAATACGGCAATTGATGTTACGATAGTTTTCATAATACAAATGTTTAATGATTATTACATTACAAATGTAGGATGTGAATATGAGGAATGTCTTACAGTATTTTTGTGAAGTGTTACAGAATTCGCACAGAGAATAAAAAAACTCCGGTATTTACCGGAGTTTTTGTAGTATCAAAGATTTGTTTTTTATTCCTGCATTGTATGGAAAACGTTCATAACGTCATCGTCTTCTTCGATTTTTTCCAATAATTTTTCAACATCGGCAACTTGCTCAGGAGTTAATTCCTTTGTGATTTGCGGAATTCTTTCAAACCCTGAAGACAATACTTCAATTCCTCTGTTTTCCAGTTCTTTTTGGATGGCACCAAAACTTTCGAAAGGAGCATACATTAAAATTCCGTCTTCATCAGCGAAAATTTCTTCCACACCGAAATCGATCATTTCCAATTCAAGTTCTTCAACATCCTGACCTTCAGAAGGGATTCTGAAGTTACAGGTATGGTCAAACATGAATTCCACAGAGCCTTGGGTTCCTAAAGTTCCGTTACATTTGTTGAAATAACTTCTGATGTTGGCAACTGTTCTGTTGTTGTTATCGGTAGCGGTTTCAATCAAAACAGCGATTCCGTGTGGTGCATATCCTTCAAATAAAACTTCTTTAAAATTGGCTGTATCTTTATCGGATGCTTTTTTGATAGCTCGGTCAACATTGTCTTTTGGCATGTTAGCAGCTTTCGCATTTTGGATAACGGCTCTTAAACGTGAGTTAGTTTCAGGACTTGGCCCTCCTTCTTTAACTGCCATTACGATGTCTTTTCCAATTTTGGTAAACGTTTTGGCCATTGCCGACCAACGTTTCATTTTACGCGCTTTTCTAAATTCAAATGCTCTTCCCATTTCTTATTGTTTGACTTTTAATCGTTTAATTTCTTATGCAAAAATAACGTTACTTAATTCAATTAAAAAATTTGAGAAGGTTTTTTTTATGGCTACTTTCGCACTGTTTAATTAAAAATTATATGAAAAAAATTATTGCTTTAACTGTTCTTTTTGTTGGTTTTACTGCATTCTCACAAAAAAGGGCTAAAGGTACGGTTGAACTTACTCCGTTTATTGGACATTCGTCATCAAATTATTATGGTGAAGAAGATTTGGATAATTCTTCAATGACTTCGGTGCATTTTGGTGCCGACTTGGATTATTTCTACAACGACCGTTGGAGTTTCCGTTCCGGTATGTTATTTCAAACGATGGGAACAAAATTTAACGGTTATAGAGAAGAATTGAATTATGTAACTATTCCGCTTAATGCTAACTGGCATTTTGGAAGTACAAGAAAATGGAACTTGAATTTCGGTCCGAGTATTGGTTTCTTAACATCAGCCAATGGAAATGGTGAAGACATTGAAAAATATGTAAATTCAACCCAGATTGGTTTGAACTATGGTATTGGATATAAATTAGAGGTATCCAAAAAGTTCAGTATTTTGTTCGATTACCAAGGAATGACAGGTTTGAGTGAAGTTCCGGAAGATTCAGACTATACAATTAAAAACAGTTTTGGTTCTTTTAATATAGGTGGGGTATTTGTACTTTAAAAACATCCAGAAATAAGAAATAAAAAATCCGCTTTAAGCGGATTTTTTATTTAATACGTATAATATTATTTTTTGTAGAAAGGTAATTTCACCACTTTGGCAGGAATATCATTTTTACGGATTCTGATAAAGATGTCAGAATCAACTGTTGAAAATGCCGTAGGTACATATCCTAAACCAATTCCTTTGTTCAACGAAGGAGATTGTGTACCGGAAGTTACGATACCGATTACATTTCCGTCTGCGTCAACGATTTCATAATCATGACGTGGAATTCCTCTTTCAGTTAATTCGAAAGCAACCAATTTACGGGTAACACCTTCTTCTTTTTGTTTTTTCAGATTTGCTGAGTTTGTAAACTCTTTATCGAATTTGGTAATCCATCCTAAACCGGCTTCTAATGGAGAAGTAGTGTCGTTGATATCATTACCGTATAAACAGAATCCCATTTCAAGACGTAACGTATCACGTGCAGCCAGACCGATAGGTTTGATTCCGAATGCAGCACCCGCTTCAAATACACGGCTCCAGATAGTTGCTGCATCTTCGTTTTTGAAATAAATTTCGAAACCACCTGAACCGGTATAACCAGTTGCAGAAACAATTACATCATTTTTTCCGGCGAATTCACCAATTTGGAATGAATAATACGGCATGTTTGCTAAATCAATCGAAGTTAACGATTGCATGGCTTCGGCAGCTTTTGGTCCTTGAATGGCCAATAACGAATAAGCATCGGAAAGGTTTTCCATTTCAACACCTAAATCATTATGAGATGAAATCCAGTTCCAGTCTTTTTCGATATTGGATGCATTTACAACCAACATATAATGATTGTCAGCAATTTTATAAACAATTAAATCGTCAACGATTCCGCCGTCATTATTCGGTAAACATGAATATTGAGCTTTTCCGTCAACTAATTTTGAAGCATCATTAGATGTAACCTTTTGGATTAAAGCCAAAGCATTTTCTCCTTTTAGCATAAATTCACCCATGTGTGAAACGTCAAAAACACCCACACCATTACGAACGGTTTCGTGCTCAATGTTAACGCCTTCATACTGAACAGGCATATTATAGCCTGCAAACGGAACCATTTTTGCTCCTAAACTTTCGTGAATGTTTGTTAATGCTGTATTTTTCATTTGTTTATTGTGTTAATTCGGGCGCTAAATTAGTTTAATTTTTTGAAATTTCAGAAGAATTACACCAACATAAACACTCCTTTTTGTTATATTTTATTCATTAAAAACGCCTTGACTTCTGCATAATTATCGCATAATGTCATTGTCTTTTCTTTTGATAAAATTGATTTCATGTTTTCAGGAAATTCTATTGAAATCCCTAATGTTTCATTAACTGTTTCTTCAAATTTTACCGGATGGGCGGTTTCCAGAAAGACGCCAATTGAACCGTTTTGTTTTTGAAGTTCATCTTTTAGTCCCAAATAAGCAACAGCTCCGTGCGGATCCATCATATAGTTGTAATTAGTATAAACGAATTGCATGGCTTTTCTGGTTTCTTCATCGGAATAACTGTAAGAAGAAAACTCCTTTTGAAATTCGTTTAAATCATCATTGTATAATTCCCTGATCCGGATAAAATTACTTGGATTGCTGACATCCATGGCATTCGAAATTGTCTGAATGGTTGATTTTGGTTTGTAAACTCCGTTTTCCATAAATCGGGGTACTGTATCATTTAAATTTGTTGCAGCGACAAAATGTGAAATAGGTAATCCTAATTTTTTAGCTAAAACGCCGGCACATATATTTCCAAAATTACCACTAGGACATGCTATGATTATCGGTTTGTTTTTACTTTTCAATGCTTTATATGTAAAGAAGAAATAAAACATCTGTGGCAACCATCTGGCAATATTAATCGAATTTGCCGAAGTCAGGTTTATATGCTTTAAATCAGAATCCACAAAAGCTTTTTTGACGATATCCTGACAATCATCAAAGCTTCCGTTTATGGAAATAGCTTTAATATTATGACCTAAAGTGGTTAGTTGCCTTTCCTGGAAGTCACTGATTTTTCCTTTAGGATAAAGAATTACAACGTTGATCTTTTCAGCTTCATAGAAACCACTGGCTACCGCTCCGCCAGTATCACCGGAAGTAGCTACCAATACGGTACTTTTTTTAGAAGTGTCCTCATTGAAAAATTCAAGGCATTTTGACATAAAACGTGCGCCAACATCCTTGAAAGCCATTGTTGGTCCGTGAAATAATTCCAAAGCGTAAATGTCTTTTTCAACATTTACCACAGGGAAATCAAAAGAAAGTGTTTGGTATATAATTTCTTTTAAATTGTTTTCCGGAATTTCATTTCCAATAAATTGTTTGATGGCTTCAAAAGCAATTTGTGAATTTTCCAGCTTGTCTATTTCTTCAAAAAAAGAAGTTGGTAACGGTTCTATTTTTTCAGGAAAATAAAGCCCTGAATCAGGTGCCAGTCCAAGAATGACTGCTTCCTGGAAAGTTGTTTTATGTTGTTTGTTGTTTAAACTGTAATATTTCATTTTAGTTGATTTAGTTAATTATGCAAACTCCCTCTGGATTAATTTTCGATACATGTACTTCAAAAGGAATTGCTGTTTCCGAAAATATTTTTCTCATCTCATTGGCAACATTTGTAGCTGTTTCAAACCCTTTACTTAAAGAAAAAATTGAAGGTCCAGAGCCCGAAATTCCGGCTCCTAAAGCACCACATTCGATTGCTTTTTCTTTAACCAAATCAAAGTTAGGAATAAATTTACTGCGTAAAGGTTCGACAATTCCGTCATGTAATGAGCGCTGAATCAATCCATAGTCATTTGTGTATAAACCGGCTATAAGACCTCCAAGATTCCCCCATTGTGTGATGGCACTTTTTAGAGATATTTCTGGTGTTAATACAGCACGCATTTCAGAAGTTTTCAATTCAATTTGCGGATGAATAACAGTAACATATAATTCGGACGGACTCTCAATACGGATAATATCCAAAGGATTGTAGCCTCTTACTAAAGTAAATCCGCCTAAAAGGGCAGGTGCTACGTTATCAGCATGTTCACTTCCGCTGGCCACGGCTTCACCTTTCATGGCAAAATAAACCAGCTCTTTTTTAGTAAATGGTCTTCCCAGTAATTCATTTAAACCAAAAACAACTCCGGAAGCACTTGCAGCTGAACTTCCAATACCGCTTCCGACTTTTATTTTCTTATGAATTTCTATGTCAAATCCAAAATCAGGGTTTATTTCATTCAATAACGATTGTGCAGCAACACCGGCAACGTTTTTTTCCGGTTCCAATGGTAAATCTGCGCCGGTAATTTTTGTCAGCCGTATGCCTTTTTTAGGAGTTTTTTGAATTATGATTTCATCACCGATTGCTTCCAGGCATAGCCCAAGTACATCAAAACCACATGAAAGATTTGCAACTGTTGCCGGGCAAAATATTTTTATACTTTCCATATTCATCAATTAATTGTTACCTACACGTATTACATCAGCAAAAATCCCTGAAGCCGTTACATCGGCACCGGCACCGGCACCTTTAATCAATAAAGGTTGATCCGAATAGCGGTTTGTGTAAAAAAGAACGATGTTATCTTTTCCTTCCAGATTGTAAAATGGATGTTCTTTATCAATGTATTGTAATCCGACTGATGCTTTACCATTTTCAAAACTCGCCACATATTTGAGTCGGCTTTCTTTATTTTGTGCTTCTTTGTACATGTTTTCAAAATGTAATTGATGGTTTTCAAGAGAAGTAAAAAAGGCATCTACAGAATCTGAGTGCAATGCTTCATCCGGTAAAAAGGACAGATTTTCAATTTCTTTGATTTCCATTTGATAACCACTTTCACGGATAAGGATGAGAATTTTACGCATTACATCAATTCCGCTTAAATCAATCTTCGGATCCGGTTCAGTATAACCTTCAGACTTGGCTTGTTGCACCACATCATGAAAAGTAGTAGTGGAATTGAAATTATTAAAGATGAAATTTAAACTTCCGGATAAAACCGCTTGTATTTTATGTACTTTATCACCTGACGCAATAAGGTTTTTGAGTGTGTCGATAATTGGTAAACCCGCACCAACATTGGTTTCAAATAAAAACGGTGCGTTGTATTTTTTAGAAAGTTCTTTCAGGTTTTTATAATTGTCATATTCTGATGAACAAGCTATTTTATTACAAGTTACTACGGCTACATTCTGGCTTAAAAAACGGTTGTAAATTGCAGCGATATTCTCATTGGCAGTATTATCAACAAAGATGCTGTTGCGTAAATTCATTTTTTCTACTTTAGAAATAAATTGGTTAATACAAGCCTCATCTCCATTTTCCAGAGATGCTTTCCAATTGTCAAGAGTAATTCCATTTTCATTGAAAACCATTTTTTTGGAATCAGAAAGAGCGATAACACGGATGTTGATTTTCAGATTTTCCTTCAAATATTTTTTCTGTTGGTTAATCTGTTCAATGAATTTTCCGCCAACATTCCCTACGCCGCAAATAAACAGATTGATTTGTTTGATGTTGTCCTCAAAGAATTTCTCATGAAGTGAATTGAGTGCTTTTTTTACATCTTTCCTGTCTATTACCACTGAGATATTGCGTTCAGAAGCACCTTGTGCAATTGCTCTGATATTGACGTTGTTTTTGCCTAAAGTACTGAACATTTTACCGCTCAAACCCTGATGGTTTTTCATGTTTTCTCCAACCAAAGCAATTATTGCTAAATTCTTTTCAGCAAATATGGGGCGGATAACTAATTGTTTGATTTCGTATTCAAACTCGGCATCAATGCATTGTTTCGCTTTCAAAGCATCATTTTCCGAAAGTCCGATGCAGATGCTGTGCTCAGAAGATGCCTGAGTAATAAAAACAATATTGATATTTTCCTTAGCAATAGCACCGAAAAGTCTTTTGGAAGCTCCCGGAACACCTACAAGTCCAGAACCTTCCAATGTCAGTAATACAATATTGTCCATATGGCTTATACCTTTGATTGGATTCTTGCCGGAATGGCAATCGTTTGAAATGAAAGTTCCGCTTTCATCCGGTTTAAAAGTATTTTTAATGTAGATTGGAATGTTACTGTTTAGTACCGGCTGAATTGTTGGTGCATACAATACTTTGGCACCAAAATGCGATAATTCCATTGCTTCTTTATAAGAAATTTGCGGAATGGGTCTTGCCTGTTTTACAATTTGGGGGTTAGCCGTAAACATACCGCTCACGTCAGTCCATATTTCCAATTGGTTTGCCTGTAAGGCAGCTGCGATGACTGATGCAGTATAATCTGAACCACCACGGCCTAAAGTTGTTGTGTTGCCTTCCTGGGATTGGGCGATGAATCCCGGAAGAATAGTAATATCCGATTGATTTTTATCAAAATAATACTGAATCAGGTAGTTGCTTATCTGAAAATTGATATGGGCATTTCCATAATTTGAATCGGTTTGGATTAGTTCCCTACTGTCTTTGTAACTTACTTTTGAATGGATGGATTTTAGATATTCGAAAATGATTTTTGATGACAATAATTCGCCATATGAAAGAATATTATCGATTGATTTTTTAGACAATTCACCCAACAAAAAACATCCCTCCAAAAGTGTTTCCAACTGGTTGAATGAATTTTGTATATAATCCAAAGTTTCATTTGAACTATTTAATTGGATAAGATTTGAAAGCGTTTCAATATGCCTGTTTTTTAATTCTAATAGTATATCAGAATATGATTTGTCTTTGGATTTAGCCAAACGGATGATCTCTACTAAGGAATCGGTTACTCCACCTAAAGCAGAAACTACAACAATTATTTTATTGGCTTCCTGCTGCATTATGGAAACCGATTTTTTTATATTATGATGGTCGGCAACAGAAGTTCCGCCAAATTTTAAAACTTTCATGAGATGTGTTTTATAAGTATAACAGGATAAAACTTTGGTGTTTATTCGGTATTATACGTTAGTAAAATTAAAAAATTGAATAGGAGCATTCAGTGTAAAAAATATACACGTACGCAAACGGATTATATGAAGAAATTATACCCCGGACGGGGTAGTCGTAGTTGTTGTGGTTGTGGTAGCAACAATCGCAACCAAGTTTTTGGTTGTAGAGAATTGATTGTATTTGTAATTGCGTACCATTTGTTACAAAAGTAATAATTTTTTTGAAAAATCACATTTTCTTTGAAAAAAATATTGTTTTTGACTTTTTTTTATACATTTGCATCAACTAAGTGAAGAAATGAGAAAAATTGTTAACATTATCGTTGTCATTATCGTAATTGTAATTCCACAATTATGACGGGGAGATGTTATACATAAAACATAAGTAATATTAGTATAAGCCTTCCCATTATGGAAGGCTTTTTTTATTTTAATCAACACAAAAATTTTTAAAGATGACAAAAATCAAAAAAACACAGCGACATCATCAACAATGTCAAAACCAAAAATCGTTAACAACTTCTGTTATTTCTTTACCTTCTTTAATTTCCAGCATTATTCTTATTCGAATTAGCGTCTGCTAATTAACAATGCTTTCAGGTGGCATCAGAATATCTCATTGATCGCGGATTGACTCCCGTTTAGCCACTATTCCATTATTTTTTAGACAACAAAAGGATTCATACTGATTTCCTTAGCTCATTTATTTTCAAAAACTATCTGATTTCAATTCTTGGGATTGAAGTAAGCAATGTTTTTTGTGAGGTTTTCTTTTGTCAAAAGAAGAAAAATCATACTGTAGCTATCGTAATATTTGTTTTTATAATAAGCTGTTAATCATTTATTTATGTTTCTTTTTTGTTGTTCGGATTTGCTTAAAAATATAAAAATCGGAAATCGTAAAATTTAAATCAATTCTAATTTCGGAAAATCAAAAATTAAAACAATGAAACCAGGTAATTTCACATTAGCCCCAACAAACAATTTGTATTATACTGATAATCATATTATTTACTTGAACGGATCATTCTTAAATGCCAGTGAAGTTCATACTGATTTATACGGACAAACTTTGCATTATGGTTATGGTGTATTTGAAGGAATACGTGCATATGATACCAGCACAGGAACACGGATATTTAAGGCAGAGGAACATTATGTCAGATTAAAAAGATCATGTCAGCTGATAGGAATTCCATTCGAATTTGATACTACTGAACTTATTCAGAAAACGTATGAATTATTGGAAACGAACAATTTTAAAGATGCGTATATAAGACCGCTGGTATTTTGTTCTCCTAACATGACTTTAAACACACCAAATGATGTTTCTATAATGATAGCAGCTTGGGAATGGGGAGCTTATTTGGGAGAAAAGCAATTGAATCTTATGTATTCATCATTCTGCAGACCTCATCCCAAATCAACAAAAATTGAAGCGAAAGTTTGCGGGCATTATGTTAATTCCATATTGGCGACTTCAGAAGCTAAAAGAAACGGTTATGATGAAGCCTTGCTTTTAGATAGTGACGGATTTTTGGCCGAAGGACCTGGAGCCAATCTTTTCTTTGAAAAAAGCGGAAAATTATACACGCCTCAATTAGGAAATATTTTACCGGGAATTACCAGGGCAACAGTTATGGAATTGTGCCAAGAGCAGGGGATAGAAGTTGTTGAAGGACTTTATCTGCCAGAGGATCTTGAAAATGCTGAAAGTGCATTCTTTTCTGGTACAGCAGCAGAGATCATCGGAATAGCTTCTGTTAATAAAACGGTTCTTCCGTTGCATTGGGAAAACTCTTTAGGCAAGCAACTTCAAACTGCCTATAAAGACTTGGTTTTAGAAAGAAAATATTAATTGGAAAAGTAGTTTAAGATGGTATTGAATAGACATAGTAAAACGATTACACAGGATGAAACACAACCGGCAGCTCAAGCAATGTTGTATGGTATCGGACTGAATGATGCACAAATGAATCAGCCATTTATTGGTATTGCTTCTATGGGATATGATGGTAATACCTGTAATATGCATTTAAATCATCTGGCAACTTATATCAAACAGGAAGTAAATTCGGGCGAAATGGTCGGACTGATTTTCAACACTATTGGCATTAGTGACGGTATTACTAACGGAACTGATGGTATGCGGTATTCATTGGTAAGCCGCGAAATTATTGCCGATAGCATTGAAAGTGTTGTGTCAGGACATTATTATGACGGATTGATTGCAATCCCGGGATGTGATAAAAATATGCCGGGGAGCATTATGGCAATGGGAAGGTTAAACCGTCCTTCCATTATGGTTTACGGAGGTACTATTGCTCCCGGAAAATACCAAAATAAGGATTTAAATATCGTTTCAGCTTTTGAAGCATTGGGAGAAAAAATTGCCGGTAAAATTTCTCAAGAAGAGTTTAAGGGAATTATTAAAAACGCTTGTCCTGGTGCCGGAGCATGCGGCGGGATGTATACTGCAAACACAATGGCCATCGCAATTGAAGCTTTAGGAATGAGTTTGCCGTATTCCAGTTCAAATCCTGCTGTAAGTCATGAAAAAATTGATGAATGCAAGCAATCGGCAGTTTATCTTAAAATATTATTAGAAAGAAATATTTGTCCTAAAGACATCATGACTCTCAAAGCTTTTGAGAATGCCATTACGACTTTAATTGCGTTGGGAGGCAGTACAAATGCGGTATTGCATATTATAGCGATGGCAAAAAGTGTTGGGGTGAAAATTACACAGGATGATTTTCAGCGCATTAGTGACAAAACCCCTTTAATAGCTGATTTTAAGCCCGGAGGTAATTATCTGATGCAAAATTTACATGAAAAAGGAGGTGTTCCAATGGTGTTGAAATATCTATTGGATAAAAAAATGCTTCATGGTGATTGCTTAACAGTTACGGGAGAAACGGTGGCTGAAAATTTAAAAGATGTTGATGTAATTGATTTTGAAAGTCAAAACATTATCAAACCTATCGAACAGCCTATTAAAACAACCGGACATCTCCAGATTTTATATGGCAACCTTGCAGAAAAAGGTGCCGTCGCAAAAATTACAGGAAAAGAAGGAGAAAAGTTTTCCGGACCTGCCAAAGTTTTTGACGGAGAAAAAGAACTTATTAAAGGAATTGAAAGGAAAAAGATTCAGGCGGGAGATGTTGTGGTTATCCGTTATGTAGGACCTAAAGGCGGACCAGGAATGCCCGAAATGTTGAAGCCAACTTCAGCTTTAATTGGTGCTGGTTTTGGGAAAAGTGTCGCATTAATTACAGATGGAAGGTTTAGCGGCGGAACACACGGTTTTGTTGTTGGCCACATAACACCTGAAGCTTTTGACGCAGGAACTATTGCTTTTGTGGAAGACGGAGACAGTATTGAAATTGATGCAGTCAGTAATTCCATTCATTTGAATGTTTCTGATGATATCCTGATGGTAAGGAGAAAAAAATTTATTCAGCCTGAATTAAAAGTCAAAAATGGTGTCTTGTTTAAATACGCAAAATTAGTTAAAGATGCATCCGAAGGATGTGTTACAGATGAATCTTAATACGAATAAAATGATCACAACAGAAACAAAACAAAAGAAAAGTTTTCAACCTAAAAGTGTGAAAACAACAGGAAGTTTAGCTGTTCTAGATGCTTTATTATCTGAAAAAACATCGGTTGTTTTCGGTTATCCGGGTGGAGCGATTATGCCTATTTATGATGCTTTGTATGATTATAAAGATTCTTTGGAGCATATTTTGGTAAGGCATGAGCAAGGAGCTATTCATGCGGCTCAGGGTTACGCAAGGGCAAGCGGTAAAGTAGGCGTAGTGTTTGCAACAAGTGGTCCCGGAGCAACAAATCTTGTTACCGGCTTGGCAGATGCAATGATAGATTCGACTCCATTGGTTTGTATTACAGGACAGGTTTTTGCCCATTTATTAGGGACTGATGCCTTTCAGGAGACAGATATTGTCAATATTACAACACCTATAACGAAATGGAATTATCAAGTTACTGATGCTAACGAGATACCCGAAGTCTTGGCTAAGGCGTTTTACATTGCCAAAAGTGGGCGTCCAGGTCCGGTGTTAATTGATATCACTAAAAATGCGCAACTCCAAAGTTTTGATTATAAGGGATATGGTTTATGTGATTATGTAAGAAGCTACAGGCCAAAACCTACGGTTAGAAGATCTTATATAGACGAAGCAGCTCAATTGATTAATGAAGCAAAAAGACCTTTCGTGATTTTCGGGCAGGGTGTTATTTTGGGTGAAGCTGAAAAGGAATTCCTGACATTTATTGAAAAAGGAGGGTTCCCGACCGCTTGGACCATTATGGGAATGAGTGCTATTCCAACAGATCATTATTTAGGGGTAGGGATGCTTGGAATGCATGGTAATTACGGACCAAATGTGTTAACCAATGAATGTGACGTATTGATAGCAGTAGGTATGCGATTTGATGACCGGGTAACGGGAAGACTGGATTTATATGCGAAGCAAGCTAAAATTATTCATTTTGATATAGATGCTGCTGAGATAGATAAAAACGTCAAAACGACTGTTGCGGTTTGGGGTGATTGCAAAGAAACCTTGCCGCTTCTAACTGATTTAATACATAAGAACTCACATCCTAAATGGTTACGGGAATTTGAAAACAAAAGGATTAAAGAACAAGATGAATTGGTTGCTAAGGAATTAAAACCAACCCATGGAAAAATTACTATGGGAGAAGTAATGGATGTTCTGAACGACTTAACTGGAGGCGATGCTGTGATTGTTACCGATGTTGGACAGCATCAAATGGCTGCCTGCCGTTATACCAGGCAAAATTTTACAAGAAGCAATATCACCAGTGGAGGATTGGGAACAATGGGGTTTGCACTTCCGGCGGCTATTGGAGCTAAATATGGAGTCCCGGAAAGACAGGTAATTGCTGTTATGGGTGATGGTGGCGCACAGATGAATATTCAGGAATTAGGGACAATCATGCAGTTTCAGCCGAATGTAAAAATTTTGATTTTGAACAACCGCTATTTGGGAATGGTAAGGCAATGGCAGGAATTATTCCATGAAAAACGCTATTCTTTTACAGATATTAAAAGCCCCGATTTTGTTGCTGTTGCCAAAGGTTATGGAATTGAAGGAAATTTTATTTCTGAAAGAGAAAACCTGAGAAATGGTTTAACCCAAATGCTTCAACATCCTGCTTCATTTTTATTGGAAATTGAAGTTGCTCATGAAGATAACGTATTCCCGATGGTTCCGCAGGGGAAAGGAGTTGCAGAAATAGTTTTACGGAAGGAAGATATTAAATAAAAACAAAATGAAACAAGAATTCACTTTGACCATATACACTGAAAATCATGTGGGGTTAATTAACAAAATAGCCATATTGTTTTCCCGACGGAAAATTAATATTGAGAGCTTTAACACCTCTCCAAGTGAAATTGAAAACATTTTCAGATTTACGATAGTTATTTCAGAAACTGAGCAACGTATCAAAACAATTGCCCGGCAACTTGAAAAATTAATAGATGTGCTTAAAGTATATTACAATACCAATGAAGAAATTATCTGGCAGCAGATGGCACTGTATAAAGTTCCAACATCGGTCACCATGAAGGAAATGAAAGTAGAAAGACTTCTGAGGGAGTATGGAGCGAGAGCTGTGGTAATCCGTGAAGATTTTACAGTTTTTGAAACGACAGGTCAACAGGAGGAGATAGGTAATCTGCTTCGAAAACTGGAACAATTTCAATTGATAGAGTTTGTGAGGAGTTCGCGGATTGCCATTATTAAATCCAGTAACGGTATCCATGATAAAGTATTGGAAATGGAAGAAAAAGAATATAATAACCAACTAAGCACTAAAAAACATTTTCAACCAGGAAGTGTGATTTTTAACATTTAAAATTAAAAAATTATATAAAATGGCAACAATTAATTTTGGCGGAATACAAGAAACCGTAATTACAAGAGAAGAATTCCCTTTGGATAAAGCATTAAAAACATTGCAAAAGGAAACTATTGCAATAATTGGCTATGGAGTTCAAGGACCTGGGCAATCATTAAATCTTAGAGATAATGGGTTTAATGTAATTGTTGGACAACGAAAAGGAGGAAAAAGTTGGGATAAAGCATTACATGACGGATGGATTGAAGGGGAAACTCTTTTCGATATTGAAGAAGCTGTTCAAAAAGCGTCAATAATTCAATATTTGCTGTCGGATGCAGGGCAAATAGAAGCCTGGCCAACAATCAAAAAACATCTGGCTAAAGGGAAAACTTTATATTTTTCCCATGGCTTCGGAATTACTTTTAATGACAAAACTGGGATTGTTCCTCCTGCTGATGTAGATGTAATATTAGTTGCTCCCAAAGGTTCAGGAACATCTTTGAGACGTTTATTTTTAAAGGGTGAAGGCCTTAATTCAAGTTTTGCCGTTTATCAGGATGCAACCGGAACGGCAAGAGAAAAGGCATTGTCATTAGGTATTGGTGTTGGTTCCGGTTATTTATTTGAAACCGATTTTAAGAAGGAAGTCTTTTCAGATTTAACCGGGGAAAGAGGGATTTTAATGGGAGCACTTGCAGGTTTGTTTGAAGCCCAGTACAATGTTTTGAGAAAGTATGGACATTCGCCATCGGAAGCGTTTAATGAAACAGTGGAAGAATTAACACAAAGTTTAATGCCTTTGGTTGCTGAAAACGGAATGGACTGGATGTTTGCAAACACTTCCGTAACAGCTCAGCGCGGTGCTTTAGACTGGAAAGGTAAATTTAGAGAAGCAACAACTCCTGTTTTTGAAACTTTATATGAAGAAGTTTCTTCAGGACGCGAAGCTGCTAGGGTAATTGCTGAAGGAAGTAAAAAGGATTACAGGGAAAAATTAAACCTGGAATTAAAAGAAATAAGAGAATCTGAGCTTTGGCAAACCGGAGCGGAAGTCCGTAAATTAAGACCCAAGATGTAATGAATTTATTAAATGAAATAGTAAAAGCAAAAGAGAAATTAAAAGGAGTAGTGGAAACTACTCCTTTACTCGAAAACAAAAATATATCGGATGAATTTTCGGCTCGGGTATTATTAAAAAGAGAAGACCTGCAAATGGTACGTTCGTATAAAATCAGGGGAGCTTACAATAAGATCAGTTTGTTATCAAACGATGAAAAGAGTAATGGTATTGTATGTGCCAGTGCGGGAAATCATGCACAGGGTGTGGCATTTTCATGCTGTTTATTACAAATTAAAGGTGTTATTTATATGCCAAAAACCACTCCGAACCAAAAAGTAAAACAGGTTAAATCTTTTGGGAAGGATTATGTTGAAATTGTTCTGATTGGTGATACTTTTGATGATGCTTATTTGAGCGCTTTGAAATTTGCTGATGAGCATAATAAAACATTTGTACATCCTTTTGATGATATTGATGTTATTGCTGGACAAGGCACAGTCGGACTTGAAATTTTAGAGATGTTTAATTCACCTCTTGATTATGTATTTGTTCCCGTTGGCGGTGGTGGTTTATCTGCCGGATTATCCACTGTTTTTAAAGAATTAAGTCCGGAAACAAAAATTATAGGCGTTGAACCTTTGGGAGCTTCTTCTATGAAATTTGCAATTGAAAACAGAAAAGTAGTTCCTCTTGAAACCATTGATAAATTTGTTGACGGAGCTGCTGTAAAACAAGTGGGGAAGCTAAATTATGAAATTTGCAAGGATAATTTGGATGACATCATTCTGGTTCCTGAAGGTAAAGTCTGTACGACAATTTTGCGCTTGTATAACGAAGAAGCAATTGTAGTAGAACCCGCAGGGGCACTTGCAATTGCAGCATTGGATTTCTATAAAGAGAAAATCAAGGGGAAAAATGTGGTTTGCATTGTAAGTGGAAGCAATAATGATATTGAGCGGACGGAAGAAATTAAGGAACGTTCACTTTTGCACGAAGGATTAAAGCATTATTTTATGATTCAGTTTCCGCAGCGTCCGGGTGCTTTGAAAGAATTTGTAAATGAAATTTTAAGTGCTGATGATGATATTACATTCTTCCAATTTACGAAGAAAAATAATAGGGAACTGGCGCCTGCACTTGTTGGTCTTGAACTGAAAAATAAAGATGATATAAGTACGATTATGGATAAAATGAATAAGTATGGCTTTCAGTACCGTTATCTTAATGAAAAGGAGGATTTATATACTCAGTTAATTGCTTGATATAGATGGGATAGATTCAAAAATCTATCCCTTTTTTAACGAACCAATTTCTTGGATTTTTCCTGTATAATTTTCGCAACTGGTTTGTTTTCTATCTTGCTTTCCAACCAGGAAATAATATCTAAGTAAAGGAATGCTCTTTTTTCATAAGGATGATTTTCGAGATTCTGCAATTGTAAATGCAATTTTTTGAATTCCGACTTTAATTGATGCGGGTAAATTGTACCTAATTTTTTTAAGAATTTGATTATTTCATATTGTACGTCATGTAAATCGTTCATTTTAATCAAAAATTTATAAGTACTCTTTAACTGAATTTCTAAATGATAATCCATACCAGATTCATAATGAGCAACTAAACTTAATATGCGGGCAAAACACATTAAGTCTTCCCGCATGCTAAGGTTTTTGTTTTCTATTATTTTTTTAGTGTATTCAATGCATTTTCTATTATTGCCTGAACCAAAATAGAGACAGGCAATTTTGTAATAAAAGACCATAATATGATGTTCATCAATTCTGTCTTCATGCTTTTTTAGAGCTTTTAATATCTCATCAACTAAGTATAAACCTCTTTCAAAATCGCCTTCTAAAAAATGTAGATTAAACTTGCTGCTATAAATACAAAGCAAACTGAGAGACTTTAAATTATCATTTTTAGGAAAATCTTCAGAATCAATGGTTTCTTCAAAACGCTCCAATGCTTTTTTGTAATTTGATTTATGCTTAATTAGATACAAACTCTCTAAAAGATAGCTGTTTCCTTTTATATACCAAACTGGATTTGCGTGGATCATGAACTCATTCTTATGGAATAAATTGACCCATTTGCTTGAAAACTTATAGCATGACAAGAAATCCTGAATTAGGAAACTATGCCACAAATGAGCTTTGTAAAGCCATAATTTTTCTCTGAATCCTAGCTCGTTAATTTGATATTCAGGAAGCTCTTTGTTGAAAAATTCTGTGATTTCATTCATTTCCAAATCACTTTTGGCATAGCCACTTTTAAGCATGATGCTGTACAGTTGTAAGGACAAATTCGATAATACACTGGCGGTGACGTTTAGTTTACTCAATTCTTTTGTTTGTTGAATCAATTCATCAGCCCTGCCCACAATACTTCGGGTGATATATTGGGATTCTATAACTTTTTCCAATTCAACAATTTCTGAAGCAATGATTTTTTCATCATTTTCCAATGCGATAGCTTTTACTTTATCCAAAATTTTTAAACTCTGTTTATAGAGTCCTTTTTGATACAAAATAGTCGCAAAATCAAGTTGCTCCCTGATCTGTATACGGATATTCTGGTTAACAGGATTCATTCGTAAGCTAACCAAAATTTGTTTGTATAAATGCGCTTTCAAATTTGATAGTTGCAGCTTAGTAATGTTTTTATTTTTTAAAATTTCATCCTCATTGTAGTTAGGCATTTTATCTAAAAGATTAAAAAGTACCAAAAATTTAGCGTCAAGATTAATTCCTAAACGGTTTACATAAAGCGTAAAATGTCTTTTTTCAGATTTTGAAAGTGATTTGATAAGTACAAATAAATTATCTTTTGAAAGGTTGGCCATTGTAAAATTGTTATTTGTAAGTGATTGTTTTTTAGTTATTTATGGTTTTTGTTTTTTGATTTGGTACTGTAAAACCAATTATGAAAATGGGTTCGTCGAGTATCGCAAAGTATAAATTTGTATTGAATGAAACATGATTTAGCAAAAAAATAAGTATGAAAAATCAGAAGATACAAATATTTGATACAACACTTCGGGATGGCGAACAAGTGCCGGGTTGTAAATTGAATACAGAGCAAAAATTGATTATAGCACGACGCTTGGATGAACTTGGGGTTGATGTTATCGAAGCGGGTTTCCCGGTTTCAAGTCCTGGCGATTATACTTCTGTAGAAGCTATTTCTAAATTAGTAAAAAATGCTTCGGTTTGTGCTTTAACCAGAGCAGTAAAAAATGACATTGAAGTTGCAGCCCAAGCTTTGAAAAGTGCTAAAAAACCTCGTATTCATACAGGCATCGGTACATCAGATTCACATCTTAAGCATAAGTTTAATGCAAGCAGGGAACAAATTATTGAACGTGCTGCTGAAGCAATTACTTACGCCAAAACTTTTGTGGATGATGTAGAATTTTATGCAGAAGATGCAGGAAGAACTGATAATGAATTTTTGGCAAAAGTTTGTTCGGAAGCTATAAAAGCAGGCGCAACCGTACTCAATATTCCTGATACTACAGGATATTGCCTTCCGGAAGAGTATGGTGCAAAAATTAAATACCTTAAGGAAAATGTAATTGGAATTGAAAGAGCAATTCTTTCATGTCATTGTCATAATGATTTGGGATTGGCTACTGCTAATTCCATTTCAGGGATAATTAACGGAGCCAGACAGATTGAATGTACCATCAACGGAATTGGTGAAAGAGCCGGGAATACGGCCTTAGAAGAAGTTGTTATGATTTTGCGTCAGCATTCAAAGTTGGGTTTTGACACCAATATTAATTCAAAATTATTAAGTGATACAAGCAAATTGGTCTCTGAAAGTATGGGAATGTTTGTTCAGGCGAATAAAGCCATTATTGGCTCAAATGCTTTTGCACATAGCTCAGGCATTCATCAGGATGGAGTCATAAAAAACAGGGAAACGTATGAAATTATAAATCCTGCAGATGTAGGTGTGACAGAATCTTCTATTATCCTTACAGCACGAAGTGGCAGGGCTGCTTTGGCTTATAGGGCAAAAAAAATAGGTTATGAGTTGACTAAGCTTCAATTAGATATTGTTTATCAGGAATTTTTAAAATTTGCTGACAAAAAGAGGGAGGTAATCGATCAGGATGTTCATCGGATTATTGAGATGAGTAAAGTAGGACTTTTAGCATAATAATATGAAAAAGAGAACATTATTTGATAAAGTATGGGACAGTCATGTGGTGGCAACTGTGCCCAATGGCCCTGAGATATTATATATTGACAAACATTTGATTCATGAAGTGACAAGTCCGCAAGCTTTTGCTGAATTGGAAGAACGTTCCATTCCGATTTTCAGACCAGAACAAATTGTTGCTACTACCGATCATAACGTAGCTACATTAGACCAGCATTTGCCCATCACTGATCCATTAGCCCGAAATCAAATTGAGCAATTAACCAATAATTGTATAAAAAACAACATCACTTTGTATGGTTTGGGGCATGAATACCAGGGTATTGTCCATGTAATGGCTCCTGAACTTGGAATTACCCTACCGGGAATGACAATGGTTTGTGGAGACAGCCATACATCTACGCATGGTGCTTTTGGAACTATCGCATTTGGTATTGGAACGAGTCAGGTTGCGCAAGTGTTTGCAAGTCAGTGTTTATTGTTGAATAAGCCTAAAAGTTTGCGTGTAAACGTCAACGGAAAATTGGCGAAAGGTGTTTTGCCTAAAGATGTTATCCTCTACATCATTTCAAAAATTGGAACCAATTCAGGTACGGGTTATTTCTGTGAATATGCCGGAAATGTTTTCAGGGAAATGAGTATGGAAGGCCGAATGACCGTCTGCAACATGAGTATCGAAATGGGAGCAAGAGGAGGGATGATTGCACCGGATGAAACAACATTTAATTATATAACAGATAGAAAGTTTGCACCAAAAGGCGATGAATTAACACAAAAGATTACTTATTGGAAAACGTTACCAACAGATGAAGGTGCTGTTTTTGATAAAGAATACCATTTTGATGCATCTGATATTTCTCCTATGATTACCTATGGTACAAATCCGGGAATGGGAATAAAAATCAATGAAAACATCCCCGTTTTAGAAGGAGAATCTTTTGAAAAATCATTGGCTTACATGGGATTTGAAAAAGGTGAATCATTAATTAACAAACCCATTAATTATGTTTTTATCGGAAGTTGTACGAATTCACGAATCGAAGATTTCAGGGTTGCAGCTAATTATATTAAAGGAAAGAAAAAAGCAGAAAATGTTACTGCCTTAATTGTCCCGGGTTCGCAGCAGGTTGCCAAACAGATAAGTAGTGAAGGGCTTACAGCTGTTTTTGAAGCGGCCGGATTTGAAATTCGCCAACCGGGATGTTCTGCTTGTTTAGCCATGAACAATGATAAAATACCTGCAGGAGAATATTGTGTAGCAACTTCCAACCGGAATTTTGAAGGGAGACAGGGACAAGGTTCCAGAACTTTATTGGCAAGCCCTTTAATTGCAGCTGCGACAGCCATAGAAGGAAAAATAATAGACATTATCCAACAAATGAATTAAATGGAAAAATTTGTAAATTTAAAATCGACTGCTATTCCGCTACGCACGGAAAATATTGATACAGACCAAATTATTCCGGCCCGTTTCCTGAAAGTAACTGATAAAGCCGGTTTTGGAAATAATTTATTCAGGGACTGGCGCTATGATGCCGATAACAATGCAATTCCACATTTTGTGTTAAACAGTAAAATTTTTGGAGGGAGTATTTTGATAGCCGGAGATAATTTTGGATGCGGAAGTAGTAGGGAACATGCGGCTTGGGCGCTAACAGATTATGGCTTTAAAGTAATTGTTTCGAGCTATTTCGCTGATATTTTCAAAGGAAATGCACTCAATAACGGATTGTTACCGGTTCAGGTTTCAGCTGGTTTTTTAAAAAGTCTACTTGATATAATTGAAGCTATACCGAAAACGAATTTGATTGTTGATTTAGAACAACAGACAATCAGTGTGGAAAATTTAGATTTATCAGAGACGTTTGAGATTGATGCTTACAAAAAAATATGTCTGATAAACGATTTTGACGATATAGATTTTTTAATCAGTAATAAAGCTAAGATTGAAGAATTTGAAAATAAAAGGATTGCTGAATCCACTCATTTCTAAATAACGATAAACATGAGATTAAAAATTGCATTATTGCCGGGAGACGGAATTGGCCCTGAAGTAAGTCAACAATCCGTGAAAGTTTTAAATACAATAGCAGAAATTTTTGGGCATCATTTTGAAATTGAAGAAGCTCTTGTAGGTGCCATTGCCATTGATGAAACCGGAAGCCCATTGCCTGAAAAAACACTTAATCTATGTAAAAAATCAGATGCGGTACTTTTTGGCTCCATCGGAGATCCAAAATATGATAATAACCCAAATGCCAAAGTACGTCCTGAGCAAGGATTGTTACGGTTAAGAAAAGAATTGGGATTATTTGCCAATATAAGACCGGTAAAAGCATACCCAACTTTATTGGATCAATCACCTTTAAAAAGAAATATTATTGAAGGAACTGATATGCTTATTTACCGGGAATTAACAGGTGGGATTTATTTTGGTGAAAAAAAAATAAATGAAGATGCTACTGTTGCTTCTGATTTATGTGAATATTCCCAATTTGAAATTGAAAGAATTGCGCATTTGGCATTCAAAGCGGCACAAACCAGAAGTAATAAAGTGACACTTGTTGATAAGGCTAATGTACTTGAATCTTCCAGATTGTGGCGAAGAGTGGTGACTAATTTAGCCAATGAATATCCTGGAGTTATAGTAGATTTTCTTTTTGTGGATAATGCTGCCATGCAAATGATTTTGAATCCAAAACAGTTTGATGTTATTCTGACTGAAAATATGTTTGGAGATATTATTTCTGATGAAGGAAGTGTTATTGGAGGATCAATAGGTTTGCTGGCCTCTGCATCGGTTGGTTATGAAAACGCTTTATTTGAACCTATTCATGGATCTTATCCGCAGGCAAAGGGAAAGAATATTGCTAATCCTGTGGCTTCTATCTTGAGTACTGCAATGTTACTGGATCATTTTGATTTAACCGAAGAAGCTTCTGCGGTTAGGAGAGCCGTAGAAAAAGCAATCGAATTGGGCATAGTTACATCTGATTTAAATAAAGATTCTTATTTTGGAACCGATTATGTAGGTGATTATATTGCAAATGCTATTTTGAATAAAGGAGATTCCGATAATTATATCAATTATGAAAATGTACATTTGGGAAAATCGGTTTTCATGTAGTTTTCGAATTCTGAGAGATCATAAAAACCAATAAAAAAAGAGCTTCAAAGTGAAGCTCTTTTTTTATTATTTGATTCCCAATTCCTTGAATTTTGTTATCAGTTTCGGATCGGAAGGGCGTGGAGCATCGGCTGATACAATATTTCCGTTTGGATCAACTAAAATAAAACGAGGAATACCTTCGATGGCATACTCTTTTACAAATTGAGAATTCCAATCATTATCAGCAAATAATTGAATTCCGCCTAATGATTTTTCTTCTACCATTTTGCGCCATTTGTCATAATCCTTTTTCTGATCTATTGATAAACTGACAAATTCGATATTTTTTCCTTTGTATTCTTCTTCTACTTTTTGAAGTGAAGGAATTTCACGGCGACAAGGCCCGCACCAGGTTGCCCATACGTCAATGTAAACGTACTTACCTTTCAAACTCTCTAATGAAGTTTTTCCACCTTTGAAGTTTTCATAATCGAAAACTGGAGATGTTTTTCCGGGAGTAAGGGTTTTGATTTGGTTGAATTTGGCGGTCAGACTTTCTTTGAATTTGGCATCAGAAGATAATACAATCAATTCATTGTAAAGTTTTTCTGCGTCAGGATTGCCGGCACTTACTTCATATGCGATTGTCTGGATAAGCGATGCTCTGATTGCTGGACTTTTTATTTTTTTTAATTCCGGTAATGAATATTGAGAAGTATATTCAGCTTCTTTACCGGCTAATTCAGCAATTTTATAACTAAAACTATTGAATACCAGTTGTTTGTATGAGTTTGAAAACAAATACTCATTGTTGTTGTCCAAATCAAAAGCAGGATCCAATTTTGGGAATGTAGCTGAAGGGGTAAATCCTTCTTTTTTAGCATAATGGGCGTGATACTGCGGGTATATCAAATATTGTAGCAATTCAAAGTAATCAATGTTTTTCTTTTCATTTGCTTTAAAGGAACTATCTGTAAATTTTGTAGAACTGTAAATGGTTAAAATGTTGTTTTTTACTTCTTTAACTTTATTTATATAAGCTGTCTCTTCAAGTGAATAAAATTCAGTCTGATTGCCTAGACTTTTATTAACGGATTCGTTTTTTTGTTGCCAAAATGTATTCTCGACTGCACCGGCACCTGAAAATTTAAGTGTTTTTACAAAGTCTTTATCATCTGCATTAATCACTAGTTTTGAGCCTTTTCCCAAATACAGAGGAATACGGGCATTTTTAGTCATTAAAGTATAACTTCCGTTGTAATCTATTTCAAAAGATTCGGTAAATGAACCATCAGCCTTTAAGGTAATTGCTTTTTCAAATGATTCGCCTTTAATTGTCAGTTTATTGTCAACCGAATTTGTTATTTTTCCCGAAAGTGATATCTTTTCCTTGGAAAATGCATTGAAGGATATGAGTAATGCAAACAATGCATAAATTGTATTTTTCATAGTTATGTTGTTTATTGAATCAAATATAGGAATTAAGAGAATTATAAATCTTAATTAATTCCTAATATTTATTTTGATTTCACTGCTTTTTTACTGAATTTTGGAGTCCAATTTAACTAACTAAGATGGATACAGTACATTATATCAGTTCTGATGTGTTTTCATTAGAATTGCTTCATGAAATCGTTTCACAAAATTTCACACTACAATTATCGGAAGAAGCCCGCGTAAACATTGAAAAATGCCGTGCATATCTTGACAAAAAAATGGAATCACAAACCGATCCTATTTATGGGATCAATACCGGTTTTGGTTCTTTATACAATATTAAAATTTCAAACGAAAACCTGACAAAGCTTCAGGAAAACTTAATGAAATCTCACGCCTGTGGTACGGGAGACGAAGTACCTCATGAAGTGGTTAAAATCATGTTGTTATTAAAAATCAAATCCTTGAGTTATGGAAATTCAGGCGTTCAATTACAAACAGTTGAGCGATTGATTGATTTTTATAATAATGATGTTTTACCTGTTGTTTACACCCAAGGATCGTTGGGAGCTTCGGGAGATTTAGCTCCATTGGCACATTTATGTCTTCCTTTGATTGGAGAAGGTGAGGTTTATGTTGACGGATTCCGTCAGCCGGCTTCAAAAGTTTTGGCCAAGATGGGCTGGGAACCAATTGCTTTGAAATCTAAAGAAGGTCTGGCTTTATTGAATGGGACCCAGTTTATGAGTGCCTACGGATGTTATACTTTGCTAAAGGCTATCAAGTATTCCTATTTAGCCGATGTTATCGGAGCAATTTCATTAGAAGGTTTTGACGGAAGAATCGAGCCATTCAATGAATTAATCCACATGGTACGTCCGCATAAAGGTCAAATTGTGACAGCACAGCGTTTCCAGGATTTACTGGACGGAAGCCAGATTATCAAGCAACCTAAGAAACATGTTCAGGATCCATATTCATTCCGTTGTATTCCACAAGTGCATGGAGCATCGAAAGATACCATCGATTATGTTAAAAAGGTTTTCAAAACGGAAATAAATTCAGTTACGGATAATCCCAATATCTTTTATGAAGATGATTTAATTATTTCGGGAGGAAATTTCCATGGACAGCCTTTGGCTTTAGCACTTGATTTCCTTGGATTGGCATTAGCAGAATTAGGAAGTATTTCAGAAAGAAGAACCTATCAGTTGATTTCTGGTTTGAGAGAATTGCCTGCATTCCTGGTTAGTGATCCGGGATTGAATTCAGGATTCATGATTCCACAGTATACGGCAGCAAGTATCGTAAGTCAGAATAAACAATTGGCCACTCCGGCAAGTATCGACAGTATTGTGTCGAGTAATGGACAGGAGGATCATGTATCGATGGGAGCAAATGCTGCTACCAAATGCTTGAAAATCATGGAAAATCTGGAGCGTATCTTAGCAATTGAATTAATGAATGCTTCACAGGCAATTGAATTCAGAAGACCTTTGCAATCAAGTGAATTCATTGAAATGTTCCTGAAATCATACCGTGAAGAAGTTCCGTTAGTGAATGAAGACCGAATTTTACATTATGATATTGAAAAATCAATTGAATTCCTGAACAGTTTTCAAATCGATGAATTAGAATAAAAATGAATTTCGAAATTGTTTCTGTTGCACCGAAAAAACTGGTTGGTAAATCATTATCAATGTCTTTTGTAGTGAATAAAACAGGACAATTATGGGCAGGTTTCATGCCGCTGGTAAAAAAAGTTCAGAATAGAATAGGAGGAGAGCGCATTTCATTACAGATTTATTCTGATGATTTTATGCAAGATCCTACATTGCAATTTACAAAATGGGCTTTAGTTGAAGTAGTCAACTTTGATGCAATCCCAAATGAATTGGAACAATACAATTTAACAGGAGGCTTGTATGCTGTTTTTCCGTATAAGGGAAATGTCATAGAGGCTCCTGTTTTTTTTGAAAAAATTTTTAGTGAGTGTATTCCGGCGTCAAATTATAAGCTGGATAATTCACGTCCTCACTTTGAAATTATACCTGAAGGGAAATATGATCCTATGAATCCTGATTCGGAAGAGGATATTTATATTCCGGTAAAATTAAAGGAATAAAACGGCTAAAATTCCTAAAGCTGCTGGGATTGTTTGTACGTATAAAATTCTTCTGGAAGCAGTTATAGCTCCGTAAATGCCTGCAACGGCAACACATCCAAGAAAAAACAGAGCTACATTTTTACTCCATTCTTCATTCTGGATAAAAAACGACCAGATTAGCCCTGCTGCCAAAAACCCGTTATATAAACCTTGGTTTGCAGCCAAAACTTTAGTAGGTTCAAATAAATGCTCCGGAATTGTCCTGAATACTTTTTTTGCACGGGTTGTCCAGGCAAACATTTCAAGCCAAACGATGTAAATGTGGATGAATATTACAAATCCGATTAAAATTATTGCGATAATGTTCATAGTTAGTTTCTTTCGTTAAATGGTGTTATGATTCCTTCTTCTAAATATTGTTTCATTTGGCGTAAAAGATTGGCCCAGCAAAAACTGGCTACTCTATATTCTTTACTGACAGAATCCCAATTCTTATGGTAAAATTCAACAGTGGTAATTCCTCTTTGTTCTTCTTTTAAAATAAATCCAAAGCTGGTAGGCAGCCAATCGGCCATTGCTTTAACCATTGTGAATTCGATTTGCTCATTGTGTTTCAGGACGCTGACTTCGGCAAACCAATTGTATTCTTCCGTGAAAAAGAGATTGAATACAGATCCTATTTCCTGTTTACCGCTGGAGCGCTGTGTCCACCAGTTGTCGAGTCCATACGGAGTGGAAACTGTTTCAAAAACCCTTTCAGGACTAGAATTTATGGTAAAGTCGTGGTAAATTGTAGGCATATTAGTCTGTTTTTGGTTTGCGTTTGGGTCTGATTACCAATTCGCCTGAACAATTCGGGCAAATTGCATTCAATTCATGAAAACAATCTGGGCAATAGGTACACTCATAACTACAGATATAAGCTTCGGATTGATTGTTTAATGTTGTGTTGCATTTTTCGCATTGGGTTCTCATTTCCATAATTCTGAGTTTATTCGTTATCAATAATTTTTTCAATCCTTTTATCTGGAATCAGCCACATCAGTGCCACTAAAATATAAATAATACCGGAAAAAACTTCATGATAATAGGTAGATAATATTGCTACTAAATACAAAACTGGAGAAATTTTACCTTTAAAGTCTTTACCGACAGCTTTTGATAATAAAGAATTTTCACCTTGTGTTTTGATAATCTGATTTTGAAGAATGTTGTACGCTACACCACACATTAAAAGCACAAATCCATATGAAAACATTGGGAATGGAGCAAAGTTATGTTCTCCAATCCAGGCTGTAGCAAAAGGAATAAGTGAAAGCCAGAATAATAAATGAAGATTGGCCCACAAAATACCTCCTGTCACTTTTTTTACGGTATGCATCATATGATGGTGATTGTTCCAATAAATACCAACGTAAATAAAACTCAGTACATAACTGATAAATATCGGGAATAGTTTCAGAAGCGCATTGAAATTAGTACCTTCAGGTGTTTTTAATTCCAAAACCATGATAGTGATAATTATGGCTAGCACGCCGTCACTGAAAGCTTCGAGTCTGTTTTTGTTCATGTTTTATGGATTTGGAAATCGGTCTCCGACTAAATTTAATTGGATGTTATGCTCTAAATACGCTTTTAAACCGGCTAAAACCAAAGTAAATCCTTCGGTAGAATCCCTGACTTGTGATAGAACTTTATCAGAGTCACCTTTAAAGCCTTCATTTTTTACACTTACAAATGTGCTATCTGTGTCAATTTCTTTGAATGTCCAGGTAACAGAAGACAATTCATCATAGTTTCCCCATTCAACTTTGATAGTTTTGTTAATTGAAATTTCCTTGACAAAGACGGTTACTGTATGATTATACATTTTCCAAGTCCAATCGACCTTTTCACCTTCAACTAGTTTTCCTGAACCTTTTGTGAACCAAAATTTACTAGTGATTTCAGGATTGATAAAAGCTTCGAAAACCAAGCCAACAGGTTTTCTGATTAACATTTCGGCCAGAGCGTAATGGTTTTCTTCATTCATTTTCTTTAATTTAGAGATTTATGAATTCTTCTTTTATGTTTTGTATGCTTTAAATTTTCTTTACCTGAAATAATACTGATGTTTCCATCGGTTTCAAACATAGCCAATTTGACTTCGTCATATTTTAATACACCGTGTTCGCGCATGGCTTCTTCCAGTTCGTCAGATGTAATTCCTAATTTAGCAAGAGTGTCATATTCGGTTTTTCCGTCATGTATCAATATTTCCGGTTTGTCCAATATGAGATTTTTGACAAAAGTGGATTTAAGAATGGTTTTTTTGAAAAGAAAATTGATTATAAACAATACAAAAGCGGCCGTAATTCCACCCAGTAAGGAAGTATTAGGGCCGACCATAGCGTTTTGAACCGAATTACTGATTAATAAGATCAGGATAATATCGGAAGAATTAAGTTGTGATAATTCCTTTTTTCCGAAGATACGTAAAGCGATTACCATGAATAAATACACGGCAATACTTCGCAATACAATATCTAAGTAAGGGTTCATATCTTGATTTTTAAGCTTTTTTCGATTGCCTTAATCATTTCACCGGCAATATCTTTATGTGTTGCGCCTTCAATGCCTTCTAATCCGGGAGAGGAGTTTACTTCAAGCAACAATGGACCTTTTGAGGAACGGATAATGTCAACACCGGCAACTTTTAAGTCCATTGCCTTAGCTGCTTTAATCGCAATTTTTTTCTCTTCGGCCGTAACTTTTATGACTGAAGCTGTACCTCCCATATGGATATTCGCCCTGAATTCACCCGGAGCAGCTTCACGTTGCATAGCGGCAACCACTTTACCGTCAACAACAAAAAGACGTAAATCCTTTCCGTTTGCTTCCTTGATGAATTCCTGAACTAAAATATTAGCATTTAAGCTTTTAAAAGCATTGATTACCGATTCGGCAGCTTTTTTGGTTTCTGCTAACACCACACCTTTTCCTTGGGTTCCTTCCAAAAGTTTTATGATTAAAGGAGAGCCGCCTACCATATTAATTAAATCATTGGTATCCAAAGGTGAATTTGCAAATCCTGTAGTCGGTATGTCAACACCGTTTCTAAGCAATAATTGCAATGAAAATAACTTATCTCTTGATTGTGTAATAGCCGCAGCCGAATTTAAAGTAAATACTTTCATGGCTTCAAATTGGCGTGTTAAAGCACATCCGTAAAAGGTCATGCTGGGACGGATTCTTGGAATTACTGCGTCAAAATTATCCAAAACCCTTCCACCTCGATAGTGTATTTCGGGGGTGGTTGCATCTAGTTTTATGTAACATTCCTTTATGTTTAGGAATTCCATTTGATGGCCTCTTATTTCACCTGCCTCAATGATTCTTTTATTACTATATAACTCTGGATTACTGGCTAATAATGCAATTCTTAAACCATTTTTCGTTTCTTTTATTACATTGTAATAGTTTTTAATTTCATCAAATGTTGGCTGACCCAATAAATACTTTTCTTCCGGATCGACCAATAATTTTCCAATCATGGCCTCTCTTCCTAAAAGCATCCGGAATCCCATGGAATCCCTGTTGGCTAATGTCATTTCGATTTGCCAGTTTTCTTCCCCGATTTTTAATTCTGTTTGAATGACAAAACGCTGTTCGCGGTAACCACTTGAGCTTTTTACCACTCGTTTGTCTATAAGTTTTGCTTCGCAGTGTTTGACTAATTTGGAATTATTCTGAAGCGGATTAATGTCAAATTTAACCCAATCTTCACCATTTCTTGTAAATGGCGCAATATTAGTAGCATGTAAGGATGATGTTTTTGCTCCTGAATCTACTCTTGCTTTAATGTAAGGAATACCTAAATCAGGAAAGGAACACCACTCTTCACTACCAATAATTACTTTGCTTTGAGACATAGATATAGTTTTATTCAAAAAACTAAGGTAAGTACATTATTTCAAAAAAAAAAGCCTACTAATTAGTAGGCTTCTGTGCTTTTTTGATTTTGACCTTAAGCTCTTGGGCATCAGTATCCAAATCCATTTCGATAATATCACCTTCATGGATTTTTGAAGTAATTATTTCTTCTGCCAATGCGTCTTCAACATATTTTTGAATAGCTCGTTTTAAAGGTCTTGCGCCAAATTGCTTGTCAAATCCTTTATCAGCAATGAAAGCTTTGGCTTCGTCAGATAATCGTAGGTCGTACCCCAGATCTTTAACGCGTCCGTATAGTTTTTTCAATTCGATTTCGATGATTAAATCGATATCTTCTTTTTCCAATGTGTTGAATACAATAACATCATCAATTCTGTTCAGGAATTCAGGAGCAAATGCTTTTTTAAGCGCATTTTCAATGATGCTTTTTGAATTGTCGTCAGCTTGCGCCACTTTGGCAGCAGTTCCGAAACCAACTCCCTGACCGAAATCTTTTAATTGACGTGCCCCAACATTGGATGTCATAATGATAATCGTGTTTCTGAAGTCAATTTTACGACCTAAGCTGTCAGTTAAATAACCGTCATCCAATACCTGAAGCATCATGTTGAATACATCCGGATGCGCTTTTTCAATTTCATCCAATAAAACTACACAATAAGGCTTGCGTCTAACTTTTTCGGTTAATTGTCCGCCTTCTTCATAGCCAACGTATCCCGGAGGCGCACCAACTAATCTGGAAATGGCAAATTTTTCCATGTATTCACTCATGTCAATACGTACTAAAGCATCTTCAGAATCAAACAATTCTTTAGCCAGTACTTTTGCTAATTGTGTTTTACCAACACCGGTTTGACCTAAGAAAATAAATGAACCGATTGGTTTGTTTGGATCTTTTAAACCAGCTCTGTTTCTTTGGATGGCACGGGCAATTTTCTGTACAGCATCTTTTTGTCCAATAACTTTATTTTCAATAAGTTCAGGTAATTTTGCTAACTTATTACTTTCGGTTTGAGCAATACGGTTAACTGGTATTCCGGTCATCATTGAAACTACATCGGCAACGTTATCTTCTGTTACCTGAATGCGGTTATTTTTTGAATCTTCTTCCCATTGTTCTTGTGCGATTGCCAGTTCTTTTTCCAGACGTTTTTCATCATCACGGAGTTTAGCAGCCTCTTCATATTTTTGTCTTTTAACAACAGAATTTTTAAGTTCGCGAACTTCTTCCAATTGGCGTTCCAAATCCAGAATTTGTTTCGGAACATCAATATTGGTGATATGGACGCGGGATCCTGCTTCATCCAAAGCATCAATTGCCTTGTCTGGTAAGAATCTTTCAGACATGTATCTTTCTGTTAATTTCACACAGGCTTCAATTGCTTCAGAAGTGTAAACTACATTATGATGGTCTTCATATTTGCCTTTTACATTATTCAAAATTGTGATTGTTTCTTCAATTGATGTTGGTTCAACAATTACTTTTTGGAAACGACGTTCTAAAGCTCCGTCTTTTTCTATATACTGACGGTATTCATCTAATGTAGTGGCACCGATACATTGAATCTCTCCACGTGCTAATGCGGGTTTAAACATATTTGACGCATCCAAAGAACCTGTAGCGCCACCGGCACCCACGATTGTGTGGATTTCATCAATGAATAGAATGATATCGTCATTTTTTTCCAACTCATTCATTACGGCTTTCATTCTTTCTTCAAATTGTCCGCGGTATTTTGTACCGGCAACAAGAGAAGCCAGGTCTAAAGTAACAACTCTTTTATTGTAAAGAATTCTGGAAACTTTCTTTTGAATGATGCGTAAGGCCAGTCCTTCTGCAATAGCAGATTTACCCACGCCCGGTTCGCCAATCAATAATGGGTTGTTTTTCTTTCTGCGGCTTAAAATCTGGGAAACACGCTCGATTTCTTTTTCACGCCCCACAACCGGATCTAGTTTTCCTTCTTCAGCCATTTCTGTTAAATCGCGTCCAAAATTATCCAGAACCGGGGTTTTTGATTTCTTATTGGATTTATTGGCAGGATTGTTGAAGTTTCCTTCTCTTAAGCTGTCATCTTGTCCTGAATCGTCCCCATATGAAGATTCATTTTTAGGGAAATTGTCTTGAAAATCTTCTTCGTTTGGCATCATAGTTAAATATTGTTCTTTTGCTGTATCATAATCGATTTTCAGCTTGTTTAATAATTTAGTAGTAGGATCATTCTCGTTGCGTAAAATACACAATAGTAAATGTCCGGTACTGATTGTACTGCTCTGGAAAACTTTTGCTTCCAGAAAAGTAGTTTTGAGTGCTCTTTCGGCCTGCCGGGTTAGGTGCAGGTTTTTTTTGTCGTTGCTTGAGGCAGGGTTTGGATTGGGAGGGCTTAAAATTTCAACTTTTCGTCGTAAATGCTCTAAATCGACTGACAAATTATTAAGAATATTTATGGCAGTTCCGCTTCCGTCTCTTAAAATGCCAAGCATCAGATGTTCGGTTCCAATAAAATCATGGCCTAAACGTAAGGCCTCTTCTTTACTGTAAGTGATTACATCTCTGACTCTTGGTGAAAAATTATCATCCATGACTTAAAAAGGATTTGAATGTAAATTTAATGATTTATGAAAGGAAAAGCAAAAATCATTCCGTTCATAGTAGTACTGACAGCTAATTGACGAAAAATTATTTGAAAACCAAGTTAAAATTACCTTAATTTATCAACCAAAGTATTTGTTTTAATTGTTAATAAAAAATTGAAATTAGATGTTTGTCATGCTGGTAAAAAAGTCAGAAATACGTATATTAGCGCGTTTTGAATAATAAATAAATTAATAACATAAATACTTATGTCTGAAGGAGAAAAGTTAATTCCAATTAACATTGAAGACGAAATGAAATCAGCTTACATCGATTATTCGATGTCAGTTATTGTGTCGCGTGCGTTACCTGATGTAAGAGATGGTCTAAAACCAGTACATCGCAGAGTATTGTTCGGGATGCATGAATTAGGAGTATATTCAAACAGAGCTCATAAAAAATCAGCTAGAATCGTTGGAGAGGTGTTGGGTAAGTACCACCCGCACGGAGATTCTTCGGTTTATGATGCCATGGTACGTATGGCTCAGGATTGGAGTTTACGTTACTTAATGGTTGACGGACAGGGTAACTTTGGTTCGATTGACGGTGACAGTCCGGCAGCGATGCGTTATACTGAGGCAAGAATGAAAAAGTTCTCGGAAGAGATGCTTGCTGATATAGAAAAAGAAACGGTAGATTTTCAGTTAAATTTCGACGATACTTTAGAAGAACCAAAAGTAATGCCAACTAAAGTTCCTAATTTACTAGTGAACGGAGCATCCGGTATTGCAGTTGGTATGGCGACTAATATGGCGCCACACAATTTAACCGAAGTTATCGATGGTACTTTAGCTTATATTGATAATAATGACATCGAAATTGATGAGTTAATCACGCATATTAAAGCACCTGATTTCCCTACAGGAGGTGTTATTTATGGTATGGATGGTGTTCGTGAGGCGTTCAAAACTGGTCGTGGACGTGTAGTTATGAGGGCTAAAGTTGGTTTTGAAGAAGTTGAAGGTCGTGAAGCAATTATTGTTAACGAAATTCCATATCAGGTAAATAAGGCAAATATGATTAAGCATACTGCCGACTTGGTTAATGATAAAAAAATTGAAGGTATTTCCACTATCCGTGATGAATCGGACAGAAACGGTATGCGTATCGTTTATATTTTAAAGCGCGATGCAGTTCCTAATGTAGTTTTAAATACCTTATATAAATATACACAGTTACAATCATCTTTCAGTGTTAACAATATTGCATTGGTGAAAGGCCGACCGCAAATGTTGAATTTAAAAGATTTGATTCATCATTTTGTTGAACACAGACATGATGTTGTAACGCGTAGGGCACAATTCGATTTAAGAAAAGCGGAAGAAAGAGCACACATTTTAGAAGGTTTAATTATTGCTTCAGATAATATTGACGAAGTTATTACGTTAATTAGAGCGTCAAAAGATGGTGATGAAGCGAGAGCTAAGTTAATTGAACGTTTCAATTTATCGGAAATCCAGGCACGTGCCATTGTTGAGATGCGTTTACGTCAGTTAACGGGTCTTGAACAAGATAAATTACGTGCTGAGTATGATGAAATCATGAAAACCATCAACTATTTGAAAGAATTACTTGCCAGCAAAGAAATGCGTATGGGAGTAATTAAAGACGAATTGGCTGAAATCAGAGATAAGTATGGTGACGAACGTCGTTCAACTATTGAATATTCTGGTGGTGATGTAAGTATTGAAGATTTAATCGCCGATGAGCAGGTGGTGATCACGATTTCTCACGCCGGATATATTAAGCGTACATCTCTATCTGAGTATAAAACACAGAATAGAGGTGGAGTTGGCCAAAAATCGGCCGGTACCCGTGATTCAGATTTCCTTGAGCATATGTATGTGGCAACAAACCATCAGTACATGTTGTTCTTTACACAAAAAGGAAAATGTTTCTGGATGCGCGTGTATGAAATTCCAGAAGGAAGTAAAACAGCAAAAGGAAGAGCAATTCAAAATCTTATCAACATTGAGCAGGATGACAAAGTAAAAGCATTTATCTGTACTCAGGATTTGAAAGATCAGGAATATATCAACAACCATTATGTTATCATGGTTACTAAAGAAGGTCAGGTTAAGAAAACGTCTTTAGAGCAATATTCGCGTCCAAGAACAAATGGTGTTGCTGCAATTACGATTAAGGACGGTGATGAATTATTGGAAGCAAAGTTAACAACAGGAGAAAGTCAGGTGTTGGTAGCAGTTAAGTCAGGTAAATTAGTCCGTTTCGAAGAAGGTAAAACACGTCCGATGGGTCGCACAGCTTCAGGAGTTCGAGGGATTACGCTGGCGGACGAAAAAGACGAAGTTATTGGCATGGTTTCTGTAGATACTAAAGATGTGAACGAAACGCAATTGTTGGTTGTTACTGAAAACGGTTACGGAAAACGTACTAAATTAGTGGATGAAGACGGAGAAGATGTGTATCGTATTACCAACCGAGGTGGTAAAGGGGTTAAGACCTTAAACATCACCGAAAAGACAGGAGCATTGATTTCGATTAACAATGTGACTGACGAGGATGATTTAATGATTATCAATAAATCAGGCTTAACGATTCGTATGAAAGTTTCTGATTTACGTGTTATGGGACGTGCAACACAAGGAGTCCGCTTAATTAATATTAAAGGTAAAGACTCGATTGCGGCAGTTTGTAAAGTAATGCGTGAAGAAGAATCAGATGAGAATGAAGAAGAAGGAACTGATTTGATTGATGGTGTTGATTCAACTGAAATTGAAAACCAAGAATAAATAATTTTAAAAAATTAAAAATGAAAATTAAAAATTTAGCAATTGCTACGGCTTTATTTGCATCGGTGGCAACTTTTGCTCAAAAAGATCAGTTAAAAGCTGCTGAAAAATCTTTAAAATCAGGTAATGCTGCTGAAGCAAAAGAAATTTTAGCAGGAATAGAAAATATGATTGTTAATGCTGATGAAGCACAAAAAGCACAATATCATTTTTTAAAGGGTAATGCTTCTTTTGAATTGGCTAAAAAGAATGTTGAAGTTGATAAAAATTTAGCTGAAGCAGCAAAAGCTTACAGTGATTTGATGTTAGTTGAAGAAAATTCAGGGAAAGTAAAATATACTACCCAGGCGCAAACATCTTTGACCGAATTGAAAGAACAAGTGCGTAATAGTGCAATTGCTGATATTGATGCTAAAAAATTCAAAACGGGTGCTTTGAAATTATACCAAACTTATTCAATTGATAAAAAGGATACAGTTATGTTGTATTATGCGGCTAACTATGCCTTGAATGCACAAGATTATGATTTGGCTTTGGATTATTACAAAAAATTGAAAGATGTAAAATATTCAGGTAAAGCAACAAATTATACAGCTAAATTTAAAGCTAATGATCAAGAGCAAACTTTCCCTTCTGCTGCCCAAAGAGATCAGGCTGTGAAAATTGGAACGCATTATGAGCCTAAAACAGAGCATGTTCCTTCTAAAAGAGGTGAAATTGCAAAGAATATTTCTTTGTTATACATTCAAAAGGGAGATGTTCCTGCAGCAAAAAAATCTATGGGTGAGGCGAGAGCAAATAATCCTGAAGATGTTTCTTTAATTTTGTCAGAAGCAGATTTATATTTGCAGACTAAGGATTATGAAATGTATAAGAAATTAGTTTCTGAAGCATTAGCCAAAAACCCTAATAATGCCGATTTGTATTATAACTTAGGAGTAATCAGTAGTCAATCAGGAGATAAGCAGGCAAAAGTTGATGCTGAAGGTTATTATTTAAAAGCTATTGAAATTGATCCAAAGTATAAAAACGCTTATATCAACTTATCAGCTTTAAAATTAGAAGGAGAAAAAGAAATTGTTGATGCAATGAATAAATTAGGTACTTCTGATGCTGATAACAAAAAGTATGATGTTCTAAAAGCTAAAAGAGCAACTTTATACAAATCAGTTATTCCTTTCTTGGAAAAAGCTAATGAATTGCTGTCTGATGATCAGGATATAAAAACTACGCTTTTAAATATGTATTATGCTTTAGATATGACAGATAAAGCAAAAGCATTGAAAGCTAAAAAATAATTGAGCGATTGTAAATATAAAAAAGTCCTGAGTTTAACTCAGGACTTTTTTTATATGATCTTTTTAATAACCCTTAATTTGTGTGTGTGTCTATTGATTTCGGCATTATAGATACCTAGATGGTCTAAACGGTCAATACGGACTTTTCCGCTTGCATGAATGATGTAATTGTTTTCCATAATAATTCCTACATGTATGATATTACCTTCATCATTATCAAAAAAAGCTAAATCACCTGGTTCGCTTTCTTCAATAAAACTTAATGCATCACCTTGAGTCGCCTGTTGGGATGCGTCCCTCAATAAATTGTGTCCATTGAGTTTGTATACCATTTGGGTAAAACCTGAACAATCGATACCGAAAGGGGTCTTGCCTCCCCATAAATAAGGAGCATTCAGATACATAAAAGCGATTTCGATTATTTGCTGCTTAGCTTTCATACCACTGATTTTTGCTCCTTCAAAAGAAAGATTTTCAGTGTTTATACTCTCATAATTTAAAAAAGACAATGAAGATCCAAGCGGAATTGGCATTAATAAATTGTCAGGAGAGGTAATGTATTCAATCAAATCAGCATTCAGTACAATTGCGTCTTTTGAAAGTTGATTGTACTGTTCTTCTTCAATGGCTTTAAATTGTTTATTATCAATCCAACCTTCATATTCATCAAAAGCTAATTTAATTTTGGACCATTTCAGATTTTGTTCTAAAACAATAAAATGTTCACCAAATAAAACTTGTGAAACTAATTCACTTCTGTCACTTGGTTCTATACGTAGAGGAATATTGGCCAGATTACAAATACCAAACATTGAATACAATTTGAGTTATGAATTATGAGCTATAAGCAGTTTTATGGCTTATAACTGATAATTTATAAATTTATTTAAGCTCTTTCGATAACAATTGCAGAAGCACCACCACCACCGTTACAGATAGCAGCAGCACCTGTTTTTGCATTGTTTTGTGCTAATACATTAATTAATGTAACAATGATTCTTGCGCCTGAGCATCCAAGAGGATGACCTAAAGAAACAGCTCCACCATTTACATTGACTTTATCATTGTCTAAGCCTAAAATTTTTGCATTAGCCAATCCTACAACCGAGAAAGCTTCGTTGAATTCGAAGAAGTCAACATCTCCTAAGGTTATACCGGCTTTGTTTAAAGCTTTAGGTAAAGCTTTTGCGGGAGCCGTTGTAAACCATTTTGGTTCCTGCGCTGCATCAGCATATCCTTTAATGTATGCTAAAGGCTTTAATCCTAATTCATTTGCTTTTTCTTCGCTCATTAAAACCATTGCAGCTGCACCATCGTTTATTGTTGAAGCATTTGCTGCTGTTACGGTTCCTTCTTTTGTAAATACAGCATTTAAAGCAGGAATCTTGTCTAATTTTACATTAGTGTACTCTTCATCTTTTGTAACAACAATTGGGTCTCCCTTTCTTTGTGGAATTGTTACGGGAACAATTTCTTCATTAAATTTACCGGCATCCCATGCATTTGCAGAACGTGTATAGGATTGAATAGCGAAATTATCCTGCTCTTCACGTGAGATATTGTGTTCTGTAGCACATAAGTCGGCAAAAACTCCCATTGCTTGTTGATCGTATACATCAACCAATCCGTCTTTTTGCATACCATCTACTAAAGAAGTCGGTCCGAATTTCATTCCATTTCTCATATGAACATAATGAGGAATCAAACTCATATTTTCCATACCTCCAGCCACAACAATCTCTGCATCACCACACATGATAGCCTGAGCTCCCATCATAACTGATTTCATCCCTGATGCACATACTTTATTTACGGTAGTACAAGCCACTTCGTTTGATAGTCCTGCAAAAAGAGCAGCTTGTCTTGCCGGAGCCTGTCCAACACCAGCCTGAACAACATTACCCATATAAACTTCATTAACTAAAGCAGGGTCTAAATTAATTTTATTTAAAGCCCCTTTAATAGCAGTAGCGCCTAATTGTGGAGCAGGTACGCTGGATAAAGCTCCCATAAAACTACCTATTGGAGTACGGACAGCTGAAACAATAACAACTTTTTTCATTTTGTGTTTTCTAATTTAGTTTTGCGAATTTACTAATTTTAATGCAAACTGGAATTTTCATTATGATATTATTTAATATTTAAAAAATAGTTAATTTGTATGTTGTTGATTATTAGCTTTAAAAGAATTTTCTTTAAAAAAAACCAAAAAAAGTTGCTCTAAAAGTTGGTAATAATACTTTGTTGTGCTACATTTGCAACCGCAAAAATGATCAAGTTCTTTGCAAAATAGGAGAGGTGCCGGAGTGGTAACGGAGCAGATTGCTAATCTGTCGACGGGTAACCGTCGCCAGGGTTCGAGTCCCTGTCTCTCCGCTTTTTCGGGGTGTAGCGTAGCCCGGTCATCGCGCCTGGTTTGGGACCAGGAGGTCGCAGGTTCGAATCCTGCCACCCCGACAAAGATGATAAATTGTTTTAGTTTACTAAAATGAGGTCCAATAGCTCAGCTGGATAGAGCAACTGCCTTCTAAGCAGTAGGTCTCAGGTTCGAATCCTGATTGGATCACAAAGCCCCACAAATGTGGGGCTTTTTTTATTTCTTTTTTTTAAGTAAATTTCTGAAAAAACAACAAATGAAATATTATTACTTACTTTCTTTATTATTCTGTCTTGAATTGGTTAGTGCCCAGGAAATTTCCGACACAACATTTGTAAATAGTAAAGATTATGTAAGTGATTTAGTATTTGATATGAAATACGCCACTACAGATAATTTTTTAAAGACAAAGGTGTATGAATGTGACGAATGTTTTTTGAGGCTTAAAACAGTCAAGGCATTGGCTGATGCCAGTAAATGTTTTAAGAGAAAGGGTTACAGGATTAAAATATTCGATTGTTACCGCCCTTTAGATGTACAAAAAAAAATGTGGTCAATTGTTTCTGATCCAGATTATGTAGCTAATCCAGCCAGAGGGTCTATTCACAATAGAGGAGGAGCTATTGATATCACCCTTGTTGATGAAAATGGAAATGAATTGGATATGGGAGCCGGTTTTGATCATTTCGGTCCGGAATCAGCACATTCCTATGATCAATTCGAAAAGGTGATATTGAAAAACAGAAAACTATTAAAAAGAATAATGCTCCGTAATGGCTTTGAAGCCCTTAACAGTGAATGGTGGCATTATAACCTAAAAGGATCCAAAAAGGATAAAGTGTCTAATTTTACTTGGAACTGTCCGTAAATAAACAATTATAGTTGTCTTTGAAGAAATTTTCCGGACTGGAGGTGGTGCCTATTTTTTCAGAAACAATTGCTTTTGGTAAAACATAATCGATTGCACCTGAAGAATAGTTGATCTTCATCAAAGAAATGGAGTATTTTTTTAAATCTTCAAAATCATTCTTCAGGAAAAAGAAGCTGGCTTCCAAAAAACGGTTGTTTTCCTTTTCGGCCTGATTGTAAATTAAATTATCACATTTTCCTTCATCTGCATAAACAAGTGAGATTACTTTTCCGTTAGATAACTGGAAAAATAATTTTGATGCAGTATCAATACACTTAGGTGTGATGAAATCTTTGCTTTTTTGGATTACCTGTAGTTTTAGCATTGGAGTGTCATTCTCGCTTGCTAATGATAAAAAAATTAATTGCGCTGAATTTCCGAAAACTTTTTCGTAAACCAAACAACTTTTCGTCTCTTTGTAGGTACCTATTGAATCTGTCACATTGGTTACGAATTCACAAGGTTTTTGAGCAAAAGAAAAAGTTGTTACTAATAGTAAAAGAGCTAAAATTCGGAATTTCATTTTATTTAAATTTTTTCGCAAATTAAAACAATTTTACTGTTATTCAAATCAGTTGTAAAAAAAGAATAGATATTTCCTCCATCACTTATTTTCCATTTTTTCCTGATATTTTCAACGGTCTCGGGGAAATTCCGAATAGTGATATTTGCTTTCTGTTCCAACATAAATTTTTTCATATTGGATTTGTTGTAGTCAAAAGTATTGCTGATTTTAAATTTTCTTCCCGGAAAATCAATTAAATCAATTGAAGTATAGAGGTGTGAATGTTGATGTAGTTTTTCTAATGAGTAATGAATTGCAACCTGATCAAAAGCGCCTGATTTTAAAATTGCGGCATTGGGTTCGTAAATAAACTTTTTTGGTAATCCATAATCCGGGAAGTTTAAATTATCTCCCATGACAAAGTCAAATTCTTCATTTTGTTCTTTATTTAAATTAATTGTTTTAATTTTTATTTTTCCTGAATAATTATTCTCCAATAGCCAAAGAACTTCTTTTACTTCACCATTTAATGCGACAATATGAATTTCCTTAACAAATTCCAGTTCGTTTATACCTGCCGATATATCAAGAATGGGAGCGGTTTTTATTAAAATGTTGGATGTGTAATTGAAATATGAATTTAAATTGGCAGGGACATTTGGTAAGCAGTCCTGTAGCATGAATACTTTACCTTTTGCGTCACTTCTGCGTGACGGATCAATATAGATCCAGTCGAATTTATGATTTAATTTTTGCAATATCTCTGTACTGTCTCCAAGTAAGGATTCGACATTTGTAAGTTTGAGTTTTTCAATATTGTTTGAAACGATTGCCTGTAAATCTTCTTTTAATTCGCAATGAATTACTTTTTTAAATCTTTTCGAAAAGTAGTAGGCATCAACACCAAATCCTCCTGTTAAATCGATTATGCTTTCTCCTGAAATTATGGATGCTTTATGCTGCGCGGTGATTTCTGAGGAAGTCTGTTCAATCGATAATTTACTCGGATAGAGTATGTCTTTTGTTTGAAACCAAGTCGGTAATTTATCTTTGGCTTTTAACTTAGATGCTATTTGAGTTAAAATTTCGTTCCAGGAAATTTCCGGGAAAGGATTTTTCTGTAAGGCTAATTTCGAAAAATTCACGGTTAATGATTCTTCAATAAAAGTCTGAACTTCCTGGGAGAGAATGTTTTTTGATCCGGCCACTTGTTAGATTTTGAGAAATTAAATTTACTAAATCTTATGGAATAAAAAAACCCGCAAAAAAGCGGGTTTTAAATATAATTAATTGCAACTATTATGGTTGAGCAAAAGAGTTTCTTGAACCTCCTGAAGCAAAAATTGCACTCATTCTTGATTTTTGACCTAAAGAGAACATGTACATTCCTCTGTCATCTGTATAATCCATGTAGTTCATGTACATTTCAAGTGGAGTACCAGAACAAGTTGATCTGTGACCAACAGCAGGAACACCATAGTTAGCTGTATTATGAACTGGAGTATCAGATACTAAGTCAGATCCACAAGTAGCATCTCCCCAGATGTGACGTAAGTTCATCCAGTGACCAACTTCGTGAGTAGCAGTTCTACCTAAGTTAAATGGATAAGTAGCTGTTCCTGTGTTTCCAGTATATTTAGAATCGATAGCAACACCGTCAGTAGCTGAAGAACCACCAGGGAATTGAGCATAACCTAAAATTCCACCACCAATTGTACATACCCAGTAGTTTAATTTAGTAGTTGGAGAAGTCGGGTTAATACCACCTTGAGCTGATTTTTTCATCGCGTCATTTGTTCCCCAAGAAGTTTTAGTTGTAGATTTTCTGATAACCTGATCCAAAACGAAAGAAATGCCAACATTTGCTCTTACAGAAGAGTATGGGTTGTTTGCAGTGTTATAATCAGAATTGGCAGCATTGAAATCTTTGTTTAGCACATCAATTTGAGATTGTAATTGAGCTAAAGAAATGTTTTCAGCAGTCGTTCTGTACAATACGTTGAAAACAACAGGGATTTGCACTTTACCGTTTACTAATTTCCCAGTTTTGATAGCTTCGCTTGTTAATCTTTCGATTTCAGACATTTTGCCAGCTAGAGCAGGATTTTCTCTCAATTGTCTTTCTAATACTTGGTGAGAAGCACATCCTCTGTGAGCTGAAACTTTAGTTTGTTCTTGGTTTGTTTGATTGTCATCTTTCTGACATGAGAACATTAATAATGCTGCAGAAGCAGTCAATAATAATTTTTTCATAAAAATTTGGTTTGATTGGTTTGATTAATATTTGTTTTTGGAAATTGTAATTTCCGATGCAATGATAAATAATATTAAATTATCATCAAAACTTTTACTAAAAAAATATGAATAATAAAATTATTGTGTTAGCAATATAAATTGTTAATAACTTTGTTAAGTCTTTAATTTTAAGGTTTTTAAAAAGGTTACTTGTTAATAAAAATACAGTTGGCTATGTGTTTTTTGTATTGTGAATAATGCAATACAAAAAAAACCCGTCTTAAAGACGGGCTTAGTTTATATTATTTCTTAAATGTTATGGTTGAGCGAAAGAATTTCTTGCACCACCAGAAACAAAAATTGCATCGACTCTTGATTTTTGACCTGCTGAGAACATATACATTGCATCGTCGTCAGTATAATCCATATAGTTCATAGTCATTTCAACAGGAGTACCAGTACAAGTACTGTAGTGAGGATATGCAGGTTTTCCGTAGTTAGCAGTATTATGTACCGGAGTATCAGCTACTAAGTCAGACCCACATGTTGCATCACCCCAAATGTGACGTAAATTCATCCAGTGACCAACTTCGTGAGTAGCAGTTCTTCCCAAGTTGTATGGAGCGTTAGCGGATCCTGAAAGTCCGAAATATTTAGAATCAATTGCAACACCGTCAGTAGAAGCTGCACCTCCAGGGAATTGTGCGTAACCTAAGATTCCGCCACCAATTGTACATACCCACATGTTTAACTTAGTTGTAGGAGATGTTGCTGCAATACCACCTTTTTTAGAGTTTTTCATTGCATCAGCAGTACCCCAAGATGATTTAGTTGTAGATTTTCTGATTACTTGATCTAATACGAAAGAAATTCCAACATTAGCCTTTACACCTGAGAATAAAGCAGGAACCTGATTGTAGTCAGAGTTAGTTGCGTTGAAATCTTTGTTTAAAACATCAATTTGAGATTGGATTTGTGCTAAAGAAATGTTTTCAGCTGTAGTTCTGTATAATACGTTTACTACAACAGGAATTTCAATTTTACCATTTACCAAACGACCAGCTTTGATCGCTTCATTTGTGAAATTCTCAATATCAGCCATTCTTGAAGCCAATTGAGGATTGTCTTTTAATTGTTGTTCTAATACAGCATGAGAAGCACATCCTCTGTGAGCTGAAACTTTAGATGATTGATCTTCGTTAACATTGTCTTTTTGACAAGAAAACATTAAGAATGCAACCGAAGCAGTTAATAACAATTTTTTCATAATTTGTTTGGTTTAGTTAAATGATTAGTAATTTTTTTCAAAATTCTTTGACAATACTATAAATTAAATTTAACAAAAAAAGCGTTTATGTGTTAAAAATTTATAATACAAACCAAACTATCCGCAAATACTAGGATTGTTTTTTGTTATTATCTTAAAAAAGTAAATAAAGAATTGTTAAAATGACAAATTGCACAAGCTAAACACGCTAAGAATAGGGTTGCGTTTTTGTTAATAATGAGAAGGTAGCCTAAATGTAAATTAATTATTAAAAACGTAGTTTATGATATTAGCTCCCATTTTTAAGGCTTTTTCACGTACTTCTTTAGGGTCGTTGTGAACATCAGGATCTTCCCAGCCGTCACCTAAGTCGCATTCAAATGTGTAAAGTAAGACTAGCTTTCCTTCAATAAAGATGCCGTATGCCTGTGGTTTGCCGCCGTCATGTTCGTGTATTTTAGGTAATCCGTTCGAAAAAGTAAAAGGTTTTTGGAATATTGTGTGGGAGGAAGGGATTTCAACCAAACTATTATTAGGGAAAATTTTTTTGATTTCCTTACGGATGTATTTATCCATACCGTAATTATCATCTATATGTAAAAAACCACCCGAAGTAAGGTAGTTTTGGAGGTTTTCTGCTTCCTGACTACTGAAAACCACATTGCCATGACCGGTCATATGTATAAAAGGATAGGAGAAAATATCAGGACTTCCGGGTGATATCGTGGCTGATTTTGTTTTTATCCTGGTATTGATGTTGGTATTACAGAACTTAATTAAATTCGGTAATGAAGTAGGGTTGGCGTACCAATCGCCGCCTCCATTGTATTTCAAAAGAGCAATTTCCTGTGAAAACCCGAAATTACAAACAAACAACAATATCAATATACTTCTCATAACTATTCGTTTATATAGGTAAAACTGTGGCAGGCTACTATGGCTGCAGTTTCTGTACGTAATCTTGTATTTCCTAAAGATACTGGTACGAATTTATTTTCAAGAGCCAGGTTTATTTCTTTAGATGAAAAATCGCCTTCCGGACCAATTAAAAGAGTGTATTTTTCCTTAGGTTTAACCACATCTTTCAATAGTTTCTTATTACTTTCTTCGCAATGGGCAATATAAATATTTCCATCATGATTTTTATTGATGAAATTTTTAAAGGAAACAGGTTCGTTCAGTTTTGGTAAAAAATACTGATTGGATTGTTTCATTGCCGATTGGATGATTTTGTCAAAACGTTCGGTTTTAATTATTGTTCTTTCAGAATGATCACATATAATAGGAGTGATTTCATGAATACCGATTTCGGTAGCTTTCTCAAGAAACCATTCGTAACGTTCGTTCATCTTTGTTGGTGCAACAGCTAAATGAATATAGAATCCTGTTTCTTCCTGCTTTTCAGTAGAATTGATTTTAACTATGCATTTTTTTTCGGAAGCCAAAATGATTTCGGTTACAAATAAAAATCCTAATCCATTGGTAACGTATAAAATATCGCCTTCTTTTTTTCGCAATACTTTAATAATGTGTTTACTTTCTTCTTTATCGAAGGAAAACTCTTTGGATTCAATAGTGATGTCTGGATTGTAAAATAACTGCATATTAAAACTCAATTCGTGCTTTAGATACTGTTGAAGCATCGCTGAAGTGTTTCTCTAAAAATTTATGGTAACCCACAATGCCAATCATGGCGGCGTTATCAGTAGTGTATTCAAATTTAGGGATGAAAGTTTTCCAGCCGTATTTCTGCTCGGTTTCTTTTAATGTTGTCCTGATTCCTGAATTGGCTGAAACGCCGCCACCAATTGCAATTTGCTTTATTCCGGTTTGTTCAACGGCCATTTTTATTTTATCCATCAAAATCTGAATGATAATATGTTGGATGGAAGCACAGATGTCAGCTTTGTTTTCTTCAATAAAATTCGGATTTTCCTTTAGATTCTTTTGAATGAAATACAAGATTTGTGTTTTCAAACCACTGAAACTGAAATCAAGACCATCAACTTTTGGTTTGGTGAATTGATATGCTTTTGGATTTCCATCTTTTGCGAACTTATCAATCAAAGGTCCGCCAGGATAGGGAAGGCCAAGTATTTTGGCACTTTTATCAAAAGCTTCACCAACAGCGTCATCGGTAGTTTCCCCAATAATTTCCATGTCAAAAAAGCTTTTCACCTTGATAATTTGGGTATGTCCTCCAGAAATTGTCATTGCCAAAAAAGGAAATTCAGGCTTATCATATCCTTCTTCATCGATAAAATGGGCTAAAACATGTGCATGCATATGATGAACAGCAACTAACGGAATGTTTAATGCCAAGGCCATGGATTTTGCAAACGAACTGCCAACCAATAGTGACCCCATCAGTCCCGGCCCTTGTGTAAAGGCAATTGCAGATAATTGCTCTTTTGTAATTCCGGCTTTTTTGATTGCGACATCAATTACAGGAACTATATTTTGCTGGTGTGCTCTTGATGCTAATTCAGGGACAACCCCGCCAAATTCCTCATGGATTTCCTGTCTGGCTACAACGTTTGACAAGACTTTTCTGTCCAGCAATACGGCGGCTGCAGTATCGTCACATGAACTTTCAATTGCTAATATATAGGTAGGTGCAGACATAAAGGCACAGAATTTGCGTTATATTTGAAAAACCGACATAAAATACATAATTTTACATCGAAGCCCAAAATTACAGTTTTTTTGTGAATTAACTGGTACGGGCATCTAGACCTTTTGTTTGACTTTTGGAAGAAACTAAAAAAAATACCGCCTTTAACAAATTCCTGAAAATAGCATTGTATGTCCTTCTCGGGATAATATTGCTATTGCTGTTGCTTGCTATAGCTTTGAATATTCCTTCAGTCCAAACAAAATTGGGACAGTATGCCACTGAACGACTTAATAAGGAATTTGGTACCGATATTACTGTTCAGGAAGCTAATTTTACAGTTTTCGGAGGTGTCAAACTAAAAAAAGTATTAATCAGGGATTATAGAAAAGATACTTTATTTTATATAAATGTATTGAAAACTAATTTGGTTGATGCTAAAAAATTATTGGACGGTGACTTGCATTTTGGGGAAGTCCGTTTAGATGGACTCGATTTTCATATCAAAAATTACAAAGGAGAGAAGGACACAAATTTAGATAAGTTTGTAGCATTGTTTGATGATGGTAAACCGAGTAGTCCAACGAAGAAAAAATTTCTGATGACTGCCGAAGATATGCATTTGACTAACAGCCATTTTCGGTTTTTGGATGAAAATCTGAAAGATCAGCTGGTTTTTGAGGCTAAAAAATTAAATGCGCATACTTCAAATTTTCAGGTACTCGGGCCTGATGTTACCATGAAAATCGAAGAAATGGCTTTTGTGGACAACCGTGGTTTAGTGGTTGATAATCTGGTTTCGGATTTTACCTATACTAAAAAGAACATTCATTTGGCCAATTTAGATCTGGAAACATCCAATTCCAAACTGAAAGGCGATGTGGAATTAAAATACGACCGAAAGGATTTTGCCGATTTCAATAATAAGGTAATTTTTGATATTAAGATTGACAAAGCTTTAGTTTCTTCTAATGATCTGAATTTGTTTTATGGTGAATTTGGAAAAAACCAGGAATTTGATGTCAGAGGTAAACTTTATGGAAGTCTTAATAATTTCAAGACCAGGAATTTATATTTGGTTGATAAAAATAATTCTGAAATTATAGGGAATTTTGACTTTAGAAACCTTTTTACCAAAAACAAGGGTGATTTTTACATGAAAGGAAAGTTTTCCAAAATTTCCTCTACTTATGATAATTTAGATAAGCTCCTGCCAAGAGTTTTAGGAGATAATCTGCCTTCTACATTTAAAAAATTCGGACGTTTTACACTTTCGGGCGAAACAGAAGTTACACTCAAAACAGTAAAAGCAAATGTTTTGCTGAAGACTGCGCTAGGAAACGTACAATCGAATTTAAGTATGACGAATATCGACCATATCGATAATGCTACTTATAAAGGAAATGTAAAACTCAATAATTTTGATCTGGGTAAATTCTTGGGAAGAAGTGATTTGGGAGTTGTAAATCTGGATTTAGATGCTGATGGTAAAGGGTTTAAAGAAAAATACCTGAATACCCAGATTAAAGGTGACGTCCAGAGCATTTATTATAATGGGTATAATTACCGGAACATAGAGGTAGACGGGACAATGAATAAGTCGGTCTTTAACGGTAACATCGTTGCAAATGACCCGAATTTAATCATGGAATTCGATGGTAACCTGGATTTGAGTAAAAGGGAAAACAAATACGATTTCCATGCTAAGGTGGAATATGCAAATCTTAAAAAATTAAACATCTATACCGCTGATGAAATTTCAATTTTCAGAGGTGATGTTGTGATGGATTTACAAGGGAACTCGATTGATAATATTTATGGAAATATTTATATCAATCAGACTTCATATGAAAACAGCAAGGATACTTATTTCTTTGATGATTTTCAGGTGAAATCAACTTTTGACTCAAATCAGGTCAGGACTATAACCATTAATTCCCCGGATATTATTGAAGGTAAGGTAGAAGGGAAATTCCAATTCAAGCAATTACCGGATTTGATTGAGAACTCTCTGGGAAGTTTATATGCCAATTATTCACCAAATAAAGTGAGTAAAGGACAGTTTGTCAAATTTGATTTTAATGTATACAGTAAACTGATTGAAGTGTTTTATCCTGAAATTTCTTTGGGTGAAAATACTTACATGAAAGGAGAAATTGATTCGAATGACGGAATGTTCAAATTCAATTTTAAATCACCTTCAATTACGGCATACGGAAATAAATTTGATAATATTAATATCGATCTGGATAATAAAAATCCTCTTTATAATGCTTACATCGAAATGGATAGCATTAAGACGAAGTACTATAAAGTTGCCAATTTAAGCCTGATTAATGTTACGGCAAATGATACCTTGTTTTTCAGAACTGAATTTAAAGGTGGAAAAAAGGGGAAAGATTATTATAATCTAAACTTATACCATACCATTAATGAAGATAATAACAGTGTGGTTGGTATCAAGAAATCGGAAGTGAATTTTAAAGACTATCTATGGTTTTTGAATGAGAAAGAAGAGGATGATAATAAAATCGTTTTCAATAAAAAACTGACTGATTTTTCAATAGAGAAAATTTCCATGACGCATGGCGATCAGGTTATGCAGCTCATGGGTAAATTAAAGGATTCTACTTATAAAGATGTCCAATTGTCATTTAAAGATGTTGAATTGGATAAAATTACACCTTCGGTAGATAGCCTAAGATTTAAAGGTAAGGTTAACGGAATAGTAGATTTTAAACAAAGAAAGGCAATTTATGAGCCTACGTCTTCTTTGGAAATTGACAGTTTGAACATCAATAATTTTGCATTAGGAAAATTGAATGTTGATGTCAAAGGAGATAATAGTTTTAAGAATTTCAGGGTCAATTCGGTTTTGCGAAATAATGGAATGGAATCTTTTTCAGCTGACGGGAATGTATTTATTGAAGGGAGAAGTACCAAGCTGGATTTAGATTTACGTCTGGAAGATTTTAATTTGGGGATTTTCAGTCCGTTAGGTGGCGATATAATTCAAAACATAAGAGGATTGGCATCTGGGACCGCAAGGTTTACCGGAGATTTCGACGAACCTGATATTACCGGACGTTTGTACTTGAATAAAGCAGGATTGAAAATACCTTACTTAAACACCGATTATAATTTTGGTAAAAACTCAGTTGTAGATGTTACCGAAAATCAGTTTAGTTTCAGGAATATAGGTTTGTATGATTCAAAATACAATACAGAAGGACGCTTGACCGGATCGATTAGGCATAATAAATTTGCTGATTGGACACTGGATTTAAATATCGATTCTGACCGAATGCTTGCACTGGATACAAAAGATTCTGATGGTGCATTATATTATGGTACGGCTTTTATTGATGGAGAAGCATCTATTAAAGGGCCAATAAACGGATTGGTAATCAATGTAAATGCTAAATCAAGTAAAGACACTTCAATTAAAATCCCAATTAACGATACAGAAGCAACTACCGAAAAAGATTATATCAAATTTGTTACGAAAAACGGAATCGCTGCCCAAAAAGGTAAGGACGCAAAAAATAAGAATTACAACGGTGTCGAATTGAATTTTGAATTTGATATCACTCCTGATGCAGAAATTGAAGTAATTATCAACAAGAACAACGGACATGGATTAAAAGGGCGAGGAGTAGGGTCACTTTTAATGGAAATCAATACGTTGGGTAAATTTAATATGTGGGGGGATTTCCAGGTTTATAAAGGAGTATATAACTTCAAATATGGTGGTATCATCGACAAGCAATTTGATGTTAAAAAAGGAGGTTACATTTCATGGGACGGGAATCCGATGAATGCAACTTTGAATATGGAAGCGGTGTATACAACACAGGCAAATCCGGCAGTTTTATTGGATAATCCTTCCTTTAATAAAAAAGTGCCGACTGAGGTGGTTATTAAGTTAACTGATCAACTGACAAATCCAACGCCGGATATTTCAATTAATTTCCCAACGGTTGGGTCGGTTTTGAAATCAGAGCTGGAGTACAAACTTAACGATGCTGATACACGACAGACACAGGCAATTTATTTATTGTCAACCGGTAGTTTCCTAACAGATAAAGGTGTTGCTGAAAATGCTGTAACAGGAAACTTACTGGAAAAAGCGAATAGCTTATTTGAAGATTTGTTTTCAAGCAGTGATGACAAACTTAAAGTCAGACCTTATATAATAACCGGAGACAAGCGTAATCCTAATTTACAATCAGATGGAAGTGTTGGTGTTACACTTTCCACACAAATCAGTGATAAGGTTACCATCAACGGTAAATTTGGTGTTCCGGTTGGCGGCGTTACTGAAACTGCTGTTGTTGGAGATGTGGAAGTTCAATTGAAATTGAATGAGGACGGAACATTAAAAGCCCGTTTCTTTAACCGTGAAAACGACATTAATTATATCGGTGAAGGAATTGGATATACTCAAGGGCTTGGAGTTTCTTACGAAGTAGACTTTAATACATTCAAAGAATTGATGCAAAAAGTGTTCAATTCCAAAAAAGCTAAAAAGGAAAAAGAATCTAAAGAACAGGTTCCTGATTCTGATGTTACACCAGAACATATTCAAATGTCTGAGCAGCGCAAAAAAAGACCTACCGAAGATCTCAATAACGATAATAAAGTGCCTGAAGGGAATTAAAACCAACGGGTTATTAAAAACTTATTAACGAAAACGTTTGAAATTTATCACCTCTTTTATAATTTAACACTTCTTTGATTTTTAACAGAATTTCTTTAGTAATTTTACATTATAATTAATTTTAAATGTCAAAAATTATTAAAAAAATAGGCGTTTTGACCTCGGGAGGTGATTCTCCGGGAATGAACGCAGCCATCAGATCGGTTGTTCGGACCTGTGCTTACCATAATGTAGAATGTATTGGTATTTATCGCGGTTATCAAGGAATGATTGAAGGTGATTTCAAAGAAATGGGACCGCGATCGGTGAACAACATCGTGAATAAAGGCGGAACGATTCTTAAATCGGCTCGATCAATGGATTTTAAAACTCCAGATGGCCGTAAGAGAGCACACGAAAATTTAGTGAATGCAGGAATCGATGCCTTGGTAGTTATTGGTGGTGACGGAACTTTTACCGGTGCTGAAATTTTCAATAACGAGTTTGGTTATCCTGTTATGGGAATTCCAGGAACAATTGACAATGATATTTTTGGTACCAGCCATACTTTAGGTTATGATACGGCTTTGAATACAGTTGTGGAAGCCATCGATAAAATCCGTGATACTGCCAGTTCACACAACCGTTTATTTTTTGTGGAGGTTATGGGGCGAGATGCCGGTCATATCGCTTTAAATGCCGGAATCGGAGCAGGAGCAGAGGAAATTTTAATTCCTGAGGAAGATTTGGGATTGGAACGTTTACTGGAATCACTTCAAAAAAGTAAAGCATCCGGAAAATCATCCAGCATCGTGGTGGTTTCGGAAGGAGATAAAATTGGTAAAAACGTATTCGAACTTAAAGAATATGTGGAAGAAAACCTACCTGAATACGACGTGCGCGTTTCTGTACTCGGACATATGCAACGCGGCGGCTCACCATCTTGTTTCGACCGTGTATTGGCTTCAAGATTAGGTGTAAAAGCTGTCGAATCCATTTTGGAAGGTAAATCAAACTTCATGGTCGGTTTATACCAGGATAAAGTAGCGCTCACACCATTGGAACAAGCCATCAAAGGAAGCTCAAAAATTGACGAGGAATTGTTAAGAGTTTCCGATATCATGACGACTTAACCCCACTATTATAAATTTAATCTATTTAAATAATAACTTTAAGTAAATACCGCTTAAAGTCTAAAGAATATGAATATGAAAGTAAAATTAGGAATTAACGGTTTCGGCCGTATCGGGAGAATTGTGTTTAGAGAAACTTTCAACAGAGATAATGTAGAAGTTACGGCAATCAACGATTTATTAGATGTAAACCATTTAGCATACTTATTAAAATACGACTCAGTTCACGGCCGTTTCAACGGAAAAGTGGAAGTTATCGACGGAAAATTATACGTTAACGATAAGTACATCCGTGTTACTGCTGAGAAAGATCCAACCTTGATCAAATGGGACGACGCAGATGTGGAAGTAGATGTGGTAGCAGAATGTACCGGTATCTTCACTACTTTGGAAACGGCCAATGCACACATCAAAGGTGGTGCGAAAAAGGTAGTAATTTCAGCGCCTTCAGCAGATGCGCCAATGTTTGTGATGGGTGTCAACCACGAAAAAGCAACAGCTGCCGATACTATCGTTTCAAACGCTTCATGTACAACAAACTGTCTGGCGCCTTTGGCAAAAGTGATTAACGATAATTTCGGAATCGTGGAAGGTTTAATGACTACAATTCATGCAACAACTGCAACCCAGTTAACCGTTGACGGACCTTCACGCAAGGATTTCCGTGGTGGACGTGCAGCTTTATTAAATATCATTCCGTCTCAAACCGGTGCTGCTAAAGCGGTTGGAAAAGTGATCCCTGAATTAAACGGAAAATTAACCGGAATGTCAATGCGTGTGCCTGTAGCCGATGTTTCAGTTGTTGATTTAACCGTTAAATTGGAGAAAGAAACAACCTATGAAGAAATCATGAACGTGCTAAAAAATGCTTCGGAAACTTCAATGAAAGGTATCTTGGGTTTTACGGAAGATGATGTTGTTTCTCAAGATTTCATCGGTGATTCACGTACTTCAGTTGTTGACGCCCACGCCGGAATCGGATTGAACTCAACGTTCTTCAAACTGGTTTCCTGGTATGATAACGAATACGGGTATTCAAGCAAATTAATCGATTTGGCCGTACACGTTTCAGGTTTAAAATAATTTGATATCTTTATAATCCCGTTAGTCGTTGTATTAACGGGTTTTTTTATAATTTTTTTTGGAGCTATTCCTGCTGTCCGCTGTATCTTTTTTGTGGTCATTTCGAGAACCTCAATGACCACAAAAAAGGATGCCGCTTCCATCAGGGCTAGGTTCGCAATTCAAACTCAAACTTACTAATGAAATTACTCGTAGATAGCGGTTCTACTAAGGCCGACTGGATTGCCATTGATGATGCCGGAAAGGTATTGTTTACCACTCAATCTTTGGGATTAAACCCGGAAGTATTGTCAAAAGATGAAATTATCAACCGTCTGGAAGACCGTTTTGATATCTCTCATAATAAGAATCAGGTTTCCAGTTTGTTTTTTTATGGTGCAGGTTGTGGAACAGACCGCATGAAGATTTTCCTGACTCAGGTTTTTCAGGAATATTTCCCCAATGCGGCCGTAACGGTGCATGAAGATACCTATGCTGCGGTTTTTGCCACAACGCCTAAAGGTGAAAAGGCTATAGTAAGTATTTTGGGAACAGGCTCAAATTGCAGTTATTTTGACGGCCATGTTTTGCACCAAAAAGTACAGTCGTTAGGTTATATCGCTATGGATGACTGCTCCGGAAACCGTTTCGGACGTCATTTATTGAGAGGTTATTATTTCAACAAGATGCCGGCTGATCTGGCTCAGGAATTTGAAACGACCTATAATGTTGAACCGGATCCGGTGAAACATAATTTGTACAAAGAACCCAATCCGAATGCGTATTTGGCCACTTTTGCAAAATTCCTGATCAAACACAAAGACACCGAATTTTGCCGTCAGTATATTTTTGAAGAAATGGAATCATTTGTCGAAAATTATATCAAACAATTTGATAATTATAAAGAAGTTCCTGTGCATTTCATCGGTTCGATTGCGTTCTATTTAAAAGATGAATTGCAAAGTGTTTTGGACAAACACAAAATCCAGTTGGGTAATGTGTTACGCCGACCTATAGACGGGTTAATCGAATATCACGTTTTAAACAAATAATCATGGAAATTGCCATAATCGCACATGACGGTAAAAAAGCCGATATGGTGCAGTTTTTAAATAAAAACATCGAAATATTACATAAAGAAAATATTAAAATCATAGCTACCGGCACTACCGGAAGTAAAGCGGAAGGAGCAGGGATCAAAGTAAAGAAATTACTGAGTGGTCCAATGGGAGGTGATGCTCAAATTGCAGCCCGGGTTGCTGAAGGAAAATGCAAAATGGTTTTGTTTTTCAAAGATCCGATGAGCAGTCATCCACACGAACCGGATATCAATATGCTGATAAGGATTTGTGATGTACACAATGTACCATTGGCTACAAATGAAGCTACCGCGCAGCTTTTGTTGAATGCAATTGCAGAATAAAATCAATCACGCTTTTTTTGGCGTGATTTTTGTTTTTGGTAAGATATTTTTAATATCTTGGCAAACCAAATAACTTATAAACAATGAAAAAAATTGCACTACTATTAATGGTATTGTCGGTGAGTTTATCTTACGGACAAAAGAAAAAAAAGAAAGCCTCAACTGCTTCCGCTTCAGCCGGAGTCCTTGCTAAATCCGGTGACGCGTCTGTTGCCTATAATAAAAAGAAAGATTTATTTCTGGTTGTGGCAAAAGACAGCATGCTGTTAACTAAAAGCCGTACCGATTTTAATCCTGCGAATGTAAAAATTACTCCTGTTAAAGTTAAAACCAATACTTTCTACTGTGTAACTTGGAATGAAACGGTAAAAACAGATACAAAACTTAAAAAAGAAACAGCAGCCGTAACTGAAAATCAATTGTGGAATCCTGCAACAAAAACGTTATTGATTGGAAATACCCAAAAGGCTGTTGAAGTTCAGGAAATTGTTTTCCTTGATAAATTAAAGACAGCTTCTGAAACCCAATACAAGAAGAGAAGTGAAGGATTTGAATTCCAATTGTTGCCAAATGGAGAGTTTTTGCTGAAAAACAAAACAAAATCTACTAAATACGCTTACAACGAGAAAACATCCCGTTACGAAGTAAAAAAATAATAGGTACTGAAGATGTATAAAAAAACGGGCAAATGCCCGTTTTTTTATACTAACAAATTATAGTTTCTTTTTTCTTTTTATTCCACCGGTTCTTATGATTTTTTCTTCTGTTGCACCGGAATAATTATCCGTCATTTTTACATTCATAATATTTGAAGTACTGATGATTTTGGTTACATCATTCATTCCTTTAAAGAAAAAAATTAATGCATCTCCTTCTTTAACCATAATACTGTATTTGCCGTCAAAGCTGGTTTCGGTTTTTAGGTTAGTTCCTTTAACAGAAATAACTGCTCCTGGTAAAGGTCCTATATTATCATTTACTGTACCAGTAACTAATTTTTTAAGCGTCCTATTCTCAGATTTTGTTACTGTACTTCTTGTATTATCGTTTTTGATTTTTGTTGATTCTATTCTTGGTTTGCCTTGTGCTATAGTCTTGCTCGATATTAGAAAAATAAATCCAAAAAACACTGAAGCCAGCCAAACTGATTTTCGTTCTTTCGGAATAATTAAATCCCGGTCTAATTGTGTGTTGAGAAAACGTCCACATAAATTTTTATCCTTTTCGTATGCATTTATGATTTCTCTGTCAGTTGACTTTGTAAAATCATGCACATTTTTCTGGCAGGCTCCACAAAATCTTCCTTTTTCAGCAGGTGTCATTTGTTGCCAGTTTTCGTGGCAGGGTTCTGGTATATATAGTTGTAATTTTTTCATCTGTTTATTATTCTTCAAACCAAGTTTCCACTACACGGTAAGCTCTTTCTATAAAATTGGTACTGCGTCTGATTGGGTAACCACCGACAACCTGAATTATATGTTTGTCAGTAATTTCGTCTTTCAGAAGTACATTTATAATGGATGATTGACTGTTAATTGTTTTGGTAATATCTTCCATGCCCATAAAGGAGAATGTCAGTTTTTCACCTTCTTTAACTACAATACTGTATTTTCCTTCGAAATCAGCCTCTACACCTCTTGTAGTTCCTTGCACTACAATATTTGCTAGAGGAATTGGACCAGTTGCATCACTTACGGTTCCTGTAATTGTTTTTTCTGCTCCTTGTGATTTTATATTAGTATCAGATTTTCCGGAATCCAAGTTTTTGGTATCATTTTGTTCTGTTTTTGGTTTTTCCTGAGCATTTGCTTTAGTATTCCACATAGAAATCATTCCCAAAAACACTGAAGCCAACCACAACGATTTTCTTTTTCTCGGAATCATTAATTCTCTGTCTAATTGTGTATTCAAAAAACGACCACACAATTTTTGGTCTTTTTCATAAGCCTTAATAATTTCTCTGTCAGTTGACTTTGTAAAATCATGCACATTTTTCTGGCAGGCTGCACAAAATCTTCCTTTTTCAGCAGGTGTCATTTGTTGCCAGTTTTCGTGACAGGGTTCCGGTATGGATAAATGTAATCTTTTCATAATTAGGAATGTTGTATTAATATTCAAACCAAGTTTCAACAACACGGTAAGCTCTTTCGGTATACGGTCTTTTTCTTGGTTCGTTAATTTCTCCAGTGATTACTAATCCTGTTGTTAAGAAGCTATTGTCGTCTGGCAAAACAGCATTTATTACAGTTGATTTACCAACTGTTTTTGTGATTTCCTTCATTCCCATAAAAGAATAAACCAATCTTTCACCTTCTTCCGCATTTATACTGTAGGTTCCGTCGAAATTAGATTGAACACCTCTGGTTGTACCTTGTACGATAATATTTGCTCCAGGAATTGGCCCGGTTGCATCACTTACAATTCCAGTGATTGTCTTTCTTTCGTTTTGTGTTTTTATTTCAGTTGTAGACTTCCCGGAATTAAGGTTTTTTGCATCAGTTTGTTCCGTTTTTGGTTTTTCCTGAGCATTTACTTTAGTATCGAATAATGAAATCATTCCGAAGAATAGGGAAGCCAGCCAAACAGATTTTCTTTCTTTTGGAATTATCAATTCCCTGTCTAATTGTGTGTTTAAAAATCGTCCACATAAATTTTTATCCTTTTGATATGCATTGATGATTTCCCTGTCGGTTGATTTTGAAAAATCAATAACATTTTTCTGACAGGCTGCACAAAATTTTCCTTTTTCAACGGGAGTCATTTTAACCCAGTTTTCGTGACAGGGTTCCGGTATCGATAGTTGTAGTTTTCTCATAGCTTATAAAATAAAAATGGTCTATATTTACATAGAGACCATTTGATATAAAAAGGTTGGGAGGGAAGATAAAAAAATTAATGGTTAATTTTAATCTCAAACATTTTATCCCAGTTTTTTCCCGTTACAAAAATCGTTTTTGTCTTTGGATTATAAGCGATTCCGTTTAAAACATCGACATCAGGATGTTGTGTGACTTTACTTTTTAATTTTGATAAATCAATTACAGCTTCAACTGCACCTGATTTAGGGTCAATAATAGCCAGTGCGTCCATTTGGTAAATATTTGCATAAATTTTACCGTCAATCCATTCTAATTCGTTTACGGCTTTAATTTTATTATTGGCAGTATATACATTTATGAAATCAACTTCCTGAAATGTTTCAGGATTCAGTAACGTGATTCTTTCTGTTCCGTCACTTTGATATAAGTTCTTACCATCATTCGTTAAACCCCATCCTTCCATTTTTTTGAAGTATTTGAAAGTTTTCTCTTTTTTAAATGTATCGGCATTATAAACATAGCCTTCATTATTCAACCATGTTAATTGGTAAACCTTATTATTAAGTACGGTAATTCCTTCACCGAAATAATCAACCCCTAATTCTACTTTTTTCAGGACTTTTCCGGTTTTATAATCGGTTTTTCTTAAACTGGACACGCCGCGCAGACCTGTTCCGTTTCCTGCACCGTTTCCGGTTCCTTCAAATAAAGTATCCTTGTGGAATTCCAAGCCTTGGGTATATGCTTTGATATCGTGTGGGTAAGTGTTTAAAATGGTATAATCCAGTAATTTTGGTTCAATATGTGAGACTAATTCAATTCTGGATTCTTCCGTTTTAGTTGAATCACCTTCAAAGTAAATAACGGCTTTCAGACTTTGATAACCTAATTTTTGTTCTTTCAGACTATAATTGAAAGCAGTATTTCCTTTTACCGATCCAATTCTTTTTTCACCATTGAAGTAAACAACTGAATCAATTGTCTTGTCTTTTTTGTTCTTTACCAATAAAGACACATTGTCATTTTGATGGTATATCAGTTTAAATTTAGAATCATCGATAGAAAATAAATTTTTTTTATCACCTGCACAGTTGGTTAGAAGCAATACTAATGAAGTGAATGCTAATAAGTTATATTTTTTCATTATGAATTATTTTTCGAATACAATATACAAAGGAGTTTTACATTAACAAATACGCTTGCAAAAATACAAAAAGATTGTATATTTGCAGCGGCAAGTCCTACACGACCAGCTCCTGCAGACTCCTCCAGGGTGGGAACACAGCAAAGGTATGCGGTTGTAGCGGTGCGATGTAGGTAGCTTGCCATTTTTTTTCTTAAAGTAATTCAGAATTTGTGGTCCCGATTGTTCGGGATTTTTTATTTTTAAGGCAAAAATTCCCAATGCAATTAAACTGGCAGATTGTTACCTTACAACTCAAAGAGACTTTTTCTATTTCGTATGGAAATTATACACATCGGGAAGCGCTTATCATTTCTCTTTCACATTACGGATTTACTGGGTACGGTGAATGTACTTCCATTGATTATTATGGGATCGATTTAAATGATCTTATGAATCAATTAAACTTAAGTAAGACTTTAATTGAGTCAAGTAAAATGCTCTATCCTTTAGAATTTTACAGTTTTTTATTGAAATTAAATTTATCCAGTTTTTTAACATCTGCCCTGGATTGTGCCTACTGGGATTTATTCGGTAAATTGGAGAATAAAAATTTTTTGGAACTCAATAAAATCAGACCAAATCACTTGCCGGATTCTTCCATAACCATAAGTGTGGCGTCTATTGATGAGCAAATTGAAAAGATTAAAAAATCCAATTGGTCTAATTTCAAGGTTAAATGCAAAGGTTTTGATGAAAAAATAATCCGTCGGTTTTCTGAATTAGAACAATCAATAGCTTTGGATTCAAATGGGAGTTTTACCGAAATCGACTGTGGTAAACTGCAGCAAAATATTGATTCAGCACAGTTTACCTATATCGAACAGCCGATGCCAATAGGATATTATTCAATATTAAACAGAAATTTGCATGCAAATTGGATGGCTGATGAAGATTGTCAGACTATTGAAAATTTACGTTCTTTGCAACCGCATTATAAAAGTGTCAATATAAAATTGGTCAAATGTGGCGGTTTAACGCCGGCATTGGAACTTATAAAAACGGCCAGGGACTTGGACTTTAAAATAATGATTGGTTGTATGACCGAATCAACCGTAGGGATTTCAGCCGGAGCGTTTTTAGCTCCATTAGCTGATTATGCAGACTTAGACGGAGCTAATTTAATAGCTAATGATATAGCCGATGGAAGTAAAATTATAAACGGAAAAATTCAATTATCAGAAAAGCCCGGTTTGGGAATTTCAATGCTTTAAAAAAATATAAAATGAGTCAAGTAGTATTAATAACAGGAGGTTCATCAGGAATTGGAAAATCGATTGGTGAATTTTTACACCAAAAAGGCTTTACCGTTTACGGTACAAGCAGAAATCCGGAAAAAGTTACCGGTTCAGTATTTCCATTGATTGCTTTGGATGTGCGTAATGCAGAATCTATTCAGGCAGCAGTTGCTGAAATTATAACTAAATCGGGTAGGGTTGATGTTGTGATCAACAATGCCGGTGTTGGAATTACCGGTCCGATTGAAGAAATTCCGACTGATGAAATAAAAAACAACTTTGAGACTAATCTATTCGGACCAATTGAAGTAATGAAGGCCGTTTTGCCGCATATGCGTAACCAAAAATCAGGCTTGATTATCAATATCACATCTATCGCCGGTTACATGGGACTTCCGTATAGAGGGATTTATTCGGCGTCAAAAGGTGCACTGGAATTAATTACCGAAGCTTTACGTATGGAAACCAAACAATTTGGCATTAAGATTACGAATGTAGCTCCCGGAGATTTTGCTACAAATATCGCAGCCGGACGTTATCATGCACCTGTAATTAAAGGTTCGGTTTATGAAGTTCCTTACGGAAATACATTAAACGAAATGAACACACATGTAGACAGTGGCAGTAATCCGGAGGAAATGGCCGGAGCGATTTATAAAATTATTCAAACTCCCAATCCGAAGGTGCATTATAAAGTGGGAGCTTTCATGCAGAAATTCTCGATTGTTTTGAAAAGAGCATTACCGGATAAAGTGTACGAAAAAATGCTGATGAATCATTATAAATTATAAGATATATACAACAATTCTTCTCTGTAATTTTAGGAGTATTATTTTTAGGTATCTTGTGGTTTTTTATCAGAAATTTTACAAAAGCACTTAACCGCATCAATTTAATGGAGGAAAATCACCAAGAGATAAAGGATTTATTGAATGAAATTAAAGATGAATTACGCGAATTAAATTCGAAAAGATAATTATAAATTGTAATTTTGCGTCCGCGTGAGGGATAGAAGCGAAAATCCTTTTTAATCACGGACGTGTTAAAAAGATTGTAGTGGATAGCCCGGCCCAAAGGGACACGCCCAAATAATAGTAACCTTTAAAACACAACTTTTTTAAATACATACAGATGAAATTTTTTATTGACACAGCCAATTTAGATCAAATTAAGGAAGCACAGGCGTTAGGAATTCTTGACGGAGTAACGACTAATCCTTCATTGATGGCAAAAGAAGGAATTACCGGGACTAATAATATTTTAAAACATTATGTTGACATTTGTAACATTGTTGACGGTGATGTAAGTGCTGAAGTAAATGCACTTGATTTTGAAGGAATGGTTAAAGAAGGTGAGGAATTGGCAGAATTACACGAGCAAATCGTTGTAAAATTACCAATGACAAAAGAAGGTGTGAAAGCATGTAAATATTTTTCAGACCGCGGAATCAGAACAAACGTGACTTTAGTGTTTTCTGCAGGACAGGCTTTATTAGCGGCTAAAGCAGGAGCTAGTTATGTTTCTCCTTTCTTAGGACGTTTGGATGATGTGTCTACAGACGGATTGAATTTGATTCAGGAAATTCGTGATATTTATGATAACTATGGTTTTGAAACTGAAATCTTAGCAGCTTCTGTTCGTCATACTATGCATATTGTAAACTGTGCTAAAATTGGTGCTGATGTAATGACAGGACCATTATCTGCAATCACTGGTTTGCTGAAGCATCCATTAACAGATATCGGAATCGCTCAATTTATTGCTGATTACGAAAAAGGAAACAAATAATTTTGTAGCCCATAATATAAAAAAGCGTTCAGAAATCCTGAACGCTTTTTTTATGACTGTTTGTTTTAATTATTTCTTCATTAAGTATTTGTCGAAACTGGCATCAAAAAGACTGACAAAGCCGTTGTTGATGGTTCCGTCAACATTGATCAGCATGGCGCGGTGGATTTTAGTAATAACCCATTTGTCTTTTATTTCCTTGAAATCTACAGCGTGTAGTTCGTTTTCTGAAAGATTGTATTTGTGTAAAGTAGCCTTCCATGTTTCATTGGTGTCATCAATATTAACTGCAATGAAATCCCAATCCGGATATTTGGCTTTTAATTCAGAGGCTCTTTTATGCACAGATTCCATGTGTGATTGGGCCTCGGATGTCCAGAAATAAACCACTGTGTTTTGCTTTAATATGGAATTGAAATCTACTTTTTCGCCTTTTGGGTTGATTAAACCAACTTTTTGTAGTGGTTTTCCCGGTGACATGGTTTGTGTGGCTTCTGCAATTTTTTTGATTTCTTTTTGTTTTTCCTTATCAGTACACAATTTGAAATATTTATCCAGGAATTTCTTATTGTTCAGCATATTCTGGTCTTCCAGCATATACATAAAGGCAATGTTGTTTAAAACAGCATTTTTGATCTTCTGATTGGTAAAAATTGAATCGGCTACATCCAGTTTTTTAATATTGTTTTCCAATGATTTATTGTTTCCGTCCTTGCTGCAGGTTACATTATTCATCATGGAAGTCAGGTAACGAACAAAAGGAGAAAAATGTGTCAGTTTCTCATTATTGAAATCAATATTTTTACGGAAAGCATAATAATCTTTAGGAAGGATTTTGCAAACTTCCTGACCTGTTCTGAATTTATGTGCTAATGGATACACTTCTTTTTGGGCGAGATACGGCATTTCCAGCATAGATTTTGCATATACATCAAAATCCTCATCCCAATTGATGTCTTCTTTGCGTCTTTCGTAGAAAGCATTTTTTTCTTTGAAATCGGCATCAATTTTATTCTCGAATTTTTTCAGATCGTAATCGTAAATGTCAAATCCTGCATTTTTATCGTCTTCGTTTTTCAGGAATAGTTCAATCAGGAAGTTGTTTTTTTCATCACCACGTCCGCAAAAAGTCAGTGAGTTGTCAAATTCGTGTGTGTTCAGACGAATCATCAAACTGTCGTTTTTCCCAAAATAAATATACTGGTATTCCGGCTCATGTTTAAAAGTATACATGCCAGGTGTAAGGGAATCATACTCGGTAAAAAAACGATTGTTTTTGTCTAATTCGATTGTATCGATAATTTCATTATCACGGCACAAGAAGACGTTCTTCGAATTAGGGTTAATAATCTCACCCCCAAAATAAGCCTTGTAATCATTGTCATGGAAGACTCTCGCACATGAAGTCACGAGGATTGGGCTGATAATGGGCAAAAGAAATTGTAATTTTTTCAAATAGGCAATCATTCTAATCTAAATTATGATAAGCAAATATATTTTTATAAAGCATATAAGGCTGTTAATGTACAGTTAAAGTTCCCGTACTTCCAAGAGTATTGGGAATATCTTAACAGCTGTTGCAAAGAAACAGTTAATTTTTTAAATATAAAGAAAGAAAAATAGTACAAATAATTGCCTTTTAATGCTTTAATTTGTATCCGGTTTGATTGCAATGTGTAACCGGAATGGTGTTTTTAACGGCTTTTTTTAATAATTGAAAACTATATAATTGAATATTTATCCAATATGGAAAAAACTATAAACTCTTAATAGAAAACTGCTTACTATTGCTTACTTTTGCATCACTTTTTAAAAAATAAATAAATGCTTACAGTTTCTAATTTATCGGTTCAATTTGGTAAACGAATTTTATTTGATGAAGTAAACGTAACTTTTACCCAAGGTAACTGCTACGGAATTATCGGTGCTAACGGTGCCGGAAAATCTACTTTCCTTAAAATCCTTTCGGGAGATATTGATCCAACTTCAGGGCGTGTTATTCTTGAGCCTGGAAAACGTATGTCGGTTTTGAACCAGAACCACAATATGTTTGACGAACATACAGTTTTGGAAACCGTTTTAATGGGGAACAAAACATTATTTGCTGTTAAAAAAGAAATGGATGATCTGTATGCAGATTATTCTGATGATAAAGTAGACAGAATTGGAGAATTGCAAGTGCAGTTTGAGGAAATGAACGGATGGAATGCTGATTCTGATGCTGCAACATTACTATCTAATCTAGGGATTTCTGCGGATTACCATTATACTTTGATGAGTGAAATGGAAGGAAAACTGAAAGTCCGTGTCCTTTTGGCTCAGGCTTTATTCGGAAATCCTGATGTTTTGATCATGGATGAGCCTACAAACGACTTGGATTTTGAAACCATCGGTTGGTTGGAAAACTTCCTTGCAAATTATGAAAATACAGTATTGGTGGTATCGCACGATCGTCACTTTCTGGATGCGGTTTGTACGCATGTATCAGATATCGACTTCGGAAAAATCAACCATTACTCGGGTAACTATACTTTCTGGTATGAATCTTCTCAGTTAGCAGCTAAACAAAGAGCTCAGCAAAACAAAAAGGCGGAAGAGAAAAAAGCTGAATTAGAAGAATTCATCCGTCGTTTCAGCGCGAACGTAGCAAAATCAAAGCAAGCTACTTCACGTAAAAAAATGATTGAAAAATTAAATATCGGTGAAATCAAGCCTTCAAGCCGCCGTTATCCTGCGATCATTTTTGATCAGGAACGTGAAGCCGGTGATCAGATTTTAAATGTTCAGGATTTATCTGCTTCTGTTGATGGCGAAGTGCTTTTCAAAAATGTGGATTTAAACATGGCCAAAGGCGATAAAATCGTTGTTTTCTCAAGAGATTCACGTGCTACAACAGCTTTCTATGAGGTTTTAAATGGTAACCTAACACCTGATTCAGGTACTTTCGATTGGGGTATTACTACAAATCAATCGTATTTGCCTGGTGATAATCATAGTTTCTTTGAAAATGATTTAACGCTAGTTGACTGGTTACGTCAATGGGCTAAAACAGAAGAAGAGAGAGATGAAGTTTATGTTCGCGGTTTCTTAGGAAAAATGATTTTCTCCGGTGAAGAAGCTTTGAAAACAGGACGCGTATTATCAGGAGGTGAAAAAGTACGTTGTATGCTTTCCAGAATGATGATGTTGCGTGCCAATGTTTTAATGCTGGACGAACCAACGAATCACTTAGATTTGGAATCGATCACAGCTTTCAATAATTCATTGAAAAACTTTAAAGGTTCTGTATTGTTCACAACGCATGACCACGAATTTGCACAAACTGTTGCTAACAGAATTCTTGAAATTACACCAAACGGCGTAATTGACCGTTATATGACTTTCGACGAATATCTTGAAGATGAAAAAATTCAGGAAATGAGAAAGAAAATGTATTCTTAAAAATATAAATCCCGCCTTAAAGCGGGATTTTTTTATGGAGTAAGATTTATGAAGCCGTTACCGGTACTTTACTATGGTTCATACAGGCGGCAATCAATAGCATCACGGTCAATATTGAAAAAACAGTTCTGACTGTATTCAATAAATTCCATTTTGTTTCAAAAAGTGCTCTCTGATGCTGGATAACTTCTTTGGCTACACCAATTGTGTTGAAATTTTCCAATGCTTCATTCAAAGGAACATTTCCGAAAACGGTTACACCAAAAACACCTATTGCATAAGTTACTGCAGCCGTAAGCAAAAGCCATGCTTTAAATGTTGCCTGTTGGTTGTATTGCAAAAATGCACTCAAAGGTATCAGAATCAATGTTCCAAAAAAGCAACTGAAGAATACCGGATTTTGAATTTCCCTGTTAATAGATTGCATCGCTTTGATGTATTCGATATCCGAAAGTTTACCTAAACCTAAATTAACAGAACAGGTATATGCATAAAAAAGACCAGCCATCAATGCTGAAAATGTCGTTGTAATTAATAGGATAATGTCTGTATTTTTCATAGTTTATTTTTTTAGTTCTTTTATATAATGAATGACTTCTGTAATTTGATCTCCTGATAATCTCTTTTTCCAGGCAGGCATAAATGCTATGCCGTTAGTTATTACTTTAGTATATTCTGCATCGGTCAATTTGCTTTTTTGCAGATTCTTTGCTCCAAACAAACCTTTGGTTCCGTCTTTCCCATGGCATCTTGCACATTTGCTTTCAAATAGTTTTTTACCGTTTCCGGGATCATTTGAATGAACTGATGCATAGAAAAGAAGCATCATCATAAGTAGTCGTTTCATAGTATATTAGTTAATTATTATACTACAAAGTTGATTCTTCACGGTTTTAAAAAATAGTATAAAACCGACAACCGGTAAAAAACTAATTCTTAAGGAATACTTTAGGCGTTTTACCTGTGAATGCTTTAAACACTTTAATAAAATGGGATTGGTCTGCAAATCCGTTTGAATAAACAATATCCGTCAGTTTGTCATAATCTTTTTCAGTTAATTGTTCCAAGGACTGTTGAAACTGGATAATTCTTGAAAATTGTTTGGGAGAAATACCTACTTCATTCAAAAATCTTCTTTCCAGCGTTCTTTCATTTAACTCTGTTGCTGTGCAAAGTTCGCTTATGCTTAATTGGCCGTTGTTATCTAAGATTAATTGAATTGATTGCCTGATTTTATAATCCAGAAGTTGTTTTTTTTCTTCGAAAACGGTCTGTAAAAAACCGGAAATAGTTTGAATTCTATTTGTTGTATCTGGTTCAATTTTTAATGAGCTGACAGTATTCTGAATCTCTGACATTTCAAGTTGTAACAGATTATAACAGTTATCATTAATGCTTTTGGGATCTAAACCGAAAAACTTCTGAAGCACAAATGGGTAAAGCTGGATGATAATCAGTTTGTAACTGCCTTCCATGATAAGTTCAATAGGTTTTATGGTTTGGCCATAAAGAAAAAATACAGGCATTTCTTTTTCATGCGGACTTACAAGTAACCCGTTTGTTGTTTCCTGATACATAATACCGGGATATCCGTCGGCGAAAAAGGGGAGGATCGTTTTATGTTTTTCGTCCTCAATCGATTCATAAACTAAAATGCTTTTAACAAATAAGGATATGCTTTTGTCAGGAATTATTTCTTTAAAATCCATTAAATATAGTTTGTAAGATTTACCTGTAAATATAGGAAGTACTGATGGAAGTTTTTACGTATTGGTTTGTTCTGAATGTAAAATCCCGCCTTAAAGCGGGATTTCTTTATTTTAAAACCGGTAAATATTCAATCCAGGGACCAACTTCCTCTTTATACTGCTTCGCCATTACCCTCGAAATCTGTGATAAATGATTCAGATCATGAACGACCCAAGTGGAAAGTAAATTAACTAAGGTTGCTTCTCCCAACGCCGGATGCATGCCTTTCTTTGTAAAATCAGCACTCGTTATATTTTTAGATCTCAGAATCTGAAGATTATAATTCCGTATTTCTTTAAACTCAGATAAAAGCTGGTTTAATGTTTTGCCTTTGCTTTCTTCAAATTGGGCAAAACGGTCAAAAGGTTCAAATGTTTTATTGCCTTCTTCTGCAAGTATTATTTCCAGCCGTTTGATCCAGTCTGTTTTTTCTCCATGAATTAAATGTCCCACGACATCATAAGGACTCCAGGTTTCTTCTCCTTCATTGCTCAGGCTCCATTCATCAGAAAGGTTTTTTAATAAGGCTTCAAGCAATAACGGCGTGCGTTCTAAAACTTCAATGGTTTTGTCTAAATCGAATTTCATAGTTATTTGTGTCTGTTTTATTTAGCTGAAATTTAAAGTTAAGTCGGTAGAAAGCACAATTATTTAACAAAATTAACAATTAAGAAGAGTAAGCATAAAGCAACTGTAACATTCCCTTAAAAGCATTGGGGTTTGGGATTGGTAGTTTTGCAACCAACTAAAAACTAGCTACTAATGAAGAAAATTTACATGCTTTTACTGCTTTTCGGTGCCGGGATGGTGTCAAAAGCGCAAACTTTATTTCCGTATCTCCAAAACGCCACACCAAACTCGATCTACGTAAACTGGAAAACGGAAAGTAACAATGAATCCACCGTTGAATATGGTACTACTTCTAACAATTTAAATGTTACAGTAACGGGAAACACAAACGTTTTTACTGATTCTGGTTATCCCGGAAATTACTTTTACCATAGTGTGAAAGTCGCAAATCTTACACCGAACACAAAGTATTATTACCGCATCAAAACAGGAACTTCGTACTCTGCGGTTAACTCTTTCAAAACATTACCGTTACCGGGTCAGCCTGCCACTGCCGATGGTCATATCCGTTTCCTGATCATGGGTGACAATCAGCTGAAAGCCGTTCCGCGTTATGATTCCTTGGTTTCGGCAGCTAAACGTAAAATCAAGGACAAATGGGGTCGCAATTCTTCTCCTGAAGATAATATCGCCATGACGTTCATGGTGGGTGATCAGGTGGATGTGGGAACGTTGGATCATTATGAAAACGTTCACTTTAAAAAAAATAAAGGATTGTCGGGTAATATTCCAATTCAGACTACGGTTGGTAATCACGAAACGTATGGTACTTTGGGAATGAATTCGTACTACGATCATTTTTACATCAGTGAGCTGACTTATAAAGGTATTTCTTCGGGAACTGAAAATTACTACGCCCAACAGGCGGGTAACGTTTTGTTTATCAGTTTGAGTTCAGAGCACACAGGAACTCCTCAATTGAATTGGTTGCAACAGGTTCTAAATGCCGCGAATACAGATACAACCGTCGACTGGATTTTCTCCCTAAGCCACCGTCCGTATCAGGCGGAACAATATGTAGGTGATATTTCTACCTGGGTTCGCAACACTGCGGTTCCTTTATTGGTGTCTTCTCCTAAATATGCCATGCACATCGGAGCGCACCATCATTTGTACCACAGAGGCCAGTTAAAAAATACGCCAACATACAATATTATCTCGGGTGGAACGGCTTGGGATCAATACTGGGGTTCGTCTACCGAACAGGATTTCGACGACGTGCAAAAAACGATTTGTAACTGGATTTACCAAATTGTTGATATAGACGTAACTAACGGTAAAATGGATATCGAAAGCTACTCAATCGGAAGTGTTGACCGTTGGAAAAACAATCAGTTAATGGATACATTCCACCGCTATAAAAACAAACCGGCTCCGGTGAAACCTTCCATTACTAATAATTTCCCAACTAATGTAACGTTGCCTGTGACGGTAAACGGTTCGGCTTTCAGTACAACGACAAACGAATTATTGAATACGAGCCAGTTCCTGATTTCACAAACGCCTACCTTTGATATCATTAAAAAAGAGGTGTATAGAGATTTCGAAAATTTATATGGTAAATATGGAACCAGAAGGGATTCTACCGTGAATCAAAACTTAGGAGTTGATATTACTAAAATGACTTTGGCTTCAAACTCACTTCCAAACGGTCAATACTATATAAAACTAAGATACCGCGACCGTAATCTGGAATGGTCTCCATGGTCTGATGTGAAATCGTTTACAATCTCGGGAAGTAACACGGTTAATACCGAAATTACTTTGGATGCAGCAACTTATGCACAAAATGCTCCAATTAAAGTCAATTATACAGATGCTCCTGCGAGTACGTCAACGTGGATTGGTTTGTATAAAGAAGGCCAAACACCGGGTTCAACTTCGCCTTCCCAAACCTGGCAATATACTAACGGTAGTGCGAGTGGTTTTATTAATTTTGCCAGTGGATTACCTAATAAAGGACGTTATTTTGCCGCAATATTCTCAAATGGTGGCTATACCGAAATCGCTTCAAGAAAGTATTTCTATGTTGGACCTGTTCCAACACTAAGTACAAATCAAGCCGAGTATGCCGTAGGTTCTCCGGTAACGGTTACGTTCAGTAATGGTCCGCAGTTAACAAGTGACTGGATCGGAATTTATAAAATGGGGGTTACACCGGGCGGAAGTGTTGCCGCAACTTCTTGGCAATATGTTACGACGGCTTCGGGTTCAAAAACCTTCAATAATTTACCAAAAGGATACTATTATGCCGAGTATTATCTGCAAAACGGATACAATCCTGTTGGAAACAAGGTCTTTTTTAAAGTAGGGGATATTGTAACCGAACTTTGGATCAATAAACCGGTGTATGATCTTGGTGAACAAATTACGGCTTCATGGACAGATGCTCCGGGTATCGTGAAAGACTGGCTGGGTATTTACCACGAAGGGGATAACCCGAATGTGAATCCGTTAGTGAGTTATACGTATTTTGAAGGTCAGGCACAAGGTTCAAAAGTAATTGCTCCGGCCGAATTACCCACTCAAACAGGTAATTATTTTATGGTGATGTTCACAAACGATTCTTACAATGAGGTTTCAAACCGTGTGACGTTCCAGGTGATTAATCCAACTTTAGGCAAAGACGAATTCAAAATTGATAACGGATTGAACGTGTATCCAAATCCAACCCAAAAGGGGAATCAAACGTTCATCCAGTCGGATTACCCAATCGATGAGATTGAGATTTTTAATACCGAAGGAAAATTATTGTATGCAACTAAAAACGTTAACAATAACAAATATTCTTTAATCAATCAGGATTTACCAAAAGGAATCTATATCCTGAAAATTCATTCAAGAAAATTATTTACGGCCAAGTTAGTTGTGGACTAGGTTGTAGTCGCCCCATCTCTGAAAATGTGTTGTAGTTTAAATCCCATCCCGTAAAAGGTGATGGGATTTTTGTTTAGTAAATAGTACTTATTGCCAAGTCCTTAGTCCCTGGTAGAGAATGTATAACTAACAATAGAACATTCTTAAGTAATTTCAATCACTCTTTTGTAGATACTAAGGACTAAGAGCTAAGTACTAAGGACTTTTCTAGTGGTACAGATGATTCTTTAGGTGGTACCGAAGACTTTTTAAGTGGTACTGGTCATTCTTTAGGTGGTACAGATGATTCTTTAAGTGGTACCAAAGACTTTTTAAGTGGTACTGGTCATTCTTTAGGTGGTACAGAAGACTTTTTAGGTGGTACAGATGATTTTTTAGGTGGTACCGAAGACTTTTTAAGTGGTACTGAGAGTTTTTAGGTGGTACCGATAGTTTTTAAGTGGTACTGAGAGTTTTTAGGTGGTACTGATAGTTTTTAAGTGGTATTGGTAGATATTCGGTGGCTGAGCCTGTCGAAGTCAAGTGGTACCGAAGACTTTTTAACTGGTATTGATGATTTTGTAAGTGGTACCAAAGACTTTTTAGTGGTATTAAGCATTCTTTAGCCATTACTAAGAACTAAGCACTATGAACTAAGGACTCTTTAAATGGTATCGACTAAAGAATAACTGGTACCACTAATTATCTTAATCGTACCAGTTACTAAGGACTAAGAGCTAAGGACTATTTACTCTAAAACAGTACTAATCTCTATCGGATTAGACAAAATCTTATGCACCGGACATGAATTGGCAATTACCAGTAATCTTGCTTTCTGTTCTTCGTCTAGATCACCAATCAATTCAACCTTCCGTTCCATAACCGATTTCAAATTCTCTTTATCCCAACGGAATTCAACATCTACTTTGGCTTCTTCTAAATTCCAGCCTTTTCTGTTGGCATACATCTTTAAGGTGATGGCCGTGCAGGCGCCTAATGAGGAAGCAAGTAATTCCCTTGGTGCAAATCCCAGTCCCTGACCGCCCACTTCCTTGGGTTCGTCAGCGATTAAAATGTTGGTTTCGGTCGTAATCTCGGTTTTATAGTTCTGATGTCCTATGGTTGCAGTTATTCGTGGCATGCTTCTTAAAATTTAATAGGTGCGGGTAGTGGTACAAATTCGGTTTCGCCGGGAACTTTGGCAAAAGTCTGGTTCGTCCAGTCGGTTTTAGCCTTTTCAATACGTTCTTTGCTTGATGAAACGAAGTTCCAAAAGATAAACCGTTCCTCCGGAAAAGGTTCTCCGCCAAAAATATAAACGGTGGTATTGGCTTCTATTTCAAACTCACAAAATTTGGTGTCTTTTGCAATCAAAATCTGTTTTGGCCCGAAATTGTTGGTTCCGTCACTGATGCTTCCTTCAAGGATATACAGGGCACTTTCGCCGTATAATTCATCACCAATCGTTACTTTTTGTTTTGTATCCGATTTGATCTCTAAAAAATATAACGGACTGTATACCGGCACGGGTGATTTCCGCCCGAAAGCTTCTCCTGCGACAAGTTTAATTGATAATCCGTCTTGTTCCCAGTACGGAATGTCTTCTTTTTCAACATGACTGAAAGTTGGATCCATCTCTTCGAGTTCCTTCGGAAGTGCAACCCAAATCTGCAATCCGTGCAAGCTTTTTTCCGAAGTTCTTAAGTACTGTGGCGTCCGTTCCGAATGTACAATTCCGCTTCCGGCTGTCATCCAGTTTACCGCTCCGGGCTGAATTTCAAGTTCGGTCCCCAAACTGTCTTTGTGCATGATACTTCCTTCAAAAAGATACGTCAATGTTGATAATCCAATGTGAGGATGCGGCGGAACATCTAAATTCTGGTAATCCTTAAGCAAGGAAGGCCCCATGTGATCGATAAAAGCAAATGGTCCCACGGTTCTTTTCTCCCGGAAAGGCAGTAACCGGCCCACCATAAAGTTCCCAATATCTGCTGAACGTTCTTCAATAATCAGTTGTATGTTTGACATTGTTTTTTATTTTGCTTAAAATTAAAGTTTATTCTTCAAATCCTTTGAAATTTTCATCCACAATCCGTTTCCATTCCGGATGTCTTTTGATATAGGCAAATACCAATGGACACAACGGAACCAGTTTATAGTTATTTTTCTCAAGATAATCCAAAGTCTTTTCAATTACCGCTGTGGCAGCGCCTTTTCCTTCAAGCTCCGGTTCAACTCCCGTGTGTATTAAAGTAATTATACCGGGTCTTTCCTTATAAGCGATTAAAGCTTTGTGGTTTTCGACTGTGATCTCAAATTGGTGCTCGCTTTCGTTTTTAACTAACGGAATATTTTCAAATTCTGGCTTCATTTTTTAGATGATTAGATTATTGGATGATTAGATTTTTAGAATTTCAGATTGATAAAATTTGGCCATTAGTTTTCTAAATGACCAAATTTTCCATTATTGAAATCGTCTATTGCCTGAACAATTTCTTCACGTGTATTCATTACAAATGGTCCATGCGGAAAAATAGGTTCGTTGATGGGTTCACCGCTCAAAACTAAAACCACTGCATTTTCAAGTGCTTCAATAGTAAAGTCTTCGCCTTCGTTTTCAAACAAAACAAAATGATCGGTTGGTACAACTTCTTCATTATTCACTTTTACACTTCCCTCGATAACCAGTAGAGCAGTGTTATAATGCGCCGGAAATGAAAAGCCTGCTTTGCCTCCTTTATTCAGTTTTGCATTTTGCATATGAACCGGTGTAAAGGTTGAAGCCGGGCCGTTTACATTTTCATAACTACCGGCAATCACTTCGATGAAACCGGCATTATCCGGAAGTTCAAAGCGTCCCATTTCTACATTGGCTATCGCCTGGTATTTTGGATTGCTCATTTTATCTTTTGCCGGTAAATTTACCCAAAGTTGTACCATCTGAAATTCTCCTCCGGTTTTGCTGAATTCTTCTTCATGATATTCTTTATGCAATACGCCCGAAGCCGCTGTCATCCACTGTACATCACCTTCACCTATGATTCCGCCACCTCCTGCGCTGTCGTGGTGTGCTACTTTTCCTTTATAAGCAATCGTAACGGTTTCAAAACCACGGTGCGGATGAACACCAACTCCTTTAGGAATCTCAGAAGGAGGGAAGTTATATTTTGAATTGTAATCTAACATGATAAACGGACTCATACGTTCCATATCCAAACGATAACCGCTCGGGATAAAATTGTGCACTCTAAAACCATCACCAACAAAATGCGGTGCTTTTGGTTCGGCTACCAATTCGATTTTTTTTGTTGTCATTGTTTCCTATTTTTTAAATGATACCCAAAGGTACTCCGAATATTCACGGATACACTTAATCTAGGTTAAGAAAAGGATTGCTAAAACTAGAGGCTAATTGTAATAAATACTGTCCCAATTACTCACACTGAAATGTTTTCCCTTCCAGAAGAAATAATATATATATATGGCACAGTAGGTTTTGAAGATAAAGAGGAAAGTAATCATTTTTATGGTAGAATACGTTTCGGTACCCAGTTTTTCATAAGGTAGCATAAAGGTTGTGGCAATACTCAAGAGTAAAATGAACGCAAGTAAATTACCGAAGTTTCTATAAGGTAGAGCTTTCCATTTTCGCAACGGACTCAAATCGTTTCCCCACTTATAGATTAAATAGTAATAATCATTTCCCATGGGAACAAAAAGTAAAGGATCGTCATAATTTTTGAGTTTCAAAGCTTTTGCCGTTGCGAGTATTTTAAAGCTGTGCAGGGATGTTTTGTGATCAATTTCGAGTTGTCGGATTTTGATATTGGCTTCTTCTGGAATGTCTAATTTGTAGTATTTACTGTTTAAAAAGCGTAACCTGTAAGTGATGCATATTTTCCGGATGGTATCGATATGGAAAACCTTATCGTTTTCTAATTTGTTGATGTACAGTTTATTGACGAGTGTATATTGATCTGAATCATTAGTATCAAGTACAGATTGTGTAAATTGAAGCAAAGAAGATTCATGACCCGGTTTTGAGTTTTCCCGTATTAAAACGTCTTTAATATTAACCTTGTTAAAAAACATAACACAATCTATATGTCACTAAGTTAGTGATTTACAGATTGTGTTACAATAAAATAACTGTATTTAACAGTTGGAAAATTATCTTAAACTGGCTCCTAATTCGGTTTCAAAAGACTGGGTCAGTTTACCCATTACTTTATCAATCTGAGCATCAGTCAATGTTTTTGAACTGTCTTGTAATGTGAAACTTACAGCATATGATTTTTTACCTTCGGGCAAGTTTTTACCTTGGTAAACGTCAAATAAATCAATTTTCTTTAATAAATTTTTCTCAGTTGCTTTCGCTAAATCAAAAATTTTAGAAAATTCAACTTTATCATCCAATAACAATGCTAAATCACGTCTTACTTCTGGATATTTAGAGATCTCTGTAAATTTAATTCCGTTTGCTGAAATATTTTTTAAGATCGAATTCCAATTGAAATCTGCAAAGAAGACATCCTGCTTGATATCAAATTGTTTTAAAATGGTTTTCTTGATAGTTCCAAATTCTACTAAAGTCGAATTCCCAGACTCATAAACCATACCTTCAGCAAAAACATCAGTTTTCAACGGACTGGTTACTAAAGTTTTGGTCAAACCTAAGCGCTCTAAAATACCTAAAATATAACCTTTGAACAAGAAGAAATCTGATGGCTTTTGCGCACCAGTCCAACTTTCACTGTTTCGATTCCCTGTTACGGTTAATGTCAAATGGGCATTTTCCTGATAACCGGATAGTAATTTATGGTAAGATTTACCGAATTCAAATAATTTTAAATCGGAATTTCTTCTGTTAATGTTGAACGAAACAGCCTCTAAAGCCGAAAATAATAACGATTGACGCATCGCAGACAAATCACCGCTTAACGGATTTAACATCAATACATTGTTGCTTTCATTGATGCTGTCGCTTAACGCAACATAAGAAGGAGTTGTCAGGGAATTGGCCATCATTTCGTTGAAACCGTTTCCAACCAATAATCCTGCAACTATATTTTGTATTTTATAATCTTCGGTTCTTGCGGAATGCGCAGTTGTAGCGTTTAGTTTTTGGGTAAACTGAATGTTATTGTATCCGTAAACACGTAAGATTTCTTCGATTACGTCAATCTCACGGGTTACATCCACACGATAAGCAGGAACTACAAGTCCTAAACCAACTTTGGAAATACTATTTACTTTAATATCCAATGAAACCAAAATGTTTTTAATTTCATCATCCGGAATAGTTTGCCCGATTAATTTATTAACTTTTTCTAAGTTTAATAAAACCTGATGGTCTTCAACTTTTTTAGGATATACATCTATAATGTCAGAAGTCATATCACCACCGGCAACTTCTCTGATTAAGATGGCTGCACGCTTTAAAGCATATTCTGTAATGCTTGGATCAATTCCTCTTTCAAAGCGGAATGATGCATCCGAATTAATTCCGTGACGCTTTGCTGTTTTTCTTACCGATACCGGATTAAAGTAAGCACTCTCCAGGAAAATAGAAGTGGTGGTTTCATTAACCCCTGAATTCTTTCCACCCATAACACCTGCAATACATAACGGACCTTTTTCATCATAAATCATGATGTCTTCAGCACTTAAAGTACGTTCAGCATCATCCAGTGTGATGAATTTTGCTCCTTCTTCTGCATTTTTAACAATCACTTTTCCGTGTATTTTAGAGGCATCAAAAGCATGTAACGGCTGTCCCAATTCATGCAATACATAATTAGTAACGTCAACTACATTGTTTTTAGGAGTAAGCCCAATGACTTTCAAACGGTTTTGCAACCAAGCTGGTGAAGGACCAACTTTCAAATCGGAAATGGTAACACCACAATATCTTGGTACTAATTTATTATCCTCAACTTTAACATCGATCTTAAGTGTTCTTTTTTCTACTTTGTACGAACTTACAGAAGGTGTAATCAATTCAACGTGCTCGTCCTGCTGTAACATACCGGCACGCAAATCGCGGGCAACACCCCAGTGGCTCATTGCATCAGCACGGTTGGGCGTCAATCCGATTTCGAAAACTTCGTCATTTTCAATATTGAATACTTTTGAAGCAGGAGTACCCGGAACCAGCTTTTCATCAAGAACCATGATTCCGTCGTGGCTGTCACCTAATCCCAATTCATCTTCGGCACAAATCATTCCGTGGCTTTCTTCACCTCTGATTTTCCCTTTTTTGATTTCAAATGCTGCACCTTCCTTATCATATAATTTAGTACCGATAGTGGCAACAGGAACTTTTTGTCCCGCAGCAACATTACTGGCACCACAAACGATCTGAACAGGAGATTCGCCTCCAAGGTCAACGGTTGTGATTTTAAGTTTATCAGCATTCGGATGTTGTACACATGTAAGAACGTGTCCCACAACGATACCTTCCAAACCTCCTTTAATAGATTGGTATTTTTCAATTCCTTCTACTTCCAGACCTAAGTCAGTCAACATTGCTCCGGTTTTTTCCGAATCCCAATCCGTTTTAATAAATTGCTTTAACCAGTTATATGAAATCTTCATTTTTTTAGTGCGTATATTTTTAAGAAAGGCAAAGATAGTTATTGCATTCGGAGTATAAAAAAAGTTGCCAGTTTTTTAAAAGTATTTTTCAACAAAAAAGCGCTTTTTACGGCGCTTTACTGTTAATTGGGAAATGGAGAAGACCATTTGGGATCGGTATAAACATTTGAACCGGATAATGTTCTGAGAAAAGCAATGACTCCGTTTACTTCGTTTGCAGTAAGATGAAGTTGCTGTCCATGGCCGTTTGGCATTAGTCTTGGGTCTAAATTTGTGTTTCCGGGAGCTACGTTTATCGTGCCATAATGGCCAATGGCAGCCTGTAAACTTGTTATGACTCCTGTATGCATGAAATTACCGTTTAAAGTTCCGTCCTGTTTCACTAAATCTCTTAATGAAGGAGCGCGGGTAATGGTGATGTCAATGCCAGTACCTTCTAATGTTCCAATGATACCATTGTTTTTTGAATTCGGGTCAATATCAAACTCCGGTGCAGCATGACAAGCGGCACAACCTAAACCACCGCTGGTTCTGTTTCCGGTAGCATCAAAAACAGGGGCAGTTAAAAATAAGTTTTTACCATTGTTCTCCTGCTGGCTAAAGTTTGGGAAGGGTTGGCCGTCATTAGCTACCTGTGCTCTTCCAATGTCATATTTTGAATCAAACGACTGAATACTTCTCACAAACTGTGCTAACGCCAATTGAATCTTGTTTTCTGTAATTCCTTCAGTTCCATAAGCAAACTTAAATAACTCTTTATAATAAGGTATTGCGTTCAGTTTGGCAATTAAACCGGACATGTTTTGATCACCTTCGGTACCGCTGAAGCCCATTTCAATATGGTTCTGGATGGGTTGGGTAGTCTGGAATTCCAGGGTAGTGGCTCTTTCATCCCAGAAAAATTTGGATTCCCTTGCAAATCGCGAATTCACAAGACGCATGGAATGTCTGGGAGTGGTTCCGTTAACTCCTGTGCTGGCAGTATTGCTGTCACTGAAAGCATTGGCCTGCTGGTGGCAACTGGCACAGGAGATAGTATTGTTTGAAGAAAGGTTTTTGTCGTAAAAAAGAACACGCCCCAAAGTTGCTCCTTTATCGGTTATCGGGTTGGGTACTGAATTGTCTTTAGTAATGTAATTCGGAACAGCCTGATTCGCATAATTGTATAGATTTGCTAAATCCAAATTAGCACCGAAGGCAGCAGTAACGTTTGGATATTCATCTTCAGGTATGGGTTCATACTCATTTTCATCACTACTGGAACAGGAAGGAAAAAGAATGCAGATCACGGGAATAAAAAACAGTTGTTTCAGAAATACTTTCATGGGGTTGGTTTTAAGGTTTGAACTAAGACATTGCCCGCCATAAAAGGTTTAATTGTAAAATCAATTTTTTTTGTTTTAAAATAGTGTATATTTGGCTTCTTTAAAATATTAATATTTAGATATGAAGTTATTAGAAGGAAAAGTAGCAATTATCACAGGCGCAAGTAGAGGAATTGGTAAAGGAATTGCCGAAGTTTTTGCTAAAAACGGAGCTAATGTAGCTTTTACTTACAGTTCATCAGCCGAATCAGCTTTGGCTCTTGAAAATGAATTAACTGCTTTAGGTGTTAAAGCTAAAGGATACAAATCAAATGCAGCCGACTTCAACGAAGCGCAAAAATTAGTGGATGATGTATTGGCAGAATTTGGAACTGTAGATGTTTTAATCAACAATGCAGGTGTTACTAAAGACAACCTTTTAATGCGTATGTCTGAAGAAGATTTCGACGCAGTAATCGATATCAACCTTAAATCTGTTTTCAATATGACGAAAGCGGTTCAGAAAACAATGTTGAAAAACCGTGCCGGTTCTATTATTAACATGAGTTCTGTTGTTGGTGTAAAAGGTAATGCAGGTCAGGCAAACTACGCTGCTTCTAAAGCAGGTATGATTGGTTTCTCAAAATCAATCGCTTTGGAATTAGGATCGCGTAATATCCGTTGTAATGCAATTGCGCCGGGATTCATCGAAACTGAAATGACTGCAAAATTAAACGAAGATGTGGTTCAGGGATGGAGAGATACTATTCCTTTGAAAAGAGGTGGTTCTCCGGAAGATATCGCTAACGCATGTGTGTTCCTGGCTTCAGATATGAGTGCTTATGTAACAGGACAAGTGTTAAACGTTGACGGGGGAATGTTAACCTAATTTAGACAATAGACCTTTGGGATTAAAAGATTCTTATTATCTTTAACTCCTATTCTTAATGTCCGGAAATAAAAAATGAATTTCAGTACAATTTTACTTTTACTATCTGCAATTGTTTTATCTGCTGGAATTGCATTTTACCAATATTTATACAAGGCTAAAAACCATTCAAAACTGAATCGGTTTTTAGCTTTTTTACGTTTTCTGACTATATTCCTGATTCTAGTATTGCTGATTAATCCGGTAATTTCAAGAAAAACGTACGAAACAAAAAAAACACCGCTTCCCGTCATTGCTGATAATTCGGAGTCAATTGCTTTTTTAAACCAAAACCAACAGGCGAAAAGCATTGCAGAAGTATTAAGCAACAATGAAAAACTTAAAGAAAAATACGATCTTCAGTTTTTTTCTTTTGATGAAGACCTGAATTCAGGAAAACCACTTGATTTTAAAGGAAAGAGATCAAATATTTACAAGGTTTTTGATAACCTGAAACAAATTTACCGTAACCAGAATTATCCGGTTGTCTTGTTGACCGACGGAAATCAAACGCAAGGGGATGACTATGTGTTCAACATTCAACCAGGCATTAATGCTTTCCCGGTTGTCTTAGGGGATACTATCGAACATCTGGATTTGAAAATCAACCAACTCAACACGAACAAATACGCTTTTTTAAAGAATAAATTTCCGGTTGAAGCTTTTCTTTATTATAACGGGAACAAAGCAATCTCAGCAACTTACAGTATTCAGGAAAACGGAAAAACTATTTTCAAACAGAATGTATCTTTTTCTTCTTCAAAAAAATCACAGGAAGTTTCGGTTTTGCTTAATGCTGATAAAGTGGGAGTGCATACTTATAAAGCAGTTATTTCTTCTGCCGAAAACGAAAAGAATAAATTCAACAATGCTAAAAATTTTGCAGTTGAAATCATTGATCAGCGTTCTGAAATTGCTTTAATTTCCAGTATTTCGCATCCTGATTTAGGCGCAATCAAGCGTTCGGTTGAAACTAACGTACAACGCAAAGTAACTTTGGTTAAACCAAATGAAATCAAGTCGTTACAAAATTATAATGTTTTGGTGTTGTATCAACCGAATTCTGATTTCAAATCGGTTTTGGATCAAAACAGCAATCTTAAAATTAACACATTTGTAATTACAGGTGTGAATACCGACTTCAATTTGCTTAACCGCTACCAAAATCATTTTGATTTTAAAATGGTCATGCAAAAAGAGGATTATTCAGCCGATTTTGATTCGGGTTTTAACTTGTTTGCCATCGATAATTTAGGATTTGAACAGTTTCCTCCTTTGGAAAATGCATTTGGAACGATTACGCCTAAAGGAAATACGAATACATTACTTAAATCCAGAATCCGGAATGTAAGTACAGAAAATCCGTTACTGGCTTATACCGAAAACGGCATGAACAGAAATGCTTATCTATTTGGTGAAAACATTTGGAAATGGCGCATGGAAAGTCATTTAAAAGAAAAATCGTTTGAGAAATTTGATGTTTTTCTGGATAAAACAATTCAGTTCCTGGCTTCTAATACACAAAAGAAAAACTTGGTAGTCACGCATGAGAGTTTCTACAATTCAGGTGAAAATATCGTGATTTCAGCGCAATATTTTAATAAAAACTATGAATTCGACGAAAATGCACAGCTTACAATCCAGTTAAAAAATAAAAACAGTAATACGTATAAGGTTTACGATTTCTCAAAGGGAAGCAACGATTTTCAGGTGAATTTCCAGGATCTTGAATCGGGGAATTATAGCTTTACAGTTAAAGAGAAAAGTTCAAATACACAATATACAGGAACATTCCATATTCTTGATTTCGATGCCGAAAAACAATTCACAAATGCTGATTTACCCCGATTAAAACAATTGGCACAAAATACGCAGGGAAAAACATTCGCACCTGCACAGGTGAACGAATTAATCCGTTTCCTGGAAAATAATCCAGACTATAAAGCCGTTCAAAAAGCAGTAGTGACACGCTCACCGTTAATTGACTGGATTTGGGGACTTATAATTCTGGCTCTTTTACTGACAACCGAATGGTTTACCCGAAAATATAACGGTTTACTCTAAAAAGTAAGGCTCGGAAGAAGATAAGTAAGACTCGGAAGAAGACAAGTAAGACTCGGAAGAAGACAAGTAAGACTCGGAAGAAGACAAGTAAGACTCGGAAGAAGAAAAGTAAGACTCGGAAGAAGATAAGTAAGGCTCGGAAGAAGATAAGTAAGGCTCGGAAGAAGATAAGTAAGCCTTGGAAGAAGATTAGTAAGGCACCGACCAAGATAAGTAGACCTCGAAAGAGCATAATCTACATAAAAGTATACTGATAATGAAAGTAAAAGCACTGTTTTTAATTCCGGTTATTGTTTGCATTGGTTTATTATATGCTAATGCAGAAAATAAATCAGTTGAATCAATCGAAAAGAATCAGTCCAACGGGAATACTGTCGGAACTAGATTTTCGGTACCCGCCGGCTTTGAAAGAACAAATGAAAATCAAAATTCTTTTGGTCATTTCTTGAGGAATCTTCCATTAAAAAAAGCAGGAACTTTGGTCAAATACCATGATGGTGATTCAAAACCGGATGATGCGTATGTTGCCGTAGTTGATTTGCCTATAGGTACTAAAGACCTGCATCAATGTGCTGACGCTGTTATGCGGCTAAGAGCTGATTATTGGTTTGCACAAAAACAATACGATAAAATTCATTTCAATTTCACTAATGGTTTCCGCGTAGATTATTCAAAATGGCGCGAAGGTTATCGTATCGCAGTCAAAGGAAATAAAACTTCTTGGGTTAAAAAGACAAAACCTGATAGTTCTGCGAAAGCCTACTGGGATTACCTGGAACAGATTTTTCAATTTGCCGGAACTGCTTCTCTTGAAAAGGAATTGAAACCTGTTGCTTCGGTTTCGGATATCGAAATAGGGGATGTATTCATCAAAGGCGGTTTCCCCGGGCATGCCGTAATTGTTGTGGATATGGCAATAAATAAACAAGGCAAAAAAATGTTTATGCTGGCACAAAGTTACATGCCGGCTCAGGAACTTCAGATTTTAAAAAATACCAATAATTCAAAAATATCTCCTTGGTATAGTGAAGATTTTGGTGAAATGCTTGTAACGCCTGAATGGACATTCAAAAAGTCGCACCTAAAAAGATTTTAAATGAAATTTATCCTTTCAATACTGTTTTTGTGCATTGTAAATAGTTCTGCCGAAGTTCCGCAAGGCGCAGAAAAACTGATTAAGGCCTATCCTGATAAAATCTCGCATTATAAAGACAATAAACTGTTCTTTAAAGATGGTTCGTCAATGATTTATGATGACGGAAAACAAAAGAATGAGGAGGAATTGCTGGATAATCCGGATATTGAGGACCAATTTAAATTTAAATTTAACTATACCACACCCGGAACTAATGACGCAGGAAGAATCCGGAATGAAACTTTTTTTAAAAAAATATATGGCAATTCGAAAGAAGAGGTAGCCAAAAAACTGATTGAAATTATCTGGTGCCCGAAATTAGTGAATCAAAAAATAAAGGTAACAACGGTAAACGACGTTGATAAAGCAATTCTTAAAATTTCAAATGAATTGGATCAACATCCCAATTTAAAACCTTATCTTTCAAATATCGGGGGAACGTTCAACTGGCGTAAAATTGCCGGCACAAACCGTCTTAGCACACATAGTTTCGGAATGACAATTGATATCAATACCAAATTTTCGAATTACTGGCAATGGGATTGTAAATGCACAAATGAAAATGCAAAATTGAAGTATAAGAATAAGATCCCACAGCAAATCGTGGATATTTTCAAAAAAAACGGCTTCATTTGGGGCGGAAACTGGTACCATTATGACACCATGCATTTTGAATACCGCCCGGAATTACTCTGATTTTAAACGTAATTAAACCAAACTTAATAGACTATGAACCAAGCACATTACCACATGTTAATCAACCATTTTCCTATTATTGGATTATTCTTCGGAATCGCAATTTTAGGATATGGAATGTTTAAGAAAAATGCATTGTTGATCAATATCGCTTATGTCATTTTTATTTTCTGTATGATTATGGGGAAAATCTCAATGATGACGGGTGATAAAGCAGAACATTTTGTTGAAGAAATGCCCGGATTTTCACATGATTTAATCCACGAGCATGAAGAAGCAGCTGAAGGTTTTATGAAATTGATGTATGTGGTGGGTTTAACATCGATTCTCGGACTTTTCGTTAATTATAAGAAGCATAAGAAAGCACTTTTAATGTCGTTTTTAGTATTTACAGTTGTGGTTGTGGCACTTATTTTGTCAGGTCCTGTAGGAACTTCGGGTGGTGAAATACGCCACTCTGAAATACGCGAAACGCCTGCTGTTACAACTGATCCCGCTAAATAATGGCTTAGTTGTGAAGCAATTAAAAAAGACTTTTTTCAAAAAAGATTTGTTTATTAAAAATTAATTCGCATAAATTTGTGCCAACAAAAAAAGAAATAATGTTTTTAAATCAATTGCATCATCATCATTTATCCCACGCTCGAGCGAGGTAGTGATGATATTGTGTAAAATCATATAACTATAAACCCGTTTGAGTATATCAAGCGGGTTTTTTCATTTTCTGTACTCAACTTCTCTTGATATACTCATTAAATCCTAAACACAATGAGTATTTTAAAAATTGCAATTCAAAAATCAGGGCGCTTAAACGAGGATAGTATCCAAATCCTCAAAGATTCAGGAATTTCCATCGATAATGGAAACGACCAACTAAAAGCTACGGCTACAAATTTTCCACTGGAAGTATACTTCTTACGAAATTCGGATATTCCTCAGTATCTTATCGATGGTGTGGTGGATGCAGCAATCGTGGGGGACAATCTTTTGGTCGAAAAGGGAAGAAACATCCAGGTGGTTGAAAAACTGGGCTTCTCAAAATGTAAGGTTTCTGTTGCTGTACCGAAAAACTTTAATTACAATTCGATAACCGATTTGAACGGACTGCAGATTGCTACTTCTTATCCCAAAACAGTTTCGGCTTATTTTAAAGCAAGACAGGTGGAAATTGATATTCACCAAATATCTGGCTCTGTTGAAATAGCGCCTAACATCGGACTGTCTGATGCCATTGTTGATATTGTGTCAAGCGGCAGTACTTTATTCAAAAACAACCTGAAAGAAGTGGAGGTGATCCTTAAAAGTGAAGCGGTATTGGCTGTTTCTCCATTGATCTCAGATGAATCGAATCAAATTTTGGATAAACTGCTGTTCAGAATTCAATCGGTGCTACGGGCCAGAAAATCAAAGTATATACTGATGAATGTGCCGAATGAAAAGATTCAGGAAATAAGTAAAATCCTTCCGGTTTTGAAAAGTCCAACGATTATGCCGCTTGCTGAAGAAAACTGGAGCAGCCTGCACTCGGTTATAGAAGAGGAAAAATTCTGGGAAGTGATTGACCAACTCAAAGCTGCCGGTGCGGAAGGGATTTTAGTGTGTCCAATTGAAAAAATCGTTTTATAAATCATCCACAACAATGAAAAAATATAAATATCCAAACAGAACTTTATGGGAATCTTTAACCGTTAGGCCAATTCAAAGCTATGCTGATATTGAGCCAACTGTCAAAAGTATTTTTAAAGAGGTACAGAAAAAAGGGGATAAGGCAATCGCAAAATATACGTCAATTTTTGACGGTGTTATGATTGAAAAGCCAATCGTAACAACTGCAGAAATAGAAGAAGCTGTAAAACTGGTTTCCCCGGAATTAAAAGAAACGATCAATCAGGCAAAATCAAATATTGAAAAATTCCACAAAGCTCAAATAACCCAACGCATCACAGTTGAAACGACTGAAGGTGTACTATGTTGGCAGGAAAAGCGATCTATTGAAAAGGTGGGTTTGTACATTCCGGGCGGTTCGGCTCCTTTGTTTTCAACAGTGTTGATGCTGGCTATACCAGCTAAAATAGCAAACTGTAAAGAAATAATTTTATGCACGCCACCGGATAAAAACGGCTTTGTAAATCCTGCAATTTTATATGCGGCGGCTTTGTGTGGTGTTACAAAAATCTATAAAGTTGGCGGCATACAGGCCATAGCAGGAATGACCTTTGGCACCGAAACTATGGATAACGTATACAAAATATTCGGACCGGGAAACCAATTTGTAACAGTGGCTAAACAGTTGTCAACTCAGTATAATGTAGCTATTGATATGCCTGCCGGACCAAGTGAATTACTTGTCTTTGCTGATGATACGGCCAACACAGCTTTTGTAGCTTCTGATTTATTAAGCCAGGCGGAACACGGTCCAGACAGTCAGGTAATCCTGGTGACAACATCGAAAGAAATCCTAAAATCGGTGGAAGTAGAAATACAAAATCAATTGGAAGCTTTACCAAGAAAAGATATAGCAGCAAAAGCAATCGAAAATTCGAAACTCATTTTAGTAAAAACCAATCAAGATGCCCTGGGTTTCATTAACCAATACGCTCCAGAACATTTGATCATTTGCAGTAAGGATGAAGACTTCTTCATTAGCAATGTGAATAATGCCGGTTCAGTGTTCATCGGGAATTTTACTCCGGAAAGTGCCGGTGATTATGCTTCGGGAACAAATCATACGTTGCCAACCAATGGTTTCGCAAAAAACTATAGTGGCGTTGGTTTGGATAGCTTCCTGAAAACAATGACTTTTCAGAAAATATCAGAGAAAGGAATCCAAAACATAGGAAAAACAATCGAAACTATGGCAAATGCCGAAGGATTGGAAGCTCACAAAAATGCAGTAACAATTCGCTTAAAAACAATCAAAGATGGAAATTAATCAATTAGTCCGAAAAAATATTGCTGCAATGGAGGCGTATTCATCAGCGAGAGACGAGTTCAAAAATTTCGATAAGGAAATGATTTTTCTGGATGCAAATGAAAACCCATTCGATAACGGAATTAACCGTTACCCGGATCCGCAACAGAAAAAACTCAAGCACCAACTTTCAGTCTTAAAAAATATTCCTGAAAGTCAGATCTTGTTAGGTAACGGTAGCGATGAAGTACTGGATTTATTAATCCGTGCCTTTTGTGAACCCAATCGTGATAACGTAATCACTTTGCCGCCTACATACGGGATGTATGGGGTTTTGGCTAATCTGAATGCTGTAGAAAATAGGGAAGTAATATTGCTTGATTCATTTCAGCCGGATATCGATAAGATTTTGGAGGTGATTGACAACAATACCAAAATAATTTTTATCTGTTCGCCAAATAATCCAACAGGTAACTTAATTGAGGAAGATAAAACAATAACGCTTTTGGAAAATTTCAACGGATTGATAGTGCTGGATGAAGCCTACATCGATTTCTCAGATGCAGAAAGTTGGATTTTAAAACTGGAAAACTATAAGCAGTTGGTTGTCACACAGACACTTTCAAAAGCGTATGGAATGGCTGGAATCCGTTTGGGAATTTTATATGCTTCTGAAGAAATTATTGATGTTCTGAATAAAATAAAACCACCTTATAATGTTAATGCATTAACACAGTTGGAAGCAATAAAAAGATTAAATAAAAATCAAGTTGCAAAAGATGAAATTGTAAGTATTAAAAGGGAAAAAGAAATTCTATCTAAACAATTGCTTGAAGTAAAATTCATTGAAAAAGTCTATCCGTCTAATGCAAATTTCATCCTTATAAAAGTAGATAACGCAACAAAACGCTATAACCAATTACTGGCAAACGGATTCGTAATACGAAACAGGTCATCACAGCCTTTGTGTCAAAATTGCCTCCGGATTACTGTTGGCAACGAAGAAGAAAACAAACAATTAATCAAAACTTTAAAAACAATACAAAATGGGTAAGAAAGTTTTATTTATCGATCGCGACGGAACTATTATAATTGAACCGGATGACAAACAAATTGACAGTTTGGAAAAGGTACTGTTTTATCCGAAGTGCCTTTCATATCTAAGCAAAATTGCAGAGGAAACGGAGTATGAATTGGTCATGGTCACCAATCAGGACGGATTGGGAACTGCAAGTTTCCCGGAAGATACCTTCTGGCCGGCTCATAATTTTATTATTAAAACATTTGAAAATGAAGGTGTTGTCTTTAATGAAATATTGATCGATAAAACGTTGCCTTCTGAAAATGCTCTAACAAGAAAGCCGGGAACAGCTATGCTTACGGAGTATTTTTCCGAAGCGTATGATCTTGAAAATTCATTTGTCATCGGTGATCGACTAACTGATATCGAATTAGCTAAGAATCTCGGAGCCAAAGCAATTCTTATAAATGAATCTGCTAACGGACTTTCAGCAAACCTCAATGGTTTAGAGTCAGTTCTGGCTTTGGAAACCACAGATTGGAAAAATATTTATAACTTCCTGAAATTGAATTCAAGAACAGTTTCAATCGAAAGGATAACGAAAGAAACAGATATCAAAATATCGTTAAACCTGGATGGCAGCGGCAAAAAAAATATCAACACAGGAATTGACTTCTTCAATCACATGTTGGAACAAATAGCCGTTCACGGACAAATGGATCTGGACATTGCGGTCAATGGTGATCTGGAAGTAGATGAACACCACACGATTGAGGATACGGCCATTGCTTTGGGTGAAGTTTTCGGTAAAGCTTTGGGAACCAAATTAGGAATTGAACGCTACGGATTTTGTTTGCCCATGGATGATTGTCTGGCGCAGGTTGCAATTGATTTTGGTGGTCGAAACTGGTTGGTCTGGGAAGCCGAATTCAAACGTGAAATGATAGGAAAAATGCCAACTGAAATGTTTTTCCACTTCTTTAAATCATTTACAGACGGCGCAAAATGCAACCTGAATATCAAAGCAGAAGGTACAAATGAGCACCACAAAATTGAAGCAATTTTCAAAGCATTTGCCAAAGCCATGAAAGCGGCTGTAAAACGAGATACCGAAAAAATGATTCTACCATCAAGCAAAGGAATTTTATAATGGAAATAGCAATTATAGATTATGGTGCCGGAAATGTACAAAGTATTCTTTTTGCACTGGAAAGATTGGGATATAAAGGTGTTGTGACCAATGATCATAATTTCATCAAAGCAGCCGATAAAGTAATATTTCCCGGTGTGGGAGAAGCTTCCAGTGCCATGAAAAAACTGAAAGAAAATGGTTTGGATTTGTTGATTCCAACACTAAAACAACCTTTGTTGGGAATTTGCCTCGGTATGCAATTGTTGTGCAAATCCTCGGAAGAAGGAAACACAGATGCTTTGGGGATTTTTGATACAGAAATCAGACGGTTTTCGAATAAAGTTAAAGTGCCGCAAATAGGTTGGAACACCATTTCAAATTTAAAGTCACCTTTGTTTGAAGGAATCCTGGAAAATGAGTACATGTATCTGGTGCACAGTTATTATGCACCGGTTTGTAACGAAACCATTGCTACAACAAATTACGATTTGGAATATACCACAGCTTTACAAAAAGATAATTTTTCAGGTGTGCAGTTTCACCCGGAAAAGAGTGGGAAAGCCGGGGAAAAACTGTTGCTGAATTTTTTAAAAAATAAGTAGGGCGTTACCCAAGGGTCGGGCTTTCGGCACTCGCTTTTTTATTTGCCTTGCTAAACGCCACGGCAAATAAAAAGAGCTCAGACAAAGCCTCAATCCCTAACGCAGATAAAACATTAAATTATGAGAATCATACCGGCCATAGACATCATCGACGGAAAATGTGTCCGTCTTACAAAAGGGGATTATGAAACCAAAAAAATATACAATGAAAATCCGCTGGAAGTAGCTAAAATGTTTGAAGCACACGGCATTGAAAACCTACATCTGGTAGATCTTGACGGTGCAAAATCAAACCGGATTATCAATTACAGAATTCTGGAACAGATTGCTTCGAAAACCAAATTGAAAATTGATTTTGGTGGTGGTTTAAAAAGTGATAACGACCTATGTATTGCCTTCGAATCGGGAGCCAATCAAATTACGGGAGGAAGTATCGCAGTAAAAGAACCTCAAGTGTTCCAAAATTGGATACGAACGTATGGTGCTGATAAAATTATTCTGGGAGCTGATGTCAACGAAGGAAAAATTGCCGTCTCAGGCTGGTCCGAAAACAGCGGAGAGTCATTTATTCCTTTTATTCAGGATTACATTTCTGAAGGAATTCAATATGTAATCTGTACAGACATCAGTAAAGACGGAATGCTAGAAGGACCCGGCTTTAATGTGTATCAGGAAATTATGATTAATTGTAAATCGTCACAATTAAAACTAATTGCCTCAGGTGGAATTTCAACAATTGACGAATTACCGCAATTAGCCCAATTAGGTTGTGAAGGAACCATCATCGGAAAAGCAATTTATGAAGGAAAGATTTCATTAAAACAATTGGAAAATTTTATCATTAAAAAACAATAGTAATGCTGACTAAAAGAATTATTCCGTGTTTGGATATAAAAAACGGCAGAACGGTTAAAGGTGTCAATTTTATCAATCTGAAAGATGCCGGTGATCCGGTTGAATTAGCTACAAAATATGCTGGGAATGGCGCTGATGAATTGGTTTTTTTGGATATTTCAGCAACTGAAGAACGAAGAAAAACGCTGATTCCGTTAGTGAAAAAAGTAGCGCAGACTATAAATATTCCGTTTACAGTAGGCGGCGGGATTTCGTCTGTAGAAGATGTGAGATTGCTTCTGCAAAATGGTGCCGATAAAGTTTCGGTTAATTCGGCAGCAGTAAAAAATCCACAACTAATTAATGATTTGGCCCGGGAATTTGGTTCACAATGTGTTGTCGTGGCTATTGACGCTAAAATGGTGGAAAACCAATGGAAAGTGCATTTGGCAGGAGGGAAGGAGCCAACCGACTTAGATCTTTTCGATTGGGCAAAAGAAGCTGAAGAAAGAGGTGCAGGAGAAATTCTCTTTACTTCCATGAACAACGACGGAACCCAAAATGGTTTTGCAAACGAAGCTTTGGCTAAGTTGGTTTCTGTTGTGAATATTCCGGTCATAGCTTCTGGTGGAGCAGGCAGCAAACAGGATTTTGCAGATGTTTTTAATTATGGAAATGCAGATGCGGCTTTGGCGGCAAGTGTTTTCCATTTTGAGCAGATTCAAATCCCAGAACTTAAACAATTTTTAAAACAACAAAACATCACAATCAGACTATAATATGAAACCCGATTTTTCAAAAAACGATAACGGTTTGGTACCGGCCATTATTCAGGATACGGAAACCAAAACTGTGTTAATGCTTGGTTATATGAATGAGGAAGCATTTAATAAAACATTGGAAATTCAGAAAATAACTTTCTTTTCCCGTTCAAAACAACGTTTATGGACTAAAGGAGAAGAAAGTGGGAATTTTCTAGAATTGGTAAATTATAAAACCGACTGTGATAATGATACATTATTGTTTCAAGTCAAACCATTAGGACCAACCTGCCACAAAGGAACTGATACCTGCTGGGCCGAAAATAACAATTCAAACAGGCAATTTCTTTCAAAACTGGAAGAAACCATAGAAAACAGAAAGAAAAGCAAACAATCTGACACAAGTTATGTGGCTTCTTTATTTCAAAAAGGAATCAATAAAATTGCCCAAAAAGTAGGAGAGGAGGCAATTGAAATGGTAATTGAAGCAAAAGACAGTAACGATATTTTATTTTTAAATGAAAGTGCCGATTTACTATTTCATTATTTAATTCTTTTGCAGGCTAAAGGGTTTAAAATGAAAGATGTAATATCAGTTTTAGAAGAGAGGTCCAAATAATTTGTAAAATTGAAATGGAATTTGGTATTTTTAAAAGAAAAAAATGATTTCAAAAACGGAATTGGATTTCCTTTCAGAATTAGCTCAAAACAACAACAGGGATTGGTTTAACGATAATAAAAAACGTTTTGAAAAACACCATGATGCGATCAAATCATTTTTTGGAAGTATTCATCAGGAACTCGGTTCCCGTGATAACATTGAAAAAATGCAAATTCACCGAATTTACAGGGATATACGTTTTTCGAAAGATAAAACGCCTTATAAAAATAATTTTAGCGTCAGTTATGACAGGGCTAAACCATATCTCCGCGGAGGATATTATTTGCATATTCAACCCGGTGCCAGCTTCATTGGAGGCGGTTTTTGGGAACCTAATGCAGAAGATTTAAAACGGATCCGTAAAGAGTTTGAATTGGATGACAGCATCATCCGTTCTATAGTTTCTGAGGAAAATTTCATTAAATATTTCGGTACGTTGCAAGGCGCAGAATTGAAAACTGCACCGAAAGATTTTGACAAAGAACACCACGCAATTGATTTGATTAGGAAAAAGCAATATTTGGTTTACCGCCGTTTTTCAGACAAAGAAGTAACTGCGGCTAATTTCAAAAACGAAGTTTTGGATACTTTTCAAGCAATGCGACCGTTTTTTGATTACATGAGTGATGTACTCGGAACAAATCTAAACGGAGAAAGCATTTATTGATTGCATTCTTCGAACAATTGTACGTGACTTTTAAGCCTTTCAATTAATAAATTCATCATTCTTTTATTGAGGTTTGATGAATTTTTTATGTATTCCAAATATTCATTGACCGTAAAAAGAGCGATAACCATTCCTTTCAGTGAATTTCTGAACTTAATATCCTTTTGGATCACATTCTCAATGTAAGTCATTTTCTTTTCGGGTGATAGCGCAAAAAAAACATTCTTCTGCTTAATGGCATAATTGATAAAAACCTGAACAAATAAATCATTCTGAAGTTTTAATATAGGTCTAATGGTTTGATTTTGGAAAGCTTCTTCACTGGATGACTGAGTGTTGACTGTTCCTAAAGTTTCGCCTCTCCATTCCAGGAGTTGTGTGTCTCGGGATTCCATGATCTTTGTTTTTCTTAAATTTACGAAAAATGTAGCCTTCATAGGAAAATACATTCGAAAGTTATTAGTAATTTAGTGTTGAAAACCTATTATATGTATACTTCCAAAATTTTTGTTACTGTTGATGTTGTCCTTATCAAAGAAACCAATCCCAAACAGATTTTATTGATTAAACGGAAGAATGATCCATTTCAGAATTGTTGGGCTTTACCCGGAGGTTTTGTTGATGAAAACGAAGATTTGGTAGTGGCGGCAAAACGGGAATTGGAAGAAGAAACACAAATTAAAGTTAGCAATTTGGAACAATTGAAAGCTTATGGGAAACCCTTCCGTGATCCCCGGAACCATGTCGTTTCAATCGCTTATTTTGGAATAGCAAACGAGAATACTGAAGCTAAAGCATCTGATGATGCTGAAGATTGTAATTGGTTTGAAATTAATGATTTACCAAATTTAGCATTTGATCATCTGGACATCATCAAAGATGCCATTCAAAAACATAATTTACTATGAGATTTCACACAAGAAAATGGGTTAAACCCGAAGACTTAAATCCTAATCATTCTCTTTTCGGGGGGAAATTATTAGCCTGGATTGACGAAGAAGCAGCTTTGTATTCCATTGTTCAACTGGAAAACCCGAGAGTGGTTACAAAACACATGTCGGAAATTAATTTTATCAGTTCCGCCAAGCAGGGAGATATTGTTGAAATTGGTCTGGATGTGGTTAAATTCGGAAACTCTTCATTAGTATTAAAATGTGAAGTACGGAATATGATGACGCGTGAAACCATTATTACTATTGATACCATCACAATGGTAAGCTTGGGCGAAGATGGAAAACCGAAAGCACACGGTAAAACACAGGTTGAGTACGTTCGTAACAGAATAAAAAGTGTAGAGGATTAAATTAGAAGCGGTATCTGAATCCGAATACTTCCAGATTCCCTTGCATAAAATCTAAATCTTCGGATCTTTTAAAACCAATTTTTTCATACATGCCCCAGGCCGGTTTCATGGCCATGGTGGTATGTATGATTACCTGATCCAGATTCATTTCTTTGGCTTTTTCAATACATTTCAGTGTCAGCAATTTACCTAATCCCAAGCCTCTGGCTGAATCTCTGACCGCTAATAATCTGAAACCAGCTGAATTCTTTTCTGAAGTTGCAGTTCCGCCAGAACCATAATATTGCATATCTCCGAGGAAAACAACTCCTGCCAATAATTCATCAATTTCATTAAAGGCTCCAATTAATTCGGTTTTATCTTTTTGGGTAAAATCTCCAACATTCAGCAGTAAATTATAATAAGCCGGTTGCTCTTCCGGTTTTGGAAAACCTTCAAGCTGTGAATAAACATCAACCAAGAGTTGGCCCAATTTCTGAAATTCTTCCGGTTTGACATTTCTGATGATAAACCCCATAATATTATTCAATTAAGCTTCACTGATAGCGTTTTTGCTGGATGGCATTTCAAAAACTTCCAAATCAAAATAAACGACAGAAGCCAGGATATGATCAAAAATATCACTCATGATATACTCGTAGTTTTCAAATCGTTTATCTTTTGAAAAAGCATAAACTTCCAAAGGAATTCCCTGTGATGTTGGCTGGAGATGACGGCATAACAGCAACATATCTTTGTTTAATCCCGGATAATTTTCAAGGTATTTAGTCAAATACTTACGGAATAACCCAAAATTAGTAAGATTTCGTCCATTGATTGACAAGGTTTTGTCAACCTCATGCAATTCGTTATGCTTACGGATGTCAACTTGTTTTTTCTCTATATATGAACTGATCAATTGGATTTTTTTGAAATCTTCCAATTCCTCTTCGCGGACAAAACGGATTGAATTTGTTTTGATCAATACGTGCCTTTTGATGCGTCTTCCGTCTGAATTAATCATTCCCCGCCAGTTTCTGAAACTATCAGAAATAAGACTGTATGTTGGAATTGTAGTCGTTGTATTGTCAAAGTTTCGGACTTTCACTGTGGCAAGATTGATTTCAATTACATCACCGTCGGCACCAAATTTATCCATTGTAATCCAATCACCAATACGGATCATGTCATTAATGGAAACCTGTACACTGGCGACGAAACCTAAAATAGTATCTCTGAAAATCAATATGACAACAGCAGAAACCGCCCCTAGCGTTTTTACTAAAGTATCGGTACCAATGTCCATGATTTTAGCGACAATAATAATGGCGCCTAAAATCCAAAGCAATATCATGATAACCTGAACATAACTGTCAATCGGTTTATCACTGTATTCTGTTTTACTTTTTAGATGATCACGGAATGCACGAAGTATCGATTGTACAATCCAAATAACCAAAAGAACGATATAAACAGCAACAAGACGGCCGAATATAGTTTCCCAGGAAGTGAAATCCTCTAAAATAATGGGTACCGATTTATAAATATAAATCAGCGGAATTAAGTGTGAAATATATTTAGCTGTTTCATTTGAGACCAATAAATCATCAAATTTAGTACGTGATCGTTTTGCTACGATTGCCATTATGGTTACCAAAACAAAACGGAAAACCATATACATCACATAAGCAATACAACTTAATACAACGATATTGACAGCCAGACTGAAATAAGACGCAATTGTCTCATTAAAATCCAGTTTCATTAACAATTTATAGCACCAGCCAAATATTTTTTCGGAGAATTTAAGCATTTCTTAAATATTTCTTTTCAATGTAAAAAGTACCAAACGGAGGAATAGACGCTAAACATATTACAGCATATTTCTTCCAATTCCAACGATCAACAAATTTCAATATAGTAGCCATTATAATATACACGCTAAACAATAAACCGTGTGCCATACCTATATAGCGAACAAAAACCGGCATATCAAAAGCGTATTTCATTGGCATTGCAAAAAAGAAAAGTAATAGGGCCGAAATTCCTTCAATTAAGGCAAGAAATTTAAAATTTTTAACTGTAATCATGGATAAATGGATTGAAAGTGAAAATTACAAACACAATTAAGCTGTAATTATTATGCAAAGAAAAGAAATCTTTTATTAAGTAGGAATTCACAGATAGGAACAAATTAGTTAAAAAAAAATTAAAGTAAATTTTTATTCGAAAAAGTACTAGATAACAGTTTTTTAGACGTACTTTTGCAAAAATCGATAAAAACAGATGTCTAATCCAGATTTGGAAACCAAACCATTAGAACGTAAAGAGCTTTACAGCTACCAGAAACGTGACATCAGCGCTATTTTCGACCGGATGGACGAAGTAGAGCCCAACTGTCATCTGCTTTATCAATTACCAACAGGAGGAGGGAAGACGGTAATTTTCTCTGAAATTGTCCGCAGGTATCTTGAATACCACAATAAAAAAGTGATGGTTCTGACCCACAGAATTGAGCTTTGCAAACAGACTTCCAAAATGTTAGACGGATTTGGTGTTAAAAATAAAATCATCAATTCCAAAATCAAAGATTTACCGGATCAGGGAGAATATTCATGTTTTGTTGCGATGGTTGAAACCCTGAAAAACCGTTTAAATGATGAGAAACTTGAAATCGAAGATATTGGTTTGGTTATCATCGATGAGGCGCATTATAATTCGTTTCGCAAATTATTCTCTTTTTTCAAAAACTCTTTTATTTTAGGGGTTACAGCAACACCTTTGAGCTCCAATATCAAGTTACCGATGTATGAAAATTACAAAGAACTGATTGTTGGTGATCCAATTAATAAACTGATTGAAAACGGCTATTTGGCAAAAGCTAACACCATGAGTTATGATGTTGGTTTACAAAGTCTTAAAATTGGTATTAATGGTGATTACACAGTAAAATCTTCTGATGAATTATACTCACAACTGGATATGCAGAGTAAATTGCTTCATGCATATGAGGAAGTTTCCAAAGGCAAAAAAACGCTTATTTTCAATAATGGAATCCATACATCATTATATGTCCTGGATACTTTTACTGAAGCGGGTTACACCATAAGACATCTTGATAACACCACATCTGCGGAGGAAAGAAAAGAAATTTTGAGATGGTTCAAACATACACCGGATGCTATTTTGACATCGGTTGGAATTTTAACTACTGGTTTTGATGAACCAACAGTTGAAACCATTATCATAAACAGAGCAACGAAATCCTTAACGCTGTATTTTCAGATGATTGGCCGTGGTTCACGTTTATTGCCAAATAAGAAAGAATTCAATATTATTGATTTAGGTAATAATGCAGCTAGATTTGGACTTTGGGACGCACCGGTAGACTGGCAGCATATTTTTAAATCTCCGGAATATTATTTGGAAAATCTTCGTGAAGATGCTGAAATTGAAATGCACTTCAAATATGAAATGCCTGCAGAAATCAGAGCTTTATTCAAAAATTCCGTAATTGAAGAATTTGATATCGAAGAAGCTTTTAAACAGGCTATCAAAAAAAATCTACGACCAAAAACAGTTATTGATGATTCAATTGATCAGCATGCATTAATGTGTGTTGAAAATTCAGATGATTTAAACGAAGCAAAAAGATTAGCAAAACATTTAGAAGAATCTGCCGCATACAGAGTCAAAATATTTTGCCGTTGTTTGTCAAATTCCACAAAAAACTACAGAGACTGGCTTATCGAAGAATATAAAAAGAATCTCCAATTGAGTATTGGTAAAAAATTCAGGGAAAGATTGTTTAGTATGGCCGATTAATAATCGGTTATATTTTTGAACTATAATTTATATTATGTAAAATAGAAAAATTTTAATTACACTTCTTTCTTACAGATTTTGTGCTTACTTTTACCTTCTATGACAAATACAGTAATAATGAAGGATTCGATATCAGAAAATGTAGCTAATTTTCTAAGAGATTTTAAGCCGTTTAATTTTTTAAGTTTTGAAGAACTAAAAGTTATAGCAAAAAAAATCCGCGTTCATCATTTACCAAAAAATAAAAATTTATTTCAAATCAATGATAATCTGCATGATGCCTTTTATGTAGTTCATTCCGGTGTTGTACATTTAACTGTAATTTCTGATGCTGAAGAAACACTTTTGAACAAATGCTATGTTGGCGATATTTTTGGATTACGTCCGTTTTTTGCCAAAAATAACTATCAAATGACAGCCAAGGCAAATGAAGAAAGTATTTTATATGCTATTCCTATTGATATTTTCAGACCTTTTGTTGTCCAGAATTCTGATGTTTTAAATTTCTTACTTGAAAGTTTTGCCCATAATTCAAATAATCCTGCTGATAAAATCAATAATAAATTAATTTCTGATTCAATAATATTAACTGATTTTCAAAATGATTTATCATTTTTCCAATCATTAAATTACAATAGAAAACCAATTATTATTTCATCTGACCAAACCATCCGTGAGGCCGCTATATTAATGACTGATAATCTGGTTGATAATGCATTTGTTATTGAAGATAAAAAGTTAGTCGGTATTGTTACAGACGCTGATTTCAGGATGAAAGTAGCCACAGGAAGAAATGCCATTCATGCGCATGTTGACAAAATCATGACACACCCTGTGATTACTGTTACTGAAAATATTTCTTTGGCAGAAGCACAATTAGTAATGCTTTCACATAAAGTACATCATTTATGTGTGACTATTGACGGCACACCACATACAGATGTGAAAGGTGTGATTACTCAAAATGATTTGGTTCAGGCTCAAGCCAATTCACCTGGTGTTTTGATCAGGGAGATTAAACGTTCGGCAACCCCGCAACAATTAAAATCAGTTCGTTTGGCTCTTGCAGATATTATTCAGCAAGCGATAACGAAAAATATTCCATTGCAGCATATTTTCAACGTTTCAGGAGAAATCACACTTGCGATCATAAGACGTGCAATAGAAATTGCAACTTTGGAATTAGGCTCTGCTCCTGTTCCATTTGCTTATTTCAGTATTGGAAGCCAGGGACGTAAGGAACAATTATTATTAACGGATCATGATAATTTTTTGATTTATTATGATACTGAAATTCAACAAGTTCGTTATGTGAAGGATTATTTCAGTCAATTGACTAAAAGAATAAACGAAATTCTGGAAAAAGTTGGTTTCAAACATTGTCCGTTTGGACATAATGCGAATAACCATCATTGGTGTAAATCACTTACCGAATGGGTAAAACAATATGAAAACTGGATTAACACTCCCGGAGAATATACAAATGAACACTGCTCTATCTTCTTTGATTTTGAATTTGTTTATGGGGACCAAAATATGGAGAGTGAAATAACGGATGCCATATTTGAAGTTAAAAATAAAGTCCTGTTTTTTGATTATTTGGGGAACGATGCAATAAATAAACCTGCTCCACTCAATTTCTTCAAAAAATTCAATGAAGAGGAAGATGGAAAATTTAATATTAAAGGAAAAGCAATTGACCAAATGGTTGATATTGCCCGTTTATTAGCCTTCCACCATGGATTAAAAGGAATAAACAATACTTTTTCAAGGTATAAGGAATTAGCGATTAAGGACAAAGATAATGCAGAAATATACCTTAATGCTGCTGATGTATTTTTATTAATTTCCAGATTACGGACTTTGGAAGGTCTTAAAAATGATAATACCGGCATTTTTATTGATGTAGAACATTTATCAAAAGCTGATAAGGAAAAACTTAAAGAATCTTTACACGTTTTGAAAGATTTAGAAGAAATCGTGAAAGATACTTTTCAATTAACTCAATTCTCATAACATGCTCGATTGGATAAAAAATATCGGGAAAGATTATCCTGATTTTTGGAAGAATTATATTGCTCAATTTGAACAAACAACAAACAGAAAAGTGGTTATATACCTTGAAACTACAGGTATAAATCCATCAAAGGACCGTATTATTTCCATTGGTGCCGTGACTATTGATCATGGACAAATTTTGCTTGAAAAAAGTCTGGAAATTGAATTAAACAAAGAAGCCGTTCAAAATGAGAAGGATCTTATTTATGAGGAAATTCAAGCTATTGAAACCTTGATTAATTTTATTGGGAATGCTACATTGGTTGGGCATCGTATTCATTATGATATTGAAATTTTGAATGAATATCTCCATAAATTGCATAGTGGCCGACTAAAAAATGATCTCTTGGATGTAGAAGTAATGCATGGAAAAATTATTGATCAAACCAACAAGCAATATTCTTTGTTGGAAATTTTCAATGCCTATAAAGTTGTTTCCCCAGATATTACAACCTCTGCAAATTATGCTTTCAGTATTGCTATGGTGTATTTGAAAATGAAGTCTAAATTAAAATTAAACTAAAAAAGAACTCATTCGAGTTCAATTATAAATTACATAAAAAAAGGGCTGAAATAAATCAGCCCTTTTTTTATTATGATTCCATTTTAAAATAATAGTCTGCTGAATGTTTTCCGCTTCCAAAAAACAGAAAGAAAACACAAACACACAATAATAAAAATGAAAGGATCAAATTGCCAACATGCATTTCTCCTATAAAATTAACCAAAAAAGCTCCTAAAAGTATAGGAAGCTGTGCCATAATTGACCAACGTGTAAGTAGTCCGAAAACAATCATTACACCGCCAACCATATGAGCTGCCATTACATAATGAACAATAAGCATTCCGCCTCCTAAATCTTTTATGGGTTCGACCAACTGATTATAATATTCTGTATTGGTCATGAATGAAACTCCTTTCCAGAAGAGAAAAACACCCACAATAATTCTTAAAACATCTAAAGGATACGATGTATGGGCATTTGCCCATTTGTTCAAGCTTTTTACGGTTTCCATACTAGTTTAGTTTTTTAATTAGTTAACTAAAGTTACTAAATACTATAGAAATAACCTACTTGTTATCAGTATTTTATAAAAAATTTCTCTTTTATTGGCTGCACATCTGTTACCACTTTTACTTTTTCATTTAAGGTTTGCCAATCATTCGTAGCATTTAAACGTATCTTTTTTCCTTTAATTAACACATCTACCGGCATTGAAAAATTCTTTTCATTAGTTACCCAGCGGTAAGCAATTCCATTTTTATCTTTCTTTAATTCCAATTTAGGTATTTCGGTATATTTTAAATATTGATTAAAAACCGATGTCAGGTTCAAACCTGATTCTTTATTAAAGAAATCAACTACTTGATCATGTGTAACTATCTGTCTTTTAAAAGTTTCTGAATATTTCAAAATTAATGACCACCATTTAGCATCATCATTAATAATATGACGCATTGTGTTCAACATCAAGGCTCCTTTTGGATACATATCACCACTTCCCTCTTTATTAACACCGTAGTGTCCTATTATCGGTCGATCACCGCTGACATTATCATGTAACCCAAGCGCATATTGCATTGCTTTATCATATCCGAATTGACATTCAATAAAAACAATTTCAGAATACATAGTAAATCCTTCGTGAATCCACATGTCAGCAATATCCTTACTGGTTATACTGTTACCAAACCATTCGTGGCCACTTTCATGTATTGTGATATAATCAAAAAGTAAACCAATTCCGGTTTGTGATAAATCACCACCCATATAACCTTGCATATATTTATTCCCATAAGCAACAGCACTTTGGTGTTCCATTCCCAAATAAGGAGTTTCAACCAATTTATAACCATCATCGGTAAAAGGGTATTTTCCAAATTTTGACTGAAAACAGTCCATCATTGGTTTTACTTCTTCAAAATGTTTACGGGCTTTTTCTTCATTGGCTCTCAGTACATAATAATCCAGATCCAGTCCTTTGTGGTTGTCATGGATATGCACATAATCAGCAATGTTTACTGTAATGTCGTATGTATTAATCGGGTTTTTAACTTCCCAATCCCATCTTGTATATCCGTTTTTTAAATCTTCACTACCTAAGAATCTTCCGTTTGAAACATTCATCAAACCGCTAGGGACAGCCACTTTAACTGAAGTTCCATTGTCAGGTTCATCGCTTTGGGAATCTTTAACCGGGAACCAGCAGCTTGCACCAAAACCCTGACAAGCAACTCCAATCCATGGTTTTCCGGCTGTATCCCGACTAAAAACAAAGCCTCCATCCCATGGCGCTCTTTTTGCAATAACCGGATTTCCGGAATAGTAAAAACGTATTTTTTGTAAACTCCCTTTAGTTAACACTTCCGGAAATTGAATAAATGTAGCCAAAAGCTCTCTTTTGAATTGTAGTTTTTTATTATTGTAAACAATACTGTCCACATTCATGTTCTCAAACAAATCAATCTGGATTTTGTTTGTATTTTCAACTACTTTGAAAGCGATGTCATTGTATCCGACAATCGATTTTTCGGTTGGATTAATCTTAATATTCAAATCATAACGCTGAACATCAAAATTGGTACGTTCCGGACGTAAACCTCCCTGTAAAGTATCTCTTCGGGTGAACGTTTCCTTTGCAACCGTAAGTTGGGCTGAGGCCAATTGGAAACTGCCTAATACAACCAAAGCAAGTAATAATTTTTTCATAGGTATAAAATAAAAAATCTACCACGTAAAGTTAATGGTAGATTTTATTTTGTTGATTAATTTAAGTTTTATTTAACGGAATTAAACCTGAATAACTCCTAAATTAAACTGCTTCTCTATTGGCGCATGGTTTGCCGCTTCGATTCCCATTGAAATCCATGTACGGGTTTCCAACGGATCAATGATTGCATCTGTCCACAAACGGGAAGCTGCATAATACGGAGAAACCTGCTCGTCGTAACGCGCTTTGATTTTATTGAATAATTCTTCTTCTTTTTCAGGAGTAATCTCTTCTCCCCTAGCTTTCATCGATGATTCCTCAATCTGTAATAACACTTTTGCAGCCTGAGCGCCACCCATTACTGCTAATTCTGCACTTGGCCAGGCGAAAATCAATCTTGGATCATAAGCTTTTCCGCACATGGCGTAATTTCCGGCACCATAGGAATTACCAACTACTACAGTGAATTTTGGAACAACTGAATTAGAAACAGCATTTACCATTTTAGCTCCGTCCTTAATAATTCCGCCATGCTCTGATTTAGAACCCACCATAAAACCAGTAACATCATGAACAAATACCAAAGGAATTTTCTTCTGGTTACAGTTGGCAATAAAACGGGTCGCTTTATCCGCTGAGTCAGAATAAATTACACCACCAAACTGCATCTCTCCCTTTTTGGATTTAACCACTTTTCTTTGATTAGCAACAATTCCAACAGCCCAACCATCGATACGTGCGTAAGCAGTGATAATGGACTGTCCGTAACCTGCTTTATATTCGTCTAACTCAGAATTATCAACCAAACGTTTGATAATTTCATGCATATCGTACTGTTCAGCTCTTGATTTTGGCAAAATTCCAAAAATTTCATTTTCATTCAAAGCCGGTTTTTCAGGTTTAATCCTGTTGAAACCAGCCTTATCATAATCGCCTATTTTGCTGACAATATTTTTAATGGTATCCAAAGCATCTTTATCATCTTTGGCTTTATAATCGGTCACTCCTGAAATTTCACAGTGTGTTGTGGCGCCGCCTAATGTTTCATTGTCAATTGTTTCTCCAATTGCAGCTTTGACCAAGTAACTTCCGGCAAGGAAAATACTTCCGGTTTTATCTACAATCAATGCTTCGTCACTCATAATAGGCAAATAAGCACCACCGGCTACGCAACTTCCCATTACGGCAGAGATCTGTGTTATTCCCATGCTGCTCATAATGGCATTATTCCTGAAAATCCGGCCAAAATGTTCTTTATCAGGGAAGATTTCGTCCTGCATTGGCAAATAAACACCCGCAGAATCTACTAAATAGATAATCGGTAGTCTGTTTTCAATAGCAATTTCCTGTGCTCTTAAATTCTTTTTTGCGGTGATAGGAAACCACGCTCCGGCTTTTACAGTTGCATCATTAGCAACAACTACGCATTGTTTCCCTTTGATGTAACCTAGCTTAACCACTACTCCACCACTTGGGCAACCTCCGTGTTCAGCATACATTCCATCTCCAACAAAGGCTCCGATTTCGATTGCGTTTTCATTTTCATCCAATAGGTAATCAATACGCTCACGCGCAGTCATTTTCCCTTCTGAATGTAGTTTTTGAATTCTTTTTTCACCACCACCTAACTTAACTTTAGCAAAACGCTGCTTTAAGTCGGATAGCAAAAGTTTGTTGTGATCTTCGTTTTTATTGAAGTTTAAGTCCATAATAAGTTTATTGTTGTTGTAGTTGTGTGTTTTTTTTTGCGACGCTAAAGTACGAAAACGTTTTTTTAAATTATTTAAAGTTTTTAACATTAAAATTTTATTTGTAGAATAATTATTCTGCTATTAATAACCATAAGTTAAAGTCTGTTTAACATTCTGTTCAATGTAAAGAAACTCTTTTGTAAGTTAAACCAACCACAGAATGAAACGATTAATTTTAGCATCAATACTTTTAATTATACAACCATCTTTTTCACAAAAACTAATTGATTTAAAAGGACTTAAAGAAAAACTTGAAACTGAGGTGCCCAATAGATCTCCCCAAAAAAATATCTTAACCAAAATCCAAATTGGTACTATATATGAATCTAATGGATTTTATTCCAATGCATTAATGTATTACAACCAGATTCTGAATTGTTATAAGAGTAAAGAAAAAGATTCTTTGTATGTAATCGTAAATAATAAAATTGGCAGTATTTATAATACTACGAAGCAATACAAAAATGCGCTTAGCTTTCTAACCGAAGCAAGTATAATTTCTGAAAAGTTAAACTATAAGATCGGACTGGCCAATGCTTTGAATTTAATGGGAGCCAATTATGAAAAACAGGGAGATTATCTGAAAGCATTACAATTTGAAAACAAAAGTCTTGGTTACCTGTCTCCTAAACTTCATAAGTTCGAGACCGCCAATGTTTATGAAAATATCGGAAGTATTTATGAAGACTTACTTCAATTTGACAAGGCTTCATCATATTATCAAAAAGCTTATTCATTTTTTAAAGGTACAGAGACAAAAGAAGAAGCTAATATTTTAAATAATTTGGCAGATATACACCGAAAAAAAAATGAACTAAATACAGCTATTCAAATAACCGGGCAATCCTTGAATTTGGCTAAAAAAATAAACGATAATCATTTACAGGAAAGTGCATATAAAGATTTTGCTAAAGTTTATGCTCTAAAGGAAGATTATAAAAAGGCATATGTATTTAGGATAGAAGCTGAAAAATTCAAAGAAAAAGCCCTCATCAACGAGAATAAAAACCAAATTAATCTATTACTCACCGATTTTGAAATTGACCGAAAAGAATCACAAATCAAAATATTGGAAGAACAGGCTAAATCAGGAAAAACACAATTTCTTTTATTATTTATCCTGGCAGGGTCAACAATTATTATCATGCTTTTGGTTTATTGGTCAATCCGGAAAAAAAGAATTGCCAATCTCAAAATCCGTAATTATGAACAACAACAATTACAGGCTGAACTGAATCAAAAATGGATAGAAGAAAAAAATATGCAGAAGAATTTAGAACTTAAAACTGCAACTTTGTCTAATTACAGTCTTCATATTGCCCAAAAAAATAAAATCCTGGCCGATTTGTCTTTTAAATTAAAAAGCATTGCCAGTAGAAAAACAATCAATCATGAAAGCTTGATTAAAGATCTTTATAGTGAAATTGATTTTACACTTCAACAAGAAAATGAATGGCAGGATTTCAATATATTTTTTGAAGAAATCCATCCAAATTACATCAAGAATCTATCATCCGCAGCCATTGAAGATCTCTCACCTACCGAATTAAAACTTGGAATTTTACTGCGTCTTAATATGTCTTCAAAAGAAATTGCTTCTATTTTAAGAGTAACACCGGACAGTGTTCGCGTCGCACGTCATCGTTTCAGAAAGAAATTACCAATTGATTCCAAGAAAGAGTTAGTTAATTTCCTGTTGGAACTCTAGCTTTCGAGGCATTTCTTTTTATAAAGTTATTGGAATGTAAAATCAATATTAATGTTGCCTTATTATTACACACATTTTCTTTTATGTTTCTTCTTTGTTGCCTATGCTTATTTTTTGTAAAACTCTATGATATATAGCTTTGCCAAAAAAAATTAAAACTTATCAGATGAAAAAACAAACTATTTTAAATTGGCTGGCTGTAACGGTAATTTTACTGTTTGCAACACACGGAACAGTCGCCCAAAATGGTTCTTTAAAAGGTAAAGTTATCGATGAACATAACTTTTCTTTGCCAGGAGCCAAAGTGATGATCGAATCATTACGGAAAGAAGTTTCCAGTGATTTTGACGGAAGCTTTTCCATTATTTCACTCCCTAAAGGAAATTATGTGCTTAAAGTAACCTATTTAGGATACCAGGATTATGAAGCTTCTGTAATAATTGAAGAAAGTAAAACTTTAAACCTAACTATACAGTTAAATCCTGAAAAATTGATTTTAAATGAAGTTGAAATCGAGGGTTATCGCAATGATGGTCAGGCCAAAGCATTGAATAACCAAAAGAACAAAGACAATATCACCAATATAATTTCAACAGATCAAATTGGAAAATTCCCGGATTCCAATATTGGAGATGCGGTTAAACGCGTTCCTGGTATTACCATGCAGGTTGATCAGGGAGAAGCCCGTAATATTATTGTACGCGGACTTTCTCCCCAGCTGAATTCGGTTACTTTAAACGGAAGCCGTATCCCTTCTGCAGAAGGTGATAATCGCAATGTTCAGATGGATTTAATTCCGACAGATATGATTCAGACGGTTGAAGTTAATAAAGCCGTAACTCCGGATATGGATGCCGATGCACTTGGAGGTTCAGTAAATTTAATTACCAAAACTTCCCCTCAAAAATTCCGTTTATCGACAACTTTGGGAAGTGGTATCAGTTTTATAACGGATAAAAGAATTTTAAACGGTTCATTTCTTTTGGGAAACCGGACTAAAAACGGGAAATTAGGTTGGTTGGTCTCAACTTCTTTCAATGACCGTGCCTTTGGAAGCGACAATATTGAGGCCGAATGGGAGGACGAATTTGAATACAATAACGGAGATCCTGATAATTTAGAAGAAGTGGATGTAAATCCGTATGTGAAACAGGTTGAAGCCAGGGAATACAGAATCCAACGTATCCGAAGAAGTTTTTCGGCAAATTTGGATTATAAGCTCGATAACGCCAATACATTATACTTTAAATCCATTTACAATTGGCGTGACGATCGTGAACAACGATTTGCATTCGGACAGGAAATTTTAGATGGAGAAGATATTAATTCAGGTGATTTTTCAGTTGGGGCAAATGGAAATTTACTTTCATTCCCTATTAAAGCAACACGTGAAAACAAACAGGGCATTTCGGGAGGTCGTCATAAAAATACACGTTTGGAAGACCAACGTATGCAAAACTACAGTTTGGGAGGAAATCATTTAATAAATAACCTTCAATTGGACTGGTTAGCTTCCTATGCAATTGCATCAGAAGACAAAGAACATGAACGGTATGTAGCTTACAAAAGTGAATACAATATTAATTATAATAATGATTCAGAAAATCCTTGGTTTACTCCTGTAAATGAATCAGATGCAGATTACAGAGATTTTGAATTTGACGAATTAACCGATGAAAGTAAACATACAGAAGAAAAGGACATTAATCTATTGGTAAACCTTCAAATCCCGGCTTCACTTGTTAGCAATCAATACGGAAATTTAAAATTTGGTATTAAAACACGTCTGAAGGATAAAAACAGAAATGGCAGTTTCACGGAATACAGTCCGTTAGGCAGTGAAATGGATACTTTGGGTGATATACCGACTACAAATTATTCCGATTCAGATTTCTTAGCCGGAAGTCAATACCAGGTGGGTTCTTTTGCCAACCCGAATTACATTGGTAATCTGGATTTAAACAATAGTACACTTTTTGAAGCAGAAGACAAACCCGAAGAATATATAACAGCAAATTTCAATGTAAAAGAGAATGTTTTTGCCGGTTACGCGATGATAAACCAAAAAATTTCTGAGATTTTCAGTGTTTTAACAGGTATCCGTATCGAAAATACTACAATAGACAGCAAAGGAAATCAAGTTGTTTTTGATGAAGACGGTGAATTTGAAGGAACTAATAAACTTAATGACAAAAATTCCTATACCAATTTCCTTCCAAGTGTTCATTTTAAATACAATGCAACTCCAAACACAATTTTAAGAGCTGCATGGACGAATACACTGGCCCGTCCCAATTATATTGATTTGGTTCCGTATAGAGAAATTAACCGTGAAGAGGAAGAAATTTATTTAGGAAATCCTGATTTAACACCAACAACTTCAATGAATTTTGATTTTATGGCAGAACATTATTTCAAATCGGTCGGAATTGTTTCTGGAGGTTTATTTTATAAAAGAATTAATGACTTTATTTATAAGTTCCAATCAGAAAACACAGACGGTTATGATGTTTTCAAACCTATGAATGGTGACAATGCTTCAGTTTTAGGTGCTGAATTTTCATTTCAGAGGCGATTGGATTTTTTACCTGGTTTTGCTAAAAACTTCAGTGTATATGTCAATTATACCTATCTGACTTCAAAAGCGAAAGGAATCAGAAATGAAGACGGTGAAGTACGAGGCGATATGGATTTACCACAAGCCACACCAAATATATTTAACAGTTCAATCAATTACTCTACAAAAAGATTCAACTTACGTTTATCAGGTAACTTTTCAGACGCTTATCTGGACGAATTGGGCGGACGTGATTTTGAAGACCGTTATTACGACAAGCAATTTTTCCTTGATTTCAATGCGAATGTAACATTCAGCAAAAACTTAAGTTTTTATTTAAATCTGAATAACCTGACAAATCAACCGCTACGTTATTACCAAGGAACAAATTCAAGAGTCTCCCAATTGGAATATTATGGAAAAACACTCAATTTAGGATTAAAATACGACCTTTATTAATTATTTAGAATGCAAAAAATGAAAAAATACATCATATATATATATGCCTCAGCAACATTATTCAGTTGTAATCAAGAAGTCAAACTGACAGAAATAAAACCTGATTTTATTACACAAAAAACGATCAATGACACAGATGATCCGGCCATTTGGGTAAATCCTGAAAAACCTTCGCAAAGTATTATCTTCGGAACCGACAAAGAAACTAACGGTGGCATATATGCCTTTGATTTAAAAGGAAAAATCATTGAAAGTAAAACCATCCGTAATTTAGGAAGACCGAACAATGTTGATTTGGCTTATGATTTTAAAATTAATGATTCGGTAAGTACTGCCATCTTAGCTTTTGCAGAAAGAGAAAAACAACAAATCCGCATTTATTCTGTACCGGATATGAAACCTTTGGACAATGGCGGAATAAAAGTTTTTGCTGATGAAACCAAGCCGAATTTAAGACAGCCGATGGGCATATCTTTTTACCACTCGCCTACTTCAAAGAAAATGTATGTAATAGTAGGAAGAAAAGAAGGTCCAAAGGAAGGTTATTTATATCAATATGAATTACAAAATACCGGCAATCAAATCAAAGCAACTTTAGTCAGAAAATTCGGAAAGTTCAGTGCTAAAAAAGAAATTGAAGCCATAGCAGTAGATGCTGAAAACGGATTCATATATTATTCCGATGAGGAATTTGGAGTACGTAAGTATTATGCAGAGCCTTCAAAAGGTAATCAGGAACTGGCGGTTATCGGTCAGGATAAATTCTTGACGGATATTGAAGGAATAGCGATTGCCAGAACTTCTGAAAAAGGTGGATACATTCTGATTTCTGATCAACAAAGAGGCTATTTTAACGTCTTTGACCGCGTAACAAACAAATTCATCAAAGCGATTAATTTAACTACTGTTGAGACCGATGGATGTGATGTGACAACCGCAAATTTAGGCTCTAAATTTCCAAAAGGAATTTTTGTTGCCATGAACGATTCCAAAGAGTTTTACGTATATGATTTTAACAAAATACTGAAAGAAATCCAGAAGTAGCTGTCTGTTTTTTTATTGACGGAGAGGATTGGATTTTCAATCCTCTTTGTTGTTTTATAAGTGTTTAAGGATTAATTTAGCCTAACTTTACACAACTCTCACCCTTTTAAATATTAATAAAACGTTATCAAAATGTTAATAGGAGTTTGATATTAACTTAATGATTTCTTAACATAGGCTATCTACTTTTGCAGCATTAAAACTTAAAAACATGAACCTAAACAGTATCTTTCAATTTTTAGTACCAAAGGACACAAAATTCTTCCCTTTATTTGAACAAGCGAGTGGTACATTAGTAATTTTAGCAGAAACTTTACACGAGGCTGTAAATGCTCCGAAAGAAGAAAGAGAAAATTACTTCAAAAAAATTGAAGAGTTAGAAAATAAAATAGAAAATATTACGCATAAAACTCAATTAGAGTTAAGTAAAAATTTCATAACTCCCTTTGACAGAGAAGATATCAATGCTTTAATTAAATCAATGGACAATGTTGCTGACAACATGCAGGGAGCAGCAAGCAGAATGCGTTTGTACCAAGTTGAAAAAATCACAAAGTCAATCCGTAAATTAACAGAAATCAATTTAGAGGCTTGTCAATTGATTAATACTGCGGTAAAAGAATTGAAAGATTTGAAAAATCACGGTTCTATTAAAGCAATTTGTAAAAAAATCAACAAATTGGAAAGCAAAGGTGATGTGGTTTTCGATAAAGCAGTTGCTGATATCTTCGAAAATGAAACTGATGCTATCAAAGTAATTAAGTACAAAGAAGTTTTATCTGCTCTTGAAATGGCTTCAGACAGATGTAAAGGCGTTTCGAATGTAATTGAACAAATTTCTGTTAAACACTCTTAATACCTTTTTCAGGTTAACATCGTATGACATTACTTATTATCATTATAGTCCTAGCCTTACTATTTGACTATATTAACGGCTTTCATGATGCAGCAAACTCCATTGCAACCATTGTGGCAACAAAAGTTTTAACACCTTTCCAGGCAGTTGTTTGGGCAGCGTTTTTCAACTTTCTTGCTTACTGGGTATTTGGATTTGGTGTAGCAGACACAGTTGCAAAAACTGCAAGTACAGCTAATATTGATTTAGTTGTAATTCTTGCCGGTATCATAGCAGCAATTATCTGGAATTTATTCACATGGTGGAAAGGAATTCCTTCATCATCATCACATACATTAATCGGAGGATTTGCAGGAGCAGCTTTAGCTCACGGTTTTTCAGGAAGAGTTATTGATCCGGAGCATTCGGGATTAGCAATCGTAAACTGGTTCAAAGCCACTAAAGAAGGTGAGTTATTACCCAGTGGTGTATTGGTTGTTATTGCTTTCATTGCATTAGCACCAATCGTGGGAATGTTAATATCTTATTTAGTTTCTTTATGGTTTATGTATTCAGCCAAAAAGAGCATCTATCCAAAAATTTTCACTGTATCGTTCATGATAGCTACCGTTTGGTTCCTGTCAATCGTAATGAAAAGTTACGATAAAATAAAGAAGCCAAGATTTGATTCACATTTCTGGAGTGTGGTTGGTGAACCTGAAAATATTAAATGGTTATTAGTAGGATTTATTATCTTTTCATTATCAACTATTTGTTTATTATTCAGTAGTTTTTCAGCAGGTAAAGCAGAAACTATTTTAAAAAGAACACAATTATTATCATCGGCAGCATTCAGTTTAGGTCACGGTGGTAATGATTCCCAAAAAGTTATGGGTATTATTGCAGCTGCTGTTGCTGTATATATCAATACCAGTGGTGTAGATGTTTTATCAATGCCGGAATGGTTACAGGTTGTTCTTCCGAATGAAGAAAAAGGAATTAAAGCGAATATGCCGGAATGGATTCCATTAGCATGTTATACGGTAATCGGACTTGGAACTTTAAGTGGTGGATGGAAAATTGTAAAAACAATGGGATCTAAAATCACTAAAGTAACTGCTTTCGAAGGTGTGGTTGCAGAATCTGCAGGAGCATTAACTTTATTCATTACTGAACATTTTAAAATCCCTGTATCAACAACTCACACGATTACCGGATCGATCATTGGTGTTGGTGTAACAAAACGTGTATCTGCAGTTCGTTGGGGAGTTACCGTTAACTTATTGTGGGCATGGATATTAACAATACCAGTGTCAGCGCTTTTAGCAACAATCATATATTATTTCCTGAGAATTTTTATTTAAAATAATTCACTTCATAAAAAGAGACTAAATCTTAGTCTCTTTTTTTTAAATCTTTTTTTAAAAATTTAATAGATATATCACAAACACACAACTTTTACTAAACATTAATTTCTTACAACTAACTACTAAAATGACAAAGAAGTTTCCATTATTTCTTGTTTGCACTACCCTTCTCATAAGTCTTGTGGCCAATGCACAACAGAAAGAGCATCTATCGGGTTTTGCAACCCTTTCACTTACCTATAAATTTAACCCAAATTGGTATGTATATGGTGAAACACAAGCACGTTCAATCGCTAAATTTTCAGAAATCGATTATTACGAAATAAAAGGTGGCGGTGGCTATACTTTTAATAAGTCACATCAGGCATTTATTGGACTTGGTCGTTATGCAAGCTATACTGAACATAAAATTTCAAGAGAAGAATTTCGTGTATGGGTACAATATGTTTACTCCAATTATATTTCAAGAGTAAAAATTGAACAACGTGTCAGAGCCGAAAAACGATTTTTTCATGATCCTGTAACTGATTTAAATGTAAATGCAGAGCGTTACAGATATCGTATGAATGTTATTGTACCGTTAAATAAAGAAAAAATTGAAGCCAAAACATTATTTGCCTCAGCTTATGACGAAGTCTTTTTTATCAGTGAAGAACCAAAACCTGCTTTTAGCAGAAACAGATTATTTGGAGGCTTAGGTTACCAGGTTACAAATTCCCTTGGGGTTACTTTAGGATATTTATGGCAAAGAGATTTTAGTGTCAGTAAAAATACTAATACCCATTTCTTATTTTGTGGTATCAATTTTACGCTGTCACATAAAGATCATAAACCTTCAACAACAATCGTCACGCCTGATGCCGATTAATATAGATAAAAAAAAAGAGCAACATTTAAAGTTGCTCTTTTTTTATGATTGAGTTCATTATTTCTTTCCGTTTTATTTTACCTGTTTCAGTTTCCTGAAATTTCGAAACAAAAATTACTGTTTTTGGCTTTTCATACTTTTCAAGATCTTTGAAAATTTTTTCTTCAATTGTAAAATTTTCACCTTCAATAATCAGAGCCAACTTCTCTCCCAGCCTATCGTCCGGAATTCCGCCAATAAAAAAACGATTGTTTATTTTATCTGAAATTTTATCTTCAATTTGTTCTGGAAACAGCTTAATTCCACCACTATTAATCACATTATCTGCCCTGCCTTTCCATATGAATTCTGCATCGGATATAATGGAAACCAAATCATTTGTAACAATAATCCCAGGGTTCAATTTCGGTGCGTCAATAACCAGACAACCTCTGTTATCCAATGAAATTGAAACATTGGGTAAAATTTTAAAAGCTTCCATTCCTACTTTTTTGGCAGCAACATGAGTGACGGTTTCAGTCATGCTGTAAGTTTCAAAAGCCTTACATGAAGATTTTAGTATTTCTGAAGCTAATTCAGGTTTTAATTTAGTTCCGCCAATTATCAATTGGCCAATTAAATTGAGTTTATCAATTGAATTTTCAACCTGTAATGGCACCATTGCAACAAAATCGTAAAATTTATCCCGATTCATTGGTGAGGATTTTGGTTCAACCAAATCAATTTCCAAACCTAAAACCAAAGCCCGGATTAACATCATTTTCCCGGCTATGTACTTCACAGGAAGACAACACAAAGCAGTATTTCCGGATTTTAATCCAAAGAAAGACCCCGTAGCAACTGCCGAATTATACATCGCAATTTTATTCACCGTTATCAATTTAGGAGTACCGGTAGTACCTGAAGTCTGTACTTCTATAAAATCATTGTCATCAAACCATTTAAGCAAAAAGGAACCTGTATTCTTAAGATATTCCAAATCATCTTCAAGATAATCAAGCGCAATATTACATAGTTCTTCTCTACTGAGGTAAGAACCATTGAATTTAAAATCCGGATGAATTGCCTGATAAATTGATTTAGTCATTCTGGATGAATTCTATTGCTTCAGAATTAGGTTCGCTAATTATACCTGTTAATTTTTGTTTCCAATTATTCCAACCGTATTTTTTGGCAAAAATGAACACTAAAACTGGGAAAATAACCAATACCGGCATTATAATTTCGTAACCGGCACTCGGTTCTGAAACATCTTTTAAAACCGAATGAGTCTGAAAAGCTGTCCACTCAGAAGTTACCAATAAAGCAGTTATCAAATTATTTGCTGCATGGAAACCTAAAGCTAATTCCAATCCATCGTCCATTAAGGTAATAATTCCTAAAAACAATCCTGTACCAATGTAATAGATCATGATTATTGGTCCCATTTTTACAACTTCAGGATTAAAATAATGCAATCCTCCAAAAATCACAGAAGTCATTATTAACGGTAACCATCTGTTTCTGGCAATTAAACCAAAACCCTGCATCAGGTATCCTCTAAAGAAATACTCTTCTGTACTTGTTTGAATTGGAATCATAATTGTTCCGACAGCAAGCAGTATTAAAAAAGGCTCCAACTTAAAATTCCATACAAAATCTTCTGGAGAAGTATAGTAATTAATAAACGTCATCACAATTTGGAAAACAGCCCAAATTCCGAAGGCAAATCCAACCCTGCTCCAATCAATCTTAGGTCTTGAGGTTGTAATATCTTTTAATTGTTGTTTGTGGAAAAGCTTTAGAATTAAAACCAAGCCTAAAAGTGCCACGGCAAAGGAAAGCATCATTAAAAAAAGCGTTGTATTCGGCTCAAGAACAGTCATCAGCGACGATTCATCCAATTCAAACATGTTTTTTCCCTGATCATTTAATTCCATCATCACAGCAAGCATCAAAGGTACCTGTCCAATTGAAGATGCAATGATTACTATAAAAGTACCTACAATATATTTCCAAAATTGGTTTTGGGAAGTAAAAGCTTTTTCTAAAAACATAATTATCCGGTTTATATAAATATAAGTAGTAAAACTGTTACTTTTGTTACAATTAAAAATTTCACCCACAAATAAATGATTACGATTTACCATAATGCACGCTGCTCAAAATCAAGGGATGGCGTTTGTTTTTTAGAAGAAACAAAACAAGAATTTGAAATTATCAATTACCTTGAAAAGTCACCTAAAAAAAGAGAAATCAAATCATTACTGAAAAAACTGAAAATCACTCCAATAGAATTAGTCCGAAAGAAAGAACCGGTTTGGATTGAAAATTTTAAGTATCTTGAATTAACAGATGATCAAATTATTGAAGCGATGGTGAAGTTTCCAACATTAATAGAAAGACCTATAATTGTTAACGGTAATAAAGCTGTAATTGCACGCCCAACTGAAAAAATCAAGGATATCTTATAATAACTCCATATTAACATTACTTTAGGAAAATTAAAGAAATCGTAGCTTATTTTTGCTTTTGTAAAATTAAGCACATGAAATTTATCCAAAAAGCCACAATCGTGGTGTTTTTATTTTGTATTTCCTCAATTTTTGCACAACAAAAACAGGAAGGAAAAAAGATTGTCCTTACAGGAAAGGTAATCGAAAAATCTACTTCACAACCCTTAGATTATGCCACGGTAACTTTAATCGGATTTAATTCGAATCAGGTTGTTTCAGGCGGCGTAACAGATGCAAAGGGTGAATTCAGAATTGAAACACGTCCCGGTAAGTTCAATATCAAAGTTGAATTTATGTCTTTCAAAACATATGAAATTAAAGAAAAAGTTATATCAGAAGATACTAATATTGGTACCATTGCTCTGACGGAAGATGCAAAAATGATGGACGAAGTAGTAATCCGTGCCGAAAGAACTGCAGTCGATATCAAATTAGACAAAAAAGTTTATACTGTTGGTAAAGATATAATTGTACGTGGTGGAACAGTAAGTGATGTGTTAGATAATATTCCTTCTGTTTCTGTTGATGCTGAAGGAACTGTCGCTTTACGCGGTAACGAAAGTGTCCGTATCTTAATTGATGGTAAGCCTTCCAATATGGGAAACATCAATGACGCTTTACGATTAATTCCGGCTGAATCGATTGATAAAGTCGAAGTAGTTACAAATCCTTCTGCCCGCTATGATGCTGAAGGCGGTGGCGGTATTTTGAACATCATTCTTAAAAAAGGTAAAAATCAGGGAATCAACGGAACATTTGTTGTTTCTGCAGGTGATCCGAAGAATACAGGTGTATCGGCTAATTTAAACTTTAAAGAAAAAAGTGCTAACTTCTTCACAACTATAGGTTACAACGACAGAAGCAATCCTGGAAACACTAAAATTGACCAGGAAAATTTTGATACAAACGGAGATCTTAAATCTATTCTTAAAGAAAGAAGAAAAAATAACCGTTTCGGAGAAGGATTAAATACTAATTTCGGAATAGAGTTACTGTTGAACAAATCAACAACATGGACTAATTCATTGAATTTCAGAACTAATAAAGGTGGAAATCTTGAAAATGTTTTATATTATAATTATGATGCAAATAACCAATATCTGAACACAAGACAGCGTTTCAATGACTTGAATTCAAGCAATGAAAATGTTGAATATGCTTCAAATTTCATCAAAAACTTCAAAAAAGACGGACATAAATTAAGTGCTGATATTTCAATCTCCTATAATAACGATAAAGACAATTCATCAATAGAAGGAATCATCGTTGACAATGGGAATTTTGTTTCATCGGAAAGAACCCGTAAAAATGATACCCAACAACGAAACTTACTCCAATTGGATTATGTGCTTCCAATGGGTAAAGATTCTCGATTCGAAGCAGGTTTCAGAGGTAATTATGTAAAAACAGTTGCTGATTATCAGGTTGAAGAAAGGGAATTTGAAGGTGGTCCTTTTACTAACATCGATGAATTCACAAATACACTTGAATACAATGAAAATGTAACGGCTGCTTATACTCAGTTCGGATCAAAAGTTAATAAATTCTCCTACTTAGTGGGATTGCGTTTTGAAGATTCTAAAATTGACGTTAACCAATTAACTTCAGATATTTACAAAACAAAAAAATACAGCAATTGGTTTCCAAGTGTGTTTTTAACTTATGAAATCGACGATAAAAGCAGTATTGCGCTTAACTACAGCAAGCGTATAGCAAGACCAAGAGACCGTTTCATCAATCCTTTTGCGTCTTACACAAGTAACGTGAATTTATTCCAGGGAAATCCTGATATTAATCCTGCATTCACAGATGCTTATGATATTGGTTACTTAAAAAGATGGGAAAAATTAACATTGAATACTTCTTTGTATTATAACCACACAACCGATGCTTTTGAACAGGTAAGAAAAGAACGCGGTGATGAAATCGATGGAATTCCAGTTATCGTTAATACATTTTTCAATTTAGGTCAAAATGACCGAATTGGTTTTGAGTTTACCTTAAATTACAACTTCAAAAAATGGTGGAAATTAAACGGAAATTTCAATTTCTTCAACAGTGTTAACAAAGGTGATTACACATACACAAACAGTAATAATGAAGTAATTACCCAAAGTTTCGACAGAAAAGCAACTTCTTGGTCAAGCCGTATTACATCAAAAATTACATTACCATATAAAATCGATTGGCAAACCAATGCAACTTATAATGCTTCGCAAAGAACAGCACAAGGAACCAATAAAGGCATTGCTGCCGCTAATTTAGCATTCAGTAAAGATATTTTAAAAGATATGGGAACAATTTCATTCAACATTAATGATGTTTTCAATTCTCGCAAAAGAATTCAGGATATTGAACTGCCGAATGTGAATTCCCATAGTGAGATGCAATGGAGAAGAAGATCTTTTACTGTTTCATTTACTTACAGATTTAATAAGAAGAAAACAGAAAGAGAACAAAAACCACGTCAGAATGGTACTGGAGGAGATGATGAATTCATGGGATAAACCCAAAACCAAAAAAACCCCGACATGTCGGGGTTTTTTATTTCTAAAAATAAACTAAATTAATTATAGTTTATTCTCCATTTTCTGCAAGTCTTTTGGCTGCTCTTTTTTCTTTGAAAGATTCCCACAAATAACCTCCTACCCAGTAGAATACGAAATTAATTAAGAAAATCATTAACCAGAATCCCATTGTAAGGATGGTTAAGAATAAAAGAAAACCTAAGTACTGTTGAAATTCAAACATATTTTCCGGAATTTTGAATACCCTACAAATGTAAATGTTATTATCGTGTTAAGCAATATAAATCTTAAAATTATTTTAACAAGTTAGTACCATTTACGCCATTTGAAATAATAAATCATTCCGATAAATAGTAAAAACATGACACCCAGAATGATAAAGTAGCCATACCTCCAATGCAACTCGGGCATGTTGTCAAAATTCATTCCGTAAATACCCACAATAAATGTCAAAGGCATAAAGAAAACCGAAACAACTGTAAGAGTTTTCATCACTTCATTCATTTTATGGCTTTGCATTGAAAAAAATATGGAAGAAGCACTGTCCAGATTACCCAAATCATATTCTATTTGCTCTAAAAGCTCAAGGCTTTTTTGATACAAACGCTCATAAAAACTATAATTTTCTTTTGCAATGACATTAAAAACATCATCATCTTTTGTCATTTTAATGGTATGGAGTGAATCCCTTAACGGTAAAATAGCTCTTTTTAAAAACTGGAAATTATCCCTGTGCCTTTCAATTTGTTCCAAAATAGTCCATTTTGCGCTGGTTTTTGTCAGATTAATGAGCTCTTCCACTTTGTCTTCTTCAGTTTCTATAGTAATATAGAAGTTCTCCATAACGGCATCCAAAAGCAGGTATAATAAATAATCAGCTTTTTTATCCCTTACAATTCCTGAATGTGTTCTGATCCTCTCCCTGATATGGGTAAAAAAATCACTTTTTTTCTCCTGAAAAGAAACCAAAATTCCGTCTTTGAGTAAAAAACTGATCTGCTCAACATTAATGTTGTCAGAGTTTTCAACCGGTAATATCGATTTGATATTAAAAAAGAAAATATCGTGATACTCATCAATTTTGGTTCTTTTGGAGGTGTTTAAAATATCTCCTAACATAAAATTATCCACTTTGAGATAATCACCAATTTCTTTAATAACAGCAATATCATTTAAACCATGGACATTCAGCCAATTGGTTTTATACAAATCAAATTGATTAATCAAATGGTTAAAGCGGTTATCGGCACATTCAACTAAATCGTTGGTATCATAAACAAATAACTGCATTCCAACCGGAACATCTTTGTGAATTCCAGTGTATTCCAAGAATGTAGGAACCACTTTCCTACCCTTTTTATATTTTATTTTTCGCACTGCGTAAGAATTTAGTAGTAATATTACGAAACTTTCGGAAAGAAAAAAAGCTGTCAAAATAAATCCTGACAGCTTTCTTGAATTAAATAACTAACCTCTATATTATCCTAAACAAATCCTTTTAATACATTCGGTAAAATGGATTATGTTTAAACAAATCATCTTTATATTGGAGTATTAATTTTATCTTACTCAAATTTAATCAATTGCATCCGTATTTTAACATTTTTTGTTAAATATTTTTAAAATACATTTAAAATCTAAAAGCCAAATTCTTCGAAAAATACCGAAAACAATAGTACTTTTACACAAATTAAATACATGAAAACCCTTATAAAAAATATCAAAGAATTACTACAGATCCGCGAATCAGACATTTCAATGATTTCGGGAAAAGACATGGCAATTTTGCCTAAAATTGACAATGCCTATCTTTTAATTGAAGATGGATTAATTGCCGATTTCGGATCTATGGATAACTGTCCGCAAATTGAAGTTGACAGTATCATTAATGCTAAAGGACGTGCCGTTTTACCAACTTGGTGTGACAGCCATACCCATATAGTTTACGCCGGAAACCGTGTCCAGGAGTTTGTAGACAGAATTAACGGATTGAGTTATGAAGAAATAGCAAACCGTGGAGGCGGTATATTAAATTCAGCCAAAAAACTGAATGAAACTTCAGAAGAAGAAATTTATGAGCAATCCAAAATCCGTCTCGAAGAAGTTATGCACCAAGGTACCGGAGCAGTTGAAATTAAATCGGGTTACGGATTGACGGTAGAAGGTGAATTAAAAATGCTTCGTGTCATTAAGAAATTAGCCGAAAATTATCCTGTAAAGATTAAGGCTACATTTTTGGGTGCTCATGCGTTTCCAATTGAATACAAAGAGAATCATTCCGCATATATCGATTTGATTATTAACGAAATGCTTCCGAAAATTGCAGCAGAAAATCTAGCTGATTATATCGATGCTTTTTTGGAAACGGGTTATTTTTCTGTCGAAGAAACCGAAAGAATTATGGAAGCGGGAAAAAAATTCGGATTAACTCCTAAAATACATGTCAATCAGTTCACGGCTATTAACGGAATTGAAGCTTGTGTAAAACATGGAGCACTTTCTGTAGACCACTTGGAAATTGTTACCGATGAAGATGTTGAAGTATTGAAAAACACTCAAACAATGCCGGTTGCATTACCTAGTTGCTCATATTTCATCAGTATTCCCTACACTCCTGCCCGAAAAATGATGGAAGCCGGTTTACCATTGGCTTTAGCTACAGACTTTAATCCAGGTACCACACCATCCGGCAATATGAATTTTGTTGTGGCCACTGCCTGTATAAAAATGAAAATGACTCCGGAAGAGGCTATTAATGCAGCTACCCTAAACGGTGCTTATGCCATGGGAATAGCAGATACACATGGAAGTATAACCAAAGGAAAAGTAGCAAACCTGATTATTACAAAACCAATTGTTTCGTATTATCAGCTGCCGTATGAATTTGGATCAAACTTAATAGAAGATGTAATTATTAAAGGAAAGGTTTTATAAATACCTTTCCTTTATTACATTTTGATGGTGAATGCAGTGTCCGGTAATAATATAACCAATAGATCGCACTGATATTTCCTTACCGCTGGCAATGCCTTTGTTTAAAAGCATTTCTTCTGACATACTTTGAAAAAGGCAAATAGTTGATTTTCTAACCATTGCAAACTCATGAAGCAAATCAGTCATGCTTCTTTTATTCGCTTCTGCTACAGGGACATAATCGTTTTCTTCAAATCCCGCTAACGGTGTTCTGTCAAAACGGGCCATTCGTAAAGCACGGTAAGCGAAAATACGTTCTGCATCAATAATGTGTAAAACAATATCTTTAATTGTCCATTTTTCAGGCTGATATCTGTATTCATATTTATTTTCATGAACAGTATTCTCGATAAAATCGATAAAATCATTCATGTTATCTTCAAGTCCATCAACAATATCAAGCGATTTCACGGCATTGATATACGGAATGTAATAATCTGGGAATTCTCCGGGTTGTAAGTTTTTCATGACATAAAGATAAAAAAAAGACCTTAAAAAAGGTCTTTCATATTTTACATTTCTCTGAAAATTGTATGCATCAATCTTTTTTTATCATTGATACTCTCATCAAGAGAAATCATGGTTTCTGTTCTGTACACACCTTCAATATCATCAATCATATAGATTACATCTTTAGCATGTTTTGTATCTCTTGCTCTAATTTTACAAAAGATATTGAATTTACCGGTAGTAACGTGTGCTACTGTAACATAAGGGATTTCGTTAATTCTCTCCAAAACAAATTTAGTTTGAGAAGTATTATTTAAGAAAACACCAACGTAAGCAATAAATGAATAACCTAATTTTTCATAGTCCAATGTTAATGATGAACCTTGGATGATTCCTGCATCTTCTAACTTTTTTACACGAACGTGGACAGTTCCTGCAGAAATTAAAAGTTTTTTAGCAATGTCAGTAAATGGGATTCTTGTGTTATCAATTAACATATCCAGGATTTGGTGATCTACTTCATCTAAACGAAATTTACTCATAACGACTTCTTTTGATTTAACTTTATTATCTATTTATGTTTGTTACTTACTATTGAATTTTATAGCAAAACTTACTATTCATTAATAATACCGTTGACAAACTTAATTTTATCATTAAGATAGAAATCAGCTTTTTTATTCACTTCTGGGATGCTATTGGAATCATCTGTATACATTCCTCCGTCTCCGTCATACTCCACATGCCCTATAGAATTCAGCTCTTCGCCAACTTCAACAATAAACGCCTCAAACTCTATTTTATTATTTTTAAGAACTTCTTTATATTGAATGGCAAAATTAGTGATTCTTTTTAAAGAATCAACCAAAAAACTAAACTTTTTACAAACAATATCGACGAATTTAATCTTATTTTGAGGAATTCTTAAATATTCGTTAATGTTTTTGCAAACTACATCGTTTTCGTTAATAAATTGTAAACTCTTCATTAAGGCTGTGAAAATATACTTTCTTGTTTCTTCTCTTTGGTAATCTTCCTGAAAATGCCCTGCTTCGAATAAAATAGTAGGAACATTCAATGATTGAAACATATCACCGATACAATTTATATTAAAAGAGTCGTCAAATCGGCCAACTTGATCAGGAATATGCTTCTGAAGTTCTTCATTCATAGCCACTATAACCGAAACAGCTTTTAACCGGCTATCATTATAATTTCTTTCTTCGTCATATGCTGGTGCCAAAAAAGAAACAGTTGCCGGATTAGAAGTGTCTCCGGCCGCAAAGATTGTGCGTTGATCGTGTAAATTATAACAGAAATCAGGTTGAAAAGATTCAAATGTCTTTCTTAAAAGTTGACTTTCGGGTTGGGATAAATCTACAGAATCACGGTTTAAATCAACTTCATTAGCATTCACACGCGTATAAGCTTCTGCACCGTCAGGATTTAAAATAGGAATACATAATATGGTAAAAGCATTTTTGTAATCAGAAGCTTCTTCAAAATCAGATTTTAAGAACTTAAATAAGTCAAACAAAGCTTTTGTTGTTGTAGATTCATTACCATGCATCTGGGACCACATGAAAATCTTGGTTTTACCCGTACCGATTTTTACAGCATGTATTGGTTTATTTCCGACAGATCTTCCTATTACTGAAATTTCAAAGTCTTGTTTTAAATTTTCTAATACGGGCTCAATATGACTATTTGTTAAATACCTGCCTGAAATTGATTCCTCTTTAAATTGAGTAAAAAGCGATATAAAATTCATGTGTGCTATATTTTTACAAATGTAAACATCTTATTATTTACAATTGTAAATTAAGCAAATTATTAATTTGTTCAATTCTGTAAACAATAACTTGGTACGTGAGTTAACATTAGTAAACAATTATTTACACATAAACAATAAATACCTTATTATGTTTTTAATTATTTAATTTACAATATCTTAAACATTTTTATATAAATTATCACTTTGCTTCTATTACCGATGTTTACAATTGTAAAACGAAATATTAAATATTATTTGTTTACATTTGTTACCACCTAATAAGTACTTCTTTACAATGGTAAACATAGATGATTTTATAAGAAGATTAGAAATAATCCTGGAATATTACAATTTATCTGCTTCTTCCTTTGCCGATAAAATTGGAGTACAACGATCCAGTTTGTCTCACCTACTCTCAGGAAGAAACAAACCAAGTCTGGATTTAATACTGAAAATTGTCAGTGAATTTCCGGATGTTGATTTGTATTGGATTTTAAATGGAAAAGGTGATTTTCCAAAATCTGATTCATTTGAAGGGTCCAATTATAATCAACCAATATCTCCTCTATCTTCCAATCAGGTAAAACCCAATGAAATTATTAAGGAAAATCTACAAGCGGATTTATTTTCCGGAGAACAGCCAAGCTTCCAAAAAAATCGTGTAAATGAAATTCCCGAAGAAATTTTTTCAAATACGCGAATTTTGAGCCCCTCTCCTGTTAATGATATTGAAGTTGAAAGAATTGTGTTTTTTTATAAAGACGGAACATTTAAAGAATATAAAAACCAAAAGCCTTAATCGGTTTTCATAGACTAAGGCTTTTCACAAAAAATAATAACTAACTAAACTAATTAACTATTTCCTAATCAGATATACTGATGAAACTCCTGCTTCAACTCTTGAACTTATCGGTAAAACATCGCCGTTGATGGTTGGATTTGTAAAAACCAATACCTGACCACCGCCATTTAATCTTTCTGCAACATATATATATTCGGTTTTATCATCGTAAGCCACATCTACCGGATTTCCTAATTTTGAAAAAGTCCCGTAAACCCTGATTTGATTATCGGACGAAATAGTTCCCAAATCAGAAGTTGCAGCCATTACATTTGAAAAATTATTTATCACGATTAAACCTCCATCAGTACTTGATGCTGCACTTCCTACATCAGTCAAAATCATTCTATTATCTTTTTTAGAAAATGTAATTCCGTGTGTTCTGACCAATCCTTGGATTGTAACTCTTTTTGAAGGGCTAATAGTACCGCTTGGGTTTGAAAAGAAATCATTAAAAACAACCAAATCACTTGTTAAATCGGCTACAGCATAAAGTGTTGTACCGTCAATATGAATTCCCCAAGTTTTAAAATTCACTGTATAAGAATTCAGCAATGTAAAGCCCGCAGTAGTTTTTTGATAAACAACCAGTTTATTTACATTCCCATTTCCGGCATTTTGATCCTGGGTAACAACTACTTTATCTCCAGCTACAGCTATTTCACGTGGATTGCTAAAATCAGAAGTACTGTAAAAACCAAGACTTAAATTATCAGTATTGTTTTTTGCTGAAGCATTTAAACCTTTGTATAATTCCAAACGGTTATTGGTGCGTGATGCAATAATCAATTCATCATTTTCACTGTCAAAATAGGCACCGTCAGCATCAACACCACCAACTGTAAAAAATTGGGCTGTTGGAGAAGATGACAATAAATTTGTGTAAGACACCTTGGCCGAAGTATTACTGGCCGTGATTAATTTTAATTCGTCATTTGATGAGTCGTCATCGTTTTCGCAGGATACAAAAAAGCACCCAAGTACTAAAATTGGAAGAAAAAAATTTTTCATAGCATATAGTTTTATAGTTTTTTAACTACATGTACGAAAAATGTAATACATTGGTTTTAAGTGAATTTACTTTTTTTTATAAATAACTATTCTCCGGAATTTTTCCTTCAATACCTTTTAGATAGCCTTCCAAAATTTTAAAATCAACTTCTTTATCTCCCGTCGGATGAATTGTTGGAAAAACAATAACCTGCTTGTTTTTCCAATCGAACCCAATCGGGACAATCGGAACGCCTCCTTTTAAAGCTATATAATAAAACCCGGTTCTCCATTCGGTTACTTTTTTTCGTGTTCCTTCAGGTGAAATCGCTAATCTGAATACTTCTTTTTCCTGAAAAATTTTAGCTATTGCATCAACTTTATTTTCATTGGTAAAACGATTCAAAGGTGTACCTCCTACCCATCTGAAGTAATAACCGAAAGGAAATGCAAACAACTCTTTCTTTGCTACGAAGTTAATTTCCATATTCATGCAGCCGCGGGTGAGCAGGCCAAGGTAAAAATCATGCCAACTCGTATGCGGCACAACCGGAAGTACACATTTTTTTATTGAGGTATCAAATTCCCCAACAATCTTCCATCCCATCAATTTGAAAAAAATATATTCGTAGAGTTTCTTCTTCATAACTTAAGTTTGCTCAAAAATAGCATTATATTTACGAATAGAAAATTTGATCCATGAATTTCAAGCGACTTTTAAGCTATATTTTTCCGGTTACCATCCACAATACTCATTCTGAAATCAATAAAAATCTGGAAGTCACATGGAATAATGGCCGTTTGGTCCTGGATTCAAAAAACACAAATTTTTCGTTTGGAAGCTTGCAAAGGGTAATGCGAATTGGTTTGAATCAAATTGGAAAAACCAAAATTAAAAATATCGAAAACACGCTGATATTAGGAGTTGCCGGCGGAAGTGTCATTAAGACATTAAGGGATGAATACCTTAATTCAGGAAAAATAACCGGTGTTGAATTAGATGAAAAATCAATTGAATTGGCCAATAACTATTTTGGATTAAATCAAATTACCAATCTTGAAATCATCATTGATGATGCCTCTGAATTTGTCAAAAATAATTCCGTAAAATATGATTTGGTCATCATTGATATATTTCAGGACAACATAATGCCCGACTTTCTATTTACCATTGATTTCATGGAAAACATCAGACGTTTATTGAATAAAGAAGGCGTTGTATTATTCAATTCGATTGTAGTTTTAAGCAGTGAACACGAGAGAAATCATAATTTTGAAAAAATGATCCGGACAAAATTTACCTCGGTCATCAAATTATCGAGAGTTGAAGGCGATAACGAACTGTTTATCCTTTCAAATGATTAAGGCTTAATGTTTTAATGCTCTTTTTTTGATCATCCCTCCTTTTGTATCCTTAACACTATTCATGACAATAAAGCAATGTGGATCGATTTTTTCGATTTCCGTATTCAGTTTATTAAGTTCCAAACGGGTGATAACAGTGTAGATAATTTCAGTTTCTTTAGTTTCTCCTCTTTTTCCGAAACCACGTTGGCCACTGTAAACCGTCACGCCTCTTCCCATTACATCAATAATCATTTGGCGGATTGCATCACTGTTCGAGGAAACAATGGTCACACCAATATATTCATCAATACCTTCAACAATAAAGTCGAGTGTTTTTGATGCTGATAAATAAGTAATCATTGAATACAAAGCGATGTCAATTCCTAAGAAATAAGCAGCGGATGAAAATATAAATATATTGATAACTATGATAATATCACCTATTGTTGTTCCGAATTTCCGACTCAGATAAATTGCCAATACTTCTGTCCCGTCAATAACCGCACCTCCTCTTACCGAAAATCCAATACCGGCACCAAGAAAAAAACCTCCAAAAACTGCAACCAGTAAATTATCATTGGTCACATTCGGAAAAGTTACTGTAGCCAGACAAAGTGATAATCCGGCAATAGCCAAAGCTGTTTTTATGGCAAACTGCTTCCCAATTACCCGAAATCCCAATAATACAAATGGAATGTTGACACAGATAATTAATATATATAAAGGTGTTTTAGTTATAGCCGAAATTAAAAGGGATATACCGGTAGCACCTCCGTCGATAAAATCATTGGTTAACAAAAAACCTTTAAATCCGAAGGATGCTGAAAAAATCCCTACTCCTATTAAAATAAAATCCTTCAATCCACGCTTGAGATTTACAACAAAATCCCGGCGTTTTTTGGCTACCTGATATCGGGTTAAATCTTTATCTCCGTTTTTTGAAATGAACCGTAAAATAATACTGGAAAAAATTGGCTTCATATTTTTATTTGGTTTACCATAAAAATACAAAAAATCATTTTTTTATCAAAAACCACAAGGTACTATAACATTATTTTGGCATTTTGTGTCACTCTGAATATATTTGCCTTCCTTATTTTAAAGCAAAAATGAAATTAATCGTAACTCTTTATACTTTATTATTAACTACAATTTCTTTTGGACAGGAAAACCAAAAGAAACCAATGCAAATCCAATTTGAAGACTTTCTGATAAATAAAGAAACTAAAACAGGATATTTAAGAAGACGTAGCCCAATGTCACTTATTGTTCTGGAAGAAAAAGATCTGGAAAAATTCAAAAAAAACCAGACTTTTAGTCTTAATCCAAAAAATTGCAACCTGAATTTTAAAATTTCATCCGAAGGAAAATTTTATTTTGTAAAAGGTAATATAGGCATCAAAAGACTATCAGCCCCGGAAGAATTGAGAGGAATACCGCCATTTGATTACGAGTATTTTAATGATCAGGAATTTATTGATTTTCTAAATAGTCAACTTTCAAAATTGAATGTCAACTATGTTATCATCCAAAATGGTATCGAAATGACAAATTTTGATGAGTTATCAGATATTACATTCGTCCGTAGTTTTTACTTCCAGACAAAAAAATCAGACTAATTTTCTGGCTTTTTCAAGATCTTCAGGTGTATCAATACCAATACTTGCATGCGATGTTTCAACCATTCTGATACGTTTTCCATATTCAAGGTAACGGAGTTGTTCCAGTTTCTCCGAAGCTTCCAATGATAACATCGGTAAAGTATAAAAATCCATCAAAGCTTCTTTTCTGAAAGCATAAATACCAATGTGTTTCATATAACGCACTCCTGCATTTTCTTCTCTTGGATACGGAATTACCGAACGCGAAAAATATAATGCAAAATCTTGTTGGTCCACAATAACTTTCACATTATTAGGGTTTTCAATTTCGGTCTTGTCTTTTATTTCAAACATCAGGGAAGCCAGATCCACCTTTTTATCTGTATCATTTTTAAAAACCTCAATTACTTTTTCCAGAGGCTCTTTATTGATAAAAGGCTCATCTCCCTGCACATTGATTACTACATCAACATCCATATTTTGAACGGCTTCGGCAATACGGTCACTCCCGCTTTCGTGTTCCTTTATGCTCATAATGGCTTTTCCGCCATTTAAAGTTATTTCATTGAAAATCAAATCAGAATCGGTTACCACAAAAACATCATCAAACAATTGGGTAGCAATTGCTGCTTCGTATGTCCTTAAAATAACTGTTTTTCCTCCTAAATCCTGCATCAGTTTTGCCGGAAAACGGGTTGAAGCATAGCGGGCTGGAATTACTGCAATGATTTTCATTTTTTCTATTTTATTATTTAGATAATTTAATTGGCTCAAAAACTAACTGTGTTGTTTTCTTTTTCGTTAATTCTTCAGCTTCTTTTAGAGTAAACTTATCAAAAGTTTCTTCCGGAACAAACTGATAAACTTCGGTTTGACTTGGGCTGTAATCGGTTAAATGTGTCAGACATTTTTGATCTTCTACCAATAAAACATCTCCGTATTTCAATAGAAAACCGGTTTTGTTCTTATCAATAATGACAAAGTAACTCTTTGAATCATCAAATTGATGGTACATTTTGGCAAAATCTCCATAACGGTATTCAATATCAGCATCTTTAATACTGGAATACAGTATTACTGATAGAATGCCAATAACTACTATGATTACTGTTACAATATATTTGAATTTCATTCCTTAAAACTCTATTTTTAATTTTCTTTTATAATTACTGTTAAGTAAAATACTCGTCTTTAAAACCTATTAAGTATAACTTATCCTTTGCTCTTGTAATTGCCGTATACAACCACCTCACATAATCCCGGTCAATACCATTGGGTAAATAAGGCTGCTCAATAAATACCGTATTCCATTGGCCTCCCTGCGATTTGTGACAGGTAATGGCATAAGAAAACTTGACCTGTAATGCATTAAAATATTCGTTTTCTTTTATCTTTAAAAACTTTCGGTAAGCGGCAGTCTCATTCTCATAATCCTTCATCACTTCCTGATACAGCTGATTGGATTCTTCATACGTCAATGAAGGTGATTCACTCATAATCGTATCCAGCAATAATATGGTATCGAACGGTTTCTGATCAGGATAATCGATCATTCGGATTTTTACTACTGCAAACTTAAATCCGTATAATTCCTTAATACTCCTTATTTCCAAAACCTCAATGATATCACCATTGGCAATAAATCCGGCCTCGTCTGTTTCTTTCAGCCAAAAATAATTATTTTTCACGACCATTAAAAAATCACCAGCCGAAAGTTCACTTTCCTTGCCCAAGATTTTAGCCCTGATTTGTTGATTATACTGATTCGCTCTTTTATTGGAACGGACAATAAATGTAGTGTCCTCAATCGAATAATTACTATACGCCTGATTGATGGCATCCTGGATATCATAGCCGTCAGTTAAACGGACAATATCCTTGAAACCTTTTAATTTAAACTGAAAATCAGTGATGAAAGAATCTTTCAGTAATTCCCTTAATTCGGTGGCATTGTATAAAATTCCCGAATTTTCTTCCTGACGCATGACTTCATCCAGCTCAATGGAAATTACTTCCTTATCGTAATTCAGACTTAATGTATCAGTATTCAAAGCAGGCGAAATGTCTAAATGTACCGGAGGCAACTGTGCTGTGTCTCCCAACAAAATCATCTTGCAATTCTGTCCCGAATACACATAGGAAATCAAATCATCCAATAACGAACCGTTAGCATACATTTTTGAATCGGAATCTGCATCTGAAATCATCGAAGACTCATCGACTATGAATATGGTATTAGTATGTTTGTTGGTTTGCATCGTAAAACTCACACCTCCACCCTTCCCTTTCTTTGGAAAATATATTTTCTTATGGATGGTATGTGCCGGTTTGTTGGAATAATTGGCAATTACTTTCGCTGCTCTTCCGGTTGGTGCCAGCAATACATACTTTTTTTTGACTTCACCCAGATTGTTGACAATAGTTGAAATTACCGTTGTTTTTCCGGTTCCTGCATATCCTTTCAATACGAAAATTTCATTTTTATTCGGACTGGAAATGAATTCAGCAATTTTTGAGAAAAAGACATCCTGTTTTAAGGTGGGTTGGAAGGGAAAACTTTTTCGTAAAATAGTGTAAAACAGCTGCGAACTCATTGGGTAATCTTGAAATATTATTTTCCAAAGATACAGAGTAAAACCGACTCGCTTGCGTATAACCCAAAAAATATTGTAGATTTGCCTACAAACGTCAAAATCCCGAAATGCACACGTCAAGCACGAATATTCTCGATAAAAAATACAGCCGGTTAATACTCCAGATTTCATTATCGGAAATATCTTTTTGCATTGTTGATACACTGACAGATAAAATCGAGACTTTTGGTGATTATCCTCTGGGTAAATCGGTTAATTTGATGGAAACTGAAAAATTAATTATCGATTTCATTAAAAACACTCCCGTCTTACAAGCTGATTTTGACAATGTTACCGTGCTATACAACAACAACCTGAATACCTTTGTTCCACAGGTTTTGTTTGATGAAGAGTATTTGGGAAGTTACCTTCAGTACAATGTGAAAGTTTTTGAAAACGATTTTATCACTTATGATGAAATTACCAATTACGAAATGAATAATGTTTATATTCCATATGTGAACATTAACAATGCATTGATTGATATTTACGGAAATTTCAGTTACAAACATTCATTTTCCATATTGGTCAAAAAACTATTGGATTTAAATAAAAACAATGATGAACCACAGGTTTACATTCATTGCCAAAACGATAATTTCCAGTTGGTTGCCATAAAAAATCAACGATTGGTACTTTTCAATACGTTTGAATACAAAACCAAAGAAGACTTTATTTATTATTTGCTTTTCACGGTTGAACAGTTACAATTAAATCCGGAAACGTTCCAGCTAAAGCTTTTCGGAAATATTTCAAAAGAAAGTGAAGTGTATAAAATTGCCTATAAATATGTACGCAATGTTTCTTTGTTTTTTGAACATAACGACTTGGAACGTAAAATTTCACAACAAAATTATTTACAACATTTTATACTGATTCACGGATGCGAATAATCTCAGGAAAATATAAAGGAAGAAGAGTCAATCCTCCTAAAAACTTACCGGTTAGACCCACAACCGATATGTGTAAGGAAGCATTGTTCAATATCCTGAATAACAACTTTAACTTTACCGAATTAAAGGTTTTGGATTTGTTTTCAGGAACCGGAAGTATCAGTTACGAATTTGCGTCCCGCGGTGCCGAACCCATCACCAGTGTTGATGGCGATATGGGTTGTGTAACTTTCATTAAAAAAACTGCAAAGGAATTTGACATGGACATTACGGCAATCAAAAGTGATGTTTTTAAGTTTCTGGAAAAACACAAAGGCAGTTACGACATTATTTTTGCTGATCCTCCTTACGGCATGGAACAGAAAGAATTTGAAAAAATTGTTGAATTGATTTTTGACAATGAGTTACTGGAAGATGAAGGAATGCTGATCATGGAGCATTCAAAATATACCAAACTTGAAAACTCACCTAATTTCTCTTTCTCCAAGAATTATGGTGGTTCTGTCTTCTCTTTCTTTGAGCTCGATATCGAATCTGATGAAGAATATGACGAAGAAGAAATTGATGATGAAGAATTCAATGAGAATTAATCTACTTAATTCTGTTTGCATTTTCATCAATTACTTTTTCCCTGAATTCAGATTTGGTAATCTTTCCAAATGAATACTTAACACCAAATGCAATTTCACGTGCATCCATAAAATAATTAGCTCTTGAGCTAATATTGTTTATTGTGAAATTTTGCTGGTAAATACTACTTCTGAAAATATCATTAAAATTTAAAGTACATTCCCAGTTTTCAGAAAAAGTTTTGGAAATCGCTACATCCATCAAAAATCTGGGTTGGTTGATTCTGAAGACTCCTTCTTTTTGATTGGTCATCCCCCATGCTGTTATAGAAATTGTGTATTTTTTTGGTAACGTAAACATATTATTGGAATAATAATAAAGATAGGGTTTAGATTCATTTTGAACCGCCTGCTCATCTTTAATTTTATTCAAAACAAAACTTAAATTATTATTCATTGTCCATATTTTGTAAGTAAAAGGCAATGTAAAATCTACATTTACACCAGAAGCCTGATTAAAATTCTTCTCATTGTATGTTAGAATATTACTTTGATCATTATAACTGAAATTCGCATAAACAGGATCTGAGATGTTATAATAAATCACATTAACTGATTTATCCTTCCATTGAAATCCGGCTCCTATTTCATTACTAATAGCCGGATTTAAATTGATATTACTACTATAAATAAAATACGGATTGATATAAGTCGTTCCCTGATTTGTTTTAGAATAATTCGGTCTTGCAATACTCTTTGAATAGTTCAATATTAACGACTTCGAACTGTCAATTGACACACTTATCTCTAATTTTGGAAAGAAATGAGTGTAGTTTTTTTTAACTGCTAAAGTACTGTCATCGTATTTACCTTTTATATCAGTATTTTCAATTCTCAAACCTACATAATACTCTATTTTTTTAGCCTTTCCGGATAATTGGGAATAACCTGAGATGTTCATTTCATTAAAAGAATAATCTGAACTGTTTTGTTCTGAATTAACATAATCAATTACGTTCAGACGGGTTTCTGCATCTGCATCCAAAAAAACAGTTCCCATTTCTAATTTCATTTCATTTTTAAATACTTTCTCAAAGTCCGTTCTCGCGGAAAAAACAGAAACATCAAATTCTTGTCTTCTATTTTGTGTTACTATGAATTGTGAATTATTTTCATTGTTCTGAACTATTGTATTCATGTTTTTTGAAAAATTAGAATATTGAATCCCTGTAAAAAAATGTGCATCAATAAATTTTATTTTCTTTGAATAATTCACATATGAGTTAATAAAATTTCTGGTATCATCGTTATCACTGGCAGTTACATTCTTTGTTTCTGATTGATTTTCAATATTTAAAGTCTTCGTATTTATTCCAAAAATATCTTTTTGAAGTTTGGCATTTGCATTAAACGAGAAATAATCGTCATCATTGATCTTATAAAACAATCCGCCTCCTATAATAAACTGAGGCCTTTTGGTATAGGCTTCAACATCATAATTGGAACTGATGGTTGCCTCCGGTATCTGATAGCTCATATCATGTCTTTCCCAAATGTTGAGTGCATTATAATTAAAATTGGTTTTCAGTTCCAATCGCTTTTTTTTGAAACTTGAACTAATTCCAAAATAATTATTAAATCGTTTTTTAAAAGACATTGTTTCAGAAACGCCGACTTTAAACTGATCAGTTTTACTCCATTTCCGTATAATGCGAATTACAACTTTTCCTTCGGCTTCGTATTTTGAATCCGGATTTTTTAAGATTTCAATACTTTTTATATCGTCAACAGATAAAGCATTAAAATCATTCATCGATGCTTTTTGATTATCTATATACAACAAAGGATTGCCTTTTCCGACAACAGTAACAGATTCTTTATCGGGACTAATCTGAACATTGGGTAACCTGGAAAGTAAATCAACTACGTTGTTCGCCGATTTAAAAACCGAATTGGCCACATCTATCTTAGTAATCCCGCTCTTATTTTTAAATACTTTCTCTTTTCCTTTAATTTCAATTTCTTCTAATTTCTTTGTGACGGTATCTTGTTCAATTTCATTCTGTGCAGCACAAAATGCGCTAATCAAAAGAGTAACCAGTAATGCAAATGTATTTTTCATGTTTTAATTCGAATTTTTATTCAACCAGATTAACCAATCGTTTGCTATGTTGTCCCATTTTTCTATTTCATAAATTGGCTCCGATTTTTCATTTAACGGAAAAAAATTATGCTCTAAACCAGGATAAGCAATGAATTCAATATTTTTCTTTTGCTCACGGATTACTTCAACCTGAAATAAGTCATTGTAGATTGCTGCTGCATCTTCAGAACCATAAGTGATCAGAATGGGGATTTTTAATTTAAGCAGGTTATCTTTTTGAGGTAATGAAAAACTGTAAGTTGCTTTATAGGTATCGCCTCCATCATAATTGATCACATTCGAATTTTCAACTATAGTTTCCCAATAATCCAATACTTCCTTTTTATTGGCCGATTCATTCAAAATAGTTGCAATTCTGCCAAATGGATTTCCCCCGGAATAGATCAATCTTGATATTTTAGGATTTAATGATGCCATTTTTGCTGCAACTGTACTCCCTTCGGAATGTCCTGCCACAACTAATTCAGATTTACTAACCCAACGCTCTTTAAATAGCTGTTTAACTATGAAGTTATTCCTCGACACATAATAATCCAAATGGTTTTTATCGGTATAGTCTTTCAGAGGAATCTCTTTTTGTTTATCTCTCAAATACATAAAATTTTTACCTAATGAAGAGGTGTTGGCTATAATTGGGATACCCGGTTTACCAATAATTACGATGTGGTATTTTTCCAGAAGATGAACTTCATTAAAAGGTAATGTACCGTATAATCCCTTTTCATCATAAATAACTATTGGTCTGGGTAAGCTTCCCTGGCAAAAAAGGAACAATGGCTTTGCTTTCTTTTGGTCTTCGGGTTTTGTAATAATAATTAGGTCTACTTTATCATTTTGATATTTGTATGACAGCTGTTTATAACCAAAGTCCTCAGGTGTTTTCTGGGAAATCGCATAATTTTTAGAAACTAAAAGCATAATGGCAGTAATAAGTTTTTTCATTTAAGCTGAAATTATTGCTGCAAATTTGAATTCAAAATTCCATTCTGAAAGTTAATGCCGGGTTAATGCTGGGTTAATGTCTTATTTTAATGATGAAAACCACTATTTTTGACATGATGAAAAGAAAAATCAACCTATTAATAACATTCTCAGTAATAGTACTTGTTGTACTTTCAGCGATTCAATTTTATTTGGTCAAAACTGCTTATGACTATAAAGTTGCGCAATTCCATACGGAAATAAGAAATAAAATTGCCAAAGTAACGAATGATTACAGTGACATTGATTCTACCATATTCAATAAAAAAGACCTGTTATACAAACAGTTGGCGACAAATTATATTTCAAACAAAAAGCATCAGCATAAAATTAAAGGGGAACTTTTGCAAAATAACTTTAAGGCTGAATTAACCCGAAAACTGCAACAGGAATTCGAAAACGAATTACCTAACCTGAAACTTGATTTTGCAATTGTTTTAAATAAGTTTGTTATTTTCAGAAATTCACAAAAAACAGACACTGTATATTCTGAAAGACCATCGATTAACAATAAATTGTATGGAAATCTGGCAAGCCTTGACAATGCTTTTTTAGTTAGAAGTTACGTGGGAACAACCAGCGGAACAACTGTAAATTCAGACTACAAACTACTAACAGAAGATACTTTATATGTTTCGGTAATCGATTGGGAAATTATCATTTTGAAGCGAATGATACTGATTTTGCTTATTGCCATATTTTCAATACTTACCTTGATCACTCTTTTTATAATTGCGATAAAAGCATTAATCAAACAAAAAAAGGTAAACGATATTAAAACTGATTTCATCAACAATATTACCCATGAATTAAAAACACCTCTTTCTACCCTATCTATTTCAACTAAGATTCTGGAAAGGAAAGAGATTCGAGATAATGAAGAACATTTTGATAATCTTGTATCTACAATTTCACGCCAAAACAACCGGTTGCAACAATTAATCGACCAGGTAATGACCAGCGCACTTGGGGTTAGTGAATTAGAATTAAAAAAAGAAAAAATAGAAGTTAATGCATTCTTAAATACAATAATTTCCGACTTTAAATTAGCTCATAACAATACTACTGTCATTTGCAATTTCAAAACCAATGAAGCTGTTTTGCCATTAGACAAATTCCATTTAACCACTGCTATTTTGAATGTACTTGAAAATGCTGTTAAATACGGATGCAATACGATAACTGTTGAAACAGCACTAGCCGATAACCTTTTTAATATTACGATACAGGACAACGGAATTGGGATTCCTGTAAATAAACATTCTTTGCTTTTTGATAAATTTTACCGTGTCGAACAAGGCAATTTACACAACACGAAAGGTCTTGGACTGGGATTATATTACGTTGACCAGATAATCAAGGCGCATCAGGGGAAAATTTCTGTTGCCGGTGATTTAGGAAAAGGAACTGTTTTCAACTTAAGCATACCTTTCAATTAATAATTGTATACTCTCTTTAGAATGAAAAAAATACTATTAGCCGAAGATGATCATGATTTTGCAGCGGTTTTAAAGCAATACCTTGAGCTTTATAATTATAATGTCACTTGGACCAAAGACGGTGAAGAAGCATTGGAAACATTCAAAAAATCAACATTTGATATTTGTGTCCTTGATGTGATGATGCCTAAAATTGACGGATTCACATTAGCCGAAAAAATAATTGATTACAATCCTGAAATCCCTTTTGTATTCTTAACGGCCAGACAATTGAAAGAAGACAAAATAAAGGGATTGCAACTTGGAGCGGATGATTATGTGGTAAAACCATTCGAAGCTGACGAACTGGTATTGAGGTTATCCAATATTTTGAAAAGAGGTACCCAAAAAACCTTAAATCAAAATACCACTGATGAAGTTACAATCGGTAAATATATTTTCAATCCAAACCGGCTGGAACTTAAGCTAAGTAATCATATACAACGGCTTACCCAAAAAGAAGTTACATTAATTTTATTCTTACTTAAAAACAAAAACCAACTTGTCAAAAGAAATGTAATTTTAGAAGAAATATGGGGTAACGATGATTTTTTTTCAGGCAGAAGTATGGATGTCTTCATAAGCCGTCTACGGAAATATTTTTCAAACGATGATAAAATAACCATAGAAAGTATCCGGAATATCGGCTTAGAATTTAAAGTTAAGGAATAAGGATTGTTTAGTATTCCCGACTGCTTAATTTCAACCTTTTATTAGTGTTTTCAACAGCTTTCCTGTTCTTATAATCAATCCAGGCCTGCCCTTTCCATTTTCGCATCAAGACATCAAAATGGCGCATAATCAATAAATTGTAACCTGCTTTCGCCAAACTACTGATTCGCATCGGAAAAGCCCGTAAACTCATTGAAAAACCTGGTGTAACATAACGCATATAATGCCAATATCCTTCGGGCATATACAACATCTCACCGTGTTTCAGGTTGCATACTAAACCCTGTGCTTTTTTCAAAGCCGGGAATTTCTCAAAATCAGGGTTGTCATAATCAATATCCTCCCTTGAAATTAATGAATGGGGTACTTTATATAAATAAGGTGTTTGCTCAGGATCAAAAAGAATACACTGCTTTTCTCCATGAAAATGGAAGTGTAAAATGTTCGAATAATCTATATCATAATGAATGAAGACTTTGGCATTTTCACCTCCAAAAAAAAGCATCGGCAATTGCCTGATCAACCTTAAACCAATATCCGGCCATTTGAAATCTTCTCTCAAAACCGGTACCTCGTTCATTAAATTATATAGAAATATTCTGTAGTTTGTGGGTTCCTTTTTTAATAAATCAATGTAGTCGGCCATTTTCATTTTGGCATGGGCTTCATTAAAACCATCTTTGTGTGATACCGGACGGTCATCATACAAGGGAACAATTTTATCGCCCGCTACTTCTTTAATATATTCTAAGTTCCACTTTTGGTAAGCAGGCCAATCTTCTGTAAGCTGCTCTACCACAACGGGTTTCTGTTTCTTTACGTAATTCTTATAAAAATCTTCTTTCGAAATGGTTTTAACTCTTGGAATCTCAACTAAATTCAATTTCATATTAAATACAATAAACTCGAATATACAAAAAAAATGCAGACTTATAAGCCGGATTCTGTACCTCATTAAAAAATGAAGCCCTTATCATTTATCTAGATCATGCATTACTGCATGACTCAAGCTGCCTACCCTTCAGCAACGGACGAGTAGCCCTTAAATACTGATATACTTGGCATTTCACCGCATAGAGTTTACCTGGTTTCACTACAGCATTACCTGTACCTGCTTTCTGTTGCACTTGTCCTCGCCTCTCGACGGGCGGGCATTACCCGCTATGCTACTCTGTGGTGTCCGGACTTTCCTCCCTCTCATTGCTGGCAACGAGACGACGATAAGGCAGTCTGCGTGGCAAAAATACACAATTGAAAGCAATCACCTACATTTTTGCACTGATATTAATAACGGAAAAAATTGATTTTATTTGATGTAATATTGTAAAAAGCAATTTTATGAAAACTAAACTAGTCATAATCCTTTTATTGTTAGTACAAAACATATCGTATTGTTGTGATTGTCCTCCGTCGACAAGAAAAGAAAATTTCAGAGAAGCTCTGGAAGCATCTGATATTGTCTTTTATGGCGAATTAATCGAAACGGATTCCATCACTCGCAAATTCAAGTTTAGAATCATTGAGCTTTTCAAAGGAAACTACAAAGCGAGATATATTGAAGGTTTTTCAGAAGATAACAATTGCAGCAGAGTCCCTAGCACAAAAGGACTTTGGATATTATTTTCAAGACTGAACAACAACAAACTTGATATGGACATTTGCAATCCGTCCTATACCTTCGGAGAAAATATAAACATGCCGCCTATTCCAATTATGTATCATGTACTATCACCTAATAAAACCAAACGATCTGTAACGGATTCATTGCGAATTGAAATTGCGATATTGAATCGTAAAACAGAAAATATTAAGAATTGGTTTGAAGACCTGGAAACTCTAAGAAAGTACAAAGAAGAAAATGTAGTCAAAAACGATAAAAACACTTCTTTGTTATCAAACAAAAGTTTTACCCTTATTCTGTTGATTATAAACATTTTATTGTTAACATTTTTAACAACAATTTTCGTCAGAAAAAAATAGAAAAGCGTAACTTTATACTTTTAGTTTTTTAAAAAAGGTCATGGCACACACTTATAATTATGGAAGCGTAATGGTTGCGCTGCAGGAACTGAAGGAATTAGGCTTCAGTGATGATTTTAATCTTGATAACAGCGAATTTAAAACTGAACCCCATAACTTCGAAATTGTCCATATCTACCGCCATGAAGGAGATTCAAGCGCCGATGATGAAGCTGTTGTATACGGTATCAGGTCTAAAAACGGAAGAAAAGGTGTCTTCGTTTCCGGATATTCGGCAAACTCCGAATGTGAATCAGCACGGTTCCTGAGAGGACTTTCCATCAAAGCCAGAAAAGGCGGATTGTAATTCTATAAAGTAATCACAAAATAGCGTAACGGCGCAGTTGCTTATTTATCGTAAATTCATGCTTACTAATGTTGTAACCTAAAACATATAATTATGAGTAAGATGTATCATTATGCTACTGTGTCCAAAGCATTGGAAGAATTAAAAGCAAAAGGTTTTACCTTCGACTTTAACCTTCATGAAAAAGATATAGTTGCGCATCCTGAAAATTACGAAATTGTGCATATTTACCGCTACGAAGGCGAATCAGATCCTGGTGATGAAGCAACTGTATATGGTATAAAATCACTTAAAAATAAACAGATGGGAGTCTTTGTTAGCGGTTTCGCGGCAAATTCAGAAAATGATGCGGCCCGTATCCTGAGTGACCTGAGCATTAAGGATAAAAAATAATTCCTGAAGAAGGCTGTATTTCACATGCCCGGAGCAAAAAGCCTAAATCCTGTTACGGTAAAAGAAGTGGTTTCTAAAGTTTCCGTATGGTTCAACAAAAAAATATCTGACTGCTATTCGATAAAATCTTGTTAATTCTCTGTGTACATTCCTTACTGTTTTGTGTACACTCCTTACTGCTTTGTGTACACTCCTCACTGCTTTGTGTTCACTCCTTACTGCTTTGTGTTCACTCCTTACTGCTTTGTGTTCACTCCTTACTGCTTTATGTGCACTCCTTACTGCTTTGTGTTCACTCCTTACTGCTTTGTGTACACTCCTTACTGCTTTCTGTACACTCCTTACTGCTTTCTGTACACTCCTTACTGCTTTCTGTACACTCCTTACTGCAATCTGTACGCACCTTACTGCAAAAAAACGGCCGCTATAATTTTACACTTAGTAAAGACTTTCAAACATTATAACATTTAACGTTATAACTTTTTCCGAAATATAAATATAAAATCTATATTTGCTATCCAATATAAACTATGGAACAATTCATTGTATCAGCCCGTAAATACCGTCCCCAGACATTTAAAGATGTTGTTGGGCAACAAGCTATTACCAATACATTACTGAATGCAATTGAAAACAACCATTTGGCACAGGCTCTATTATTTACTGGACCAAGAGGTGTCGGTAAAACAACCTGTGCGCGTATTTTGGCCCGCAAAATCAATCAGGAAGGTTACGACGATCCAAATGAAGACTTCGCATTCAACGTATTTGAGTTGGATGCCGCTTCAAACAACTCGGTTGATGACATCCGTAACTTGATTGACCAGGTAAGAATACCACCGCAAACAGGAAAATACAAAGTATATATCATCGACGAGGTTCACATGTTGTCACAGGCTGCTTTCAACGCATTCCTGAAAACTCTTGAAGAACCGCCGCGTCATGCCATATTCATTTTGGCAACCACAGAAAAACATAAAATCATCCCGACGATTTTATCACGTTGCCAGATATTTGATTTCAAAAGAATTACGGTTAAAGATGCCAAAGAACATTTAGCCGAAGTTGCACAAAGCCAAGGAGTTCAATTTGAAGATGATGCTTTGCACATCATTGCCCAAAAAGCCGATGGTGCCATGCGTGATGCCTTATCGATCTTCGACCGTGTGGTTTCGTATTGCGGGAACAACTTAACACGTGCCGCAGTAACCGAAAACCTGAACGTACTTGATTTCGAATACTATATAAGAGTAACCGACTTAATCCTTGAAAATAAAATCCCGGATTTACTTCTGGCCTATAATGATATTTTAGCCAAAGGTTTTGACGGACATCATTTTATTGCAGGACTGGCATCGTATTTCAGAGACTTATTGGTGTGTAAAAATCCCGCAACCTTAACACTTCTCGAAGCTGGCGAACATGCGCAGAAGTTATACAGCGAACAGTCACAAAAAGCGGCGCAGGATTTCTTACTACAGGGAATTGATTTAGCCAATGACTGTGATTTAAAATATAAAGTTTCACAAAACCAAAGACTTTTAGTCGAATTATGTCTGATGCAATTAGCCTCTATCACTTTTGATGGAGAAAAAAAAAAGCTAAGTCCTTTATAATTCCGCCCACATACTACAGAAATTCCGGTTATTCAATTACAGAGGTTGCCCAACCCAAAACTGAAGCTCCGAAAGCTGTAGAAATTACCGAAACTCCAAAAGAGAATAGTCCACAACAAACCGAAGCCGTTGTACAAGCTGCAGTTAGCGAGAATGCTGTTTCAGATACAAAACCTGAAATCGATAATCAACAGCCATCAGTTCCGGGCCAAAGAATTTCCGCACTTTCCTTATCGAGCATCCGTGCTAAAAAGGAATTGGAATCCCAACTGAATACTGTACAGAGAAGAAATCTTGACGACCTTCCTACTGAGTCTTTCACCGAAACACAAATGCAGGAACAATGGATTAAATATGCGCAACGTATTGGAAATAAAGGTTATAAAATCGTTGAATCCTTATTATTGATCAACGATCCTAAACTTGAAGGCGAAACCATCATCCATGAATTACCAAATGAAAGTTCGAAAATTGATTTTGAAGGTGAAAAACATGACTTATTAGGTTACTTACGTGGTAAACTCCACAATCACAACATCACGATTGAAATCAAAATCAACGAAAGCATCGAACTCAAAAAGGCTTTTACCGCCGAAGAGAAATACGAACACATGAAAAATATTAATCCGGCCTTGGATTTATTGAGAAAAACATTCGATTTGGATATATAAAAAAAGCAGAAAAAATTTTCTGCTTTATATTTTTCCGCTATACATTGCTTTTACGATTCCGTCTGACAATCCAATCTTCGGAACATAAATTTTATTGGCACCACTCCATTTCATCGCATTCAGGTAAATACGCAACGCATGGATAATTACGTCGGCGCGGTCAGTATTCAAAGCCAATTCAGCGATACGTTGCTCATAAGTCAGTGAATTAAGGTATTGATATTGGGTATTCAGATAAATATAAGAAAGAGGCTTATCCTGCATTTTACCTGATAATTTAAAAATCTTATTAATATTTCCACCGGAACCTATTATGGTCACATCGTCAAAATCGGCTGTATTGCTTTTAATCCATTTTTCAATTTCAACCCAAACCACATCGTTTACCATATCATTCAACAAACGGACTGTACCGTTTTTAAACGATTTGGAGGCAATCATTTTTCCTTCAGAGAATAACGAAAATTCAGTACTGCCGCCACCTACATCAACGTATAAATAAGTAGCATCGGTCCGTATAAAATGGTGTAAATCGGATGCAGCAATAATGGCTGCTTCTTTTTTTCCGTCAATAATATCAATCTTGATATCGGCTTTCTTTTTGATGATATCAACAACTTCTTTCCCGTTGTAAGCTTCTCGCATTGCAGAAGTTGCGCACGCCATATAGCGTTCAACTTTATATACTCCCATCAATAATTTATAAGCTTTCATGGCATCCACCATGCGACTGATATTTTCTTCTGAAATTTCACCAACCGTAAAAGCATCCTGTCCTAAACGGATTGGCACACGGAACAAAGCACTCTTATTAAACTGCGGTTCTTTTCCTTCCTGTTCAACAATATTCATCACAAGCAACCGCATGGCATTGGAACCAATATCGATTGCGGCATATTTTTTAATCGTAATCATCCTTAAAAGGCAACATTGTATGGCATAGCCATGATTATACGTTTTCGGTCACCACCTCAATTTTATCCCTGTAGTAATTGTAGGTTTCCATCTGAGCCCTGAAAATAGGGTTATCTCCTCTCATTCTGTATTTATTATCCAGTTTTTCGGAATGGAATCTTGCTTTTACGTTTCCTTTCCATCCAATTTCAAAAGTCTGAATCATTTCCTTCCGAATATTTTCATCATAAATCGGACAGGTAACTTCTACCCTTGCATCCAGGTTTCGGGTCATAAAATCTGCCGAAGATATAAACACCTCCGGATTCCCGTCATTTCCGAATATATAAACTCTTGAATGTTCAAGATATGCATCCACAATTGAAATGGCTTCAATATTCTCACTCATTCCCTTTACTCCGGGAATTAAAGAACAAATCCCTCTTACCACCAATTGTATTTTCACACCGGCTCTACTCGCATCATATAATTTATCGATCATTTTCGTATCCGACAAACTATTCATTTTCAATTTTATAAAAGCTTGCCTGCCTAAAGAAGCATTCAAAATTTCCCTGTCAATCAGTTTTATGAATTTGGAACGGGTATAATGTGGGGAAACAATCAAATGTTTGTATCGGTGTACTCTGTAATTGATTTGAAAGAATTCAAAAACTTTGGCAGCATCCTTTAAAATCTGCTGATGTGATGTCAGTAAAGTTACATCGGTATACACTTTTGCAGTAGCTTCATTAAAATTCCCTGTTGAAATAAATCCGTAACGTTTTAATTTTCCGTGATCGTCAATCCGGTCAATGTAACACAATTTACAATGTACTTTCAATCCTTTCACCCCAAAAATCAATTCAATGCCTTCTGTCTGCATCATTTCAGCATAAGAAATATTACTGGCTTCGTCAAAACGTGCCTGTAATTCTATTTGAACGGTTACTTTTTTTCCGTTTTTAGCAGCATTAATCAGTGAACTGATGATCTGTGAATTTTTAGATAATCGGTAAAGCGTAATTTTAATAGCTGTTACATGTGGATCCAATGCGGCTTCACGCAAAAATTTAATAATATAAGCATAGGATTGATACGGCGTATTGATTAAAAAATCTTTCTTATCAATCATTTTTAAAATACTCCCTTCCATTCCTAAACCTACAACCGGTAAAGGTGTATTGACCTTGTACAATAAATCATAACGTCCAAGATTTGGAAAATCCATATAGTCACGGCGGTTGTGGTAACGGCCTCCGGGAATGATACTGTCTTTAGAATCAATCCCCATATTCCGGAGGAAAAATTTAAGAGTGTCTTTATCAATCGACTGATCATAAACGAAACGAACCGGTTCACCCAAACGTCTGTCTTTCACACTCGAGGAAATCTTTTCAATAAAACTTTTGTGCAATTCACTATCCAATTCCAACTGGGCATCACGTGTAATTTTAATCATATGTGCCGAGATGCTTTCGTATTCGAAAATATTAAAAATCGAATGTAAATTATAACGGATCACATCATCTAATAATATGATGTGCTGTTTATCTGAATTAGAGGGTAGAACCACAAAACGGTTAATGGTTTTCGGAATTTCGATAACCGCATAACGGACATCTTTTTTCAATTTAATTTTCTCCAGAATCGAAGATGATTCTTTTGGTTTCATAACCAATTTAATTGCCAGATATCCTGATGTATCTTTCAATAATGGAAATTCTTCAAGATCATTTAAGATAATCGTAACTAATTCGGGGCTGACTTTCTGAATGAAAAAATCACGGATAAAATTTTTCTGCTCCTTATTTAATTCAGTTTCATTGATGATAAAAATCCCTTCTTTTTCCAACTCCTTCTCAATGACACTCAGAATACGCAAACTCTCCGATTGCTGTTCAATAACAGTCTCGGTAATTTCTTTGATTAAATCCTGTGGTGTAATATCACCAATAATCTTATCGCTTTTTTCACCTGAAATACTTAATCTACGGATCGCCGCATAACGCACCCTGAAAAATTCATCCAGATTATTTGAAAAAATACCTAAGAAACGTAACCGGTCCAATAACGGTACTCTTTCATCGGCAGCTTCCTGTAATACTCTAAAATTGAAAGCTAACCAGCTCTTCTCGCGGTCAATGTATCTATTCTCAATGGCTTGCATTTAACTTATATGTCTTTCGGAAAAACGGCTTTAATAATTCTTCCTCTGTTAATATTTTCCCAGGAATCTTCTTCAAATTGCAGGTATACAAAACCGGCCGTAGGAACATTCTCAATGTATTCATCACCAAATTTATTGACAAAATTTGTAATAGCCTCATTATGTCCAAAAAGAATTAGGTTTTGAACTGTATTTTCGCATTTCTTTATCTCTTTCTCCAATTCGGATTCACTAAAAGTATATAAGTTCTCCCTGAATACTATATTTTGAACTTCCAAACCGGCGTTTTCACAAAAAAGACGGGCTGTATGTGATGCTCTTACCGCCATACTTGACCAAATAGTCAACTGCTCCGGAAGGTGTTTTTTAACTTGTTTTCCAATTTTTTTAATATCGGAAATTCCTCTTTCAGCCAAAGGCCGTTTCTTATCTTCAAAACCAAATTCCCAACTTGATTTTGCATGTCTGACCAAGATTAGTACTCTCATCTTCTGATTATTTTTATTTTTTATTTTCAATTATCTTCTTAAAATTACAATAAATAGGTCAATTCATAGAATATATTAATGATTTTATCGATAAATGCCTTACAAAATATCGGCAGTAAATTTTAAATTGTAATTTAGTAATGTTAAAATCATTTAACAATTTCCATAATGGTAAGTTTAAACACCACAGCAAAAACTTATCATCTTATTTCTCACTAATTAAATCATTGCAATTGAACTCACAAGAGAAAATGTCTGCCTTATGGTCATGACATTAAATACCTGTTCTTATATGTGAAATCCAAACTGCATGATATCTTCTAAAAAAATGCGTATGGAAACAAAACACAAACCATGTGGAAGAACTGTTAATTCAGGTATGACAGTTAATTACAGATTGAACGATTCGTTAGAATTGATTAATGTTAAAATGCTGTTTACATTAATTACGGTTTTACTCCTTGCTCTGAATTCTTGGAGCGTATCAGGACAAAATTTCTGTCAAGCAGAATTTGATGTTCTTAAAGGCCGAAACGTCAGAAGTGCACCATTAGATGGCACTTACTACACACTGACTTTAAACAACAAAGGAAAAACAGACACCTCATTTATTCTCACTGCCGAAAATTACAATTCGAATTGCTCAAATGTCGATGGCACAAGTACTAATTCTAATGTAACAGTCACCACTCAATTCATGGATGTAAACAAAAATCCGATTAGTAAAATTGATGTAAAAAAAGGGCAAACTGTTAAATTTTTGGCACATATAACTGTTCCTCAGGGTACGGCAATAAATAAATGGGCTTGCACACAGCTTACCGCTAAATCAAACAATTGCATTAATTATAAGGTAAATACTGTTCTGCATACACTGGTCATCAATTCTTCTGAAGAGTAAACTTCATAACGATCTTAATCTTCTAAATACAGAACTATGAAAAAATATTTACTATTTCTCAATATACATTTACAAAACAGAATTAAATCATATTTGCTTTTTGCATTGATTTTGTTACCCTGTCTTGTAATGGGTCAAACAATAACGCCTACAAAAACGGTTATCAAAAACCCAAATTCTTGTAGCATTATTGATGTTGAATTGAAAATTCAGGGAGCAAACCCTGTATCACGGCCTTTGGAAGTAGTCTTGGTAATTGACGTATCCGGAAGTATGGGTAATACCATCAGTGGAGATACCAATACACCTATGGATTATGCCAAAGATGCTGCTACCGATTTTGTAAACACTTTCTTCCTTCCCGCTAATAACCCTACTAACCTTAACCGGTTAGCAATTGTAACCTATGCAACTACCGGTACTTTAAGACAAGGATTAACCCTTTCATCGGGAAAAGCAGGATTACTAACCATTATCGATGGTTTAAATGCTAACGGAAACACTAACATTCAGGATGGTATTGTTAAAGCTGATAATGAATTAATTGCAAATGGTACTTACAATTGTACGACAGCAAGAAGCATTGTACTTCTAACAGATGGTGTTGCAAACAGAACCGGTACTGGAGGATCTTCATGTACGAGTGGAACTGGTGGAACCTGTATCCAAAGTGCAATCACTGCTGCAACAAATGCTAAAACCCACACAGTTTCAAGTGTAGTTTACAATACACAAATATTTTCAGTGGGGCTTTTCGGAGGTATTTCTGGAACTGATCAAAGCAATTCAGAATATTGTTTAAACAACATTCAATCAGGAGGAGCTTACTTTACCGAAAGCGGTGCTAATTTATCCGGAATTTATACACAAATTTTTACCCAATTATCTTGGGTAGCTGCACAAATAACCGGTACCCCATTCGAAAAAGAAACTGTCAGTAATGATTTTAATATCGTTGGAGGTTCAATAAGTGTCTCAAAAGGTACTTTTACTCAAGCTGGTCAGGTCATTAACTGGAATGTCGATTTCTTAAATGTTGAAACAATAACTTTAAAATATCAAGTCACGCCTAAAGCGAACATATGCGGTAATCAGACAGTCAGTACATCCAGATTGGATTATAGAAATTCACAATGTACAAACTCATCACAAGACCCATCAACTCCAATCTACTGTGTGCCTTGTGCTCCGGTATTGTCTACCTTACCGGGACCGTCAACTATAAATTGTCCGGCAACACCTAATTTTACGACACCAACAGTTATTAATGGCTGTGTGGGATCAAGTTTAACATTCAATGATGTAAGAACTAATGGCAATTGTGCAGGTTCTTATTCAGTAACCCGTACTTGGACTGCCAGCAATGCCTGTTTTACAGCAACTGCTTCGCAAACCATCAATGTTCAGGATGTAACAGCACCGGTGATTGATCCCTTACCAGGACCATCAACCATTAATTGTCCGGCAACACCTGTTTTTGCGCAAGCAACGGCGACTGATGCCTGTGGCAGTGCTTTTACCTTAACATTCAATGATGTAAGAACTAACGGAAATTGTGCCGGTTCCTATTCGATAACACGGACTTGGACTGCTAAAGACGCCTGTAACAATACATCAACTGCAACTCAGGTCATTAATGTTCAGGATATCACTGCTCCGGTAATCAATCCTTTACCTGGCCCATCAACCATTAACTGTCCAGCTACTCCATCTTTTGCACAAGCCACTGCTTCAGATGCTTGTGGAAGTTCATTCACTTTGACATACAATGATGTTAGAACTGAAGGCAATTGCGTTGGGTCCTATTCAATTACACGGACTTGGACTGCTAAAGATGCTTGTAATAACACTTCAACCGCAACTCAAGTTATAAATGTACAGGATGTTACTGCACCAGTACTCAGCAATGCTCCACAAGACATTACAGTTGAATGTAGTACAATCCCGACAGCAGCCGTGCTGACTGCAACAGATACTTGCGATCCAAATCCGGTTGTGACTTTTGCTGAGACCAGAAATAATGGCAATTGTTTAAGTAGTTATACCCTTATCAGAACATGGACTGCCAAAGATGCTTGTGGAAATACTTCTACAAAATCACAAACAATAACTGTACGCGATACAACAGCGCCAACCTTCAACGGTCAGTTGCCTGCCGATGTAACGGTTCAATGTAGCAGTGTTCCGGCTCCGGCTGTGATTACTGCGACTGATAACTGTGACCAAAATGTACAAGTGGTTTACACTGAAACATTTTCCGGTCAAAACGACAACTGTAGTGCTAATTACGTAATCACACGAAAATGGTCAGTAACCGATTGTGCAGGTAACAATAGAACCCACACTCAAATCGTTACCGTTCAGGATACAACAGCGCCAACCTTCAACGGTCAGTTGCCTGCCGATGTAACGGTTCAATGTAGCAGTGTTCCGGCTCCGGCTGTGATAACTGCGACTGATAACTGTGACCAAAATGTACAAGTGGTTTACACTGAAACATTTGCCGGTCAAAACGACAACTGTAGTGCTAATTACGTAATCACACGCAAATGGTCAGTAACCGATTGTGCAGGCAATAACACAACTCACACACAAATCGTTACCGTTCAGGATACAACAGCGCCAACCTTCAACGGTCAGTTGCCTGCCGATGTAACGGTTCAATGTAGCAGTGTTCCGGCTCCGGCTGTGATAACTGCGACTGATAACTGTGACCAAAATGTACAAGTGGTTTACACTGAAACATTTGCCGGTCAAAACGACAACTGTAGTGCTAATTACGTAATCACACGCAAATGGTCAGTAACCGATTGTGCAGGCAATAACACAACTCACACACAAATCGTTACCGTTCAGGATACAACAGCGCCAACCTTCAACGGTCAGTTGCCTGCCGATGTAACGGTTCAATGTAGCAGTGTTCCGGCTCCGGCTGTGATTACTGCGACTGATAACTGTGACCAAAATGTACAAGTGGTTTACACTGAAACATTTGCCGGTCAAAACGACAACTGTAGTGCTAATTACGTAATCACACGAAAATGGTCAGTAACCGATT
>NZ_JAMLJL010000019.1 GCF_023634845.1 Flavobacterium amniphilum | reverse complement strand
TACAAATTGTCTTCACAATTATTTTGATGATAATCTCCAATTTGTATTGCTGAATATATTTTCATTTATTGATTTTCTGTCTTTTAAAATAATATGTCTTCTGTTTTCTGTTAACATAGCCCATAACTAATATATACACGCTACAAAATAGCGCATATCCATACACTGTGAGATGTATATACGCTATTTAGTAGCGCTTTTCAAAAATAGATAAAATAGTTTATAATTCATCAAAAGGACTTTTTATTAACTGAATACTTTTTGTACTTACATGGGTGTAAATTTCAGTAGTCTTACTGCTATTATGTCCAAGTAGTTCTTGGATATATCTTAAATCTGTTCCGCTTTCCAGTAAATGTGTAGCATAACTGTGTCTCAACCAATGTAAAGTAACAGGTTTGGTTATTGCTGCTTTTTTTAAGGCCTGCTTTAAGACCTGTTGCAAGCTTCTGGAATCATAAGGCATCCCTTGGTTTTGTCCCTCAAATAAAAATACCTTAGGCTTATACATCAAATAGTATTCCCTTAACATTATTAGTATTTTTTGACTCAAAGGTACAATTCTGTCTTTTTTTCCTTTTGCATTTTTTAACAGTACGATGTTGCGTTTTGAATCAATATGGATAGGTTGTAGCGCTAATAACTCTCCACATCGCAAACCACAGGAATAAATCATACTGAGCATCATCCGGTGTTTTATATTGCTGTGCACAGTAAGTATTGCTTTTATTTCTTCTTTACTTAAAATATTTGGTAGTCTTTTTTCCCTTTTTGGACGATGTATTTTGTCAATGTCAATTGTTACGTCATTAATAATTTTAAAATATAATTTTAAAATATAATTTTATAGCATTTACAATCTGATTTTGATAGGATATGGATAAATTATTCTTTAAAATGTATTCGTTATTGTATAAAATAACATCATCATTTGTGATGTCTTTTAAAGCTTTTGTATTGAAAAAAATTAAAAATGATTTTAAAGCACCACAATAAGTCGTAATTGTATTCTGACTGTAACGCTTTGACAATAGATGTCTTTCAAATGCTTTTATGCTAACAATTCCCTCAGAATTGAGAGCTAAAGTGTGAGCCAATGGGAGTTGGAATAACAATCGGTTGGTTTCTGTATCAGGCAAATGCCAATACTTTTTGCTTGGACTCCAACGGGCATCTTCAAAAGTTTTAATTTGCGAAATTAATACAGGACTTTTATCGAAATAAACAGCAATACGAGGTGCTCCTTTATGCAGTAAGATTTTGGCTTTCCAATTCATAATTAATGGCTTATATAAACACAAATATAAAAATTAACCTAAAATAATGATCTTAAAGTAATTTTTTTGAGGGGTTCTAAAGATTAATATGATAATTATACATCATAGAATGTAGTAGTATAAATAAATACCACTACATATTTCTACTGAATTTTCATTACGGTGGCTGAGCTTGGTTACTGAGCCTGTCGAAGTATCGAAGCCACAAATCTCCCCACTTTCCCCCTTAAATCCTTGCGGATTCCCGTAAAACCCAATATTCATGGTAGTTAAATCGGTGGCTGAGCGGAGCCGAAGCCACAATCCAATAATCGGACAATCGAACAATTTAAAAAAAATGGCACACCATTTGTAAGTCAATTCCTTCAAATGTAAAAGCGTAACGAGAGACGTTACGTAATCAACGATCAAAATATTTTAATCATGAAAACAAATTCAGAAACAGGACATTCAAAAAATGTCGCCAACTTCAAAGACCTGGTAAACTTAGTCAGCAGCTATGGCGCCGACTACAATCCGGCAAGAGCCAGCCTTAAAATCCCCAATCTCAACACCATCGCAACAAATGCACAAACAAGCCTCACAAGCGTTTCGGTAAAAAACACACAATACAACAATGCCGTCAACAATCGGTTCATTGCCTTTGAAAACCTGAAAAAGCTTTCGACAAGATTAGTCAATGCACTGGCCGTAACCGATGCACCCAAACAAATGGTCGACGATGCCAAAGGATTCAACCGCAAACTCCAGGGACAAAGAGCATCTGCCGTCGTGAAACAGGTAAATGAAAACGACCCCGCTCCGGTAACCATAAGCGCGAGCCAACAGTCGTACGACCTGCGCATCCAGCATTTCAGGAATTTAATCACCGTATTGGAATCCGAAGAAAGCTATAATCCCAATGAAAACGAACTCAAAATCGAGACACTTACTGCAAAACAAAGCGAACTCCTCGAAAGAAACAACGATGTCTCCATTGCCCATGCAATAATTCGTAATGCCAGAAATGCCCGAAACAAAACCCTTTACGAAGACAGTAACGGATTAGTGGATATCGCACTGGAAATTAAAAAATACGTCAAATCAGCCTACGGCGCAAACAGCATTGAATTCAAACAGGTAAACGCCATAAAATTCAGAAACATAGCAGAATAATGTAACCTATTCAAATAAAAACCTTGCAGCATTTGGATTTTTCCTCTCTGTTGCAAGGTTTTTTTATGCCATTTTGTGAACCGTTGGTACTGCACGGTAAATTATCGCTTCCGCACGGTCAATATTATCAAACGCACGATAAATTATCGCTTCCGCACGGTCAATATTATCAAACGCACGATAAATTATCGCTTCCGCACGGTCAATATTATCAAACGCACGGTAAATTATCGCTTCCGCACAGTCAATATTATCAAACGCACGGTAAATTATCGCTTCCGCACGGTAAATATTACCAAACGCACGGTAAATTATTGCTTCCGCACGGTCAATATTGCCAAACGCACGATGAATTATTGCTTCCGCACGATGAATTATGCTTACTACTCGTATAAAATTCCTTACTGCTCGATGTATTGTTTCACCTGCCACACAAAGTCATTGGGATTGCGAAGCATCGAAAGCTGTTTGAGTCTCTCGTCAGTTCGAGTGATTTTAGCGTAACATCGTGGAGGTAAAATTGTATCGAGAACCTTAAAGAAACAACCTCTCGATACATTTTTCTTCACTTCGTTCCAAAATCTCGTTATAGATAACGAGACGAGGAGACGTAAGCAATTCAAATCAGCGCTATCTGAGATTTAGTAGTTTTCCCTCCCGTCAAAGACATACGATAAACCCCGGCTTAGGACTCGCAGGCGAGGTTCCATTCCTTGCAGAATCCGTAAAAAGAAAAGCTGTCTGAACCCGAAGGGTGAGTTCTTTTCTTTTAGGATTCAAAAGGAAAATGGAACGCCGAGAGTCCAAGACTTGATTTTTTGCTGTGCCTCGGCCCTAGACGAGGTTTCTGCGTGTCTCGGCCTTAGACGAGACATCAAGGCAAAAGAAAAGAAATAAGCCGTATCCCTTTGCAAAAGGGATGAGGAAAAAAGCCTCTCAATACATTTTCTCCACTTCGTTACGAAAACACTCGAGGTGGCGTAAAAAGAAGAAGCATTGTGTAAGTAGTAAACTCTTTCTGATATAAAAATTACTAAAAAGATTATTTTTGCCCCATGCGTAACAACAACATCGACATCTTAAAAATCATTATGGCCTTTCTGGTTGTGGCCCTGCACATGTTCCCGGTCACAAAACTAAAAGGTTTAGAGGGATTAATATCATACGAAATAGCCAGCGGGATAACCCGTATAGCCGTACCCACCTTCTTTTTGATTTCAGGTTATTTCCTGCGGAATAAACTCAACGATACAGTCTATTTATGGAAGTATGCCAAACGAATCCTGTTGTTGTATGTGGTCTGGCAAATATTGTACCTCCCTGATTTACTGCATGCTTATAGATTGGGATGGTTCAAACAAACAGGCATGATTCTCAAACTGGTATACGGTTACTGGCATTTATGGTACTTACTGGCCACGGTATTGGCAGTCGGATTGTTATACACAGTACGGAACTGCTCACTGAAAACCAAATGGACAATCGTAACCATTTTACTCACCATCGGGTACGTTTTCCAGATCGCAATCCAGGCAGATTTGCTGCACCGCTACCTGAATGTCCAGTTTGTATATGAATTGATGGGAACCAGCCGCAATTACCTGTTCTTTGCCTTGCCAATGCTGCTCATCGGAACATTGTATGAATCCTGGAAACGGGCTGTTTCAAAACTAAAGTCTTTCTATATCCCTTTATGGATTGTACTCTTCGTTGAAGTTGGTCTGTACTATGCCTTCAAAGTAAAAGCCATGGATTTCCTGATCGTACTGCCGCTGTTGAGTATGCTTACCTTTCATATTGCCCATCAAGCCAAATCAGTCACAACCGGCACAGTAAGTTCCACGCTTTCGTTGGGAATTTACCTCACACACCCGTATGCCATACGGTTGGTCAGCGAATTCCTGCCACAAAAAACATTCGGCATCATAGTAGTAAAATACTTCTTGGTCTGTCTGACGGCAATCCTGTTTTGGTGGATACTGGATAAAATCAACAAGAAGATTCCGTATCTGTTCTAGTTCAGGATCTCGGCAAAGAAAGCTTTCATGGCTTCCCACGAACGTTTCGCTGCTTTTTCATTATAAGCAACCCCGGATGCTTTGTTACTGCCTGCGTTTTTGTGTGTGAAAGCATGAACGGCATCCGCATAATACACCATCTGCCAGTCGGCTTTAGCCTTATTCATTTCCTCCTGAAAGGCTTTGATATCCGCTTCGGGAACAAAGAAATCATCGGCACCGTGTAAAACCAGTACTTTGGGAGTGATAGGTGAAATGGTACGGGTAGCATCTCTCCCTAATCCGCCATGAAAAGAAACAATACCTTGGACTTTCATATTGCCACGGGCTGCCTCAATTGCACCTGATCCCCCGAAACAATACCCGATTACGGCTATCTTATCCGGATTGGCACCCGCTTTTACAAGTTGGTCAAGAGCTAATTGAATCCGTTTTTGGTATTCGGCATAATTGGTTTTATAGTATCCGGCCTGTTGACCGGCTTCTTTAGTGTCTTTTGGTCTTTTATCCACACCGTATATGTCGGCAACAAAGGTGATATAGCCTAATTTCGCCAGTTCAGAAGCATTCTCTTTGGCATTGTCGTCTATCCCCATCCAGGCCGGAAGCAATAAGACGCCGGCTTTATTTTTAAGTTCCTTTTTGGGTTGTGCCAATTGTCCTTCCAGTTTTTGTTCACCGTCAGAATAGGCTATGGGTTTTAACTGGGCTTGTGTTGTCATTATTGATAGAATTGTAATAATTGTGGAGAGAAAAGATTTTGCTTTCATGACTTTGTTTTTTGACGAACCTAAAGTTACAAAAGATTGTTATAAACAATAAAAAAAGGCTGACAAAACATTGTCAGCCTTTTTTTTTTGGGAATTAAAATGATCTGTCAGCTTTGAATTCACCATTGGTAATATTCACTGTTGTTCCTCCATTGTCACCACTGAAAGAAAATGTTCCTTTTACATAATCTTCCGTAACCGATGTAATGGTAATGGTTCCAGATGTCCCATCAATATATATTGACTCGCCTTCAGAAGAATAACTTGCGTTGTAAGTGTCTAAATTTGATGGAGTGTCAGTAATCGAATAGGTACCTGTAGTCACTTCATTGGGCATCCATAAAGAAATTCGTTTTAATGTATTGCCATTGCCGGTATAACCATCTACTAATGTTTTTGAGCTGGTTAGGGTTTGTGGCTCGTAGTTGTAGCTTTGACCTCCGACTTTAAATTTTAGGTAACTATATATAAGTTTACATAAACTGAACCTCTGTTTAATTATAATCAGGGGTTTGTTTATTTTTTCAGTTTTGAAAGATACATATAATCTATGTAATCATTATTTTTTGCAGATTTTAATTTTAAGTTGCTGCCTTCAAAATAATATTTAAACTTGCCAGAGTCTTCAATATATATTGAATCATTAGAGATGTATTTCCATTTAAAGACTTTTGGAGAATATCTATCTTTAGGCTTGATTATAAAAAGACCATCTTTACTAAATTCAACAGTTCCTTTTGATATTGTTACATAATCATCATTCATTATTAATTCTATATTCCATTTTCCAATAATATTTCTATTGAAAAAATTAAAACACCAATATAAAGGCAATATTATGATTAGTAGATATATTGGATTTCTCCTCATATAAGAAAAGATTTTATTTGTATTATATAATATAAACTTCCAAACAGATCCTAATTTCCACCCTAATCTCTTAAAGTTTATAGAAGAAATAAATGCCCATATTACTACCACAATAAAAATGATTATTTCCATAAGGTTTAAGATTTAGACACTTAAACCCAAAGTGAAGTTAATACACAAAAAAAGCGTGGGTTTATAACCATACCTGAATTCGAGGTTCTGGACAAACCCTACGCCAAGATAAGTTACACCCACGCCTAGGCATGAGCATAGTCTTATTATCACTTGGCGTAATTGAAATTGTCCAGATTCCGAATACCACGATAATAGCTAACGCTAATATTTTATTTTACTGCAACAAATATAATAATCTATTGCTTATTTTCTTTTGGATTCCAATCTAATCCTTTCTTAAGATTCTTATTGAAATCAGATAAATTTACTTTTTCTAAATCTTCTTCGTCAAACAGTTTTAATTGAGGGTCTTTATTATATTTCTCTTTAAATAGTTTTTCAAAAGTTTTTTTATCCTTTGATATTTCCATTAATAAAGTGACCTCAATTATTTGTTTTTTTAAATGCTCCCGCCCTATTTCAGGAGTTAAATTTTGATGCCATTTATATCTCCAATTACCTTTTAAAGTTTTACCAGTTTTCTCCTTTATTTTATCCAGAATACCTTCTGGCATTTGCTCATAAATATACTTAGTAGTTAAACTTCCAATAAAAGAGGGTTTATTTTTGATATACTTAGGAATAAATGGCAGTCCCCATAGACGATATACTTGTTTATAAAAATCATCCGTAAATGTCAATTGCCATTTAACAATTTCATCTGATATGTATGCATTTAAAATTTTCTGTAATTCAAACCTTTCCCTGTCATACTGATACCCAGTAGCCTCATCAACTAAAGCAATAATACCAACCTTTGCAAACGATCTTACAAGCATTTCACATTGATCGGCTACCATATTTTGCCTATCGGTTAGTTTTATATGTTTACGAGCCTCTAACATCCCATCACAAATATCAACTAAAGCCGTAGCTTCATATCCGTTTATTTTTTGATTCCCTTTATAACATTCTATTGAATCTATCCCGATGGTTTCTTCCTTTAAAATAAAGGGACTAAGAGATTTTTGGCTTATAAATTTTGATAATTGTCCCGATGTTCTGTCACCTTCACTAACCAATTTCAAAGCATCCTGCATTCCTCTTCCTGATAATATACGCGTTCCGTCTTGTAACACATAACAAGGAATAGATAATCCTCCTTCTCCTAATTTTATTTCGCCCTCATGAGATATAACGTTTTTTTTCATTGAATCAATTCTTTATAAGTTATACGATTTTCTATTCTGCCTAAAAACATATTGAATCTGTCATATTCAGGCATTTTTCTGCTATTGAATCTGAACACAAATTCATCAACATATTTTTGCATGTGTTTTCTGGACCACCAATTATAAATTCCGTTGTAGCCTCTTTTTAGTATCCCCCAAAATCCTTCTATACTGTTACTGTGTATTTCGTTGTTTTCAAAATTAACATATTGCCGTTTACCATGATCAACAAAATGATGGTCATATATTTTTTCTAATCCTCTGTAACCATGCCATTCATCTGATATTAAAACGCTATGATAAATTACATTTTTCTTGATGATTGGTTGTATTGTTTTAGACTGAGTATTATCTATTACAAAGGCTTTTACTATTCCATTTCTCTGAAGTAAGCCAAGCACTGGTGTTTTATCTTTATAACTTCTACCCTGGCATTGTTCAACCTTTTTATCATGATGTCGGTTTTTATTCTTTCCTCCAACAAATGTTTCATCAGCCTCTATAATCCCATCTAGAGGATAATTATCGTTATCGTCAACCCCAAAACAATTTCTTATTCGCTGTAACATAAACCATGCACTTTTTTGGGTAATGTTTAAATCTCGGGATAATTGTAAAGAAGAAATCCCTTTTTTATGAGAAGTCACTATCCATATAGCTAAAAACCATTTTTGCAACTCCAATTTAGTGTTGTCAAAAATGGTATTAGTTTTAACATTAAAATATTTCCCGGTGTTTTTACAACGATATTTGTTATTTTTACACTTATATATTTTGGATGAAGAATCGAATGGACTTATTACATTGCCATTCCAACGCAAAATTTCCAAATGATCAATGCATGACTGTTCATTTGGAAAATCTTTCACGATATCTAAAATTGATTTATAGTCCTTGTTAATCATCTCTGTATCAATTAATGATACATCAAAGTTAAGAACTTAATTACACAAATAAAAATTTATCCTGTGTAATTTTATATATAGTTGCCAAATTTTAAATACGTTGCGGATTCACTGCCTGATCCTTCGCCGTCAGATGAACAACCGGTTAGCAACAATGTGAATACCGCTAATAATCCGAATAATTTTTTCATGTCTTTTTCTTTAAATTTCTGAATCCGCAAAACTATAAGAAAATTCTTTTGAAACAGAAATTCAAATGTTAATATTTAGCTCAGTAAAAAACAGAAAGGGCAGGTGTTGTTATGGGTATAACAGGTAAAAGTTTATTTGAACAGGAACTTCCCTTTATCAGCATCAAAGGTAATGTCCTCATCATCAAAAAGGGTATTGAAGATTCCGCTTTCAATTAGTTTACAGGGATCGTCCTGAACAATATTGTTTTTGGTCATGACGATCATTTCATCACTTAATTGGATGGCCAGATCAATATCATGGGTAGAAAACAGAATGCATTTCCCCATTTCCTTTGATAAACGCTTCAATAATTTGAATAATGAAACCTTGTGGTGTAAATCAAGATGGGTGGTAGGTTCATCGAGTATAATCAATGGGGTGTCCTGTGCCAATGCTCTTGCGACCAATACTTTCTGTAACTGCCCGTCACTGATTTCATGGTGCTTTTTATGGCCAATTTCAGCAATGTTGGTCATTTCAATGGCATTGATGGTTTTTTCCATGTCTTCCGGAGCGAGTTTACCCACCCAGTTGGTGTACGGCTGCCTGCCTAATGAAACCAACTCATAAACGGTCAGGTTGCTGGGCGGTAATTTCTCGGTCAGTACCACACTCAGGTTTTGGGCTAATTCGGAAAGGGGGTAAGTGATGATGTTTTTATCATTCAGGAAAACCTCGCCGGCCAATGGTTTTTGTATCCCGGTGATGGTACGCAACAGGGTAGATTTTCCAATTCCGTTGGCGCCAATCAGTGTAATCAGTTTCCCTTCATGGAAATCGAGGTTCAGGTTTTCGGCTATGACCGTGTCTCCTTTTTTAGTGCGGTAGCCTATGCTGAGGTTTTGGGTATACAATACTTTCTTCATGACTAGTTCACTATTTTCCGTTTTCTGATTAACAGCCAAACCACAACCGGCGCCCCGAAGATCGAAGTAATGGCATTGATGGGCAGGGTGATTTCCATGCCGGGCATTTGTGAAATCACATCACAAATGAGCATAATTCCGGCCCCGATTAATAAGGTGCTCCAATATAAAATATAATGGTTACTGGTCTGGAAAAGTAACTTGGCTAAATGGGGTACTGCTAATCCCACAAAGGCAATCGGTCCTGCAAAAGCAGTAATACTACCGGCTAAAATACTCGTGGCAAATATGATAATCAATCGGGTCTTTTTGAAATCCAAACCTAAACTGCGGGCATAATTTTCACCCAACAACAAAGCATTTAACGGTTTAATGCACAATAGGCTCATCAGTAAGCCTATACACACCGAAACAGCCAGTATGCATATGGAAAGCCAGGAAAGGTTTCCTAGATTCCCCAATGACCAGAAGGTAAATTTCTGCAATTGCTCCACCGAACTGAAAAAGGTCAGAATACCCACAATTGCACTGGTAAAACTCCCGAACATAAGTCCAACAACTAAAATAGCCATGGTGTCACGCAGTTTCTGTGAAACAACCAATACCAATAATAAAACAGCAAAACTCCCTAATGTGGAGGCTATTACAATTCCGTATGAAGATACTAAAATACGATTCAGAAACGGAGGTAATAACCCGGCTCCTAATATCACAAAGGCAACACTTAAACTGGCCCCGGAACTTAACCCCAATACATCGGGACCTGCCAGTGGATTCCGGAATAAGGTCTGCATCAGTAAACCACTCACGGATAGTCCCATGCCTACTAATATAGCGGTAATGGCTTTGGGTAAACGGTAATTGATAATGATGTATTCCCAGGTAGACTTACTGGCCTGTCCGCCGGTTAAACTGTTCACCACATCTTTGAACGGTATTGTTACCGAACCAAAACTGATGTTCACCAGTAAAAGCAGTATAAGTCCTAAGCCAAGTAACAGGAATAATAAGGTATTTCGTTTCTGGTTTGCCAATTTACTTCAGTTTTTCTGCAAAGGTTAGTGTATAATCAGGTAACAGATCAGGGTGGAATATCTTAATGTAATCTTTTAATACTAAATCAGGACGGCTGGGTGCCATTTCATAGTAAATGGTTCCGCCGGTTGCGCCTAATTTGCTTTCAAAAGTGTATACATTCTTTTTCCCGAAGGCATCAAACTGACTGTAATGGGTATTGCTGGCCGCTAAATCATTTAAGGTCCTGAATGTCCCGGCTGCTATCCAGATATCGGCATTTTTGGCTTTTTCCAATACCTTTTCGAATGGCAAGCCTAAACTTCCGGTTCCTTCCACATCGGCCCATAAATAATTGGACTTGGCGTCTTTCAGGAATTGGGCTACCCAACTGTTGCCTTTGGCTACAAACCATTGGTCCTGATACATGTTCCCGTATAAAACGGTTGCTTTTGCCTGTTTGCCTTTTACCGATGATAAAGCTTCATTGTATTCTTTTACGATAGTATCAAATAACTGATCCGCTTCTTTTTCCTTTCCGAATAAAGCAGCATATAACTTTAACCATTCTGCTTTACCTAATGGGGATTGTTCCATCCAATCGCCCTGTATCATCACTTTTAAACCGCTTTTTTCCAGGTTCTTGATCATTGGGTTACTGTTGTCAACCCCGAAAGTAACAATTAACTCAGGTGAAAGGTCAATCAGTTTTTCCATGTTCAAACGCTCATTCTGTCCCACGTTCTTAACAATGCCTTTGTCAATTAGCGCTCTTGTTTTTACAGATGAGATATAATCGGTATGCGGGAAGCCAACCAACTTGTTTTCCACGCCCAGCATTTCAAGGAAAGGTACATTGGTTGTGGAAGTCACTACGATCGATTTTAACGGAACCGGTATGGTCGTGTATTGTTGTAAACTGTCCGGGATAACTGTATTCTTCTCCTGAAGGACATAAGTAAAATCCCTGTTGGCATCCGGCCACGGGTTGGTCACTTTTACTACCGAATAACCGGAATATTTGTGAATGGAAAGTCCGCTGGCATATTGAATTACTTCTTCCGAAGCAATAGTTTTTACGGTTTCTGTTTTTTCGTTTTGTTTGCATCCAACCGTTACTGCAAAAAAGGAAATAAAAAGGGCTTTATAGAGAAAAGTCTTCATTAGTTTGTGTTTATTTCCCGCAAAGGTAAAAGAATTTGCAAAAAAATTCGGATTCTTTTTTAGTCCAAAAATCGACAAACACTATCTTTACGGCATGAATACCATTCGTGTTAAAAAATGTTCGACCTGTAAAACCGAGTTTAATTGCGGGGATACTTTGGCTGTCAGTAGATGCTGGTGTAATGATTTTCCGCCCATTTTTGCTCCTTCTGATGTGATCGATTGTTTGTGTCCGGAATGTTTTAAAGAAGCCTGCTCGGTTAAGATTGAGGAATATGTCCAAACCCTTACTCCCGAATCAGCACCAGACAATAAAGCCAAGGATTTACCTCAAACGAATAATCTCATCGAAGGAATCGATTATTACCTGGAAAACGGCAAATATGTTTTTAAACCTTGGTTTCATTTAAAAAGGGGACATTGCTGTAAGAATGGTTGCAGACATTGTCCGTATTAATACAAAGACTTACTATAATGATTTATCTGATAACAGGAGGGGAACGCTCCGGAAAAAGCAGTTACGCTCAGGATTTGGCCCTGAAACTTTCATCAAATCCAATATATGTGGCGACGGCCAGAAAATGGGACGGCGACTTCCAGAAAAGGATTGACCGCCATCAGGCTGAAAGGGATGAACGCTGGATCAATGTCGAAAATGAAAAGCTCCTGAGTGAGATAGACTTCTCGGGTAAAGTAACAATCGTCGATTGTGTGACGTTGTGGCTAACCAATTTTTTTGTGGATACCAAAAATGATGTGGCCTTAAGTCTTGAACAGGCTAAAGCCGAATTTGATGCTTTGGTCCAACAGGAAAATGCAACTGTTATTATCATTACAAACGAAATAGGAATGGGTGTACACGCCGAAACGCACATCGGACGTAAATTCACTGAATTGCAGGGCTGGATGAATCAATATCTGGCTAAAAATGCAGATGAAGTGGTATTGATGGTTTCCGGGATTCCGGTTAAAATAAAATAAGGAAATGAATTTTATGACTTCCTGGAGTGGCGGAAAGGATTCCTGCTACGCTATGATGAAAGCAGTTGCCTCGGGCTTAAAACCGAAGGTGCTACTCAATATGATGAATGAAAACGGAAAGGTTTCACGCTCCCACGGATTACCACTGTACATTTTGAAACAGCAGGCAGCAAAAATGAATCTGCCCATTGAGACAATTCCGGCTACCTGGAATGATTATGAATCCAAGTTTATTGAGGCCTTACAAAAGCTGAAAAAGAATTATGGTCTGGATGCAGCTGTTTTCGGAGATATTGATTTGCAACCACACAGGGATTGGGAGGAAAAGGTATGTAAAGCAGCCGGATTGGAAGCAATTTTACCGTTGTGGCAACAGGATAGGGTAGCATTGGTCAAAGAAATGATTGAGGGAGGCATACAAACCATGATTGTATCCTGTAATGTCCAAATGGGAGAAGCTTATCTGGGTAAAATCATGACATTGGAACTGGCTGAAGAATTAGAAGCAAAAGGAATTGATCCTTGTGGCGAAAATGGTGAATTCCATACCATGGTGATGAATTGCCCGTTATTTACCGAAGCGATAACATTGCCGGAACACACAACACAAACCTATAACGATTACTGTTTTATCGTTTGGGAAACCAATTAAATTGAAAGTATGAGTTATTTGGATGATATATTAAAATCACGCCGGGATACCCGACATTTTGAAAGCGACGCCGTACTGGATGAGGTTCTGGAGAAGGCTTTACAGGCGGGACATTGGGCGCCTTCCGTTGGTTTGACCGATGCTACAAAGTATTATATCATCAAAACTCCTGAACTGAAGAAGGAAATTAAAAACCTGTTCTTGGAATATGATGAAAAAGCAGCTAATCAAACCGATAACTCTTCCCAAAAGCAACAATATAAATCGTTAAAGCTCGAAGCGATTGAAGAAGCACCGCTCGGATTGATTATCTGCTACGACCGCTCGGTACTCAATAATTTTACGATTGGAACTGTAGGCAGTAATGAAGCGATTAAATTCAGTGCCGTATGTTCCGCACAAAATATCTGGCTATCATTAACTGAACAGGGTTATTCCATGGGATGGGTTTCAATCCTGAATTACTACCAATTCAAAAAACTAATCGGATTACCCGAACATATTGAGCCCCTGGGCTATTTCTGTGTCGGTAAGCCGTCAACTGATTATGACAACCAACCCATGTTGCAGCAATTGAATTGGAAACAGAAAAGTGAACGCCCATTTGTAGAAGAAATTACCCTAATGCATCTGGATAAGTCGCAAACTGAAGAATTACCGAATGCAAAAAGTAATGAAGACCATACTCTGGAATCTAAATTACAGCATAAAATTGATAACAAAACCAAACCAACGGGTGCACTGGGGGTTTTGGAAATTCTGGCAAAGCAAATCGGAATCGTTTTCCAATCCTTAACTCCTGAAATTAAACAACCCAATATTGTGGTTTTTGCTGCCGATCACGGTATCGCGGCACATGGTGTGAGTGCCTATCCGCAGGATGTAACGCGTCAGATGGTGACAAATTTCCTCGAAGGCGGTGCTGCCATTAATGTTTTCTGTGAACAGCATGGTATTGATTTGTCAATTGTAAACGCAGGAGTGAATTATGATTTTCCGCCTAATGCCAAACTGATTGCTGCTCCAATTGATAAAGGAACGCAGTCTTTTTTACACGGCCCGGCTATGACTAAAAGCCAAATGGAACTTTGTTTTGAAAAAGGAAGTTTCATTGTTTCTGAAATTGCTAAAAAAGGAAGCAATTGTATCGGTTTTGGTGAAATGGGTATCGGAAATACCTCTACTGCATCGGTTTTGATGAGTATCATTGCCGGAATTTCCATTGAAGAATGTGTTGGTAAAGGAACAGGCGTCAATGATGAGAAATTGAAATTCAAAAGTGATATTCTCAGGAAAGCTATTGAGTCCTACCGAGGACAGGATGATTTAGAGGGTAAATTAGCGTATTTTGGCGGATTTGAAATTCTCCAGATGGCCGGCGGAATGCTGGAAGCGTATAAAAATAACATGTTGATTCTGGTGGATGGTTTTATTTGCAGTGTGGCTTTTCTGATTGCCTATACAAAAAGGCCTGAAATCATTAAAAATGCGGTGTTTAGCCATCAATCTGCCGAGCAGGCGCATACTAAATTATTAAGTTATATGAATGCCAAAGCTGTTTTGCAATTGGATTTACGTTTGGGAGAAGGAACCGGCTGTGCGATTGCTTTTCCGATCATTCAGTCGGCTGTAGCATTTTTGAATAAGATGGCTAGTTTTGAAAGTGCCGGAGTCAGCAATAAAGAAAGAATTTGATGAAAAAAGAACTCGATATATTTTTTACGGCGTTGATGTTTTACACCCGGATTCCCTGTCCGAAGAACATCGATCACAATCCTGATTATCTTAATAAAGCATCACGATATTTTCCTTTGGTGGGATGGATAGTGGGTTCGGTTACTTTTGGAGCGTTTTGTTTGTTTAATTATCTTATCGGACCTGAAATAGCTGTTTTGCTTTCGATGATTGCTTCCATTTTGGTTACGGGAGCTTTCCATGAAGATGGTTTTGCAGATGTGTGTGATGGTTTTGGTGGTGGATGGACTAAAGAGAAAATACTTCTGATTATGAAAGACAGTGCCATCGGAGCTTATGGTGCCATCGGTGTTGTTTTGCTGTTACTACTGAAACTGATGTCAGTTAACATGCTCCTCAAAATCACCGGAATACCGACTCTGAATTTGTACATTACTTACTTATTGGTATTTGTTACAGGACATTCTTTGAGTAGATTAGCTGCTGTTTCCATTGTGTTTACACATGAATATTCACGTGATGATGCGACCAGTAAAAGCAAACCGATTGCCCAAAATTATACCTGGCGGGAAGTAGTGGGCGCCTTCTTTTTTGGTTTGTTACCATTATTTATCTTGTCATATTTTCAATGGCAATTGATTTTGGTGTTGGTTCCTCTCTTTTTGATGCGGATTTATCTGGCCCGTTATTTCCAAAAATGGATTGACGGTTACACCGGAGATTGTTTAGGTGCCACGCAACAGGTTTGTGAGGTTGTTTTTTATTTATCTGCGATTGCAATATGGAAATTTATTTAGTCCGTCATACCGAAACCGTTAGTGAAAAAGGGGTTTGCTACGGCCAGACTGATGTGGAATTGCGCCAGCCATATATTCAGCAGTTCAAGGAAATTAAAGATAAATTGCCAAAGCAGGCTTTGTTTTATTCGAGTCCGCTGCAACGTTGTACCATTTTGGCCAATTTTATATCTTCTTCTGATTATAATGTCGATAAGCGATTGATGGAAATGGATTTCGGCAGTTGGGAAATGAAAAAGTGGGACGACATCCCATCTGATGAAATTGACCCATGGATGAAAGATTTCGTGAATGTAAAGGTATCAAGAGGTGAATCATTTGTCGAATTGCACAATAGGGTTTTAACGTTTATTGATGAAAAGTTAACCGATGTGCAGCAACCTGTCGTTATTGTCACCCATGCCGGTGTGATCAGAAGTTTTTTATGCAAACATATGAACCTCGATCTGAAAGATGCTTTTTCAAATAAAGTAGATTTCGGACAGGTAATTAAAATTATAGTTTAAATTATGGATACTACTTCAAATGAATTCATGTACGCCGTTTATACCATCGTTTTTTTACATGTTGTGGTTATTTCAGTGATACTTTATAAAAGATTGAAAAAGAAAAAGAAGTAATCTTTTGCTTAAATATTTTTAATAGGATTAGGATTACATTTAAATAATGCTAATTTTGCATCCGAATTTTGGTTGTTGTTTGAGAATTTTTCAAACAGCATTAAAAGGGAATCAGGTGAAATACCTGAGCTGTACCCGCAACTGTAAGCTATAAAGCTTGTTATTAACTACAATACCACTGCTCGCTCAGGCGAATGGGAAGGTGAATAACAAGACGCAAGCCAGGAGACCTGCCTAAGTTCATTTAATTATCAAATCTTCGGGAAAAAAGATTTAGAAAATGGACATGAAAAATCTCTTAACGGTTTGGGTTACCTTATTGTGCTATGTGGTATATGCGCAGCAAACTCCTGTTATACAGCTCGATGAGGTTCTGGTTTCTGATGTATTACTTAAAAAATTTACCGGAACACAATCGCTGCAGGTTTTAAATGATTCTGTTTTAAAGAAGAATCAACCGCTCTTAACCCAATTATTGAATTATAATACCGGTATTTATTTTAAAGAATATGGCTTGGGGATGACTTCTTCGGCTTCATTCAGGGGAACAACTGCTTCACAGACAGCCGTTATCTGGAACGGAATCAATATTAATTCCCAACTTTCAGGACAAACTGATTTTAACACACTCAATGCTTCCGATTATGAATCGGTTGCCGTACGTACGGGCGGAGGAAGTGTGATCTATGGAAGTGGTGCCATCGGTGGTAGTATACATCTCAATTCTGATTTCAGCTTTAAAAATACTTTCAGGAATTCACTGCATATTGATTATGGGAGCTTTGCAACCCGATTACTCAATTATTCATTGAAAACCGGAACTAATCAATTGTTTTTTGGTACTTCCATTACGCGGACTGATTCGGAAAACGATTATGATATCATCGGAACCAACCGTAAAAATCTGAACGGGTCATTTTATAATACCACTGCCAATATCACTTTTGGTTATAAAATCAATCCGAAGAATATCCTTAAATTTTATAGCAATATTTTTGACGGAGAACGTAATTTTTCGTTAATCTACCCAACCGAAACTCCTACAAAATACAATAACCTCAATGCCAGAAACCTTCTGGAATGGAATAGTATTTCAGGGAAGTTCAATTCTAAATTACGCTTGGCATTTTTGAATGAAAAGTACCGTTATTTTGCCAATAGCAACAATGATAACTTTTCTTTCGGTAAGGTAGAAACACTTGTGGCGAAGTACGATTTGGAATTCAATCTGTCAGACCACATAAAATTGAATTCCGTAGCCGATTTTACCCAAAACAAGGGAAATGGCTCTGATATTGAAAATAAAACCCGACATATAAGTTCACTTAATCTGATGTTTAGCCATAAGATTAGACAATTTCTCTATGAAGTTTCATTAAGACAGGAAGTAACCACGAATTACAAAAGTCCTTTTTTGTATTCCGGAGGTCTGAAATACAAATTCTTGAATTGGTACTCTTCACGGTTGAATGCGTCAAAAAACTTCAGAATTCCTTCCTTCGATGATTTGTATTGGATAAATAGCGGGAATCCAAACTTACAACCAGAAACTTCGCATCAATTGGAATGGGGAAACGAATTTATGTTTAAAAATTGGTCGGTCGAACTGGTCGGGTTTTTTAATGATATTGAAAATATGATCCGTTGGGTGCCGGCTGGTCCGGTCTGGACGCCTATCAATATTGATGAGGTTCAATCTTACGGTGCGGAAGCAAAACTCAACGGAAGTAAGAAGATTAAAAACCATCAGTTTTCTATTACCGGAACTTACGGTTATACGGTTTCTGAGAATAATGAAACAAAAAAGCAATTGATGTATGTTCCGTATCATAAAGCTACTTTGTCATTGGCCTATAATTATAAAAAGCTTTCGGCGTATTACCAGAATATGTTCGTGGGTGAGGTTTTTACACGTTCCGATAACAATCCACTTTATAATCTTAAAGAATACAACGTGTCAAATTTTGGCACCGACTATGATTTTGGTAAAAAAAATAACTACAAAATTGGCTTGAAAATCCAAAATGTCTGGAATGAAAAATATGAAAATGTGGAAGGACGTTTCATGCCGGGCAGAAACTTCAATATGTATGCAATCATAAATCTAAATAAATCATGAAATCAATAGGTAAATTATTTATTACTGTGGCTTCTCTATCACTTTTCTTTGTCTCCTGTAGTGATGACAGCGATTCGGGACAGAAACCTTTAGGCGATTACGAGAAAGGTTTTTTTGTTCTGAACGAAGGAAATAGTAATCCTTCAACGGCTTCGGTGACTTTTATCGGGGATAACGGCGCAATCGAACAAAATGTCTTCGGAAACGTCAATCCAAACGAAATAGGAATGGGAAGTTATCTGCAATCCATGTTTTTTGCCGGAGATAAGGCTTTTATCATTTCGGGTTCTGCAAACAAAGTGACGGTTGTTGATCGTTATACTTTCAAATATCTGGCTTCGGTTACCACAAATCTGGAAAATCCACGATATGGCGCATTGGTCAATGGAAAAATATACATTACCAATTATGCTGATTATTCGACAGGTGCCGATGATTTCTTAACGGTTGTCGATCCGTTGAATTATTCTACCACAAAAATTCTGTTGAACAATTGGTCTGAAAGAGTATTGGAGCATAACGGGAAGCTTTATATCGCCAATGGTTATTACGGAAGCGGTAATTCAGTTACGGTTTTTAATACAACTACCGGAACTGCTGATAAAGTAATCAATCTGGGAACTTCAAATTCCCCTAATTCAATGGAAGTTAAAGACGGAATTTTATATGTATTGGCATCAAACGATTCCGATCAGGGAACTATTTTCAGAATCAATCTCACAACGAACGAAGTAGTTTCTTCGGTAGAAGTTCCAGCCGAAATAGAAAACCCGAAACAGCTGGATATCGAAAACGACAAAATTTATTTCACGGCCGGAACTTCGGTATATAATCTGGGAATCAATGCGACATCGGTTGCCACAACTCCGGTAATGTCATACAGTTCAACATCAGCTTGGGGACAGATGTACGGATTTAAAATCCAAAACGGTAAAATCTACATTGCCGACGGTGGTGATTTTGCATCAGACAGCAAAGTATATCAGTATTCGGCTGCCGGGAGTCTGTTAAATACGTATACGGTGGGTGTTGGTCCAAATGGTTTTTACTTCCAATAATTAATTCAATTTTTAAGTACATAATATGAAAAATAAATACTTCTTTTCGATCATTCTTTTAATCTTAAACCTTTCAGGTTTTTCCCAATCTTTTTTAGATGGAATTTTAGTTCTAAATGAAGGGAATTTTGGAAGTAATGCTGCTTCAGTAAGTTTTATTAATGGAAGTAATCAGGTTACTAATAATATTTTTGGAAGTGCTAATAATAATGCTTCACTTGGAGATGTTGGACAATCAATGGCTATTCACGATGATAAAGCTTATATCGTTTTAAATGGTTCAAATACAATCAAAGTCGTAAACTATGAAACTTTTGAATTAATAGCAACAATTAACATTGGTGTAACATTTCCGAGACATATGGCTTTCCATAACAACAAAGCTTATGTAACCTGTTGGGGAGATGGTTATGATCCATCGGATGATTATTTAGCAGTTATAAATTTGACTACTAATTTGGTTGAAAGTACAATTCCAATGGCAGAAGGTGTTGAAACAATAGAAGTTGTAAACAGCAAATTATATGTGGCTCACACTGGTGGTTATGGATATGGAACAACTGTTTCAGTTATAGATATTCCTTCTTATACCATTTCTTCGATTACTGTTGGAGATCTTCCAAATTCAATGATTGTTAATGGTAATTATTTGTATGTATTGTGTAACGGAATGCCAAGTTGGTCAGGTCAACCTGAAACTCCGGGAAGAATAGTGAAAATTGATTTGTCCAACAATTCCATTGTGCAAAATTTACCCTTTGCAGGAATTACACATCCGAGACATTTAATTGCTGATGCTACAAACCTTTATTATACAGTAGGCGATTATATTTATAAAATGCCTTTTACGGATGTCGTATTACCTGCAAACCACTTTATCGATACTCCGGTTGTTGCTGATGAGTATTCAGGAATTTATGGATTAAACCTTATAGATAATAAAATATATGTTGCAGATGCCAACGGATATGCTGCGCAAGGGTATGCCCATGTGTACAACAACGCCGGAGTTTTGTTGAATACATATACATTGGGAAATATCCCGAATCATTTTTACAAATCGAAAGAAAGCAGTCTTGGCAATGATGACAACACATTAGGAACATTTACGGTTTATCCGAATCCGGCAGTTTCAACTGTTTTTATTACTACCGATAAAAATACTGAAGTAACACTTTATGACATGACTGGGAAGATGGTCAAAAAAGAATCGTACACACTTTCAGGAATTGATGTGTCAAATCTGCAAAAAGGGATTTACCTCATGGAAATCAATTCTGATAATCAAAAGCAGGTCGTAAAACTGGCCGTAAAATAAATTCAAATGCCGAAACATACTTTTTTGCTAATTCCAGTATTGTTTGCAGCCATTCAGGCTACGGCACAATCTTATGCTCCGGCTGCAGGACTTTCGGGTTCTACAGCTTTGCATAAGAATGACGTTTCTTTTGTGGCATGGGCCAAAAATGTCAGTATTATACGCGGTTATAAAAAAATAACCGATCCTTCTTTAGGTTTGGTAACAACTGGTGTTGCGGAAAATGCCATTGGTTTTCCAACGGGAGCCGTGGTAAGTCTTGGCGATGGTGGAGAAGCGATTGTTACGTTCAATAAACCAATTATCAATGGACCTGGATTTGATTTTGCAGTTTTTGAAAATGGAAATATAGGGTATCTGGAGCTGGGTATTGTGAAGGTGAGCTCTGACGGGATTAATTTTTTTGGGTTCCCGAATCACAGCCAAACACCAACCAATGCCCAGATCGGAACCTTCGGAACTCCTTCCGCATCCTTTTTACACAACCTGGCAGGGAAGTACGAAGGTAGTTACGGCACACCTTTCGATTTGAATGATATTCCGGATAATCCTCTTTTGGATAAACAAAAAATAACACATGTGAAGATTATTGATGTTGTGGGTAGTATTGATCCGGCTTATGCGACTTACGACAGTTTCGGAAATGCCATCAACGATTCCTATCCAACGCCTTTTGATTCCGGAGGCTTCGATTTGCAAGCGGTGGGCGTAATTCATCAACAAGTTTTGGGTACTGATGATTTCGAACAAAAACTGTTTTCATTTTACCCGAATCCGGCAAGTGAAACTGTCTTTTTCGATATGACTCTGGAAGCTGAAATTAAATTATATGATTTATCAGGCCGATTAGTGAAAGTAATTGTTGAAGATATTCATGATTCCATTAAAGTCTCGGATTTGCCAAACGGGGTTTACATCATTGAAATCACTTCGGATCTAAAGATAAAAAGAGAAAAATTAATTATTAAACACTAAATAACACTTTATGAAAAAATTACTATTACTTTCAGTAGGTTTGGCTACAGGCCTTATTAATGCACAATCGTATCCACCACCAGCGGGTCAGACCGGTTCAACAGCCATTCATTATACCAGCGGTTCTTTTGTGGCGTGGGCAACCGGGGCAACCATTACCAGAGGAAAGCAGGACATTTCCAATGGAAGCAGTTCTTATGCTTCTTTCGGAACAGCAAGTGAAGCTGTGGGTTCACCTAACGGAAGTACGATGACGGTTGTAAGCCTTGGGGATGGCGGAAATGCAGTTGTTACTTTTGCACAGCCAATTACTGATGGAAGCGGATACGATTTTGCAGTTTTTGAAAACAGTTTTTCAGACACATTTTTGGAATTGGCTTATGTCGAGGTAAGTTCAGACGGAACAAATTTTTTCAGATTTCCTGCGCACAGTGAAACACAGACATCAACCCAAATTGGCGGTTTTGGATCTGTCGACTGCCGATATCTGAACAATTTGGCAGGGAAATATAAATTAGGTTATGGAACTCCGTTTGATTTAGCAGATATACCAAATAATGCCTCATTGAACAAAAATGCAATTACACATGTGAAAATCATCGATGTGGTTGGTTCGATTAATGCTTCGTATGCTACATACGACAGCTATGGTAATAAAGTGAATGATCCTTTTACAACTCCGTTTGCATCGGGAGGATTTGATTTAGATGCTGTTGGTGTTATCAATCAGGGAAGTTCTTCAAGAATGTCACCTGAAAATGTTGTAGCTAGACCATTCTCTGTCGAATTCAAATTTTATCCAAATCCGGCAACTGATGTGGTATACTTCAAATCTAACGCTCCTTTTTCGGTAAAATTATATGACATTACCGGAAGAACAGTTAAAGTATTGGAAGAAGGAAATCATGAACAGTTAACCGTTACAGGATTACCGTCAGGAAACTATTTACTTGAAGTAATCAACGGAGATGAAAAAATTGTAAAAAATATAATTGTCAGACAGTAAGCTTAATGTGGTAGTATTTGACTTACAAATTTCTGATTTCTTTAAATTTTTTTCAAAAATAGAATTTAAAAAGAAGGAAAATTTGCATAATTCATAATTGTAAGACTATATTTGCGTCCGTATTGGGTTTGCATGTTTATTTTTTTCAAACAGCATTAAAAGGGAATTAGGTTCAAAACCTAAGCTGTACCCGCAACTGTAAGCTATCAGGCTTGTTGTTATCTACAAACCACTGTCTCGTTTTTTATAACAAGATGGGAAGGTAAACAACAAGACGCAAGCCAGGAGACCTGCCCAGTACAACGAGTATCAAACTTTCGGGAAAAAAGGTTTGGGTATGGGTAAATTCTATACTTTTCTCCCATTTTAGTATTACAAACGTTTAGTTAAAAATGAACAAAAAGATTACATGGGTCGGTGCTTTTGTATTGGCTTCACTTGGTGTATTTGCACAGGAAAACGATTCTATCCGTAATTTGGATGAAGTGGTTATTTCCGATTCAAAATTTGCTTTGCCTAAAGAAAAATCAGGTAAGGTTGTAGTTAAAATTTCGGCTGAAGATTTAAAAAAGAGACAAGGTCAGTCATTGGCAGCTGTTTTAAGTACGGTTGCGGGCTTGGAAATCAACGGAAACCAAAGCCGTAATGGTAAAGATCTGGGCTATTTTATCCGTGGAGGCAGAAATCACCAGACTTTAATTTTGATTGACGGAATTCCGGTAACCGATGCTTCCGGAATTAGCTTGTCTTTTGATTTAAGATTACTTCCTGTTGAACAGGTTGAAAGTATCGAAATCATGAAAGGAGCTTCAAGTACATTGTACGGAACCGGTGCAGCTACGGGTGTGATCAACATTACATTGAAAAAAGCAGCTAAGAAATCATTTCAAGGGAATGCTTATTTGAATATGGGAACACAGGAAACTGTTAACCATAAGCATAACTATGAGCCGGCTGAATTCAATCAGGGATTCTCTGTAGGCGGAACTTTGGAAAAATTCAATTATTCGGCAGCTTTGAACACGACTTATGCAAATGGTATTTCTGAAGCAAAACCGGCTAATGAAAATACTTTGTTTGAAGACGATGCATTTTCAAGAGTGAATTCTGTGGTTAAAGTTGGTTTTACACCTACCAAAAAACTTTCGTTTGACTTTTTTGCCAACTATGACAGAATGAAAAACGAATTTGACAATGGGTCATTTACAGATAATACGTCAAACTTCAGTACATCAGAGCAGTACAGAGTTGGTTTTTCACCAAAGTATAAGTACAGCAAAGGAGAATTTGTAATCAATTCAGGAGCAAATCTTATCACAAGAGATTTCTTTTCTTACGGATCTCCGTCTGAATACAAATCAAGAAGTGTAAATTCGGATGTTTTCAATAAGTATGAGGTTTCAAAACAGTTTTTCGTTGTAACCGGAACGCAAATTCAGTTCCATGATATGTCAAACTGGAGTCCGTACGGATCTATAGCTAAAGAGTATGCAAGGTTTAATATGATTGATCCTTATGCTACTGTTGTTTATAATTCAGATTTCGGTTTTAATTTGAATGCCGGTGCCCGTTACAATATACATAACAGATTTGGAAATAATCTAGTGTATAATGTGAATCCGTCTTACAGTTTGTTTGATTCTAAACTTAAAGTATTGGCTTCATACAGTACTGCATTTGTAACACCAAGTTTATACCAGTTGTATTCTCCATACGGTGACGGAAATCTGAATGCTGAAGAAGACGCTACAGTTGAAGCTGGTTTTGAAGTAAATTTATTGGATAAAAAAGTTAGTATTAATGCAGTTGCTTTCCATAGAGAGGAAAAAAATGCAATTGGATTTGATTTGATTACGTATAAATACTTCAATGTTGACGGTATTAACAATGTGAAAGGTGTTGAAACTATGGTTTCTTATGCGTTGAATGACAAAATAAAATTCAATGCAAATTACACGTTTACCGAATTACAAAAACAATCAAGAATTTTGAATCCGAAACACAAAGCAAATGCTTCAGTAGATTTTACAGCCACTTCGCGTTTAGGAATTAATTTAGCTTACCAATTTGTTGATAAGAGAATTACTGAGTATACAGTTTATGACCCAATTACCTGGACACCAACTTTGGTAAGAGAAACATTAAAAGATTACCAATTGGTTAATGCCAATGTACGTTATGCTTTAGTAAAGAATAGAGTAAATACTTTTTTAGCAGTTGATAACGTTTTAAACAAAGATTTTGTGGAAGCCAGAGGTTACAGTACAAGAGGCAGAAACTTCAAAATAGGATTCAGTTTCTTATTTTAGGAAATATTGAGTTTTTTGTTTGTCCCGGTTTGCGTAAGCAGGCCGGGATTTTTTTATACCGAATTTTCTCGTTATCTTGTACAAAAATATTGATTATGAGTGAGAAGGCTAAAATAAGTAAAACACTGGTTTGGAGTCTGATTTTATTTTCGGTGCTGGGAATATACGGTTTGATTGCTTTTTTCTCCGGAAATATCGAATCCCAATCGGCTAAAAATGAATTGGGTACCTTTAAAACACCTGAAGAAGCGTTTGAAGAGACTCAGAAAGCCTTGAATTTATTATCTGAAAATATTAATTCTGGCATGGAAAATGCTCAGTATATTAATGAATACGAAAACACAAAGAATAAAGTGTTCAAAAAAGAAAAATAGATATGAAAAAGATAGTATTGTTATTTGCTTTAATGATTTTGTTGCCATTTTACAGTAGTGCGCAAACCGTTTTTGATAAGTATGATAACCAGGATAATGTTACGGCAGTAATTGTCAATAAAAAGATGTTTGAGTTGATGAGTAAAGTCAAAATGGAGAGTAAGGAAGATTTAGCTTATTTGAGTCTGATCAAGAAACTTGAAAACCTTAAAGTATATAAAACAGCAAGCCCAAAGACCGGTTCTGATATGCGCTCAACAGTTGATAAATATTTATCCGGTGCGAGTATGGATGAATTGATGCGTGTGAATGAAAACGGAAAAAATTCCAAGATTTTTGTAAAATCAATTGGAGGAAGCAGTAATGTAAGTGAATTGTTGATGTTTATTGAAGGAACAGGAGCAAAAGGAAATGAAACTGTTTTAATGTCTTTAACCGGGGATTTCAATATCAATGAGATTTCATTATTGACAAAACGTATGAATTTGCCAGGAAGTGAAGAACTGAATTCTGCTGTAAAAAAATAAAAATAAAAGCGACCTGAAGGTCGCTTTTTTAATGCTTGAAATATTTTCGGGGGACAACTAACATTCCGAAGCATTCTCCATCTTCCTTCCCAATATGTTTGTGATGCATTTTATGAGCTCTTCTGACAGCTTTTGCATAAGAGTTATCAATATTTCTGAAAAGCTTAAACCGCTGGTGTATAAAAATATCATGGACGATAAAATAGGCCAAACCATAAGCAAAAATTCCAATACCAATTGCTAATCCAGTTTTAAGAATGTCATTTTTCCAAAGCAGGAAAAAACCAATACTTATAGCTGCATAGAACAGAAAAAAAGTATCATTACGTTCAAACCACGAATTGTGGTCTTTTTTATGATGATCAGCGTGTAAATGCCATAAAAAACCATGCATGATGTATTTGTGACTGAACCAAGCCATGAATTCCATGAAGCAGAATGTAAATATAAAAACCAGAATATTAATCAGCATATCAGTGTTTTTCTTTTTTGAATGAATAATCATGCCTTTTTATCCAGGTGGAAGTTCCATCAAATTTTACATCTTTACTGATTGAAAATTTTGATTTATCCAGCGAATAAGTCGTTCGTAATAATGCTTTCTTTTGGTCATTTCCATCATTTCCATCAACTTCGGTAACTATTATTATATTGTTTTTTGTTCTTTTGATTGAAGTTATTCTGTCATTGTTTAATTCCTGACCGTTCAAAGCTATTTTTAAAGTATCAATTGAATTGGCTTTTGGTTCTTTTGGGTATATGTTTTTATAAAGAAAATGATTTGAATTGATAAAACTTACTTCAATATTAGCCGGCATTGTGTAGGGTTTATTTGTCTGGTAATCCAAATAGGTCAAAGTCCCTTCCCATTTACCAATAAGATTTTTTAAATCTTTTTCCGGATTCAGTTTTTGCGATAATCCAACAAATGTACTGAAAAGGAAGGATGTCAATATGATGAATGTTTTCATGATACTTTGTGTTTAGAGTAAATTCAGACGGTATTTCAGGTAACAATTAGCCAATAATCCCATTTTTTGGTAATCCGGTACTCGTATTCGGGTGTTTTTAATTTCTGCTGAAGGTGTTTTTTTAAGTTTAGACAATAGTTTTTTATAGTAGATGTAGGCTGTGTAAACGCCAAACTTAGCTTCTATGGGTAAATTTTTGATGCCTTGGAAACCAGCAGCGAAATCGGCTTCAATTTCTTTAATAATTCTGTTTTTTGCTTCTTCATTCAGGTTTTTCAAATCAGTATTCGGGAAATACGTTCTGTTTAAATCTTCATAATCAGCTTTTAAATCCCTCAAAAAATTTACCTTTTGAAAAGCAGATCCCAATCGCATTGCCGAATGCTTTAGTTTTTCATATGATTCTGAATTACCTTTTACGAAAACTTTTAAACACATCAGGCCTACAACATCGGCACTTCCGTATATGTAGTCCTCATATTCTTCTTTTGTAGTGTAAAAGTTTTTGATTAAATCTTGTTTCATGCTGCTCATGAATGCCTCAATCAAATTGTGTGGTATTTGGTGTTTGTAGACTGTATTTTGAAACGAATTCAATATTGGATTTAAACTGATTCTATCCGTTAAGGCAGCTTTTAAATCTGTTTCAAACCGCTCAAAGAGCTCTTGTTTATTGTAATCATGAAATGAATCGACAATTTCATCTGCCAGACGGACAAAACCATAGATATTGTAAATATCCTGACGAATACTTGGTGCCAACATTTTTACTGCACCGGCAAAGGAAGTACTGTAAGATTTTGTGACTATCTTGCTGCAATCGAAGGATACTGTATCAAAAAGTGATTTCATGTTATTATGAATATTTCTGAATTAATTCTGCTGCTAACTTACCCGAAATTAATGATGGGGGGACTCCGGGACCAGGAACTGTTAATTGTCCTGTAAAATATAAATTCTTTACTTTTTTACTTTTTAATTTAGGTCTGAGAAAAGCGGTCTGTAGCAAAGTGTTTGCCATGCCGTATGCATTTCCTTTATAGGAGTTGTAATCTTTAATAAAATCATTAACACAGTAGGATTCATGAAATAAAATACTGCTTTTGATTTCCTGATCCGTAAGTTGTTCAAATCGTGAAATGATTTTCTTAAAATAAAGATCTCTTATTGCTGGCGTGTCTTTTAAACCCGGAGCTAACGGAATTAAAAATATTCCGGCTTCTTTTCCTTCGGGTGCTGTGCTTCTATCTGTTTTTGAGGGAAAACTTGCATAAAACAATGGATTTTCTGGCCAATGTGGTTCATCATAAATTGCTTTTGCGTGTGCATCAAAATCGGTGTCAAAAAATAGAGTATGATGTTCGGTGTTTTTTATTTTTTTATCGAAACCAACATAAAAAAGTAACGATGAAGGGGCAAAAGTCTTCTTATTCCAGTAATTTTCAGTGTATGACCGGTGTTTTTCTTCCAATAAACTTTCTGAATGATGGTAATCAGCTCCTGACAGTATTACATCAGTTTCTATTCTCTGCCCGTTGACCTGTAAGGCGGTCACTTTGCCATTTCCGACTTCAATTTTCTCCACATTGGAGTTGGTTTTTATGGTTACGCCTAATTCTTTGGCCATTTTTTCCAATGCTTTAACAACACTGTACATTCCTTCTTTTGGGTGAAAAGTTCCCAAACCGAAATCTGCATAATTCATAAAGCTATAGAAGGCAGGTGTTTTAGAAGGTTTAGCGCCTAAAAATAATACTGGGAATTCAAGAATTTGAATGATTTTATCATTTTTAAAACGGCTTCTGATTTCTTTTGATACTGTACTGAAGAATTGGGTTATTTTTTTTGCTGTTTCGAAGGTAACCAATTCAAAAGCTGACATTCCCGGACGGTAAACCAAATCTTTTATGGCGATTTCATAATTGCTTTTAGCTTCTTTGAGAAACACATCCAGTTTAGCTCCGCTTCCGGCTTCAATACTTTCAAATGTTTGCCTGATTTTGTCTTGGGTGTCATCAATTGTAACAGAATCACTTTTTCCAAAATATACCTGATAGGCAGGGGAAAGTTTAATTAGGTCATAATAATCAGCAGGGGCTTTGCCAAAATCTGAAAAAAAACGTTCAAATACATCAGGCATCCAATACCAGGTTGGACCAATATCAAATGTAAAACCTTCTTTTTTTAGTTGTCGTGCTCTTCCTCCAACCGTTTCATTTTTCTCATATACCGTAACTTTCCAGCCTCCGAGAGCTAAATAGCAGGAAGCGGCAAGGGATGAAAACCCAGATCCGATTATGGCAATTTCTTTTTTCATAATTTTGTTTAACAAATATACAAAAAAGTTAAACAAAATAGATTTTCAATTATTTAATTGTTTCAATCGCTTCTGGTATTGAGTAAAAAGCTCTTATTTTTTCAGACAGAAGATTTGTTTTTATGTTAGTTGCCAATCTGCCTAAAATCCAAAATTCTGAATTATTATCAAGGATTTCCTGTTTTAGGAATTGGATATAATTTGTGATGGAATCACTACTGGGTTCAACGGTCCAATAGCTGGCAAAAACTATATTTTTAAAATATTTTTGTACGTCTTTCAGATTTTCAGAAGGAATACTTTCTCCAAGATATACTGTATGGCATCCGTGTCTGATTAATTCGTAGTTGAGATATAGCAGTCCAATTTCATGAATTTCATTTTGTGGTAAGTATAAAATGTAGGTTTTGTTGTTGGTTACCGGTGTTTCCAATTGGACTTTCTCGGTATTAAGAATTACTTTTTGTCTAACCAGATGGCTGATAAAGTGTTCGTGGGCGGGTGTAATAGTGTCTGATTGCCACAATAATCCGATTTCATCTAATAAAGGAATGAATATTTCTTTGAAAATATCATGAAATGGTTTTTCAAAAAGCAAGTCATTGTAGGTTTTTAAAAATTGTGACTGATCGAAATTCATCATGGCCATTTTAAATTCACTTATTGCATGATGATTGACACTTTTGTCTGATATGATTGCTCTGGCTATTGCCGGTATCTCTTCATTGGAGTATTGTGCTATTTTGGATATTTTGTAGCCATGATTGTGGAGTAAAACTACATTTAGTAATTTCTGAAGATTTTGTGCATCATAAAGTCTAATATTGGTTTCAGTCCGCATGGGATGTAAAATACCATACCTTTTTTCCCAAATACGGATAGTGTGTGCTTTAATGCCGGATAAATTTTCTAAATCTTTAATGCTGAAAACCGACTTGATATTGTTCATTCTTTTTGACTTTACATTAAACAAATTTAAAGATTAAATTTTTTCATTTACTTATATTTGTTAAATATCTAAAAAACAGATGCGCTACGATTTCATATTTTCGGGAATGGGTTTGTCCAGTCTGATGATTTTGCATAAAATGATTCAGTCTGATCTTTGTAGTGGAAAAGATATTCTGATTATTGAAGCTGAAAAGGAAAAGCATAACGACCGAACCTGGTGTTTTTGGGAAAAGGGCGAAGGTCGATGGGATTCTTTGCTTAAAAAGAGATGGGAACAAGCTTATTTTGTTGCTGATGATATCAAGGTAAATTGCCTTAAGGATGGTTATGAGTATAAAATGCTGGAATCAAAATCGTTTTATGATTTGGTTTTAAACGAAATCAGTCAAAATGATAGGATTCAGGTTGTTCATGAAAAGATGGTTTCTTTTTCTGAAAAAGAAGATTTTGTTTGGATTGTAACGGAAGAGAATCATTATGAGGCCAATTATTTTTTCAATTCGGTTTTAAATAAGAGTGAATTTATTGAGAATATTAGGTATCCCTTGTTGCAACAGCATTTTGCAGGTTGGTTTGTTCGGTCTGAATCGGCTGTTTTTGATGATAACAAAGCTGTTTTTATGGATTTTTCAGTCGGGCAGAAGGGAAATACCAGGTTTATGTATGTTTTGCCTGTATCGGCAAGAGAAGCTTTGGTAGAGTATACATTGTTTTCGCCTGATTTGATTGCTCAGGGAGAGTATGAAATAGAAATAGAAGGATATTTGAAATCACAAGGCATTGCTGAATTTACGATAGTTGCTAAAGAGAAGGGGAATATCCCGATGACTGCATATCCATTTTGGAATAAAAATTCAAAACGGACATTGTATATTGGAACTGCTGGTGGCTGGACAAAAGCCAGTACCGGTTATACGTTTAAAAACTCTGATAAATTATCTGATAGGGTAATAGGGAGAGTTAAAGTTGGTAAAATCGATTTCAGAGATTTTAAAAAAGCTGAAAGATTCACTTTTTATGATAGCTTGTTTGTAAAAGTTCTATTTGGTGAAAATTCTATTGGAAAGAATCTTTTTACCGGAATGTTTTCAAAAGTAAGCCCGGAAAAGATTTTACGGTTTCTGGATGAAGAATCTTCAATCGTTGAAGAAATTGAAATTATTTGGGCCTGCCCTAAATGGCCTTTTATAAAGGCGCTTTTTAAAAAGTGACCACGATCAGATTCGAACTGACACGTCTTGCGACACCACCCCCTCAAGATGGCGAGTCTACCAATTTCTCCACGTGGCCATAAACAAAAAAAGTCAAACATTTCTGTTCGACTTTTGTGACCCCGCTGGGGCTCGAACCCAGGACCCCATCATTAAAAGTGATGTGCTCTACCAACTGAGCTACGGAGTCATTGCTTTCAGGAAATTAATTCGGTCAAATTTGTGACCCCGCTGGGGCTCGAACCCAGGACCCCATCATTAAAAGTGATGTGCTCTACCAACTGAGCTACGGAGTCAAAATCATTTCCTGATTGCGGGTGCAAATATAATACCTTATTTTTAACATTTCAAAGGAAAATGATAATAAATTTGTCTTTTTTTTAAAATGATTTTCAAAGTGTTTATTTATAGGGATTTATAATTATGAAAAAAATTGTCTTAGTAGGGTACATGGGCTCGGGTAAAACAAAAATTGGCCAACTTCTGGCGGAAAAACTCAATTTACCTTTCCAGGATTTGGATTTTTTAATCGAAAATGAGCTTCAAAAATCGGTTATGGAGATATTTTCTGATGAAGGAGAAGTGTTTTTTAGGAAAAAAGAACACGAAATTTTCAAAAAAGAGATAGAAAAAGACTTTTCTTATATATTAAGTACGGGTGGAGGTACACCTTGTTATGCAAATAATCATTTATATCTTCAAAATGAAGATGTCTTTTCGGTTTATCTGAAAGCGAGTATACCGGTTTTAATAGGAAGGCTTAAAAACGAAGTTTCAAACCGTCCTTTGTTGAAGAATCTGAATGACGAGGAAACGTTTGAGTATATAGCCAAACATTTATTTGACAGAAACTATTATTACAGTCAATGCAAATACACCATTATGGTCGATGATAAATCACCGGAAGAAATAGTTGCCGAAATTGAAAGCTTATTCTAAATAAGCGTGGTTGTTGTTTTCTTCAAATACGACCTGAACATGTTCTAGTATGGATGTCGAAAGTGAAATTCCTTTGAAATCGGCTTTTACAGGGTATTTTTTATGATTTCGGTCTACAAGTACTGCTGTTTTGAATTTCTTTAGCGGTACGTCAAGAAAATGGCGTACACCATATATTAAAGTAGTTCCCGAATTCAATACATCATCAACTAATATTAATCCCTTTTCAGTATACTGGCTTTTATCAATAGAAGTGGTGATAACTGAATTGGGATTCTTTTTGTCGATCATCACTTCGCATAAAATTACATTAAGAGAAGAAACCGCTTGCAATGCTGCCGACAGTTTTTGCGCAAAAACCAATCCATTTCCATGAATTCCTGCAATCACAATCTCTTTTTCATCAATGAAAGTTTCGTAGATCTGGTATGCAATACGTTTAATTTTATAATCGATTTCCTGATGGCTTAAGATGATGTTTTGGTTCATGGTGTTGTTTTTTTGGTAAAGATAAAAAAGAGTTCGTTTTCCTGACGGGGTTTGATGGAATTATGGGCGGTTTCCAATGTCTTTATTTCAAATAACCCGGAAAATAAATGAATGTATTCTTCTTTGCTGCCGCCAAAAGGAGGTCCGGCCTCTGTTAACGGAAATTGAAATAATAAACCGGCGATTTTTCCTTTCTCTGATAGGAGTTGATACATTTTTTGAACATAATCCTTTCTTAAGTCCGGCGATAAGGCACAAAAAAAGGTTTGCTCGATTATTAAATCATATTGTCTTTCGTGTGTAAAAAAATCCGCATGCAAAATGTTTTTATGGTAGGATTCGGGTATTCTTTTTTTTAGGTTTTCGACCGGATTTTCTGCATAATCCAATACCGTTACGTTTGTAAAGCCTTGACTAATCAGGTATTCAAACTCATAGCTATTGCCGCATCCGGGGATAAGAATCCGGATGTTTTTGTTTTTAATCTGGTCAAAATATTCTTTTAACGGAGTTGTTATATCTCCTGCATCCCAGGGGAAATCATTTTTATGGTATCTGTTTTCCCAATATTCCTTATTCAGTATCATTGTCTTCTTCGTTAAAGCCGAATTCAAAATCGTCTAAATCACGGCGGTCTTTCTTGGTTGGTCTTCCTTCACCGAATTTCCGGTAATGCGCTTTGGAAAGTTTCAGCATTTCCAAGTGCTCAAAAGCTTCAGCAGGTGTTTCATCAATTCTGTACAGGTCGACCAGTTTGGCCCCAACGCGGTTATCGGGAACAGCCAGTACCTTAATAATATAAGTAATCTGGTCTCTCCTGAAAGTGATTTTATCTCCCGGGAGTATATCTTTGGAAGGTTTTGCTACATTTCCGTTAAGGGTAACCTGGTTTTTTTTACAGGCTTCGGTGGCCATATTCCGTGTTTTGTAATAACGGACGCACCACAAGTACTTGTCAATTCGCATAAATTTTAAAAAACTACGTTAAAATTTAAAACAAAAATAAATCAAAATTGTATCTTGCGGCCACTAAAATTAAAGTAATGAGTAAATTTTTTAAAGCAATATTAGTAGTAACAATCGGACTATTTGTTTTTTCGTGCAATAAGAATGATGATTCTGACGGTAAAAAACCAGAGCCATATGATGAACAATATGTGAAGGATTTAGCAAAAATAGACGAGTTTATAGATAACTATTACATGAAGGTTGATCCTGCAACATTTGATGTGAGCTTTAAAAAAATTCAATCACACGGAGCAGACAGTTTGCCTATTCGTACACAAACAGAATATCCTTTACAATTCAAAATGGTCGAAAATGAAAGCCATGAAGTGAATTATAAAATGTATTATATCAACTTCAGACAAGGGACTAATGCGTCACTTACGCGAGTAGACTCGGCATTAGTTGCTTACCGTGGTGAATATCTTTACACTAAGAAGGAAAAAGTGAATAACGTAGATGTAGAGTATACGGCTGGTACTCAATTTGACCAGGCGCAAAATCCATTATGGTTTAAAATGTACGAAGTTGTGGAAGGATGGAGAGAGATTGTTCCTTTATTCAAGTCAGGAACTTCTTCTTATGATGCTGGTACTGGTGTGATTACCTATAATGATTTCGGTGCAGGTGTGTTTTTTATTCCTTCAGGATTGGGGTATTATTCCCAAACGGGTAATATTCCGGCTTATTCGCCTTTGGTTTTCTCATTTAAACTGATGCATGTTAACCGCGTTGATCATGATTTTGACGGAAAAGATTCGTATTTGGAAGACTTAAACGGTGACGGTAAATTCATAGTAAAAGAAGGTGTTGATGATAATACGGTTGATGATGATACCGATGATGACGGAAGACCGGATTACCTTGATCAGGATGATGACGGTGATGGTGTTCTGTCTAAAGTAGAAATCCCTAGGGGAGATACTGATGGTGACGGAAAACCTGATTATTTGGATACAGATGATAACAATGACGGGGTCTTAACCAAGAATCAACGTACAGGGGATTGTGATAACGATACTATTCCTAATTATTATGATATGACACCAGGTTGTTAACAAAACAATAATAGTTATAAATAAAAAGTCCCATTTTACAATGGGACTTTTTTTATGAGGTAAAAGAAAATTATTTTCTTTTGATTACTCTTTCTACAGCTTCAACAATCGCCTGATTGTTTAGTTTGTATTTTTCCATCAATTGCTCAGGAGTTCCTGATTCACCGAAACTATCGTTTACAGCTACAAATTCCTGTGGAGTTGGAGTGTTCAATGCTAATAATCTTGAAACGCTTTCTCCTAGACCACCTAAGATGTTGTGCTCTTCAGCTGTAACAACACATCCTGTTTTGGCAACCGATTTTAAAATAGCTTCATCATCCAATGGTTTAATCGTGTGAATGTTGATTACTTCAGCAGAAATCCCTTTCGCTTCCAAAGCTTCAGCAGCAACTAAAGCTTCCCATACCAAGTGACCTGTAGCAACGATTGTTACATCAGTACCTTCGCTTAACATAATTGCTTTTCCAATAACGAATGGCTCATCAGCAGGAGTAAAGTTAGGAACTACCGGACGCCCGAAACGTAAATAAACAGGACCATGGTGGTCTGCTAATGCAATCGTCGCAGCTTTTGTCTGGTTGTAATCACAAGTATTGATTACAGTCATTCCCGGTAACATTTTCATTAATCCGATGTCTTCAAGAATCTGGTGAGTTGCACCGTCTTCTCCTAAAGTCAAACCGGCATGCGAAGCACAAATCTTCACGTTTTTGTCTGAATAAGCAACTGATTGACGGATTTGGTCATAAACACGACCTGTTGAAAAGTTAGCAAATGTTCCTGTGAAAGGAATTTTACCTCCAATAGTCAAACCGGCAGCAATTCCGATCATGTTTGCTTCAGCGATTCCAATTTGGAAAAAACGCTCAGGGTGATTTTTCTTGAAATCATCAAATTTTAAAGAACCAATTAAGTCGGCGCAAAGTGCTACAACATTTTCGTTCTTCTGACCTAATTCGGTCATTCCAGCTCCAAAACCGGAACGGGTATCTTTACTTCCTTGATTTGTATATTTTTTCATATTCAATGTATGATTGAAATGGTTTAAGAATTAAAAGTTTGGGAGAATAACCCATAACTTAGAACTCATAACTCATAATTCTTAATAATCGATTTCGTCTTCTAAATGGTTTTGTACCAATGCTTTCTCTAATTGCTCATCGTTAGGCGCTTTTCCGTGCCAAGCATGTGTGTGCATCATGAAATCTACACCGTGACCCATTTCCGTATGCAATAAAACACAAACCGGTTTTCCTTTTCCTGCTAAAGATTTAGCATGGGTCATACCGGCAATGATCGCTTCGATATTATTTCCTTCTTTGATTTCAACAACGTCCCAGTCAAACGCTTCGAACTTGGCTTTTACGCTACCCATGTTCAAAACTTCGTCAGTAGTACCGTCAATTTGCTTTCCGTTTAAGTCGATAGTGGCAATTAAGTTGTCAACGCCTTTTGCAGAAGCATACATGATAGCTTCCCAGTTTTGACCTTCCTGTAATTCACCGTCACCACATAAAGCATATACTAAATGGTTGTCTTTATTCAATTTCTTAGCCTGTGCAGCACCAATAGCAACAGATAAACCTTGTCCTAAAGATCCCGAAGCCATTCTGATTCCCGGTAAACCTTCGTGTGTAGTTGGGTGACCTTGCAATCTTGAGTTTAACTTACGGAAAGTAGCCAGTTCTTTTACCGGGAAATAACCGCTACGGGCTAAAACCGAATAAAAAACAGGAGAGATGTGACCGTTTGATAAGAAGAAGATGTCTTCTCCAATACCGTCCATGTCAAATCCGGGTTTTCTGTCCATTAAGTGTTGGTAAAGAACTGTGAAGAATTCCGCACACCCTAAAGAACCTCCCGGGTGACCTGAATTTACAGCGTGCACCATGCGAAGAATATCTCTTCTTACCTGTGTTGTAAATTTTGTTAGTTGTTGAATGTCAGACATTTTGAATACGTATAAATTATTTGCGCCCAAAATTACCTTTTATTTTTCCGACTGGCAAAAGTTTTGTTCATTTTGTTAGTCCTTAGCTCTTAGTCCATAGTTCATAGTTCATAGTGAAGAGTAATTAGTAATTAGTGTTCTTTGATTGGTACCAATGATTATTTAGGTGGTACCAAAGACTTTTTAGTTGGTACAGATGATTATTTAAGTGGTACCGAAGACTTTTTAAGTGGTACAGATAGCTTTTTAGGTGGTACCAAAGATTTTTTAACTGGTACAGACGATTATTTAGGTGGTACCGAAGACTTTTTAAGTGGTACCGATAGTTTTTAGGTGGTACTGATAGTTTTTAAGTGGTACTAATAGTTTTTAGGTGGTACTGATAGTTTTTAAGTGGTACTGCTAATTTTTAGGTGGTACCGATAGATATTCGGTGGCTGAGCCTGTCGAAGTCAAGTGGTACTGATAGATATTCGGTGGCTGAGCCTGTCGAAGTCAAGTGGTACCAAAGACTATTTAAGTGGTATTGATAACTTTTTAACGATTACTAAGGACTAAGAGCTAAGTACTTGGAACTCTAAAGAAGGTACTATGGACTATTCAAAAAGTACTAATTATTCTTTAAATGCTGTGAAACACTCTTTAACCGTTACTAAGGACTAAGCGCTAAGGACTAAGGACTCTTCAAAAGGTACTAATCACTAATTACTAGTCACTGGTTACTAAAACATTCCTAAAATTTGAAAAGAACTCTCAATCAAATTACTGAATTAACTTATCTTTGCCTTTCGAATTTTAAGGAAGAACGCATTATATGAAGTTTGATTTATTACACACCGATCCGCAAACACAAGCCAGAGCCGGTAAAATTACTACAGATCACGGAGTTATTGAGACTCCTATTTTTATGCCGGTTGGTACCGTAGCTTCGGTAAAAGGAGTGCACCAACGCGAATTGAAAGAGGAAATCAATCCGGATATCATCTTAGGAAATACTTACCATTTATATTTACGTCCGCAGACTCCAATTTTGGAAAAAGCAGGTGGTTTGCACAAATTCATGAACTGGGACCGTAATATTTTAACCGATTCAGGAGGATATCAGGTGTATTCGCTTTCTTCTAACCGAAAAATTAAGGAAGAAGGAGTGAAATTCAAATCACATATCGATGGTTCATACCATTTCTTTTCTCCGGAAAGTGTAATGGAAATCCAGCGTACCATTGGTGCTGATATTATCATGGCTTTCGACGAGTGTACACCTTATCCGTGTGATTACCGTTATGCAAAACGTTCGATGCACATGACACACCGTTGGTTGGACCGTTGTATCGCACATTTAGACAAAACACCACTTAAATACGATTACAATCAGGCTTTCTTTCCCATTGTACAAGGAAGTACTTATAAAGATTTACGTCAGCAATCAGCCGAATATATCGCAAATGCAGGAGCAGTAGGTAACGCCATTGGAGGATTATCTGTGGGTGAACCGGCAGAAGAGATGTATGCAATGACCGAAGTCGTTACGGCCATCCTCCCGAAAGACAAACCCCGTTACTTAATGGGTGTGGGTACGCCAATTAATATCTTGGAAAACATTGCTTTGGGTATCGATATGTTTGACTGTGTGATGCCAACCAGAAATGCCCGCAACGGAATGTTGTTTACAGCACACGGTACCATCAATATCAAAAATAAAAAATGGGCTGATGACTTTTCGCCAATCGACGAAATGGCACACACTTTCGTAGATGTAGAATATACTAAGGCTTATTTGCGCCATTTATTTGCTGCCGATGAATATTTAGGAAAACAAATTGCCACGATTCACAATTTAGGATTCTATATGTGGTTGGTTCGTGAGGCAAGAAAACATATCTTAGCAGGAGATTTCCGTGAGTGGAAAGAAAAAATGGTTAAACAAATGGATAAGCGCTTATAATGTTCAAGCAGTTATTTTCTAAACTAACAATTATCGACAGATACATATTGAGAAGGTATTTAATGACCTTTTCCACTATGTTGTTATTGTTCATTCCAATTGGTATTACAATTGACGTATCTGAAAAGATTAACAGGATTTTGGAAAATAAAGTGCCATTTGTAAAGGTGGTTGGTTATTATTTAGACTTTATCATCTATTTTGCCAATTTGCTCTTCCCCATTTTCCTCTTTTTGTCCATTATCTGGTTTACCTCAAAACTGGCCAATAATACCGAGATTGTTGCAATCCTGAGTTCCGGAATTTCGTTCAGCCGTTTCCTTAGACCTTATATGATAGGAGCAACCATGGTTTGTATGTTTGCTTTGTTCATGGGATTCTTTTTGGTTCCCAGAGCCAGTGAAGGGTTTAATAATTTCCGTTATATGTACCTCAAAGGCGGCGGAAGGAGTGAAATGCGGCAAACCAGTGATGTGTACAGGCAAATCAGTGACAGCGAATTTATTTACGCCAGTAACTTCAGTCAGGAAGCCAAAACCGGTTATAACTTCGTTTATGAAAAGTTTGATAAAGAAAGACTACTTTATAAGATAACTGCATCGTCTATTATGTATAACCCGAAAACAAAGGATTATACGATGATGAACTTTACAAAACGTACCGTAGGTGAGTTGGGTGATAAGCTTGAAAGGGAGAATGTTAAGAACATGAAGTTCAATTTTGAGATGGATGATCTTACACCGGTTATTTACATCGCCGAAACACTTAACATGACCGAACTGAATAAGTTTATTGAGAAAGAAAAGCAAAGAGGATCATCGAATATCAACCGTTATATGGTAGTAAAATACCGTAAATACAGTATTCCTATTTCTGCTTTTATCTTAACGATTATTGCTGTTTCTGTTTCTTCAATGAAAAGAAGAGGAGGGATGGGAATCAATTTAGCGATTGGTATCGCTGTGGCTTTTGCCTATATTTTCCTGGATAAAATATTCGGAACCATGGCCGAAAAATCATCTTTTTCACCATTGATCGGAGTATGGATTCCAAATATTGTTTTCGGAGTATTAGCTTATTACCTTCTTAAAAATGCCAAAAGATAAAGTATTCAACAGTTACCTGCATTTACATTTTATAGTATTCGTTTGGGGATTCACGGCTGTTTTGGGTGCTTTAATTACATTAGAAGCCTTACCGTTAGTTTGGTACCGGATGCTTTTTGCTTCTTTATTCATACTGGTTTATATGTGGTTCAGGAAACTGCCGTATAAACTTCCTTTGAAAACCATATTAGTGCTGCTTTTTGCCGGATTGGTTATTGCGTTGCACTGGTATACATTCTTTAAAGCCATTAAGGTTTCCAATGTTTCAGTTACGCTAGCCTGTTTATCGACTGGGGCTTTTTTTGCCTCGATACTGGAGCCTATCTTTTTCAAGAGAAAGGTAATCGGATATGAGGTGCTTTTCGGATTGGTGGTTATCGCCGGACTGTATCTTATTTTTAAGGTAGAAGGACATTATGTGGAAGGGATTCTACTGGCCTTGACATCTGCCTTTTTATCGGCATCCTTCTCGATCATCAATGGTAAATTTGCCCAGGTATATGACCCAACTATCATTTCCTTCTACGAATTGGTGGGAGGAGTGTTGTTTTTCTCCATATTCCTGTTAATAGGAGGGAGTTTTAACGCCGAATTCTTTAAACTTTCCTGGAATGATTTAATCTGGCTTTTTGTACTGAGTTCATTTTGTACCGCTTATGCGTTTATCGCTTCGGTAGGCGTGATGAAATACCTGAGTCCGTACACGGTAATGCTTACCATTAACCTGGAGCCTATCTATGGTATTATTCTGGCTTTGGTTGTTTTTGGTGAAAAAGAGCAAATGAACAGTCAGTTTTATATAGGAGCCTTAATCATACTTTCAACTGTAATATTAAACGGCGTACTGAAAAATAAGGTAAAACAAGTTGAAGTGTAAATTATTGATTATTAAGCCAATGTTGGCAAAATGCAATAATAAGGCAAAATATGCTTTTATACTCAACTAGAAATTTTATCTTTGTTACTTCATATTAGACACAAAAAATAAAAATCTCATGGAATATTTGGATTTTGAATTACCAATTAAGGAACTGGAAGAACAATTGGAAAAATGTCAGGTCATAGGTCAGGAATCAGACGTTGATGTTACTGCTACTTGTGAACAAATCACTAAAAAATTAGAAGAAACCAAGAAAGATATATACGCGAACATGAGTGCATGGCAACGTGTTCAAATGTCAAGACATCCTAACAGACCTTATACTTTAGAGCATATTGCAAGTTTAACTGACAATACATTTTTGGAGTTGTTTGGTGATCGTGGTGTTAAAGATGATAAAGCAATGGTGGGTGGTTTAGGTCAAATTGACGGACAATCATTCATGATTATCGGTCAGCAAAAAGGGATCAATACTAAAATGCGTCAGTTGCGTAATTTTGGTATGGCGAATCCGGAAGGTTACCGTAAAGCTTTGCGTTTAATGAAAATGGCAGAGAAATTCAATATTCCTGTATTGACTTTAGTAGATACCCCGGGAGCTTATCCGGGATTAGAAGCTGAAGAAAGAGGTCAGGGAGAAGCTATTGCCCGTAATATCTTGGAAATGATCCGTTTGAAAGTGCCGATTATTACCGTTATTATTGGTGAAGGTGCTTCGGGAGGAGCTTTGGGAATTGGTGTGGGAGACCGTGTATTGATGTTGGAAAATACATGGTATTCAGTAATTTCACCTGAATCATGTTCTTCTATTTTATGGAGAAGCTGGGAGTACAAAGAGCAAGCAGCGGAAGCTTTAAAGTTGACACCGGTTGATATGAAAGAGCACAAGCTGATTGATGATATTGTTCCTGAACCACTGGGAGGAATTCACAGAGATAAAGAAACCGGTTTCAAATCGGTAAAAGAATATGTTTTAAAAGGATTTAACGAATTAAAAGACTTATCAACAGCTGATCTAATTGCCCAAAGAATGGACAAGTACAGCAAGATGGGGCAGTTTAATGAGTAAAATTCGAATCGAATTATAGAAAATCCGAAGCCCAGTGGTTTCGGATTTTTTTTTGGTTATCAACAGAAAAATTTAGTTTTCAACAAAAAGTTGTTCACACATTTAGAAAGGTCTTTTTACCTGTTTTAGGGACAGAAGACGTACTTTTGTATCATGGAAAATCTCAAGAATATTAACCCTGTAAAGGTAGATAAGACCACTATTATCAACCTGGAGAAAGGAAAGTTACCACCGCAGGCCCTCGACTTGGAGGAAGCTGTGTTGGGTGCTATGATGATTGATAAAAAGGGTGTTGATGAGGTTATCGATATCTTGCAGCCGGATGCTTTTTACAAAGATGCCCATAAATACATCTTTGAGGCAATTGTAACCCTTTTTAATGATTCACAGCCTATTGACTTATTGACCGTTTCGGCACAATTAAAGAAAATGGCCAAATTGGAATTAGCCGGAGGAGATTTTTATCTGATCCAGCTAACCCAGAAAATTTCATCTTCTGCACACATTGAATTTCACTCGAGAATTATCCTTCAAAAGCATATTCAGCGTAGTTTGATCAAGATTTCTTCCGAAATTATCGAAGATTCCTATGATGAAAGTACCGATGTTTTTGATTTGTTGGATAAAGCCGAGTCAAAATTATATGAAGTTACCCAAGGTAATATCAAGCGTAGTTCTGAAACAGCCCAGAGTTTGGTTATCCAGGCGAAAAAACGAATCGAACAAATTGCCGGAAAAGAAGGATTGAGTGGTGTTGCTACCGGATTCCATGCATTGGACAAGGTAACTTCGGGTTGGCAGCCATCCGATTTGATCATTATTGCGGCACGTCCCGGTATGGGTAAAACCGCATTCGTATTATCGATGGCGCGTAATATTGCAATTCAGTTTAATCATGGTGTTGCAGTATTTTCCCTTGAGATGGCTTCGGTACAGTTAATTACCCGTTTGATTTCCTCGGAAACCGGTTTGTCATCTGAAAAATTAAGAACCGGTAAATTGGAAAAGCACGAATGGGAGCAACTTTCTGTTAAAGTACGTGACTTGGAAAAAGCACCTTTGTTTATTGACGATACACCATCTTTGTCTATTTTCGACTTACGTGCTAAAGCCCGTCGTTTGAAATCCCAGCATAATATTCAAATGATTATTGTAGATTACCTTCAGTTAATGACTGCCGGTGGAGGCGGAAAAGGAGGCGGAAACCGTGAGCAGGAAATTTCGACCATTTCCCGAAATCTTAAAGCTTTAGCAAAAGAATTGGACGTACCGGTGATTGCACTTTCGCAGTTGTCCCGTGCCGTTGAAACGCGTGGATCGAGTAAACGTCCATTGCTTTCCGACTTACGTGAATCGGGTGCAATTGAGCAGGATGCTGATATCGTATCGTTTATTTACCGTCCGGAATATTATAAAATTGACGAATGGGATGATGATGAGCGTTCACCTACACAAGGACAAGCTGAGTTTATTATTGCAAAACACCGTAATGGTAGTTTGGAAAACATCCGTTTGAAGTTCTTGGGACACTTAGGAAAGTTTGATAATTTAGATGAGTTCGGATCTGTTTTTGATGATTTGCCTTCAAAAATGAACTTAGACGATTCAAATCCTTTCACTACTCCGAATCTTCCTACTCCGAATGAAGCTTTCGGAAGTAACATGAATAGTTATGATGACGATAGTGATGTTCCTTTTTAAAATAAAATAAAGAGCTGTTCCTTAAAAAGAGCAGCTTTTTTATTTGTATTAATTACTAATCAATATATTGAACTTTATTAAATCTTGCCATTAATTCTATTTAGAGAAGAATTTTAGTATTGAAAATCTCTAAAGTAGAGTTAAAAGAATATTGTTAAATAGCTAATTAAAATTGTATTTTAGTGCAAAATTAAGTTTCCTGTGAAATCAATTTGCAAATAAATGAATAATCTGTTATCTATTATTATTCCTGTCTATAATGAGGAAAGAACAATACTGAAAATTCTTGAAAAAATTGAACTTGTTGTTTTAGAACAAGGGATTGAAAAAGAAATTATAATTGTTAATGATTGTTCTTCGGACACATCTGAAATTTTAATTCAAAACTACTTCAAACAAAACAAGCATCTGAACCTTAAGTATTTTTCCAATGTAAAAAATTTAGGAAAAGGAGCTTCAATTCATAGAGGAATCAGTGAAGCTACCGGCGACTATATTATTATCCAAGATGCAGATTTAGAATACGATCCAAAAGAATATAATATACTTCTTCAACCGTTATTGGATGGATTTGCGGATGTTGTTTATGGTTCAAGATTTATGGGAAGTAAACCACACCGGATTTTGTTTTTTTGGCATACGATAGGGAATAAATTTTTAACTTTTTTGTCCAACATGATGACTAATTTAAACTTAACAGATATGGAAACGTGTTATAAAATGTTTAGCAAAAATGTTTTGAAATCCATACAGTTAAAAGAAAAACGGTTTGGATTTGAACCGGAAGTAACCGCAAAAATTGCCAGAATTCCGAATATCCGAATTTATGAAGTGGGTATTTCTTATTATGGAAGAACATATAAAGAAGATAAAAAAATTACATGGAAAGATGGATTTCGTGCCATATTTTGTATCATTAAATATGGACTTCTAAAATTATAGTTTCAATATTCTTATAAATTATTCCAGTCTTAAAAAAATAGGTTATGGCTAACAAAAAAAAAACTAATCCGGAAATAACTTCTGTGGCAAAAGAAATACAAAAATCATATTCATGGATGTTATGGGCTGTTGGAATTGTTTCTTTTGCTTTATATGCTAATACTTTGGCACATGGTTTTGTTTTAGATGATATAGCAGTAATTCAGGAAAATAAATTTGTTCAAAATGGCATTCTTGGTATCAAAGATATTTTTTCTACTTTTTATTGGCAGGGATATTGGAACTCAAACAGTGGTTTATATAGACCGATGTCTTTGGTCTTTTTTGCAATTGAATGGCAATTGATGCCCAATACTCCTTTTATTCATCATTTTGTCAATGTAGTTTTATATGTTTTGAGTAATGTATTGTTGCTCATTGTACTAAGGCATTTTTTTAAAAATTATTCGTATTGGATATCATTTATCATTGTAATTCTATTTGCTGTTCATCCTATACATACTGAAGTTGTTGCTAATATTAAAAGTAGGGATGAGATTTTGTGCTTGTTTTTTTTCCTGTTATCTGTCTATGGTCTATTCTGTAAAAAAGGAATGTATTGGAAAATAGCATCAATTATTTTCTATTTTTTTTGCTTGCTTTCAAAAGAAGCAGGTATTTTGTTTCTCCCAGTTTTAGCTTTTCTTTTATGGAATGAATTCAAAAACAGTAAGCAATTGGTTAGGGGTATTTTTCCTCATGTAGTTGTTACCGTTTGCTGGCTGCTTCTACATCAATTTATAATAAATTCATCCCCTTATAAAAGAATACAATATTCTTATTTAGATAATTCATTAGTAGCTTGTAACGATATATTAACACAGGTAACTACAGGGTTTTCAATTTTAGGACGTTACATCTGTAATACTTTTTTTCCTGTGAATATGAGTTATGATTATTCGTTTAATCAAATTCCCTGCGCTGAATTTTTATCACTACCTTTTTTGGGTAGTGTATTTTTAATACTGTTATTATTGGGTATTGCTTTTTATTATAGAAAGAAATGCGCTGTTATTTCATTCGGTATTATTTTCTTTTTTGTAACAATTGCTTTAGCTACGAATATTATAACTTTGATAGGAACGACAATAGGGGATAGGTTGTTATATACTCCGGTTTTGGGAATTTGTATTGCTTTTGTTTTTATTGTTTTTAATAGCTTTAAAAAGATGCAAAATGACTCAGATAGCAGTAGATTAATTTTCGGATTTGGATTGCTCTTTTTGTTTTTTTTTACAACCTCTTTTCAAAGAAATAAAGTCTGGGAATCTAATTTTACTCTTTTTACATCGGATATAGAAAATTCACCAAATAGTGCCCGGGTTAATTTTAATTACGCGACTACTTTTTTCTTACAGTTACCTGAAGATATTTCCGAACAACAATCACAATTGCCTGGTATTATAGAATATTATAACAGAGCTTTACGGATTGATCCAAATGATAAAGGTACATTGGTTAATCTAGGCGTTTGTTATTATAGAATTAAAGATTATGATAATGCATATAGTTGTACTAGTAAGGCAATGAAAATGGACCCAAATGATGGAGCACTTTTTAGAAATATGGCAGACATCTATTATATGAAGTCGGATTACGAAAAAGCGGTTGTTTACTATAAAAAATGTATTGTAAGTAAATCAGATAATTCCAATACATATAATTTTTTTGGCTCAGCACTTTTTAATTTGAAGAAATATAATGAAGCGATTACTGCTTTTGAAGACGGACTAAAAAAACAACCGGATCATGCTCAAATGTGGATGAATTATGGTAATGCATTGGCAATGTCAAGTCGTTTAAAAGATGCTATTAGAGCTTTTGATAAGGCATACGCATTAAATCCTAATCAAAAACAAGCCCTTAATTATTTATTTATGGCTTATAGGGACATAGGAGATTATGCTAAAGCTGATTATTATTACCAACTTTATATAAACAAATAGGCCGTATTAAATACGGCCTACTTTTATGATTTATTTATTAGTTACTTCTTTATAACTAATTTTTTTGTTGGAATATTAGTTCCTTTGTTACCTTTTACAAAGTAAGTTCCATCACTTAATTTCTCAATGTTTATGGTTGTTTTAGTGTTAGCTTTTGCACTAAAATTTTCCACAATTTGACCTAGCTGATTTACAATTACAAAATTGCCATCAGTTTTAGTTTCAACAGTAAGAATTCCGTTATTAGGATTTGGATACATTTTGAATTTAGAGAATAAATCAAAATCATCATTACCAAGTACAGTTACAGTGATACAATTTGAAGTAACAGTACAACCACCTAAAGTTATATCTACTTTATAATCGCCAACAACAGTTGGAATATAAGTTTGATTAGTTTCTCCTGTTAAAATTGTATTTGGACAAGTATACCATTGATAAGTAGCTCCAGATTGAATTGCAGTCAATATACCTGCAGCTTGAGTTACATTAGAATCAATAGCTGTTGGTTCAGTAATAGTAAAGTTTACTGATGTTGTACAAGAGTTAGCATCAGTTATTGTACATGTCCAAGATCCAGCAGTTAAACCACTCACAGACGTTGTTCCATCACCAGTTGGATTTCCGGGAGTCCAGTTGTAAGTGTATCCACCAGCACCTCCAGTTGGAGTGTTTATAGCTGCACTACCATTTGAACCACCATTACAAGCTACATCAGTTTGCGAAGCCGCAGTTGCTGCTAAAGCCGTAGGTTGCGTAACCATAATTCCGGAAATGGTTCCTGTACAACCATTAGAATCGGTAATTGTTACAGAGTAGGATCCAGCCGTAAGTGCTGTTCTGTCTTCAGTAGTTATACCACCGCCCCAGTCATAGGTATAAGGTCCAGAACCTCCGGTTGGTGTAAGGTTAATTACTCCGGTATTTCCACCAAAACAAGCAATATTGGTTACTATAGTTGTTCCGTTTACTGCCCAAACAGGTTGCGTAATCATAATTCCTGAAAGAGTTCCGGTACAACCATTAGAATCGGTAATTGTTACCGAGTAGGTTCCAGGTGTAAGTGATGTTCTGTCTTCAGTAGTTATACCACCGCCCCAGTTATAAGTGTAAGGTCCTGTACCTCCAGTTGGGGTAAGGTCGATTACTCCATTATTTCCACCAAAACAAGATACATTAGTTATTAGGGTTGTTCCGCTTACTGCCGCTGCCGGTTGCGTAACTGTAATTCCAGAAACGGTTCCTGTACATCCATTGGCATCCGTAATTGTTACTGAGTAGCTTCCCGCTGCCAATCCTGTTCTGTCTTCGGTAGTGATACCACCGCCCCAGTTAAAGGTATACGGTCCTACACCTCCTGTTGGAGTAAGGTTGATTGCTCCTGTGTTTCCACCAAAACAAGCCACATTGGTTACTACTGTTGTTCCGCTTACTGCTGCTGCCGGTTGAGTAACTGTTGCATTAACAGTTCCGGTACATCCATTGGCATCGGTAATGGTTACCGAATAGTTTCCGGCTGTAAGTGTCGTTCTGTCTTCGGTAGTGATACCACCGCCCCAGTTAAAAGTATACGGTCCTACACCTCCTGTTGGAGTAAGGTTGATTGCTCCTGTATTTCCACCAAAACAAGCCACATTGGTTACTACTGTTGTTCCGCTTACTGCTGCTGCCGGTTGCGTAACGGTTGCATTAACAGTTCCTGTACATCCATTGGCATCGGTAATGGTTACCGAATAGTTTCCAGCTGTAAGTGTTGTTCTGTCTTCGGTAGTGATACCACCGCCCCAGTTAAAGGTATACGGTCCTACACCTCCTGTTGGAGTAAGGTTGATTGCTCCTGTGTTTCCACCAAAACAAGCTACATTGGTTACTACAGTTGTTCCGCTTACTGCTGCTGCCGGTTGAGTAACGTTTGCATTAACAGTTCCTGTACATCCATTGGCATCGGTAATGGTTACCGAATAGTTTCCAGCTGTAAGTGTCGTTCTGTCTTCGGTAGTGATACCACCGCCCCAGTTAAAGGTATACGGTCCTACACCTCCTGTTGGAGTAAGGTTGATTGCTCCTGTGTTTCCACCAAAACAAGCTACATTGGTTACTACGGTTGTTCCGCTTACTGCTGCTGCCGGTTGAGTAACGGTTGCATTAACAGTTCCTGTACATCCATTGGCATCGGTAATGGTTACCGAATAGTTTCCGGCTGTAAGTGTTGTTCTGTCTTCGGTAGTGATACCGCCGCCCCAGTTAAAGGTATACGGTCCTACACCTCCTGTTGGAGTAAGGTTGATTGCTCCTGTATTTCCACCAAAACAAGCCACATTGGTTACTACTGTTGTTCCGCTTACTGCTGCTGCCGGTTGAGTAACGGTTGCATTAACAGTTCCTGTACATCCATTGGCATCGGTAATGGTTACCGAATAGTTTCCGGCTGTAAGTGTTGTTCTGTCTTCGGTAGTGATACCGCCGCCCCAGTTAAAGGTATACGGTCCTACACCTCCTGTTGGAGTAAGGTTGATTGCTCCTGTATTTCCACCAAAACAAGCCACATTGGTTACTACTGTTGTTCCGCTTACTGCTGCTGCCGGTTGCGTAACGGTTGCATTAACAGTTCCTGTACATCCATTGGCATCGGTAATGGTTACCGAATAGTTTCCAGCTGTAAGTGTTGTTCTGTCTTCGGTAGTGATACCACCGCCCCAGTTAAAGGTATACGGTCCTACACCTCCTGTTGGAGTAAGGTTGATTGCTCCTGTGTTTCCACCAAAACAAGCTACATTGGTTACTACTGTTGTTCCGCTTACTGCTGCTGGAGGTTGTGTAACTGTAAAGTTTCTTACAGCAGTACAACCATTAGCATCGGTTACAGTACACGTCCAAGTTCCGGATGTTAAGCCTGTTACTGAAGTTGTTCCATCACCGGTTGGATTTCCGGGAGTCCAGTTGTAAGTGTACCCGGGAGTACCGCCTGTTGCTGTATTTACTGAAGCCGCACCGGTATTTCCTCCAAAACAAGCGACATTAGTTTGCGAATTTGCATTTAAGACTAGAGCAGGAGGTTGAGTTATTATAAAATTACGTGTTGCAGTACAACCAATGTTATCAGTTACAGTTACTGTATAACTATTAGCCGTTAAACCTGAAGCCGTTGCTGCAGTTCCGCCAGAAGGTGACCATGAATAGGTGTAAGGCGCTATTCCTCCAGAGGGTGTTATTGTAGCCGAACCATTATTTCCACCATTACAGGTCACATTGGTTTGTGAACCCGCTGAAGTATTAATATTGGATATTGTCAAGGTTGCTTGATTTGTATTGGTAAAACAAGCAATAGTTGGGTTATAGGTAACACATCTGTATAAATAGCCATTCATACCCGAAGTAGCTCCTGTTATATTTAAAGTGCTTGTAGTTGCGTTGGTATAAACACCACCGTTTGTAATATCCGTAAATCCACTTCCTGTATTTACTTGCCATTGATAGCCGGTTGCTCCCGTTGCAGTTATAGGGAAAGTGGTATTGGCATTGTTACAGATGGATCTGTTTGGTGGTTGCGCAGTAATTGTTGGAGCAACACATGGAGGTGTTTCAAAAAGACGAAAATTATCTATTGCCCATTCTTCACTTGTACCATTGGAATATGCTCTAATTCGAATGTCTATTGTAGTTCCTGTTCCAACGATATTACCTTGGAATTCTGCGAAATTACCAGATAATGTAGGAGTGTTTCCAACACTGTCCCCATCAGTGTCTAAAGCTAATGATTTATTGTCTGTTCCAGACACCACATTATTATTAGCAAAAAAACCTAAAAGTCTTGTATAGCCACCAGTTCCATTAAATCGATATTCGACAATTACGTAATCTGAATGTGAACTTCCTAATACGGTGTTTTCAAATGGTGCATTAATATTGTTTGCTGCGAAAAGACCTCTGAATGAAAGCCCTGTTTTTCCACTCACATTAATACCTGTCCAAGTGATATCCATCTCTTCCTTTCCAGCCCCAAAATGAGTGTCATGGTCTTCACCTGCCCAGAATTTAGCTCCTTCAGAGTTTTGATATCCGGAGGCAGAAAACATTGTTTGAATGCTTGTATTGTTGGTTCTGGCAAAATACGTAGTATATGGAGTACCGGTTCCTGCATCACCTTCCGGGGTTCGTGTCCCGCTTGATGGCGCTCCGGCATCTTCAAAACTGTCACTCCAAAATTGAGTTTGTGCGTGACTGTTAAAGAGACCAAAGATTACCACCATTAAAAATAGAGTAATTTTTTGTTTCATTTTATTTAGTATTTAGTTTGTGCCTTAAAATATTTTATTTTACCAATCTAAAATTGAAAGAAGAAGCTATTTCATTCTCTAAATGTTGATTTTTAGGACAATCTTTATAATCAAAATTTTTGTTGTAATTCCATTCATCACTATGTAAGTTACAACCACTTGTAGACAAATAGATATATCCTGTGTAAGGTTTGTATCCGGGTGCCGTAATTTCGACTTTAATTTTTTTACTTATTTTACCCGCGTCAGTAAAACCGGATATAATAGTATAATCACCGTTAGATGTTAGTATGTCTTGAGTTGAATTGAAAAGTCGATTTACTTTAGCTTTAACAGACATTTTGCAATTTTCAATTGGTTGTGACGTAGTTGCATCTAAAATTATTCCTTTTAAAACAATTTTTTTAGAAGCCTTTCCAAGAGGTAATAAGTCAATGACTGTACTTTTTTCTTTTTCAGTGTTATTAGCAAATACATTGGTTCCGGAAACCGCTAAAATTCCCATTGAAACGATACTCGCGTTTTTTACAAACAATCTTCTTTTCATAATTTTCAGATTTGATTTTTATAAGAATACTTTTCAATGATAATTTAAAATTATCATTGAAAAGTTTGTACTCTAATTAGTTTTAGAAAAAATTATTTTTTAATAATCATTTTTTGTGTAATCATTTTTGTGCCATCTGTACCTTTTACAAAGTAAATGCCATCAGATAATGAATTAACATTAATACTGTTTATCGTATTTGAATGTACTTTAAAAGTATTTACAATTTGTCCTAATTGATTTATTACTTGAAAATCCCCATCAAAATCTGATTTTATATTGACAGTATTACCATTATTAGGATTAGGATACAATAGGAATGATTTGTTTAAAACAAAATCATCGTTGCTTAATGTACTGTCCAGTAATCTTAAATGATCCATAGCCCATTCTTCATTACTTGAATTAGAGTGAGATCGGATTCTTAAATCCATTGTAGTTCCTGTGCCTGGAATTGAACTTTCAAATTGTTGAAAATTAGTTGTAAGTATTGTACCGTCACCAATATTGTCCGAATTAGTATCTAAAGCTAAAGATCTGTTATTTGTGCCTGAGCTAATATCGTTGTTTCCGTAAAATTTTAAAAGAGGGTTGTATGATCCTCCGTCAATTCTATATTCAACAATTATATAATCACTGTGAGTATCGCCCAAAGCTTGTGTGTCAAAAGCTGCTGATGTATTGTTAGCGGCAAAAAGTCCTTTAAAAACAAGATCAATTTTACCACTGATGTTAATACCTGTCCAGTCAATCTGTTGTTCTTCTGTACCAGCTACCGGTGCTCCGGAAATTTCATCATGATTTTCCCCTGCCCAAAACTTAGATCCTTGACCTGATAAATAACCTCCACTAAGGGATGAAACAAGATGAATGTTGGCATTATTTGTTCTGGTAAAATAGGAGGTGAATGGTGTCCCCGAACCCGTATTGCTTTCGGCAGTTCTAATTCCACTGGAAGGAGATCCTGCGTCTTCAAACGTATCATTCCAAAATGAAGGGGTTGGAGCCGGAACATAATTTACAACTGCATTACCATTCATTGTAGCTGTACATGCTCCAATGTTTCTTGTACCAACTACGGTGTACGTTCCTGATACTGTTTGAATTCCAAAAGAAATGGAAGATCCAGTACCCGCAACGGGTGCTCCTACATTAGCCGCCCCATTTTTTAATTGATAAGAAACCCCAACTTCTGAATTTGATAAACCAACAGAAACCGATGAACCTGTTCCTCCTCCTGTAACATTGTATACTATTGGATTAACACATGCCGGTCCTTCCTGAAGTTTAAAATTGTCTATTGCCCATTCCTCACTTCCTCCATTCATGTAACTTCTGATTCTAAGAGTCAAAGTTGTTCCGGTTGATGGGATTTGTTTTTCAAATGATTGAAAAGTTGAACTAAGAATTGTACCGTCACCTACATTATTTGCATCAGTATCCAATGATAACGATTTGTTATTTGTTCCACTGCTTATTCCGTTGTTTGCATAAAACTTTAAAAGAGGTAAGTAGCCACCTGCATCGATACTGTATTCAATGATAATATAATCATTGTGACTTGATCCAAAGGCTGAATTCTCAAAAGCTGCTGTTGTGTTATTAGCAGCAAAAAGTCCACTGAAGTGCAAATTTGTTTTACCACTGATATTAATTGAACTCCAGGTGATTTGTTGTTCCTCTGTACCGGCCACAATTGCCCCAGTTATTTCGTCATGATTTTCTCCAGCCCAAAATTTGGTTCCTTCTCCGGATAAATAACCGCCACTAAGATTAGTCACTACATCTATACCTGCATTGTTAGTTCTGGCAAAATAAGAAGTATAAGGCGTTCCGGTTCCGGTATTGCTTCCCGGAGTTCTTGTTCCGCTTGATGGAGCTCCCGCGTCCTCAAACGTATCGCTCCAAAAAACTTGTGCTTGTCCGGTAAATATACTAAACACAAGTAAGATGATTGATAAAGTAATTTTATTCTTCATTTTATTAAGGTTTTTAGTTTATTGAATGTTTATTCGTAACATTATTTAATTTAATATGTATTGATTTATTTTTTTTAATTTAGAATACTCTTTAGAGGTCATAATTCCCTGATCTGTACTTAAAATTGCTATACCGATTATTTCATTATCGGAACAGGCAACTTTTACCATGCCTTCATCAGATAATGATATAATGGTACCAACTTGTAAGCCATCATGAAGTTCATCTATTAAAACTACTGAAATAATTTTTATCTGCTCACCCAATAAAGTGGCGTCTGCACCTGTATTCCAGGGATTACATGCATTTACTAAGGCAACAATCTCCTGTCCATTCATATTTTTCCAATTGATATAGGTGTCAGACAATTCCGGTTTTTCGTAATAGCAGGAATCATTTTCGTCTTGAATAAAATTTGGTATTTTAGACCCGTACTCTAACATATTTGCCACATTAAGAACAACTTGAGATATTCTGTTGCTCATTTTGACAGTTAAACTGCCGTATGTTTCTTTTTCTTCTATTACAATTGGATCATTAAAAATAATATTACCCTGATCAAAGTTATTATTCATGAAATGGGCACAAATTGCAGTATTACTTTCCTGGTTTCTTAAAACTTCAAAAATAGGCATCGGGCCTCTGTATCTGGGTAATGGGCCAGGATGGAAATTAATGAATTTATCATGTCCATACGATAGGACTGATTCTGGTAACAGAAAAGGGAATGAAATCGAAAATATGTAATCAGGTTGAATTTCATCTATCCATTCACGCATAGCTGAAACGGATTTTTTTGTTGGAAAAGATTTAAAAGCTATTCCGCTGTTTGAGGCTTCGCTTTCTAATGCTTCTGTCGCTGTTTTATTCCCATTGCCAATTGCTATGCCATAAAGGAATTTTTCAAATGCTAATAGTTGCAATGTTTTAAAAGCAAACTTTCCGCCACATAATATTACTATTTTCTTTTTGTTTTCCATATTAAATGCAGACATAGCTATTATACCAGGCAGATGTTACCCCCTCTAATTCCTGACTGTATAAATCATCAAAATGTTGGTCGGTATTTTCTATTATGGTATTTATTTTTACAGAACACTTCCCGTTATCATCAGGTAAAATTGAAGCTTCGTATAGAGGAGAGATGGTCTGATTATGCTTTGAATAAAATGTTATTAATCCTCTGGGACTCTTAAACTGAAATTCATTAAGATCATCAACGACTTTCGATATGTTGTTAGTGTTGGTTTCCAGGAGAAATAATACTTTTTTAACTAATTCTGCACCTTCCCATCCTAACAATGTGAATATATTAGGTGTTTTGCCCAATAATTCTATTTCTTCAATAAATACTTTATTCTCCGGATTGATGATGTTTTTTGACCATGCAGCAATACCATGGATGTTGTTGCTTGGACAAATTACATTTTTCAACATTGTTTCTTCAAAACCAAAAGGAGTTAAAAAAATAGGAATGTTTGTATCATTGAATAAAACTTTTATTTGTTCGAAATACCATTGAACGTAATCACCGCTGAATAATGATAAAAAGGCCGAATCAGGATAAGAATTCAGATAGTCGGATAATGGCTCCATGGTAAAATCCTCTTCTTTATATCCGGTAGCATGATTGAAACATATTTTGCCCCCTTCATTTTCAAAACTTTTGGAAAGGCTATAGGTTTGTAAATAACCACCATCATAATAGCCGGTTATCATTCCACCCGTTTTATACCCCTTTTTGACTGCTAATTTTGATGATAAAAATGCCCCTAATGAATTGTGAAGGGAATGGTAAATTATATTAGGACAAACTGACCATTCCTGTGGCATGTTGGCGCCAGCATCGAGAACAATCAAAATTTTATTTGTAGCCAAGAATAAAGGGCGTAACAACTCTGCCATTCTATGGCCTATATAGGCTATAACCAAATCAGCATTTTCGTCCAATAATAATTTTTCTGCAGATCTATAGCATTGTTGCTTATCAGCGCCAAATCCTATATTCTCAGTTACAATTTTTAAATCCTCTGATCCTATTTTTTTTAAATTGGATTTGAGCCCTTCAAATAGGTCAAATCCAATTGTTGAATAATAAGTGGATTTAGGTAATAAAAGTCCAATTTTTTTCATTTACATTCTTTTTGACAATCGTAAATTGTCATTATCTTTAGTTGCGGGAAGGAAAAATACCTTCTGTGGCAATAGAGTAATTAATTGCTAAGTAAGGGTTCAAAATTGAAAAAGGCTGACTTCCTCCTGCCATGGCAGTTGCTCCGGAAACTACAGGTGCACCTAATGAAGCAGTGGGTGATGCCACAGGACCAAAAGTGTCATTTACCGCATTTCCGATATAATTATTCGCCGCTGCAGAATCTTCACTTGCTGAAGTTACTGGTATTCTTACGTTTATACCGGTTGCAGCATGATTGTGTATTGGCATATTAGCAGTTGTCAATGTTGTAGATACTGTACCTCCAACTTGTCCCATAACATAACTAGGTAATCCGGGTCCTTGTCCTTGACCGATAGGTGCACGCCCCTGTAAGTCAGGCAAAGCAAAAGTTGTTTGGCCATTCCCTCCATAGGTTGTTCCTAATAATGAAAAAAGAGCTGTATTTTGGGCAATTGATAATATTTGGCCCTGACAGGTTGCATAACCTCTTGGTGCGAAGTTAAATCCTAAAATTTTGATTTCTCCAATAAATGGTTCCGTAGACATAGTTTAAAATTTTATTTGATTAGTAATGAATGCTCTCAATTAATTTCTTGAAGGAAAGATACCTTGAAGGGCAATTGAATAATTTATTGTTAAATAAGGGTTCAAAATTGAAAAGGGCTGACTGCCTCCTGCTAAAGCTGTAGTTCCTGAAACTACCGGAGCTCCCAATGAACTGGTTGGCGATGCTACAGGTCCAAAAGTATCATTAACAGCATTACCGATATAATTATTGGCTGCTGCAGAATCTTCACTGGCTGAAGTTACAGGTATCCTTACGTTTATACCGGTTGCAGCATGATTGTGTATTGGCATATTGTTAGATAGTAGTGTCACATTTGTGGTTCCTGCTACTTCTCCCATACTATAAGCCGGTAGCCCCGGGCCTTGTCCTTGTCCAATAGGCATACGGCCTTGTAAATCAGGAAGAGCGAATGTAGTTTGCCCGTTTCCGCCATACATTGTTCCTAATAATGAAAAAAGTGCAGTATTCTGGGCGATTGATAATATTTGACCTTGACAGGTTGCATAGCTTCTTGGGGCGAAGTTAAATCCGAAAATTTTGATTTCCCCAATAAAAGGTTCTGTAGACATAGTTAGTTTGCTTTAAGTTCGACTATTGTACAAATATATGCTTTTTAATTAATTTCTTGACGGGAAAATTCCTTCAATTGCAATAGAGTAATTGACTGTTAAATAAGGATTTAAGATTGAAAAGGGTTGACTTCCCCCGGCCATGGCTGTTGCGCCTGAAACCACGGGTGCTCCCAATGAAGCCGTAGGTGAAGCATTGGGTCCAAAAGTATCACTTGCCGCATTTCCAATATAATTATTCGCCGCAGCAGAATCTTCACTTGCCGAAGTTACAGGTATCCTTATGTTTATACCGGTTGCGGCATGATTGTGAATCGGCATATTGTTTGTCGTTAAGGTTGTAGTTGTTGTTCCTGCTTTTTCTCCAATAGTATAAAAAGGTAAGCCTGGTCCTTGTCCTTGTCCAATGGGCATACGGCCTTGTAAATCAGGAAGAGCGAATGTAGTTTGACCATTACCGCCATACATTGTTCCTAATAATGAAAAAAGAGCTGTATTTTGGGCAATTGATAATATTTGGCCTTGACAGGTTGCATAACCTCTTGGTGCGAAATTAAATCCGAGAATTTTGATTTCTCCGATAAACGGTTCTGTAGACATACAATTGAATTTAAAAGTTAATGTTTTGTTTGAATTTGCTAATTTATTGCATACCTAAAAAAGCGGTACAGGTATTTCTACGTGTTTTTGACAGAGCCCTTTTTTTATTGAATTATAGTATTATTTTTGTTAAATAAACTAATCTGAAAAAATATGAAAGAAAACACAATTACACTCGAAGAAGCAAAAGCATGGGCAGCAAGATGGAGAAAAGAAGAAGGTGATTACAACAAACACCACGAATTGAAAGCTTTCCTTATCCCTAAAGTTGATTTATTGGAAGTTTTAGAAGAAGGTATTGATGCAGCAAGAGCTTATATAGGTATAGATGATGACGGAGTAGAGCGTTTAATGATTGTTGGCACCGTTTATGATGAAAAAACAGATACTTATGTTGATATGATTACCGGTGCTACCAGTAGAAATGATTCTTCAACATTACCGGAAGGGGATATTTATGACTTTACTAAGCCATGCCCTTCAACATGTGATATAAATAGTCCTTTATACGGTTCATAAAGGCATAAAAGATGAAAATTAACCTGATACTGTCTTTTTTTGTTCTTTTCTCGTTAGGTTCCTGCCAGAGAGAAGAAATGAAAAATGAGAATCCGAACAACATAAATCTTTCGGAATTTAATAACAAATGGAAAGATGCTGGTCTGGATGTCAGTATGTTGAAATCGAAACAGAAAATAACCAGTTATCTGTTTTCTGATAAAGCAGTGCTTAACCTGTTAAGAAACCCTGAAGCTTATGGCTTTAGGGTTGTTTTAGGTTTGACAAACGGCAAATTGGATACAAAGTTGCAATGTGTGAAAAGAAACGGAGTAAATCTGGGTATAATTAATCCGATGGTGTATTGTGACAGGTCGTTTAACGATGTTATAAATGAATTGGAAAATTCAAATCTTGAATTTTCAAGCAGTAATAACATAGCTGCAATGCATTTACTTCAACCGGCTGCAGCATACGGTTATCTTAACAGATGGAATACTGAATTGTCTGAGAATGACAATGAAACCCTTTTAGAGATTGTTTCCTATGATAATGAACGTATACGGTATTTTAACCTAAAGAAGGAAATTGTTCAGGAAATAACGGCTTTTGAAGGTTTCAAATATTTTGGAGTGTTTTTCGGAATAAACCCTTCCGGGAAATTAACTACCGTTATGATGGGATTAAACAAAGACAAAAAGATTATTTTGCCTTCATTGCCACAAGGAACTAATCCAAATAGTTCAGGAGCTATTTACGATTTTTCACAGCCATGTCCGTCAACTTGTGATTAATGAATTATTTAAAAAGGAATGGTTTTAGAAATTTTTGCAAATCTGGGCTATATCATTTTACTGATTAATACAGTAATTTTTTTAATGGGTTTTTCAAAATGGGGGAAAGCTTATAAGATTTTTGCTTTTTACCTATTTGTGATGTTTCTGATTCAAATAACTGTCGGAACATTACAATATATGAGAATCGACAACTTGTTTCTGTCTCATTTTTATTTTATCCTGCAATTTATTTTATTAAGCTTTTTTTATTTGAATCTTGGATTGAATGGGGTTCAGAAGAAAATTATCCAATTAGGTTTTGTTTTTTGTCTTCTGACACTTTCGGTACAGTATGCTTTGGATTTCAGTCTGTTTTTGAAATTCAACTTATTTGAAATCTTCATCACTTCTTTCCTTATTATACTCTATGGTACATTTCAACTGTACAACCTGTTAAATGAGAAAAAGGAATTTTATTACATTAATCTTGGGATCCTGATTTATTTATTCGGAAGTACTGTTTTATTCCTGGTCGGAAATCTGGCTACAAAAATGGCAACCGAATTCAATGATATTCCCTGGATACTGAATGCACTTCTCTATGTGGTTTATCAGATATTTATTCTGTATGAATGGAAGAAAAGTTTTTCAGGAACTAAAAAGTTGAGTTATGGACAGTAATGCTGCTATACAACAAAATGAATTAATAAGCGCAATTATATATACATTCAGTGCTTTTTTGCTATTGGCTTTGCTACTGGTACTCTTTTTTTATTTTTCGAGAAAGAAAATTATTCAGAAAGAAATTGAAAAAAAGAATATGGAAGTCAATTACCAAAAAGAGCTACTGCATTCCATAATTGTTACACAGGAGGAAGAAAGAAAAAGAATCGCACAGGATTTGCATGATGACATCAGTTCAAAGTTGAATATTGTTTCACTTAACAGTCATTTGCTCACTGCAAGTAATTTGTCTGAAATCCAGATTGCAGAAATTTCAGCCAATATCATCAATCTTACCACTAAGGCACTGGATAATTCCAGAAGAATTGCCCATGATTTATTGCCTCCGGTTCTTGAAAAATTCGGGTTACATGCAGGTGTTGAAGAATTATGTTTCGAAATCAACAGCAGTAAGTCAATTGAAATTGAGTATAAAAATTCGGTTGAATTCGATAATAATGAAATCCATAAACATTTACATGTTTTCAGGATTATACAGGAATTGTTCAATAATTCCCTGAAGCACGGAAAATCATCGAAGATTTCGCTTTCATTTGAGCAAAAAAATGGTTTTGTATACTGTAAGTTTTCAGATAACGGCATTGGTTTCGATGTTGAAAATTTTGAAAACCAAAAAGGTCTGGGAATGAAAAATATAGAAAGCCGGGTAAGTTTCCTCAAAGGAGCTTTGCATGTAGATTCTGAATTGAATAAAGGAACGCAAGTAATTTTTAATTTTTAAAATGAAAAATACAATAAAGATTATTCTGGCCGATGATGAAGTGTTATTCCGTAAAGGGATATCTTTTTTACTGGACAGGGAAGAAAACTTCGAAATTATTTTTGAAGTATCCAATGGTAAAGAACTGATTTCTTTTTTGAAAGAAAGCAGTATTCATCCGGATATTATAATGATGGATCTCAAAATGCCATACCTGAATGGGGTTGAAACTACCCGCGTCATTCATGAGGAATTTCCGGATATAAAAATAATAGCCCTAACCAGTTATGACTCAAAGTCATTCATTGCCAATATGATCAACATAGGGGCTGCTTCCTATTTAGTTAAGAATACAACTCCGGTTGAAATGATTAAAACGATCAATGAGGTTTATGAAAAAGGATTGCATTATAACGAGCAGGTTTTAAAAATTATTCAGGAAGGAATAACCGCAAGCCCAACCAAGCCACATAAAACATTGTTTGATGAGGACTACCTGACGAACAGGGAAAAAGAGGTTCTGCTTCTGATCTGTAAACAGCTCAATACCCATGAAATTGCAGACAAACTCTTTATAAGCCCGAGAACGGTTGAAGGCCACCGCAATAATTTGTTGCTCAAAACCGAGTCTAAAAATGTGGCAGGTCTTGTAGTTTATGCCATTCAGAATAAAATTATCGCTGTCGATGATTTAGCTATTTGACAGGAAAGATGATATAACCAGAAAATAATAGACTGCAAGAATAAGAGTTAACAGGATGATACCTATTCTTTTGATGGAATAAAAAAAGTACTTTTTATTCTTTTCTGTTGTAGTGTGGACAATTCCCATATTTAGACTTGTTGATCCAAAGAACAAATTTAGCCACTTTATTGTTGACAGCATTACGTATTTCTACGTGTTTTAATATAGTTATAACAGTAAAATAAAAAAGAACTGACTATATTTGGATAGAAATATGTTTAAGATGAAATGTAAAACTTCGTTAGCTTTTATCCTATTGTTTTTGATTTCCTTTTCATTGAGGGCAAATTATGTATTGCTGCCAATGGACGAAAACGCTCAGAAAAACCACCTGAAAGCATACGGGATAACCTATTGGGCTATTGAAAAGCAATACAAGGCCAGCTGGCTTTTGAATTACCGTGGCGGTTCTTTTCTTTTGCCGGATGCAGATGAAATCAGAAAGGAATGCCAAATAAGGGGAGTAAGTTTTGAAGTGTTATCCGATACAGAAACGAATCAGATTCTTGCTGAAATAGCATCTCCTTCCCAAAATATGGAAGTGGTAGCTTTAGAAAAAGCGCCAAAAGTAGCTGTTTATACCCCAAAAGGAAAACAACCCTGGGATGATGCCGTTACTTTGGTATTGAAATATGCCGAAATTCCCTATAAAGAAGTATACGACGAAGAGGTGTTAAGTGATCAGTTGTTGCTTTACGACTGGCTACACTTGCATCACGAAGATTTTACCGGACAATACGGTAAGTTTTATGCGAATTACCGCAATATGCCTTGGTATATCGAGCAGAAAAAAGAAGCAGAAATTTTAGCCCAAAAACTGGGATTCAAAAAAGTATCAGAAGAAAAACTGGCTGTAACCAAGAAGATAAGGGATTTTGTTATCGGTGGAGGCTTTATGTTTGCCATGTGTTCGGCTACTGACAGCTTTGATATTGCATTAGCTGCTGAAGGTGTCGATATCTGTGAAGCAATGTTTGACGGGGATCCAAGCGAACCAAACTACCAATCCAAAATTGATTTCAATAAAACATTTGCTTTCAAGGATTTTGTGCTGGAAAGAAGACCAGACCGTTATGAATTTTCCAATATAGACATGACCGAAAAAAGAGTAGTTCCTTTCGAAAAAGATTATTTTACCCTGATGGAGTTTTCTGCCAAGTGGGATGTTATTCCGTCAATGCTCTGCCAAAACCACACACAATTGGTTAAAGGGTTTATGGGACAAAGTACTTCTTTCGACAGGGAACTGATTAAATCAAATGTCCTGATAATGGGGGAATGCATGATTAATGGGGAAGCACGGTATATTCATTCCCAAAAAGGAAAAGGGTTCTTTACATTTTATGGAGGTCATGATCCTGAAGATTACCAGCATAGGGTAGGTGATGAGCCTACAACACTGGAGCTGCATCCTAACTCACCGGGCTACCGTCTGATATTGAATAATATTTTGTTTCCTGCCGCTAAGAAAAAACATCAAAAAACCTGATTTTTTTTATTAACGGAACAATAAAAAATTATTAATTTTGTTACTTAAGCAACCCAAATCTTATAGAAACAAAATGAATAAAGATTCTGAATTTAGAATCACTTATAAAGACGTTTTGTATGTAATTACTTTAGTATTCTTACTCTGTGTAATTGCTTATGCATGATAGCTTTATAAGTGAAAATATAAAATCCCAAAGTCATTATTGTTGAGTTTGGGATTTTTTATTGAATAAAGCTCAAATTGCATCATGGATTATTTAACCATACTTGAAGATATTTACAAGGAATCACAAGGCCAACCTAAAATAGGCCTGGTTTCAACTTCCATTCCGGAACTTTCCATTATTAATCCCGACAAATTCGGAATCCATCTTTTAACCATGAACGGACAGGATTTCAGTATCGGTGATGCCTCCGAAAAGTTTTCCATTCAGTCGGTTTCAAAGGTATTGTCCCTTACTTTGGCTTTTTCGATTGTAGGTGAAAAAATTTGGGAGCGGGTAGGAGTGGAACCATCAGGAAATCCTTTTAACTCGTTGGTCCAATTGGAATATGAGAAAGGAATTCCGCGTAATCCTTTTATCAATGCCGGTGCTTTGGTTATTGCCGATGTTCTGATCTCCGAATTGAAAAACCCAAAGCAGGATTTTATCGAATTCATAAGGGAAGTTTCAGGTAATCCTACTATTGATTTCAATCCTGAGGTTGCTAACTCGGAAAAAAATGCAGGTTTTAGAAATGCAGCCCTGGCTAATTTCCTGAAATCCTTCGGCAATATTAAAAATGATATCAATGAAGTATTGGATTTTTATTTCTACCAATGCTCAATTGAAATGACCTGTAAAGAACTCGCGCACGCATTTTACTTTTTTGCTAATGAAGGAAAAACAGAAGCCGGGAAACAGGTTTTGAATACAAGCCAGGTGAAAAGGCTGAATGCTTTAATGCAAACCTGTGGTTTCTATGATGAATCAGGGGAGTTTACCTATAGGGTGGGTTTACCCGGTAAAAGCGGTATTGGCGGAGGAATAGTGGCCTTGTACCCTAAAAACTTTGTGGTGGCTTCCTGGTCACCACGCTTAAATGAAAAAGGAAATTCAGAATTGGGAATGTTCGCTCTGGAGCAGCTAACCACAAAAACAGGAATGTCAATATTTTAATTAAAAAGAGCCACTATATAGTGGCTCTTTTTTTATTTATTGTTTTCAATTACATAATCCAATACTTTCTGGATCAAGTGAACTCTGTCTTTCCCTAATACATTGTGTTTGTGCATAGGGTAAGGGAAGTAATCCACCTGCTTTTGCGTTTCCACAAATTTCTTAACTAATGATAAATTGTGTTGCTCTAACACCACATCATCACTTGTTCCGTGAATTAGTAATAATTTACCTTTTAAATCTTTTGCATAATTCAATACACAAGCTTCTTCATATCCTTTAGGATTTTCTTCCGGTGTATCCATATAGCGCTCTCCGTACATGATTTCATACCATTTCCAGTCGATAACCGGACCACCTGCAACACCTACTTTAAATGTATTTGGTTGACGAAGCATTAACGATGTGGTCATGAATCCTCCAAAGCTCCATCCGTGTACTGCTAAACGGTTGGCATCAACATATGGAAGTGATTTTAAGTATTCAATTCCTAACATCTGGTCTTCTATTTCATTAACCCCCAGTCTTCCGTGAATAGCGCTTTCAAAAGCAACACCTCGGTTGTCTGAACCTCTGTTGTCTAAAGTAAATACTAAATAACCTTGCTCGGCCATATAGTACATCCATAAGTTGGCTCCGTCTAAATAAGAGTTGGTAATCAATTGTGCATGAGGACCGCCATAAACATAGACTAAAACAGGGTATTTCTTAGCAGGATCAAAGTTACTTGGTTTAATTACACGGGTAAATAAATCGGTTACACCGTCTGCAGATTTAATCGTTTTGATATCAGCAGTACCCATGAAGTAATCTTTGTACTTGTTCTCGCTCTCTAAAAGTAATTTCCCTTTTTGGTTTTTATCATATAAAACCGATTTTGAAGGAGTCGTATGATTTGAATATTCATCTAAAACCCAGTTACCGTCTGCACTGAATGAAACAGCGTGAACTCCCTGGTCTTTTGTAATAAGGGTTTGCTTTCCTTTTAGGTCTACTTTGTATCCTAACATGTTTGTTCCATTCTCACCGGTAGCCATAAAGAAAACTTCTGTTCCTGCTGTATTGGCACCTAAAATAGCTCTGGTTGGGAATTTATTCTGGGTTAGTTTCTTAATCAGTCTTCCTTCTAAATTATAGTAGTAAAGATTGTTGAAACCGTCTTTTTCCGAAATCCAGATAAAATTGTTGGTTTTAGCCGATGGGAAAAAAGCAGGATGTTCCGGTTCTACCCATTTAGTGCTTTTTTCGTTTAAGATAGTGTGTACAAATGTTCCTGTGTTTGCATCATACAAGTTCAGGTTCATGTCATTCTGGCCACGGTTTAATTCGGCTATAAGAAGGTATTTTTCATCCGGAGTCCAACTAACATTGGTTAAATAATCATTCACATTGCCTTTCGGACTAATGAAAACGGTTTTCCCGGTTGCAATGTTGTAGATGCCGACTTTCGGTTTCTCAGATTTCTGACCGGCCATGGGGTATTTAATGTTAACCAGCTTACCCGGTGTTTGTGTGATGTCTAATAAAGGATAATTGCCAACTTCCGTTTCGTCTTTCTGATAAAAGGCAAGGAAGTTAGATTTTGGTGACCAGAAGATACCTCCTTTAATTCCAAATTCATTTCTGGCAATCGATTGTCCGGAAACAATTTCAGGATTACTCTCGTTGGTTACTGCTACTTTTTCCTGATTTTGGTTGAAGAAGTATAAGTTGTTTTTTTCAGTAAAAGCTAAGTATTGCTTTTTAGAATCAAACGTAATGTTTTCAGCTGTTTCTGTTGCCTGCTGTATTTTTTTTCCTGTTTTGGCAGTAAGATCATAAGTGAAGTATTTTCCTCCTTCGGTTACCAGAACAGTATTGGCGTCTATCCATTCCAAACCGCCAAAGTTTTTCAGCTTGGTACCTAAAGCGGTATTGATGTCGGCCAGTTTAACATATTCAGCCGTAGTGTTGTCTGTAGCTTGTCCTGTAACCATTTTGGTCCAGGCATCAGTATAGTAAACATACTTGCTTGTGTTGGGAATCCACTGGAAACCCGCTAAACGGTCAGCTCTGAATTGTCTGTTTTGCTGTAAAACGGATTCTTCAAGTGTTAGTTTTTTGCTTTGCGCAAAAGTGGTCAGACTTAAAGAAACGCTCAGTAAAACCAGTATTCGTTTATTCATGATATAGTAATTTGAGTTGTTGGCAAATGTATTAAAAATGAGGCTTTAAAAGCTAATTTTTAGAAAACCTTATGAAATAAAAAATCCCATTCGTTAAAATGGGATTTAAGGTAAGTAAGTCAAATATGTTGTTAAACGTTTATTATTTTACTTTGTTAAGAATAGCTTTGAAAGCCTCTGGGTGGTTCATCGCTAAATCAGCTAAAACCTTACGGTTTAACTCGATGTTGTTAGCTTTGATTTTACCCATGAACTGAGAGTAAGACATTCCTTCTAATCTTGCACCAGCGTTAATACGCATAATCCATAAAGAACGGAAGTTTCTCTTTTTTTGCTTTCTGTCACGGTAAGCATAAAGCATTGCTTTTTCTACCGCATTCTTAGCAACTGTCCAAACGTTTTTTCTACGGCCAAAGAAACCTTTGGCTTGCTTCATTATCTTTTTTCTTCTTGCTCTTTTAGCAACTGAATTTACTGATCTTGGCATAATTTTACTTTTTTTTTGAAGTAAGGCGGCTTGCGCACTTTCGAATTCTCAGAATCTTAATCCTGATTTTTATTCGCCCACCCCAGGGTTATTGAATTGTTTTAACCTAAAGAACTTTGGGTTACATTATAAAATTGTACACTTTAAACTTTTGCCTAAAGCTTACAGCTTTTATTACATAATTCTTAATTGCTCTTTAACACTTCTCTCGTCTGATGGGTGAACCAATGCAGAGTGAGTTAACGCTAATTTACGTTTCTTAGACTTTTTAGTCAAAATGTGACTTTTAAAAGCGTGTTTTCTTTTAATTTTTCCAGAGCCAGTAACTTTAAAACGTTTCTTAGCACTAGATTTAGTTTTCATTTTAGGCATAATTTCCCAAATTTATTTAATTCAACTTACTTACTTTCTTTTGAGTCTGAAGCCTAACGTTTAAAGTCTTAAAGTGTTGCAACTTTTGACTTAAGAACTTTCAGCTTTTGACTTAACTATTTTTTCTTTTTCGGAGTAATGAACATGATCATTCTCTTTCCTTCAAGAACCGGCATAGCTTCAACTTTTCCAACTTCTTCCAAGTCCTGTGCCAATCTTAATAATAAGATTTGTCCTTGCTCTTTATAAATAATCGAACGTCCTTTGAAGAATACGAATGCTTTTAACTTCGAACCTTCCTTCAGGAATTTCTCCGCGTTTTTCTTTTTGAATTCATAATCGTGCTCATCTGTCTGAGGTCCGAAACGAATTTCTTTAATGGTAATCTGCGTGGATTTTGCCTTTAGTTCTTTTTCTCTTCGCTTTTGCTCGTATAGGAACTTTTTATAGTCCATGATTTTACATACCGGCGGTTCAGCGTTTGGAGAAATCTCCACTAAATCCAATTCAAATTCGTCTGCTAAGCGTAATGCTTCAGAAGTTTTGTAAACTCCCGGCTCTACATTTTCCCCTACAAGACGTACTTCTGGCACACGAATGTTGTTGTTAATTCTGTGTGCGTCTTTTTTTTCTACTCGAGGTTGAAATCCTCTGTTGTTTCTGATTGCGATAACCTTAAATTTTTAGTTAAACTTCAAATGTCTTTAATGATTTGCTCACTTCTTCGTTCACAAGAGCGATAAACTCATCTATTTTAATTGTAATATTTCCTTTTCCTTCTTGACCGTGACGTCTCACCGATACTGTTCCGTTTTTCTCTTCTTCCTCGCCAACTATCAGCATAAACGGGTATTTCTTCACTTCAGCCTCACGGATTTTCTTACCGATCGTCTCGTTACGGTTGTCAATTAGGGCGCGAATTTCGTGATTTTCTAGCAAATCTGAAACTTTTTTCGCATAATTTTCATATTTCTCGCTCAAACTTAGGATAATAGCCTGTTCCGGCATTAACCAAAGTGGGAAATTTCCACCGGTATGCTCCAGTAAAATTGCAATGAATCGCTCCATTGAACCAAACGGCGCACGGTGAATCATTACCGGCCTGTGTAATTCGTTGTCAGCTCCTTTGTAAGTCAGGTCAAAACGCTCCGGTAAGTTGTAATCTACCTGGATGGTTCCTAACTGCCAGCTTCTTCCCAAGGCATCTTTTACCATGAAGTCAAGTTTCGGACCGTAGAAAGCGGCTTCTCCTGCCTCAATAACATAGTTCAGTCCTTTGTCTTTTGCAGCACTGATAATCGCGTTTTCTGCTTTCTCCCAGTTTTCAACGCTTCCGATGTATTTGTCAGGATTGCTCAAATCACGCACCGATACCTGTGCCGTAAAATTCTCAAATCCTAACGAACCGAATACATATAGTACTAAGTCGATTACGTTTTTAAACTCCTGGTCTAACTGATCCGGTGTACAAAATAAGTGCGCATCATCCTGAGTGAATCCTCTTACACGTGTCAAACCGTGTAATTCTCCTGATTGCTCATAACGGTATACGGTACCAAATTCTGCATAACGCTTCGGTAAGTCTTTGTACGACCATGGTCTTGCATTGTAAATCTCACAGTGGTGCGGACAGTTCATCGGTTTTAATAAAAACTCTTCTCCTTCTGCCGGTGTATGAATCGGCTGGAAACTGTCTGCTCCGTATTTGGCATAGTGACCTGAAGTCACATATAATTCTTTCTGACCGATATGAGGGGAAACTACTTGCTCATATCCTGCCTTCTTCTGTGCTTTTTTAAGGAATTGCTCCAAACGGTCGCGTAAAGCGGCTCCTTTTGGTAGCCATAACGGTAATCCCTGGCCCACACGTTGTGAGAAGTGGAATAATTCCAGTTCTTTTCCAAGTTTTCTGTGGTCACGGCGTTTTGCTTCTTCCAGTAATTCCAAATAGTCAGTCAAATCTTTTTGTTTCGGGAACGAAATTCCGTACACACGTGTCAACTGCTTGTTTTTTTCGTCACCTCTCCAGTAAGCACCTGCAACTGAAAGGATTTTCATTGCTTTAATGATTCCTGTATTCGGAATGTGTCCTCCTCGGCATAAGTCGGTGAATGTAGAGTGGTCGCAAAATGTAATCGTTCCGTCTTCTAAATTCTGGATCAATTCTGTTTTGAACTCATTGTCTTTGTATAGTTCCAATGCTTCAGCTTTTGTAGCCGAACGCATTTTGAATTCATGTTTCTCGCGGGCAATCTCTAAAACCCTGTCTTCAATTTTCTTGAAATCAGCATCGGTAATCTTTTTGTCACCAAAATCCACGTCATAGTAAAAACCTCTCTCAATAGCCGGACCAATTGTTAATTTGATTCCCGGATATAATTCTTCAAGAGCCTGTGCCATTACGTGCGAAGTCGAATGCCAGAACGCTTTTTTACCGTCTGCATCATTCCATGTAAATAATGTAAGCGTACCATCGGTCGTTAATTGGGTTTCAGCCTCAATTGTTGTATTGTTAAAAGAAGCCGAAATCACATTTCTTGCTAAACCTTCACTGATAGATTTAGCCACATCCATAGGAGTTACGCCACTTGCGTACTCTCTAACCGAACCGTCTGGTAAAGTAATCTTAATCATTATTGTTAATTTAAGTCCGCAAATATATGCCTTTCGCAAAACACATACAATATATATAGGTATATTCTTTCGTGTAATTAGTGATTAGTAGTTAGTGATTAGTGAAGAGTCCTTAGTTCTTAGTAGGGAATGTTCGGTTGTTAGAGATAAGAAGTCCAAGCCGTCTAAGTAGTTCAGCAATCGGACAATCTGATAATCGAACAATCTAAGAAATCTAAGCAGTCTGATAATCTAATAATCGAACAATCTAACTAATGGCGTGCCCCTCCGTTCCTCCGGGTCGGGCTCTTTGCTGTATCTTTTATTCCGCTGCGCTGCATAAAAGGATGCCGCTTCGATCCCTCACGCGGGCGTGCATCATTAAAGAAAGTATACCTTATATATAGGAGTAAAGTCTTTATTGGTTTGCAACCCTGTCAGCGGCGGTTACTGAGCTTGTCGAAGTATCAAACCCTGACAGGGTTAAACATGCCGGTTTCCGGTTGGCGTTATATGCTATATAAGATAGGGTTGACCCATACTTGACCCGTACTTGACCCGTATCAAAGTAATATCAAAGTAATATCAAAGTAATATCAAAGTAATATCAAAGTAATATCAAAGTAATATCAAAGTAATATCAAAGTAATATCAAAGTAATATCAAAGTAATATCAAAGTAATATCAAAGTACGGAACGGTGGCTGAGGCTCTCGAAGCCAAGTGCAGTAGGCGTGCAGTACGGCTTAATAAGTATACCTATATATAATAAGTATGCCTTATACTATATATATAAGAGTAGGAGAGAGCTGTTTTAGATCATGCTTGCATTCTTCTGGAAAAACTTTCCTGTCTAACTTGCTGAGGTTCAGTTGAAGTGTAAAAAAGAGGTAAAAAAGATTAAGAAAAGGTTAGGAAAAGTGAAAATAAGTGGTACTTTTGCACCCGCATTGAACAACAAGTGAGATGTGAAACAAGCAGAGTTCTTTAACATAATGTTCTTAAAAAGTCTAAGTGATTGGGTTTGAAACGAAAGTAAAAAACTTAAAAAATAATCGCGAAAAGATTTGGAAAGAAGAAAATAAAGATGTTATCTTTGCACCCCGC
>NZ_JAMLJL010000018.1 GCF_023634845.1 Flavobacterium amniphilum | reverse complement strand
ATAATATAAGATGCAAACTTATAAGTAGAGTATTTGCTGTTATAAACAGAGAAACACCATATATTAACACCTATAAATTTGCATCATAATTTTAATGCTATTTACTTGTTTTTTATCATAGAATGCGGAGTTTGGAAATAAAGGAAGATTAGAATTCTATATTAATGGTGTAAAGTCACATAATATAGATAAATTCTATCTAAAACACTTGTATTTGTTACTCTCCCCACTAAGGGATTACTAGGTGCAATATTCTTTTTATCATTTCTTTCTGTATGTTTAAAATTCCCCCCATACAACCAAAATGCTTTTATATTCGCATCAACTTCTGTATAATATTCTTCATGTGGAATGCTAAACGTTTCTTTGCCATAAATTAAGTCTTCAAATGCATTTTCTGCACCATTGTAAAAGCTAGGCCCCCCAATTTCAGCCATGTATTCTGCCGCCCCCAATTCCCTAATTTGCTCAGCATGACCTCTCTCATGCTGAACTAAAAATTTTGAATTATTTTTAGCAAAAATTATTGCACCATCCTTTGCTAATGGATTAGGCAAAGTTATTCCACCACTTATTTGAGGTATTATAAAAACCGGGGTTCCCAGCTCTTTTCCTTCATAGTGAGGAATACTATTTACACTAAAAAACTGTTTATTGGTATACGCCCAAGTAATATATCCTCCATCTTTTATGTAACTAATTCCATAATTATTCTTGGGGTTTTCAGAATCTAAATGTTCAACTCTTTCACCTCGAAACCCTCCTAGTCCCCAAAAGACATCTCTCCAAAATTTTGATTCCCATCCTCCATCCGGATCAACACTATTGCCAGGGTTATTCCCCATTCCTAAATAAGGTGAAGCATATTGCCCTTTAGGATCTGGATTTAACCAGCGTCCTATACGGCCATCCCATAGTCTCAGCTGGAAAGCTTCCATACCGGTTTCACCGTCCAGTTCCTGCCCTTGGTACGCATAGCGGTATACTCCTGTTACATTGTCCTTTGACGGCAATTTTTCTCCAAAAGGATAGTAATCCGCCGTAAAAATAGCCGCGATCGGGCTGCCCACCGGTTTTTTCACAATCGCCCTTACATTTCCAAGATGATCAGTAATCTGGTAGTTCATGTAATCTGTACCGGCAGTTGTCGATCTGGTATATACTCCCAAACGTGATAAACCGTAGATCGGCATTTCATTTTGTGTTATGGAGTTTGCTCCCACCTTGCTGTAAACCGCAATAGTATTTCCACTCAAATCCAGTGCATAATAGGTTGTACTTTGCAAATTACCAGCTGTATAGCTTTCTTTTTTAACCCGCTGCCCGCGCTCATTGTAAAAGAATTTTACCCGGGTTTGACCGTGTAAATTGACTTCGGTTGTTAAACCCTGTGAGTTGTACACATAAGTTAGTCCCTCATTGGTATTTTTAGTCAGTCGGCCTATGGTATTGTACACATAGTTCCCCTTACTCTGCGAATCGATATCATAATTTACCCCCGGATCCACATTGTCTTCGACCCTGTTTAACTGATTGTTCCCATTGTAGAAGTAGCTCAGATCATCAATTAACGTTCCGGCATCGTTTGTACGTTGCAGGCTCGTTATGTTACCGTTCGCATCATAATTCAGGTTTCCTTCCGCAAATTTAGTGTTGGCCGTAATCGCACCGGCTGTATCAAAACTTCCATAAGCGGCACTTTGCATCCAACCGTTACGGTTGTAATTGTACATGTAAGCCGCCTTGTCAGTGTTACCAATCAAATTATTATTTCCCCAGCGTGCTGCTTTTATGTTTCCGTTAAAGTCTTGGTTAACCCCGGCGATTGTAGGCGAAGAAGCAATATTGGTATTAGCCCTTACGTAATCCTCATTGTGGTAATCCAGGATCAGACCAAAAACATCATTTACATCATGTCCCGGATCATCAGCCTGCGTCAGGTTAGGATGGTTGATACTTTTTAACTGGCCTCCCAACGTGTACACATAATCCAATCCCTGTGCCCCCTGTGCTATATTGGCACGCTTTAATTCTCCGGTTGCATAATAACTGTATTCGGCATGTGTAACAGATTTTTCTGTCCCTTTGACTGTCTCCACCCTTATCAGGGCATTGTCAATACTATTATAAGTATACAGGTGTGCAAATTTTTCTGCAGGCACATCATTTTGCAGGATTACTCTGGTCACATTCCCTTTGTAATCGTATTCATAATGAATTGTTTTGGCTCCCAGTCCTTCATTATACTGCACTAACCAAACTACGCGGCCGTAAGCATCGTAATTGTACCAGGTTATGGCATTAAACACCGGACCCGATTTGCTATAGGTCACCACCACATTACCCGCCAGATTTTCCTGTTTGTAACTTGCCCCAACCAATGCATTTAATTGCAAACCTACCGGAATCTGATCCCCGGTTGCTATTGAACTGTCATAATTCGTTGGGTGGTCATAAACCGTAATTACCTGTTCTGATCTGCTTATTCCGGCTCCGGACAAAAGAGGTCCGTCGGTATTTGCCGAGGCTGGACCCCAAATTCCCGTTCCTCCGGATTGAACCAGTACCCCGCTTTCAACCGGACGGGCATATTCATCGTAATTCGTATAAGCCACCTTAGTGTCAACCTGATCAGCATTCTGGGAATAACGCATTTGTCCGTCGTTACGGTATGCAAATCTGAAAGTCCCTTCATCAGGGCTGCTTACTTCTTTTAGCTGTCCCTGATCATTATAAGTATAAGTAGAAATAAAAGCTGTTGTCGCAGGCTGTAAATGAAGCGGCTTATCTTTTATAACAGCATTAAACTCATACCCTTTGGGCTGTACGTTTTTAACCAGTTGTCCTGTTTTGTTAAAGACATTGATTGTATAATCATAATAATTCACGCTATACGACACCCCTAATGCTCCGTTGTCATAAGATATGGCGCCGCCAGTTGGCGTTTGTCCAATATAAATCTTGGGATCGGTTGTCGGTTTGGTTTTGGCTTCTACACGGTAAACATTACCTGGAAGCAATCCCGGATTTGCAGCCGTAAGTGTTACCTGTTGGCCTGTTTTCAGATCGAATACTTTATATTTAGTAATATCCCCACCCAAAAGAGTTCCGTTTGGTGTTCCTGCCGGTATGTGGACGTCAACATATCCCTGGGTTCCGATTACCGAATACACTGGGTAACTTACCGGTCCACCTGAGCGTGCAGCAGCAATATCTCTCCCTAAGGCGTCCTTGAAAGCTACATTCTCTACTCCATTAGCATCAACGGCCACTGTTTTTGTAAAACTTTGAAGCGCTTCTTCCTTTCCATTGGCCACTAGTCCGTCAAAATAACCGTAACCGAAAGCATAATACATTTCCTGGGCAGCCGGCATCGTGTAAGAATAGCCGGTTCTCCATTTCCCGTCTATAAGATTACCTCCAATTTGATTAATGACATTGCCAGGGTTTAATTTATCGTAATTTAGTTCTGAATACGGAAATTTTGCATTAGCCTGATACGGTTCGATCGTGTTTAAATCATTATAATACTTATCCAGCATTGAAACCTTGGCATCGGGATTAGTCAGAAAATGGATTTTATCCCAGCCCAAACATGAAGTGGTAGGGAAAGACTCCTTCCAATTGCGTCCAAAACTGTCATAAACCGTTTCAGTCCCCCAAGTCAGTTTGTTTTGAAAATCTTTAGTTATTGAAACAACTGGCTTACCTAAATCGTTAAAATAGGTTTTTGACTGCCCGATAACCGATCCCGATCTTATGTCATATCCAATAATTTCCGCACTATTAGTACCATTGGAATTAGGATCAGTAGTCATATAAATATCAAGAGGAGACAAAGACACATTCACTTGAGGTGAAGCAGCCGGAGAAGCCGTTGCAACCGCAAACTGAAATTGTCTATTGGCATAATACCCTATAGGGTTTGAGCGGTAAATAGCCTGTTTGTATTCATCATGCTGAACTGTCACAGGATTTCCGTTAGTATCAAGAACCGGACTCCCAGTATGATCCACTTGAGGAATAGCACCAATTGCACCATTAAAAGCACTTCCATTGCCATTATCAATAATTGTTGAAGATACCTTGGTTAATTCAGTAGCTGTGGGACCAACCCATAAACCATCTGCATTTTGTACATATACAACCTGATCGACCACTTTATCTGTAGGTGCGATTAAAGTAACTTTATCCCCTTCATTGCGCAAAATCATAGTGTCCTGCCCAATAATATCATTCATTGTAAAGTTGGGTCTGTTATTTAGCTCAGGGAACATCTCGATGAATTTAGCAGCCGTACCAATGGCACTCGTAGCTCCCTGATCCAGATACCCCTGCGGATAAAATGGCATCCTGAAAGCATAAAAACCACTATAGGTAATTAACTTATATCCTCCGGGTGCGATAATCAAATCTGAATTATGGGAATTCATGGATAATCTACATTGCGTGTGATTATCTTTAATCACCCAGCCTGTTAAATCAATAGGCGTAGTGGATGAATTGTACAATTCAATATACTCCCCATAATAGTGGTATCTGCTTTCAAGGATTTCATTATACCGGGTATCAAAATAAATTTCCGATATAAGTACTTTACCAAACTCCTCACACATCTCAATGTTTGGAGAAGGATTTGAAGAAGTTCCGATTTTAGCTTCAAATTCGACACCTGCATTTGAATAAGCTTCAAAGCCAGGTTGCAAAAAAACAGAAACAGGATCCTGTACCGTACGGGAAGTTGTAACCGGAGTATTTAAAGTGGTCTGGGAGACAGCACTGAAACTCCCCAATAACAATCCAAAAGCGATTAGTTTCTTTAATTTATGTATCATACTCAGATGAAAACTTTATGAATCTTTCAAAAAAGACACAATTGATGGCTATTCTTTATGGCTAATATTTTACCTGTATTTTTAAAACAGGCTTATTTTTGTTTTTCTTCCAATTTAGCTTCTAACTCCTTGATTCGCTTGTTCTGATCTATAACGTACAAGGTTAATTCTTCAATTTTCTGTAACAGCTTAATCTGGAATTCCCCAACATCGACTCCTTCTTTTTCCATTTCTTTAGCCGAAGCGATTTCAGGCAAATGTTTTTTGGCTTTAATATGCTTTTCGACTTCTTCCAATTTCGGAAGACCATAATCTTCTTCAAAAACGAAATCGGCTGTAGGAGTAGCTGTAACTTTTACTGCTTTGGCTTCAATTTTAGCATTCACTACCATATTGTCACTAAATGACGATTTTCCGCGGACATCCAATTTAGCCTGTGGTGCATTCGTTCCAACTCCGATATCTCCATTTCCGGCAATCCTGAAACGTTCCGAAATATTCGATCCGTCATTCGTATAAAAACGAACCGAATTATTGGCGATATTTGTTCTGGGTGAAACAATTAAATCTCCGGCTAATCCCATAGTGGAATCCCCCCATCCTATTTGACCGGGGATTTGGGAGCTCACACCTGATATTTTATTCGATAAAAGTATTCCGGAACCGGTATCATCTCCAACATGTAATAGTCCCAGGGGAATACTTGTCCCAATACCGACATTTCCGTTAGATTCGGCTATAACCAACTTTCTCCAGGCATCCCAAGTAGATTGTAAAGGCAAAGCACTACGGTAAAAAATACCTCCGTCGTTAAAACTCAACTGATGGACTTTCCCTCCTGAATTATCTAAATTAGTCCACTGGTTAATGGTCAGGTTTGCACTGTAAGTTCCTGCTCCTGGCACACCAATTACGGATCTGAATTTAAAATCGGCCCTGATCCCCCTGTCACTGAAGTTAGGCAGGTCATTAGCATTTCTGGTATCGGCCACATCCAATTTGGTTGCCACCTGTGAATACAAAGACATACCACATACAAGAAAACCTGTCATTATTATTTTTTTCATATTTATAACACCTATAATCATTTTCTATTTTATTTTCTTTTGGTTCCAAATTTATCCGAAGGGTTAAACTGTCTGATCTCACGCAAAATCTGCGACGATTCTTCGGTTTCGCCCAATACGTTGTGAATTTCGTACAATAAATGGTACAACGGTTTTTTCTGGTTGAAGCTTTCCTGCTCTTTCCGTAAAGCCAATTGGTAAACCTTGCTTAATGAAGCATCCTGATTTTCTTTTTTATGAATTCCGATGTTCAGCACTTCTTTTGCTTTCTGGATTTGACCGGCCGCTTTTAAAGCCGATGCGTAGCGGTACAACAGCATATTGACTAAACAAACAGAATTGTTTTCAAATTGTTTAATCAAGGCTTCCAGCATCGTAATGGCATCTGCCGGTTTTCCCTGAAGAATATAAATCTTGGTCAGCTTGTCGATTACTTCCACTGTTGTTTTTTCAGTCAGGCTAAAGTTGGACAGCACCAACCCGCAAATCGAAACGGCATTGCTTAACGCTTCAGGGTTTGTTTGTCCTTTTTCATGCGCTGTTTCAATGGCATCCACCACACCCAGATATCCGTAAACCGAATTTTTCTTTTCTGCGAACTTCTGTCGTTGACTTATCAATTCAAAATATTTCCCATTCGCATATAAAGCTCTTTTTAAATGGTACAAAGACAGTGAATCGGAAGGGTCAAGATCGAATATTTGCTTGGTTCTTCCCAAAACAGCAGGGGAATTCTTTCTGTCCTTTTCATTTAACAGACGCAATAATCTTTTCTTTTGTTTAGTGATATGAAATTGCTGTTGTTGCTTTTCTTTTTCAATAAATAAAACAGTCCTTGGCTTGGCATCTATCTTCTTTACCATTCCTTCCAGATCCTGATTGGATTTGGCCGATAGCTCTTTTTTAATCTTCTGGCGGTTTTGTGTCTTTATTTCAGCCTTATGTTTTTTAGATTCTCTTGCCGACATTTTCAAAGATACTTCCCCTTTTTGTCTTGATTTATCTAATCCGGAAAGACCTTCCTGCAAGTATTTTTTATTCCCTTCCAGTGCAATACCTTTTTCCCATAGTTTTTGGGCTTCCTCAAGTAATGAATGGGAAATTTTATTGCTCTTTTTGTATTCTTTTGCTTGATTTTTATTGCCTTTTTCCAAACGGACCATGGCTTTTGCCAATCGATCACAGAAGACAGCCTTAGCCGTATTTTTCTTCATCCCGGCTTTGAAAAGTTCCACACTGGCCAAATGATTACATCTTACACCATACACATTACTAAGTCCGTCGTAAAACTGTATATAAGCCGGTGCCAGCTTAACACACTGTAAGTAAAGCTCCTCTGCTTTAGCCAATTCTTTTTTGTAAAAATGCTCTTTTGCTTTTTTGGCGATTAGCTGTGCCTTTTGCAAATCATTGGCTCCTGACGGAATATTCAGATTGAGTAATCCATTTACGGCTTCTACCTCATGTACAGGCAAAACAGTAGCTAAAAATCCCAATGATGTTAATTTGATAAAATCTTTCCTTGTGAAGTGACTCATATAAGATTTAAATATAAAGGAAAGAAAAGGAGAAGAGCTGTATGAAATTTACAACCTAAACAACATCCACTGTTACGCTTCATCCATATCGGTTTGAAATCTCCTCCTTACGTTCCCAAAATTACTATTTCTTTTTGTTTTTCAAAAAAAATTTACGCTTTTTAAAAATTTTTATATTTCAGTTTGTTTTCTTTTGCCAACTTAAATCCTCCTGTTAAAGTATTCGCTTGATCATCAAACACTTCTACATAGGTTTTAACCAAACGTCCGGCTGAATCGTACACATATCGTATTGCTAAACCATTATCACCAACAATATGAGATAATTCATCACGTTGATTATACACATATCCTGTAACACCTGAAGCAATCGGGCGCAACATAACATCGTCATAAATCACTGCTGACCCATCTAACGAAGCCAGCTTTACCTGAGTGGCTGCAACCGGAAGATCCAAATAATACGTTTTTAACACCCAATCACCGGCTTGTTTGATTTCTCCTGCTGTTACTGTCCCGTATGTACAAACAATATCAGCCTTAGCCACATTGTCTTTTTGAATCCAAACGTTCAATTTATACTTCCCTGATCTATGCTGACCATTTTTTAAATCAATCGTCATGGTATTCGTATTAGTGGTTTCCACTGAGTATCTACCCGTATGGGGCATTCTCATATTCCGGACAGCTCCGGTAAGCCTGATACATGGTTCTAACCAATCATTACTAGTAAGGTTTTCGATACCAGAGTAGAATAATTCATTATACTTGGCATTACCTACAGCCATAATCTTGGTTTCATCATCTCCCATTTTTGTGGCTGCATGATTATTGTTGATATCCTTGGTTTCCAGAATCGTTGAATAATGATTGTATTTAGTAACCTCTGATACTTTTTTCCATTTCACCGATTGGGAGCCAACCCCTAATGACCAGTTAAAGCCATCATCTGTTGCGCTATTGAAGTTTTGAAAAATACCCTGATTATCCTTTACCCCATTCCAGATATACGTCATATGCTTACGCCAAACTTTTTCATTATTCTGGGTTGGTGTTACTAAACTACCTGAGATATCCTCATAAGTCCATTGGTTATTCCATGTTGTAATCCCGACACCGGTTTCTTTCCAGACACCATTGTCCAGAATATACGAATACTCAGCCGTATTTTGGGTCAGCATATGTTTGTTAGCCGGATTGACCACCTTAGAACCCATTTCCGGATATTTTACATAAGCCGGAATTGACTTGGTCTTAATTGCTGTTCCGTTAGCAAAAGTGGTATAACTTTCCAGAAAAAGACCTGTTTTAGGATCAATGTTTTTAAATTCAGTAACCGTCTTATTTCCGGCACTTATTTCTGTCTTCTTGTTTTGGACTAACGGATATTTAATTTTTGTGGATGCAAAAGCCAGCCTTTTATTCAGGTATATATTTTCATTTCCTTCACATTTTTCCTGCCAGCTTACGATACCCAGATTTGCCCCCCCACTTAACCATTCCTTTTCATAACCGTAGATTGATTTAATGGAATGGAATGATTCCTGAAGTGCTCCCGGTTTTTCGGTGGTATTATCAGACAGCTTATTTAAATCCAGATATTCATTTTTCAACTGGCTCATAACATGACCGTATTGATTAATTTGAGAAACCGAGACTAAGCCTCCTATAGTGGCAAAGTTATCTTCAAGTTTAACATTTACTCCATAGGTTTTTTTAGGATCATCTAATGTATTCACACTAACAGTAGACCTGAAATGCTCTCCGGATTTCATATTCGGGTCAAAAACATTAAGAACAGGTTTCAAAACACTGAACTGATATTGTGTTTTCCCTGATACATCACCATTTGTTCCTTTTTGAGTAAGTGTTACATATTCATACATAACTCTTGGACCCGGTACTTCAGCCCTGTAAGCTACATATTTTGTTGATGGCGCATAAGATGTTATTCCCGATGTACGGTTTTTAACCGGATCATTGTAATCATATACCGTACCCAAACTTTTTCCAAATTCATCAACCGTACTGATACTTGATACCCTTATCCCTCCACCTGATCCGAAAGGTACTTTATTAGCCATTAATCTAAAAGTGAATACCCAGGCTGAGTGAGTATCATTATCTCTACAGCCATAGCCCACATAACATCTCCATCCGCCTTTTTCCCTGAAATCATATCCGGTAACCTGATGGAAAGTATCACTATTATGATCCGGCAGATATAGGACAACGGCATTTTGAGACACATATTTTACACCCATAGGCTGTTGGCCATTAACATCAATCCAATCCCTATCACCATTACTAAAGGCTGAATCAGGTTCTGAATGGCAACAATTTATTCTACCATATGTTTGCTCATTTTTTTCGAAATATTTTGTAAAATCTATTGATGGACCACCGTAATAAGAATTTTGCTGAAACTCTACAAGACGAGATCCGTTTTCATCCTCAAACAATCTGAATTTTAAGTCATCTTCATCAAACATTGTCCGGGAAAACGCTTCAGTATAATATTGATCTTCCTCGTAAGTTAATTGAATCTTTCCACCGGTTGGTGTGGTTATTTTATTCATTGTCCAAAGCGAAGGATTATTTTGTTTATACCCCCATTGGTCTTTATCCGAACCATTTGTATAATTAACTTCTTTCCCTATGTAGTCGAAAGCATAAGACGGCATCAAAAGCTCTCCCATTTTGTCTAAAACAGAAACACCGTCCAAGGTTAATCTTCCTTTAGTCCCGGCAGTTGAATTGGGTGAATTTTTTGCCAACTCATAACTTTGGTTTAATTTGACTATTTTTTGTGCTTTGTCATAAATATAATATTTTCCTGTCTGGGGATTTATGGTGAAATCGCCTTTATCAATTACATTTAATTGTTGGTTAAGCTTATAACTTATCGGACTCATACTGTTCCAATTCGCGACATTGGAAGTTGGCTCAGTAGTAAGATTTGTCACTTGGCTTGAAGCCTGGACTGAATTATTATAATCAGTATTCTTGAGTAGGATAATTTCATCCAACTTCAAAGTCCTCTGACTTAAATAATTCACATTATTATCCCCTTCGTTTGTAGGATATCCTCCCTCTCCCAAGTTTTTACCCAAATCATCTTCTCTCAGTGATTTAACAAACAATGCTGTATGGGTTCTTGTTACAACTTTATCCAAATACACCAGTTGTTTGCGTCCCCAGGAGTACTCATCAGACGCAATGGCTGAGTTTTTATTCATTCTGTCATATCCGTTATAAGGTGTTCTCCAAACATACCCGTCTGACCAATTACCATAATCGAAACGGACCCAATACCCATAATCCCCTTCATCAGGATATGCATTATTGCCCATTTTCACATAATCAGGACCCGTGATTGCGGTTAATAACCAGTGGGTTGCATAAGGCTCTTTTTTTCTGATCTCCCTGTAAAACCCATCGCTTTCAGGATATGAATTCGGTGCCGTACTTCCATTACCTTCATACTTTGGTGCCAAATGCCTGTAAAATTGCTCAAACTGATATACCGGTCTCGAATAATGATAGGTTTTCCCATCAGCTGTTGTAATTCTGTAACCTCCGATTCCGTCAGCCCTGTAACCCTGGTCCTGTGACCTGTTATACCCTTTAGCTTCCAGAAACTGCCCCGTTACTGCGCCCGATGTAATCTGGGAATTCGTGAAGGTTTCTATATAATCTGAATTTTCTTTTCTTGTCGTTATTGTGGAATTAAACGAGTTGAAATAATTTTCTATATTGTTCGAATTGTTAAATTGATTAAGGGTTGAAGGTGTGACTTTCAAATCTGAAGGAAACTGGTAATCAAAGTAAAAATTAATCTTGCTTTCATTTTGTCCAAAAGTATTTTTAAACTTATGATTTGGATCGTTACTGTAATGACTGTTTGAATAAATTCTTTTATTTGTTACCCTGGTACCCCACTGCTCAACTGCATAACAACTTCCGGCCTCCCAAGGCTGAAGACAAGCACATGCAGCATAAATATCATTTCTACTTCCACAAATTTCATAAGCACATCTTAATCCATGTCGCTCTTCCTCATATTCTATATCAAAACCGCGATTTATAATTAATCCGTTATCAGCCAACCTTGGACTCATTCTCCCTGACAATCCCTGGGCATTCACATCATAAAAATCATATGCCGGCGCATTAAAAGCATCTTTCTGTGCATCAAAAACCGTATTATAGGCCACAACTCCTTCAATGCTTTCAGGAATTGGCTGATTATAGGCATCCATATAATAATCCCGGTTATGTTCGTTAGGCAATGAACCCGGGTATGACAAAGCTGAACCCGTTGCCCCACGAGGAGTATTAGATAAATTTGAATAATACAGTGGACCGAAAACGTGATCAAAGTCCAAGTCAGTTCTACTATAAGTCGATTCACTATAGCCCAACTTTATTACGAAGCCATAAAGATATATTCCCGCAGAATAACTGATACTTGAAGAATCTGAATTACCCGATCGTGAGCTTAAGATAGTATTTCCGCCTCCGCTTAAAGAAACACCTACCGACCCTTTATTGGAAGTCAGGGAAAAACCTACCGTAGAACTTGAATTTTTTACGTTACTTTTTTTAGCTGCTTCTGTATTTGTACCGAAACTCGTACTGTGCCCTACACCTATTCCCATTAACCCATCAGTGTCAGCATAAACACCAACACCAAAACCATTTTGAGTCTGTATACCACCCGTTATACTTCCAGCCCAACCGGAAGTATTACTGTATGAGGCGCCAACTCCTACACCGATATTTGTACCGCCTGATTTAAAACCATAACCAATACTCACAGAACCTCTTTTGGTACCGTTTGAATCCCATGAATACCCTAAAGATGCTTCAATTTTTCCATATCCTACAGAAAGATCGGCACTTTTACCCCAAGACTCAAAATGCTCTTTATCCCTGATTTCAACATCATTCCAATCATCGGGAACTCCGTTTACACTCCTGTTGACCGAACCCGGATTCAAATTCCATCCAAGTCCCACCCAAGAAGCTTCCTGGTCAAAACCAATTCCTCCGTGGTAAGCCAAAGAAATAGGATAGCCTCCCTCAGGGCTTGGCACATTGAGTAACGGTAAAACATAAGCCATATCACCGGTAGCCAAACTTACCATGTCTGTTGCATCAACCGGCTCAAAACTGGCAGCTTCAGGAGCATTTGGCCCGTTATTAGCCGCGTACAAACTCTGCGGCACTAACGTAGGAAAGAATATCAATAAAAAAAACGTAGCTATGGCCCGTTGAAATCTTGAATTTGGTTTCATTTTATGGTATAATCGTAATGAGGTTCTTTATAATTTTGCTTGTGGCAATTAAATTTTATTCAGGTGCCGATTCTAAAATCCTTGTCCGGATTCTGATCTGTCACCGTTAAGATATTCCGGATTTACCACAACTTTGGCAACAGAATTACTTGTACTAAAATTTAATTTGAGGCGAAAATAGCTGTTAATGTTTCTTTTAACAAATTCTTTTGGGAAATAATTTCAAAAAAATATTCTAAAAAAATAAGCGTTTATTTAACTCACAAAAACATCTGGCATTCCTTCAAAAACACCAAACTCATTATCAACACATTACCCTCTCAATCATCAGATTATAAAAATTAAAAATACCGGATCCGGCAAACTTGTAGCCAAAAAAAATCACCGTAATAAAATGGCTACAACCATTCTGTAGCCAAATATTTTTTTAAAATAAAATTGCTACAACTTTGTAGCAAAAAAAAATTCCAGAATAAAATTGCTACAGGTTCTTTGTAGCAGAAAACTTTTCACTGAAATTTTTGCTACACTTTTAAAAATTAAAATGCTTTAAGGAAATCTCATTGACGAAGAGGATCATTCTTTTGAAGTCTGCGTGAGGGATGGAAATGACATCCTGTATGAAGTACGCCAGTACTTGATACAGATACAATGGACAGCCCGACCGAAAGAGGTACGAGTGAGGGCACGCCCAAAAATAAAAAACCTCCCATTTCTGAGAGGTTTAGTACCCGGAGTGGGAATCGCAATTTTTAAACTTTCATTTCTTGAAACATTACAGAATATCATCTAAAACCACTAGATTTAAGGGTTTGTTCCTTTTTAAAATAAAATTAATATTAAATATAATTAAGTTAAATTCAAATAAAATAACTATATTTCGGCAAATATTCGGCAAAATATATAACGATGAATTTAAAATATTTCATTATAAAAGGTAAAAATAAAAACTGTAGTATATATGTTCGCTTTTGGGACAGCAAGAGAATTGACCAAAAAATAAAAACAGGATTAAGCGTACTGATAGATGATTGGTCTGAAGTAAAGCAACGGTTAAAACCAAAGGCAACCTCTCAAAAAAGAGATTTTTTTAATCATCAGTTAGAACAATTAGAAAGACATATTTTTGATAACTATAATTTTGATTATAATAACAGAAAGTACATTTCAAATTTATGGCTAAAAGAAACTGTTAATTCGTTTTTTGGCAGAGTTACAGTAGATGAAAATTACAAAATATATTTTGTTGATTGGATAACCCTATTTATAAAGGATGCTCACAAAAGAATTTATAAAGGAAAGCCCATAACTGAAAGAACAATTAAAAATTACACAACAACACTTAATAAATTAAAAGCATTTGAAAAACTACAAAATCACAGATATAGATTTGAAGAAATAGATTTGAATTTTCATCGAGATTTTATTTACTACTGCTCAAATACAGAAAAATTAAATAATAATTCTATAGGTACATTAATTAACAGAATAAAAACTTTTTGTACAAATATTGAACTTGATGGGTATGCTATTAATCCTAAATACAAACATCGTGATTTCAACAGTCCTACAAATGAAACAAGAGATATTTATTTAACTGATAAAGAAATAAACACAATTGCGAAACACGATTTCAGCGATTCAGAAAGATTAGATAATGCTAGAGATTTATTTGTAATTGGATTAAGAACTGGGCTTCGTGTTTCAGATTTTTTAAGAATTGGCAAGGATAATATTTTAGGGAATATTATTAATATTACTACGCAAAAAACAAATCAAAACTTGTTCATTCCAATACATCCACAATTTCAAGAAATTTTAGATAAAAGAAATGGTGAATTTCCAAGAGAAATTACAGACCAAAAATTTAATCTTTACATCAAAGAAATTTGTGAATTGGTAGGATTTAAGGAAAAAACGAGTGGCGCAAAAATTAATTCTGAAACAAACCGAAAAGAGTTTGGAATATTCCCTAAACATGAACTGGTTACTTCACACATTTGTAGACGTTCATTTGCAACTAACTTATTTCTAGGAGGATTTGACAACGCTACAATTATGAAAGCTACAGGACATAAATCGGAAACTCAATTTTTGAAGTATATAAAATCAACACAAGAGGAACATTTGCAAAAAATAAGCGACTATTGGAATGAGCAAACCAATAAAAAAGTTAAGTAAAATAATTTACTAAGAGAGTTTTTATCGTTTAAAATATTTCAAAACACTTTGTACAATAAGTAATTGAACTAAAATCTATTATTCAATTTAACGCATTTTAATTGAAATCAACTCGATTTAACCTAAATCGCCCTTAACCTCTCTTTCCAAAAATTAAGCTAGATTAAGTTTACGCCATAATTAATTAAAATAAACAATTAAGTTATGGCTAAAGAAATCTTGCAAATCGAAAACATTAACGCTAACGATTTTAAAAATGAAATCGTAAAGGACGTTACCCAAGCCCTAAAAGGATATGCTACTACTTTGCAAAATCCCGACATCGAAATATTACTGACAAGGGAAGAAACCGCCAAAATGCTTTCCGTTTCACTTGTAACTCTTTGGACTTGGACTAAAGACGATATTATTCCTGCGTATCGAATCGGCAATAAGGTACGCTACAAAAAAGCAGAAGTCTTAACTGCTCTACAGCAAATGAATAAATTTCCATCTCAATAGAAATTATCTAAAATCTATAGCTGAAAAACCATTGCAATTGTTTTACAATTTCATTGCAATTATCCTTCAATTTCATTGCAATGGTTTGTAATCTGCATTAATTCAGCAAGTAAACAAAAAAGATTAAGAAAAACCAATTGCAATGAAAACAACCACACCATTGCAATTGTGGGATTATCATCAAAATCATTATTATGGAAATAAATAGTTTGAGCGATATTGACAATAAAATTGGAAATGCTTTTAAGACCAATAAAGAAATTGCAATTAATCAATTGGAGGAAATAATTTCCAAGATGCCTGTTGAAATTAAGTCGCTAATTAATGAAGCATTTACTTTAAAGAGAATACCCAAAGAATATTTGTTAAGTTCAATATTGTTTGCTTTCAGTAATGCAGGTGGTCTTGCCTTTTCAATTAAAGCAATGGGATATGTGAATTATGCCAATTTATATTTTGCAATAATCGGAAGCCGTGGCGATAGTAAATCCCCTGCAATGGACTTGGCTACTTTTCCATTAATAAAATATGACAATGAAAAATATAAGGAGTTCAAAAGAAACAATGCGGATTTAGAAGAACTTGAAAAAATTGACAGAAAACAATTGTTTCTTCAGGATGCAACCATTGAATCCGCAATTTTCACGCATTTTAAAAACAAATATTCCGTTGGGATTTTTGTTGATGAACTCTATTTTATCATTGAAAAAAATGGCAAATAAAAGCAGTACAGAGGGAACTGCTTGGAGAACTTTCTTTTTGCAGGGAAATACCAATAAATATATTGATATATCACGTAAAACAACAGAGAGTTTTAGAATTGAAAAATCATATCCTACTTTGTTAGGTTCAATCCAAAATCAATTTGTGCCTAAATTATTTGCAGATGGAAATTTAGAAAGCGGATTAATAGACAGAATCCTTTTTACCAATAAACTTACTGAAAATAACCAATTGTCAAGAAATGATATTTCTACTGAAGTATATGAGAACTATTCTAAATCCTTACTCAATCTTCTAAATTACCGCACTGAAATAGAGAACACTTTCGAGATGGATGATTTACAGATAGCCCTTGATTTAAAAGCCAATAAACGCCTTTTTGATTATTCACAGGAATTAATTAACCGTCAAAACAAAGCAACAGATTTAAGTAAAGAATATATTTCTAAAATGCTGATTAACATTCATAAATTAAGTCTATTAACACATCTGATTTTAAATTCTGAAAAGCAGACTTATCAAAATAAAATGAGTGTTGACACCATTGAAATTGCAATTCTGATACTTGAATTTTATTTTATAAACTTCAAGATTGTTTTGGACGAAAATATCACACAAAAAGTGAAACCGCCAACGGTTGAAGAAATCATCAGACTGGCAATAAAAAACAATGCCAGTCAGAAAGATGTTGTAGCTATTACGGGAATGAATAAATCAACCATTTCAAGGAAATGGAATAATGAACTGATGCAACCTGCAACTTGAAACTAAGTCGAAAAATCGCTAAATCATTAGTAAAATCAATACTTAACAGATTTTTCTTCAAAAGTTGGTTGCATATCAAAACAAAGTAACATACTTCAAAAAACCCAATTACAACTTACATTTAACTCAAAAAAGAGAATATAAATTAATCACTCCTTTTTGTGGTAGAAATAATAATTTCATTGTATTATATTTAAGTCATTTTCTTAGTATTCAAGAATCAATTTATGCATTTATTAAAATTTAACATTTTTTACGGAAAAACCTCTTTATAAAAATATTTGAGTTTACTATATTACTGATAAATTTTAAAGCTAATTTTCTTGATAAGATTTCTTATAAAAATTAAAAAACATTTTTTTCATCACTACAATTATATTGATGATTATTACTATGAAAAAATTTCAAATGAGTTTAACGATTTAAATACATATTTAATTATTCTTAACCAAACAAAAAAAAATGTTACATTAAAAACCAAAGCCGTTATATGCTTTTCTGAAAAAATAACTTTCGGTGAAAAAAAGCAGAATATTGTTAAAGTTTTGAAACGACCAAAATGTATTATTAAATGTGAAAAAGTTGAAATTCTTATCTATAAATTGTTAATTGGAAGACATCGAATAAAGTGTCAGTTTCATTTATTTGAGGGGAAACTATTTTTTTATAATTATACTTTTCCTTATGTAAACAATAATCAAAAAAATGAAATTCTAGATGTACTTCATCAAAAATATATAGATTCAAAGTACGAAATGGGAATAAACAATATAGTTGATGATTATAGTAGTTTAATTTTTGTAAAAGATGAATTTGAACTTTCAATAAATTATATTTCTTTAGAATCTAAATTCTTAAAATCATTAGAATTGTTTTCAACTGTTAAAGAAAAACATGAAGAAAATGAAAAGAAAAAAATACAAGAAAGAATGTATAGACATCTTTAAAGTTAAATTTTAAAAAACATGAGAAAAAATAATTAAATAATACAAAAAAGTAATCTGAAAAATTAATAACATTCACAGATTAAAAGACTTTTATATTACAGACGTTCATAAATGATAGTTGTTTTATCTTTAAATAAAACAACTATCATTTAGACTAGTTCAATTCATTATAAAACTAAAAATAAAGTAAGTTGTTTGATTGGTCATAATGTTTTAATCATTCCCGATATGAGCGAAAACGCAGTCAGTATAATTTTGAACAAAATCCCACTTCTTATTTTGTTGGGAATCAATGTTAAAATATGGGATATGACCGAGGGTAAAACTGACGAACAATTGAAACTTGAAGAGATTTATAATAATGATTTAGAAGATGTTTTCAGAAATGCAATTATCTGATATTTTTTATTGCAACTATAATAAACTATTGCAATGGTATTGCAATTATCACCATAAACCATTGCAATAGTATTGCAACACCTCACAGAATACCTTTAAAATATAGATTTTCCTACTCTTACTTTTGATTTTTTAGTTAAAAGTAAAGCACAGAATATAATCTTTTATATCTTTTATTTTTGACAATTGTCATATATTTGAATATGTAACATTATGCTTAACATACAAACCTGCACTCAAACGGATGTATATGTATTATTTTATCATATATATAAACAAGTTGAGCAACATTTTACAAAACCGAACTAGAATTAACAAGATTTCCAAGATCTTTATACAAATTTTTCTTTGCTTTTATTTATGCTTTATTTAACGAGGCATTTATGAATAACTTAACATTTATGAAAGAAAATTACTATAGGTTTGTTTAAAATTAATTAAATGAAAAAATTGATAAAGAAAACCTTTTTAGCAGTTATACTACTGTTTTCGTTTTTTGTTGCTAAGGCTCAAAATAAAAACGACACCATTGTAAATCCTTATGAAAAGAAAAATGAAGTTATACTTAATTTAATTGGACCTTTAGCGGGAGGGATTAATGCAAGCTATGAAAGACATTTAAACAAAAAGTCATCGTTGGGAATTTCAATTTTTTATATATACGATAATAGCAAAGAAAAGGATATGAATTATTCAGTTTCTCCATATTACAGAATGTATTTTGGAAAAAAATATACTTCTGGGTTTTTTATTGAAGGATTTGGGATGGTTATGTCAATTGATGGGAAAAAAATATATGATACTCCAGAAAAAATAACATTTATTGAAAATCCTAATGTTATTAATTTTTCCATTGGTGCAGGCTTAGGCTGGAAAGGAATTACTAAAAGTGGATTTATCTATGGTGCTAACCTTGGTTGGGGAAAAATGTTGTTTAATGCTGATAAAACTGACCATGACCAAGTTGCTAAATTTGGTTTAAATTTAGGCTACCGATTTTGATGCAATAACTGCATAAAAACGTCGCACAACAATGGTTTGGAACATTGCGAATTTTGTGAAAAATAAATGTTAACATTTCGCAAGAAATTTTATTTTAGTGAAAAATAATCCGTTCCAAACTTCTCAACCTCTTCAAGAGTTGAAATATTGTGGGATATGCAATAGAAAAATATCGAAAACAAAGAAAAATGAAAAGATTTTTTAATCGAATTTTTAATTTAAAACAAAGCATTTTACCGATTACAAGTGAAATTGACTATTCCGAAAACGGGAAATTTAAAGTCATCAAATTTGACAGAAAATATTGTAAATTATTATTTGAAGGTCAAAAAGCATATTCAACTGAACAGTATATTGTAGAAATGCTTGTTAGTGAAAATGAATTAATTGTTGCTAATAAAGAAATTGCAATTTTAAGACCGCAAATCCATGGAACAGGTATTTTAAAATTTTTCTTGCCTTTTGATTGTAAATTAGAACGTATATTCATAAATGAAAATGAACATGTAAAAGAAGATAATATATTGTTTGCAGTGACTCTAATGACTACTAAAACTGAATTTCAACAAAATCTTTTACAACAAAACCTAAAAAATCTTACGAAAACTGAAGTTAACTATATAACAGATGATTTTTCAAATGAATATAAAATTGCATTTTCAAAAATAGGAAATTCTAATTTTGAATATTTAAAACTATATACAGAAGATGATACACATAATATTGATTATTTAGGTATTATACTTTCAAACTACAATGGAATACTTTGTCTTGAGTTTTATTCATTTTCTGACACGTTTACATTAGCAAAAGGCGATGAAATAAATCTATTATTTGAAAATGATTTTAAAATAAATATTGTTCTTTCAAATGGATTAAATGGTCAAAAATATCAATACAGAAATTATGCTCCAATAACAACTAAAGATGTAAAAGGAATTTTCGAAAATAGCTTCTTAAAACTAAAACTTACATGTAATAGAAAAAAACTTTACCAAGTATATTCTTTTGAAAATTTCAATAACAATGGACAATATGAAAGTATTTTGGAAGGTAAATTACTTTTTAAAGAAATAGTAAGAAAATTTATTCAAATACACTTAGATAAAAATCTAAATACAACAGAGCTGAATGAATAAAGTGAGTTGAATAGCATTATAAATAAAAGTAGTTATGGTTAACTGTTGGATATGTGGAAAAACTGCCGATTCAGAGGAGCATAAATTTAAAGCTTCTGATCTAAAAAAATCTCATGGAAAAAAAATGAATGCCTTCTACATAAATGGTGATGTCATTCAAATAAATTCGTTTAAAGACAAAATCTTAAAATTTCCCAAAGTTATTTGTATAAACTGCAATAATAATTTAACTCGCCCTCATGACGATGCGTATGATAAATTCGTAAACTTTTGTTTTGAGAACCATGAAGAAATCCTAAAAACTCGAAATATAAATTTTGAAGACATATATGGGAAAAACTGGGAATTAGAGAAAAAAAACTTATACCGATATTATGCAAAGCATGCAGGATGCAAAATTGTAACAGCAAATACTGAAGTAGATGTAAAAGATTTATCTGAATTTATAAAAGGCAATAATCAGGTATTTGATTTTGTTTTACAATTTGAATTAAAAGCTGGAGTAAAGGCTTTAATGAATGCTTTTAATTTAGCAAACAAGTATAATCATTTATACAATTCTGCAACATGTAAATGGAATACTAATTTGTCTCCAAAATTTGGAGGATGGCTAACTAACAATTACACAACTGTGAATTGGGTTTTTGGAAAAAATATTAATTTAAACTCAGTCAAAATTTTTAAAACTAAAAATGAAGCTGTATTGATTACGGATAGCCACTTTTTTGATATTGATGAAGAAGATGAAAATGAAGAATTTTCTAGGGTAAAATTTATAGATCAATATGTTGTAGGATTTGAAAACGGTTATAATAAATCGTTGGAACAAAAAATAGGTTACTTTGAAAGTTTAATAAGAATAAATAATACAAAGTAAAACTACTAGTAAAAGCGATAAGCGAAATAACTGTTTGCTTGGTTGTTTTAATGTTTTTTCTTACAAAAAACTTTATCTTTAAAAAAAATAATGCACTCGCTGACTCTGCTACTAACACAAAACTATAGAATGTAATGTATAAAGCAAGTACAATAGTATAGAATAAATAAAGTATAAAATTGGCAACATCGAACAAGACAAATCTAAATGCTTTAAATGACAGACAACAAGATGCTGTTATTAGTGAAGACAAACGCCTTTTAGTTCTTGCGGGCGCTGGCTCTGGAAAAACAAAAACGCTATTACAAAAACTCATTTATTTAATCGAAGAAAAAGGCGTAAGTCCTTCGAATATTCTTACAATCACATTTGCCAAAAACGCAACAAACGAGATGATAGATAGGCTTATTATTTCAGCAGATGAGAGTGGTGAATATGAAAAACAACTTTTTGATAAGCGGAAAAGTTTCGTAGAAAAAGAGAAAGAAAGAAATTTACAACAGAAAAAATACACTTGGATTGACGGACTTACAGTAAAAACATTTCACGGTTTTTGTTACAGTGTTTTACGTAACTATGGAGTAAACGAATTTGATAACAAATTTAAAATCATAGGAGAAAAAAAACGTGTTGAAGAAGATGGGTTTTCAAAGCATGCTGCACCTGAAACAGTTTTTGAAGTATTTCACAAGTTACTAATTAAAGAATGTGAAGACACAGAGTATCTATTAAAACTAAAACGCTACATTCTTGATTACATCATTGACAAAATTCATTTAAAGCAGATTGCCCCTAATTATTTACCAAAAGATGGAAAATACTTTACAACACTTAATGGAACAAAAGTTCGCTCAAAATCAGAACAATTTATTGCTGATTGGTTTTACCGTCACAGTATCAAATTTGAATATGAACCTTTGCTAAATGTTAAAGATTTTTCTTTTCATCCTGATTTTTATATTCCAGAAGCAAATCTTTACATCGAGCATATCAGCGATAAAAGCTTTTCAACTAAAGATAAAGAAGAGCAATTTAAAAAAGGAAATTTGTTGTTAGTGAAAACTTTTGATAGTATGACAACGGATTCAGCGTTGTTCAATCATACGCTTGACAAAATTGTTAAAAATCGGTTACCTTCAGACTATCACAAAACAATTTCTATAAACTTTAAAGAAGAATTCAATGGCCATCATGAGAACGTAAAAGATTTTGTTCAACAAATTATGCGTATCACAGATATGATTAAAGTTGAAAACATCAATGTTGATACTGTTTTACAAAAAGCCAGACAAGACCAACATGAAAGAGTTCGTAATTTTTATGAATTGGCAATACCAATCGTAAAAAAATATGTTCACTATTGTACTGACAAATCTTTTCTTGACTTTAACGACTTGATTTCAAGAAGTACTTTGTTGTTTCAAAATCATGAAGATATTGCAAATAAGTACAAAGGAAAATTCCAATACATTTTAGTTGACGAATTTCAAGATGTAGACAAACTGCAAGTTGAACTCATCAAATTATTACTTACTGACAATACACAACTTTTTTGTGTTGGAGACGATTGGCAGAGTATTTACGGTTTCAGAGGTTCAAATGTCAGCTATATTGTTGAATTTGAAAAACACTTTTCAGACGTAAAAACTATTAAACTCAACTTGAATTATCGTAGTACACAAAACATTGTTGGAGCAAGTAATGAGGTCATCAAACATAACAAATTCAAAGTTGATAAAGACGTTCAAGCATCAAAAAAATCTGAACACAAAATTGTTGTTTATTCGGGTAACACAGAAGAAGAGAATATACAATTCTGTTTTGACAAAATAAAAGAGCTATTAGAAGAAGGAATAAATAATGACGAAATTTTATTTCTGTACAGAAGAAGCAAAATGTTTACACCATATTATTACAGATTTAAAAATGAAAATATTCGTGTTCAAAACAAAACAATTCATGCTTCTAAAGGACTGGAATCCAAAGTTGTTTTCATCATAGGCTTGGCAGAAGGAAATGGTGGCTTTCCTGATATTTGGCTTGAAGACAGAATTTTCCAAGTTATAAAAAAGGCAAATCACGACTTGCTAATGGAAGAAGAAAGACGTTTGTTTTACGTTGCCATTACAAGAGCAAAAGATAAACTTTTTTTAATCACTCAAAAAGGCAATGAATCAAGTTTTTTAAAAGAAATTCCGTCTGCATATACAGTTAGAACTACTAATTCAATAAAGCAAATAGTTGACAAAGTAATTCTTTGTGACAGTTGTTTCAGTCAATTAGAGAAACTTCACGTTTATTGTCCTTACTGTGGACAGAAAGTGAAGGATAACTTTGAAGAAAAAAAAGAAAACGAAAAAGCATATTCTATTGATGAAATTAGGAAAACTCACTCCCAAGCATATCAACCTTGGACAAAGGAAGATGACGAAAAATTGGAATTGCTTTATTCTAAAGGCAAAAAGCCGTATGAACTTTCAGAAATATTCGGACGAAATTTAGGAGGTATCAATGCAAGAATTGAAAAGTTACAGCTTAAAGAAAAATATGACAAATAATGCTCGGACATATAACAACGATTTGGTTTAATGGGTGAGTATATTTTTAATGCCTGAATTGAGCAGGCTTAAATTTCAGTATCTTCACATCTTTAAGCCTAAAATACACCACTACTCCAAGCCAAGAAATGTTAGCTATCAGTTTAAACTACCAAAAATCTAAATAAACATCAAATGACTAAAACAGAAATATTAAAACTACACAAGGAAAAACAAATTGAACTTTGCGATAAATTTATAGCTTTTGTAAAAAATGAAGGATTCATTGAAACAGTTGATAAAATTGGAAATTTTTCAATAAAAATGCCCTTGTTTTATAGAAAGTTATCGGATAATGTATTTCTAGCTTTTAACATACCGACTTTTGATAACCTGAAAAAATATGATTTTCACGCTGACTTTTGGAAGATTATTGCTAATTCAGAAAAAGATTTTTTGGACTCAAAAATAGAAGATAAAAAGCTAATAGATTTAAGGCTAAGTTTTAAACTTGAAAGAGATTTAGATTTATACAAAGAAGAAATATCAAAATATTAATTTAGTTATATGAAAAAAAACAATGATCCAGTAATTGTATTTGAAAACAAATCAGACATTATTCAAATTGAGGATATTTATAAATTTTCAGTAGATTTAACTTTGGGATTAGATGAAGGAAGTGATTTTTATCTACTTATCACTTTCAAAAATCTAACTGAAGATGAGTACAAAACTTTATTCAACCTTTGGCAACAACCAAATAGATTAAAATTTAGTTCAAGTTTAATAGAAAAGGAAAACTATAATATTAGTCATATTGTGGTAACGAAATTTAACAGTAATAATTTGCTAGAAATGAGTTGGGAATGCTTATCCGACGATCCAGATTTGTACAATTTAACAATTGAATAGAAGCTTTAAGAAATTGAGGTTGAGTGTTTAATCAAACAAGCTTCTCATATATTTGACTTCTGTCCCTACGGAATGATTTAGAAACAAAAACTCCCAACCTCTTAAAACCGGCGGGACGTTAACCGTAATTATCAATCATAATATCTTTGAATTTCACTTATGGAAAATAAATTTTGCTACAAGTGTGGTTACATTGCAACTTCAAGAGAACATGTACCTCCTATATGTTTATTTCCAGAAGCCAAAGATGTTATTGGATTAAATTTTAGAAAAGACCTAATTACTGTTCCTTCTTGCGATGAACATAACTCAAAAAAATCACACGATGATGAATTTTTAATGGTCTCAATATCGGGAATTGTTGGTAACAATCTTATTGCTTATCTACAAACCCAAACTAAAGTTGACAGAGCAATTAGGAGAAAAAGTAAAGATTTTCTAAACAAAGAAATTATTAAAAACTATAAGTATCATACTTTAAAATCAAAAACAGGTAAAAAATATCCAGTTCTTTATGGAAATCCAAATTATAATAGATTAGTAAACTGCTTTGAACATATTTCTTATGGAATTTATTTTCATGAGTTTGGTGAACGATTTGAAGGCACTATAAAAATGTTGTTAGGATTCATAATTTACAATGATAAAAATACTCAAACGATGACTGAAATGGTTAAAGAGAAATTTATTGTTGACGAAATTTCAAATGAAATAAAGGGAGAAAATCCAACTATTTTTAAATATCAATTTTTTGAGCCTGATAAATTCGGATTAATTGGAATGGTTATGACTTTCTACGAAGGAACAGAAGTTTTTGTTGCTTTTCAACCAAAGAATTCAGATGAACCTTTTGATCTTTCCCTAGCGTTATTAAACTCTGGAATACCAACATTAATTGAAGTTGGAGATAAAATTTTCGAATTCAACAAAAAATAACTATCACTCACAGCAGTATGGATATATTTACTTTATCATTCTATTTGAAGAGTTTGTGGTGGAATTAATATATGACAGAAAATAAAGCAAGCCTTTTAATTGGTCTTAATATGTTAATCATTTTCAATTTGAGCAAAAATGCAATAGACAATTTTAAATAAAATGCCACTTCTTATTTTTATTGTGAATAAATGTTGAAATATGGGTTATGACCGAAGGTAAAACTGACGGACAATTAAAACTCGAAGGTGTTTATAATAATGATTTGGAAGATATTTTCAGAAATGCAATTATCTAACATTTTTATTGCAATATCCCCTCAATTCCTTTAAAATATGTCTTTTTCTCACTTTAACCTTAGGTCTTTCTAGTGAAGGTAAAACGCAAAATACTCTCTTTTATATCTTTCATTTTACCAATTGTTATATATTTGAATGTGTAACATTATGCTAATCATACATATCTACACTTAAACAGATGTATTTGTATTGTTATCATACATATAAACAAGTTATGGGCTATTACAGAAAATCCGCAATCGCATGAACATATTTAGAGTTCAGTTTTCCGGTTATAACAGAGAAACTAATCAGTTTGCAAAATGTTTTATATTAATTCAAGAGCAATTTTTTAATATATCAAAAGTTAATAAAATTTCGATTTCAAATAGTTATTACATCTGTTCTGAAATTAAAGTTGATAAGTTAATAAATCATTTGTGTGAGCAAGAGGTCGGAGATTTCCTAAATGCATATCAACTTTCCAAAAAAGATGGTTTTTCATTTACAGCTTTTCCTGATTCAGGAAGTTTAAATATGAATTTTTATCGTGTTCCACGTTTTGGTGAAAATGATTTTGAAGAAATCATTAAATCTTTGGGAGGCAAGAAAATTCCAGAAACAACGACGCGAACTCCAGACTTTCTTTTAGATGATATACTTTTAGAATTTAAAGACTTACAAAAAGAAAGTTTAGAAAATAACGAACGTCAAAAAAGTATTGCAAAGCATTTCGAGAATATAGTAAGTTTCTCCATCAATATTGATCCTTCCTTAGATTTCGGTGAACTTACTCACGGCTATCACAAACTTATCAAAAACACAATAAAAAATAACTTTAAGTCTGCAAGCAATCAAATTAAAACCTATCGAGTCGAAAATAATATGCAAAGTGCAGGAATAATTTTATTTAATACGGGACTTCATAGTCTTCCTCACGAATTATTTAAAGAAATGGTTGTAGACATTTTAAATAGAGAAACTCAAACTATTGAATTTGCCTATATTTTTTCACAAAAAATGCAAACAAATGGATGGGATATGTATGCAATATTTATGGGTGAATGGATTGGAAATATTCCAATCAAACTTGAAGAAATTAAAAATAAAATGGATGAATTGGTAAATATTAAAATGACCGAGATGATGCACTCGAATAATAGCATTGCGACTATAGAATCACAGAAACCAATATCATTTGAAATGGATAACAAAATTTTCTTTTGGAATCCTGGACAAATAAAATTTCCTTGGGATCAAGAGTAATAGCCCATAACACAGCATTTAAGCAAGAGTTGGTTTTTGGATGATTGAACATTTGTCAAAACCAAGAAAAATTTATCTTAGCAAAGAAAACTGAGCTCCTATTTCCACACCTGCGTAAATGCGAGAAACATCGGAGGTTAGTTGGAGCAGAACTTACGCAGAAAAAAAAACGTAATTAAATTATGAAAAAAAAGTTAACAAAAAGCGAAATAGAAGCTTCCGAGAGAACTCGTTTTTACAGAATATACAAAAATGAAGATATACGAAATATAATTAAGAAACTTTACACTACAAGTGAAAATGAATTGACTGATGATGAAAATTTGATGAATAAAATATTAATGACTCGAAATGAAAATTTTATAAATTATAGTAGAATAAATCTTATCATGATGGAAAATTTTCTAAATGGATTTATTTCACAAAATCCGATAAGCAAAACTGAATTATTAGTTTATCTTGAATCAATCAAAAATGCAATTCTAAAAAAAGGATAAATAAAAAATCTTTTTCTCATTTAAAAATTGCAATACAAAAAAAGTATTTTTACTGTAGAAACTTGAAAGTTGGAATATGAAAAACCTAATTGTAAATGTTTGAGTTTGCCAACGGCAATTTGAAAAACAGAACTAAAAAAATAGGTTTGTAATTGTAATTTCGACTAAAACAACCGAACCACCAACAGCTACTACAAGGGATTTTAGAAATGGGCTTAATTAGTCCCAAACCAGCTGTAGTAGCAGGACGTTATAGGGCATTTTAAAGAACCGACAGAATATGACAGACATAAAAATTGAATTTAAACTAAAACTTCTAAAGACAATTGAAATTCATAATAAACTTGTTGGTAATTCAAATTATTTTGACAATAGTACTAAAGAAGCATTTGTGGATTTAGGAAATTATTGGATTGATAGAATTGGAAAAGAATCATTTACACTTACTTCTTTAAAATCTATAGCAAGTGAAATCCTAACATATTGGAGAGAAAGTATTGGCATCGATACTGAATTATTTTGGACTGAATTACAAAAAAACAATATTGACTTTGAAAGAAAAGACGAATTAAATTTTGCATTAGAAAAAGGTAGATTCAGAAGAGTAGAAATTGGAATCGGTGCAAGAAAAGATTGGTCTGCAATTAAAGAATTTGATTCAATAAAGAAAAGATTTTCAAAAGAAAATATTGAAAAAGTTGATTTAATCATTGACCAAGATGAAAATACACGATTTGAAATTTTAAGAAAGTGTTTACGAAAAAAAGAAATTCCACAGTCACAATATTTAAAATTTGGAGAATGTTGGGCTTATATGAGTAACTGCGAACTTTGGGATAAATATTTTAGTAAAGAAGAGATTGAAGAATTATTAAACATTTGGAAAAGCTTTGAGAGTAAATAACTGAAAGACAAAGAAAAAACCTATAACAGCTACTACAACGAATTTGGGTAATGAAAATTGGTTTTGTATTTGGGATGATTTGGCAAATCAAAAAATAGAGATTAATTTAGTTCCAAACCTGCTTTAGTAGTGCTACGTTAGCGGTCATTATAAACAATAGATAGAAAAATGAAAATTAACGAAAAAAGATTTCCTCTTTTAGAAAATTGCAGAAACAACTTTTTAATAAATCCTCAAGCGATAATTTCACCTGAAGAATGGGACTTAATGCGTGATGACATTGAAAAACAATTAAAACTTTTTGACAAACTAAAATTAGACATTAGCTACATAACTAAACCCATTCATCAAAAACTGAAAGACATTAAAAATTTTCATAAAGCGAAAACACTTTTACAGAATATTCCAGAAACCTATGGTTATGCAATTTTACCAGAAAAGTTCAAGCCTCAATTAGTAAAAGATACAGAGGATTATGACCTTAATGAATTTGAATACGACAGTGTTCTTTTTGCTTTTATAACACAAGAAACTCACGATTTAAACGCTTGGGGAAAATTAGATGAAGATATGATGGAAGATGAAGAGGAAAGAAAGGATTATTTAGCAGGACGATGGCTTCTTGTGTTTCCAATTCAAAACGGGAAAATAAAATATTGTATCCGAGACTCAAATATTTGTGTAAGTGAAGAATTTGGTGACATTCACGGACATGAAGCTTGGGATGCTTATGGAAATCTTTTAGATTATATATTTTCCTATCTAATTTTTTACAATTTTACCGAGACAGAAAATAAAATCATTTATGGTGCGGAAACTGGTTTGCAACGTAAAGTGAAAATTGATAACGAGAAATACTTAAACGATACCAAAAACAATATAGAAATAATTGATACAAACTATTTCACAAAGATTATTAGAACAGGAGAATTTGGAGTAAGTGGACATTTTCGTTTGCAGAATTACGGACAAGATAATAGTCAAAGTAAATTGATTTATATAGAAGACTATAAAAAGAAAGGATATACAAGAGAAGCAAAACAAGATATTAAAAAATAACGAACCGATAATATCGGAATATTAGACTACATTTTACTCCCTCAATATGTTTGGGTGGCTTATGGTGGAATTAACGGATTGACAGAAAATAAAGTAAGTTGTTTAATTGGTCATAATGTGATAATCATTTCCGATATGAGCGAAAACGCAGTAAGTATAATTTTAAATAAAATACCACTTCTTATTTCATTGGGAATCAATGTTAAAATATGGGATATGACCGAGGGTAAAACTGACGAACAATTAAGACTTGTATAGGTTTACAATAATGATTTGGAAGATATTTTCAGAAAAAGAATTATCTAATTATTCTTTATTGCAATTATAATTACAAACCATTGCAATGCCATTGCAATATTCTCTCAATCCCTTTAAAATATACTTTTCCTCCCTCTAACTTTTTGTTTTTTGCAAAAGTAAAGCCAGATTACTCTCTTTCATATCTTTTATTTTTGACAATTATTATATATTTGAAGCTACTTTACTAATCACAGAACTCTAAACATGAACGAATATTCTTCTATTATTTTATCAAACATATAAATAAATTAGCTGTGATTTTAAAACAACTACAATAAAATGAAAATAGCTTTATTAACACTTGGAACTCGGGGAGATATTCAGCCTTATGCGGTTTTAGGACAAGCATTAAAAGAACGAGGGCATCAAGTAACCCTATCAACAGCTAAAAATTTTGAAAGTTTAATATTATCATACGGTATTGATTTTGTACCTGTAGAAGCAGATTTTCAAGCAATTTTGGACTCTGACGAAGGGAAAAAAATGATGAAAGGAAATCCTTTTGCAATAAGACGTAATCTAAATACTTGGATATATCCACTAATCACAAATTCATTAATTGAATTTTACAAATTAGCAAAAGAAAGTGATTTGGTTTTATTCCACGTTAAAACATTAGCAGACAGTTTTGCAGACCAATTTCCCGAAAAAATGATAAGAGCATCTGTATTACCTATTGTGGAACCAACAAGAGAATTTTTAAATCCATCATTTAGCGGTTTGCCTTTGCCAAAGTTTTTAAATAGAATTAGCTATACGCTTTCTAATTTAAGCATAAATTTATTATCAAAACCAATTGGAAAATTCAGGACAGAATTTGATTTACCAAAAAAGTTCAAAGTTCCTAAAGTTAAAAATATCTATGGTTTAAGTTCAAGTTTTTTATCTTTACCTAAAGATTTTTCAAGTCAATCGACTTTTAATGGTTTCTGGTTTGGAATTTCAAATGACACATTATCAAATGACATATTAGAATTCATAAATAGTGGTGAAGCGCCACTTCTTTTGACTTTTGGAAGTATGCCTTTTAAAAGCAAATTTGATTTGCAAACAGCAATTATAAAGCTAACTGAACAACTTAACACAAGAATAATTGTAGTTAAAGGTTGGGGGCTTGACAAAACGGAAAAACTTGACAACAATCCCAAAATAAAAGTGATAAATTCTGCACCCTATGAAAAACTTTTTCCATTAACAAAAGCAGTTATTCATCACGGAGGTATAGGAACTACCGCAGAATGTTTAAGAGCTGGAAAACCTTTTTTTATTTGTCCTATTCTTCATCCAATTGGTGACCAAAATTTTTGGGGACAACTTGCGTACAAGCAAAAAATTGCTGTCAAACCAATACCTGTTAGTAAAATGAATGAAGAAAAATTTATAAGTAGTATAAAGGAATTGTTGACGAACAAAGAATTGTATAAAAATGCGGTTCAAATAAAAATGCTGATTAATAGTGAAAATGGAATTGAAAAAACAATTGAAGAAATAGAAAAAAATCACAGTTAACAGCCAAAAAAGTTTACTTTTTTTAATATGTTGGGTAGCTTTCATGAAACTAACAGAAAATAAAGCAAGTTGTTTAAATGGTCATAACGTGTTAATCATTCCTAATATAAGCGAAAATACAGTCAATATAATTTCAAATAAAATGTCACTCCTTATTTCAATGGGAATTAATGTCAAAATAAAGGATATGACTGAGGGTAAAACGGATGAACAATTAAAACTCGAAGGAGTTTACAATAATGATTTGGAGGATTTTTTTAGGAATGCAATTATCTAATATTTTTTATTGCAATTATAATTACAAACCATTGCAATGGCATTGCAATATTCTCTACAATCCTTTGAAAATAGGCTGTATTCACATTAAACAACTAAAGCAATACTTTTAAATACTTATTTTTATCATCCTGAAAAAAGTTTACACAAAAAAAGATGTCTTGCTCCTGTTGAGAGAGACATCTTTTTAAATTATAGACTTATTTTCAATTAAATGTTTTTTTATTTTATTTTAGACATTAATTGTTCGATTATTTCATCCTTTTCTTTTAAACGCTTTTCGTATTGTTCAATAAGTCTTTCGGAAAGTTGATTGACAACTATTGCATTTGTAGAATGACCTCCAGTTTGATTTGAGTTTACTACAATATTTTCTTGCTTAACTAATTCTTCAGGCGTAATTTCAAAAACTTCGCATATTTTATCAATGTGAGTTGACCATGAGTGACTGTCACCATTTTCAATTCGGGCATAGGCAGATTGTGATATATGTAAGTATCCACTAACTTGTTCTTGTGAAAAACCTTTTTGTTTCCGAAGTGATTTAAGTTTGTTTCCTATAATATTATTCATAATTACGACTTATCAGATTTACAAATATAATGATTTTGTTATGCAAAATTAGGGCAATATTGCCCTTAAAAGGAATAGGGAATTAAATTTAATCTATATATTTTTGTAGGAATAAATGATTATTTGTAAGAAAAAATTAACAATTAGTACGGAAAAACCGTAATGAAAATCACGTTATTATTTGTATTGTTGCCGCATAAAATCCTTGCTAGAACTAAATTATTAGTTAAAAAAGTAAATTTATGTAACTGTTTGATATACAGTACAAAATAATATCCTGATGAGGTTGTAATGATCTTTAATGAAATAATATCAGTTGTTTTTAAATTATTCCTTAAAAAGGGAAAAACATCATGTAAAATATTCTAGTAGCTACGAATTGAGGGAAACTGTCTTAAAAACCCAAAGAAAAACAAAAAGAATAGGAGGATTCTTGTATGCCGAAATAGAAGAAGAAAAACAAATATTGTTTAATTATCTAAAAAAAGAAAAAGATGAAAAATTTATTTTTAGTACTTGTTATGTTAGTAGGAAGCTTTAGTTTTGCTTCAAACGGGTTAATTGATCCAAAAAATCCGATAGTAACTTCTGAAAAAGGGAGTGCAGTAGTTCCAGTAAAAGTAGAAAATACTAAGTCAGAGGCTATAGTGTATCCATCGCATACTTGTACTTACAGAATGTATAATGCAGATGGGGACTATTTGGGGAATTGGAGTGTCTATAACGTGCCAGCGGACATGGATTGTGGTTTGCCAGCTGTTAAACAAATAGCAATTTTCAGTTATAATGACGCTCATTAATATTTTTTAAATTTATTTATATCGTAAAATGAGATTAATCATATTTTTATTAGTTTTTTCATCATCATGTTTTTCGCAAATAGGAAACAATTTAAGAGTAGAGTATAATGAGACAATTACGTTAATTCCTTCAATAGTTAAAAAAAATCTGAATGCACTTTATGTTTCAAAAGATTTCTCATATTATGTTTTAGAATCTACTAAGATTGAAAGGAAAGAATCTGGTGGAGATTCTGAGACTATTATTGTTGATACAAAAAAGGTTAAAGATTTTTCAGAAATTATTATTAATAATAAAGAAAAAAAACTTACTGAAAGATTGTATGAAGATATTTTTTTAAAAAAAAATTATGCCGTTTATGAAAGTTTTCCTGTAATGAAATGGAAAATTTTAGATGGAGAAAAAAAAATTAAAAATTTTCTGTGCAAAAAAGCACAAATAACATTTAGAGGAAGAACTTATACTGCATGGTTTACAGAGAAAATTCCTGTCTCGTCAGGTCCGTGGAAATTTAACGGACTGCCAGGCTTAATCTTATCTGTATCAGATAAAGAAGGGCTATATAAATGGGAAGTAAAATCGATTACTTATCCTTATAAAGGAAAGCAAATCGATTTTAATAAGATTGCTGCTGATAACCCAAAATTTAAGAGTATTTCTTACAAAGATTTTGACAAAAAGCGTATTGAGGCAATACAGAATAAAATTGAAACAATCAGGGCAAGAAGTTCAAATAGAGATGGAATGTCAGCTGGTTACTCGTACTCAACATTTCAAGAGAAAGAACCTGTAAATGAATGGAGAAACAAGAAAGATTTTGATTAATAATCTCATTTAAACAATAATTAAAAAGAAGAAGTTATCTTGAATGATAACTTCTTCTTTTATTAGAAAGCATATCATCGATGAATACCTCAATCTCTAACAAGTTAATATTTTTATTTTTACTTATCACGAATACTTTTGTTTTTTCACAAACAACAATAAAAGGTAAAATCGACTTTGGGAATAATGAAGAAACGAATTCTGTATCTGTAATATTAAAACAAGGAGATAAAACAATTGATTATTCAATTTCAAACTCAGACAACACCTATATTTTGGAAACAGATAAGTATGGTTCTTTTACACTTATTTTTTCTTCATTGAATTTTGAAACAAAATCTATTGAAATTGAAATCTTATCTAAAACAAAGGAAATTGAGAAAAACGTTAAATTAATTTATCAACCGATAGCCTTAAATGAAGTAATAGTTGAGGCAGAGAAACCAATAAAAGTTAAAAACGATACAATTGTTTTTAACGCAAAATCTTTTTTGCAAGGAAATGAGCAAGTTGTAGAAGATCTACTAAAAAAAATTCCTGGACTAAATATTACTTCTGATGGTGCTATAAAAATAGGTAACCAAGAAGTGGAGAAAGTAATGATAGATGGTGATGATTTTTTTGAAAAAGGGTACAAATTAGTAACTAAAAATATGCCAGTAAATCCTATTGATAAAATAGAGATATATCAAAATTATTCTAACAACAAGCTTCTAAAAGGAATTGAAAACAGTGATAAGGTTGCCTTAAATTTAACTTTAAAAGAAGATTACAAACGCCAATGGTTTGGTAATGCAACTTTAGCCTATGGACTTGTTTCAGAAAATCAATATGAAGTAAGGAGTAATTTGATGAATTTTGGAAAAAAAAGTAAATATTATTTTTTAACCAATCTTAATAATGTTGGCAACGATGCTGTTGGAGACATCAATCATCTTATTAGACCTTACCGTTCGGATGAACCTGGGAGTATTGGTGATAACCAAACCGTAAATACTTTACTAGGTTTAAATTCAAATTCACTTAATCTAAAACCCAAAAGGGTTAATTTTAATAACGCAGAAATGCTTTCACTAAATAGCATTTTTACCATTTCAAAAAAAATAAAATTGAAAACCATTGGTTTTTTAAATACAGATGAAAATGATTTTTTTAGAAATAGTTTTCAATCCTTTTCAGTCGGAACAACTACTTTTCAAAATACAGAAGATTTTTTTGGCAAAAAAATACAAATCACTGGATTTGGTAAAATTGATTTAATCTATGATATTTCTAAAAATAAAACGTTAGAATACACTGGAAAATTCAATAATACTAATGAAAAAAACAGAAGTAATTTAGTTTTTAATAATGATTTTTTAAACGAAAGACTAAATAGCGACAACCAACTTTTTGACCATAAAATAGTTTTGACTAATAAATTTAAAGACAACAAAGTTTTTCTTCTTTCAGGCAGGTATATCAATGAAAAAACACCTCAAAATTATTCGGTAAATCAATTCATTTTCGGCGATTTGTTTACTGAAAATGCTAATAATACCAAACAGTATAGTCAAAATCAAATGCAATTTGCAGGAGTTGAAGCACACTTATTAAATAGAAACGATAGTGGGGATTTACTGGAAATAAAAATTGGAAATCAATTACGAACAGACAACTTGAAAACTCGTTTTGAGTTACTTAACAACTACAATAGCCTTGCATTTCCTAATGGTTATCAAAATGATTTAACCTATATTTCTAACGATTTATATCTATCAACAAAGTATCATTTTAAGTTTGGTGATTTTACTGTTCTAACACAATCTGATTTTCATCAAATTTTCAATCAATTAGAGAATTTTGGCACAAAAAGTCATCAGAACCCTTTTTTTATTGTTCCGAGCATTAGTTTAGACTGGAAGATAAACGAAGTGAATAAAATTTTAACTTCTTATTCTTACAATGCCACAAATTCAGGAATTCAAGATGTTTATTCAGGGTTTGTTCATACAGGATTTCGCTCATTTTCAAGAGGATTAGGGGATTTTAATCAACTTAATTCCTCAAATATCATTTTAAATTACACCTATGGTAGTTGGGGCGATAAGTTCTTTGCTAATACATTTGTTTTGTATTCCAAAAGCAACGATTTTTTTAGCACTAATTCCATTGTAACACAAAACTATTCACAATCTGAAAAAATAATTATGAAAGATAGACAATCTTTCTCAATTTCATCAAGTATTGACAGATATTTTAAACCAGTAAAATCAAATTTAAAAATCACGTTAGGTGCGGCAAAAAGTAATTTTAAAAATATTGTAAATAATACACACCCAAGAGAAGTGAAAATTTCACAAGGCGACTATGGTTTTGAATTACGATCTAGCTTTAAGGGAATTTTTAATTACCATTTTGGCTCAAAATGGAATTATAATCAAATACAAACAACAATTAAAAATTCTTTTACTGATAATACGTCATTTCTTGATTTGTCGTTTGTAATGAGTAAAAAAATGAATGTACAGATTCAGACAGAGCGTTATCTTTTTGGGAATATTGAAAAAGAAAACAACAAGTATTATTTTTTAGATTTAGAAGCCCGTTATGTTGTAAAAGAAAATAAATTAACTTTTTCTATTTCAGGAAATAATCTTTTTAACACAGAAACTTTTAGAAATTATAGTATATCAGACATTAATATTTCCAAAACTGAATATCGATTACAGCCAAGATATGTGCTTTTAAAAATGGAATATCGCTTTTAATTAAGTTTTTTTACTTTGTCTATATTAATATGTAGTGCCATTTCTTAATTTTCATGTTACATTAAAGCAATTATGATTAAATACTGAAACTAGTTTCAACTAAAATGAAAGCTTGACACTTTATTTTTAAACACTTTTAATTAGCAATTAAATAAGATTTTTTAGAACACTTATAATCATAAAAACCAGTTGAAAAAAAACTAATTTTAACCAAATCGAGAATGAGTTAAAATAAGGACAAAACAGAAGTTAACTTATCTAATATATTGATTGCATTGATTTTTTACTTTATCTCTTATTTTATAACTATAAAAAAAGAAACCAGTTTTTAATATGCAAGCAAAAAATTATAGTTTAAGTTAAGCGAAATTTTTATAGATATTCATTAACAACCTTTTCTATTTCTTTAAGGGAGAATGATTTTTTTCTTTTTTTACTATCAGTTTTTTTATTTGAAAGATTTAAAAAAGAAAGAATTTTTCGGCAAATTCTCGGCAAAAATATAAATAAAAAATCCTTAACTTGCTATTAATCAGCTTGTTAAGGATTTTAAAAGTACCCGGAGTGGGAATCGAACCCACACACCTAAGTACACGAGTTTGAGTCGTGCGCGTCTACCAATTCCGCCATCCGGGCTAAGGATGAAACTAAAACGGATTCGTGTTTCAGTATTGTGGGTGCAAATGTAAACAAAAATTTTACAAATCATAAAAAAAATAGTTAGAAATTATCTTTCCCAGTCCGATTTTATTCCTAAATTTGCACCGCGTTAATCGCACACGACACATAACTAACTACACCCGAGGCGCTTATATTTTTAAAACTTTTATCACCATAAAAGTCGGATTTTATAAGTTTCGGGACATAAAACAACATTTTAATGCCGCACCTAGAACCCGAAGCAAAAATATTTGCCTGTTCACAAAGTGTTTACCTAGCCGAGCAAATCGCCGAAAAATACGGTGTTGCGCTGGGGAAAGTAACGTTCTCGCAATACAGTGATGGTGAGTTTCAGCCGTCTTATGAAGAATCAATCCGCGGATTGAGAGTATTTATCGTTTGCTCGACTTTTCCAAGTTCTGACAACTTAATGGAATTGTTATTAATGATTGATGCTGCCAAAAGAGCTTCAGCAAGACATATTACTGCTGTTATTCCTTATTTCGGTTGGGCCCGTCAGGACAGAAAAGACAAACCCAGAGTACCGATTGGAGCTAAACTGGTTGCAAAATTATTGGAAAGTGCCGGTGCTACACGCATCATGACCATGGATTTACACGCTGACCAGATTCAGGGGTTCTTCGAAAAGCCGGTGGATCACCTGTTTGCTTCAACCATTTTCCTGCCGTATGTAAAAAGTTTAGGTTTAGAAAACTTAACGATTGCATCACCGGACATGGGAGGTTCAAAAAGAGCGTATGCGTATTCTAAATTCTTAGAATCTGACGTGGTGATTTGTTACAAACAACGAAAAGCCGCTAACATAATCGAATCGATGGAATTGATTGGTGAAGTAAAAGGGAAACATGTAATCCTTGTGGACGACATGATTGATACCGGAGGAACTTTAGCCAAAGCGGCCGACTTGATGATCGAAAGAGGCGCCGTGAGTGTGAGAGCAATTTGCACACACGCGATTTTATCAGGCAGTGCTTACGAAAAAATCGAAAACTCACAATTGAGCGAATTAATCGTTACCGATTCTATTCCTTTAAAGAAAGAATCAAGTAAAATAAAAGTGGTAAGCTGCGCTTCTCTTTTTGCAGAAGTAATGCACATGGTTCACCACAATAATTCCATCAGTGGAAAATTTTTAATGTAAAGGCTGTCAACTTAATAATAAGTTGTACATTTGCCGGCTCATTACGCATAAAGCTAACAGCTTCATGCAAAAGCAAGTAAAATATTTAATAACTATATTTTTTTAAAATGAAATCGATTACAATCAAAGGATCAGAAAGAGAAAGCGTGGGCAAAGTTGCTACTAAAGCCTTACGTAATGCTGGAGCGGTTCCTTGCGTTTTATACGGAGGAGATCAACCTGTACATTTCTCAGCAGAAGACAAAGCTTTCAAAAGCTTGGTTTACACTCCAAACGCACACACAGTTGTGATTGAATTGGAAAACGGTAAATCTTTCAATGCAGTTTTACAAGACATCCAGGTACACCCTGTATCTGACAAAATCTTACACATTGACTTCTACCAGTTGTTTGAAAACAAAGAAGTTACTATGGAAATTCCAGTAAGAGTTGTTGGTACTTCTCCAGGTGTATTATTAGGAGGTGTTTTACGTTTAAACCAACGTAAATTGAAAGTTAAAGCTTTACCTGCTAACTTACCTGACTTTATCGATGCTGACATTTCTTCTTTAGAAATGGGTAATAAATTATACATTACTAAATTAGCATCTGATAACTACAAATTTTTACACCCGGACAACACTGTAGTGTGTCAAGTAAGAATTTCACGTGCTGCGATGAAAGCTGCTCAAGAAGCTGCAAAAGCAGAAAAAGGTGGAAAAAAGAAAAAATAATTTTCTTACACTCTATACAAAAGCACCTCAAACGGGGTGCTTTTTTTATACCTTCTAATTAACAAACGGAAAGAATTCAGCAGTAACCGTATCTTTTTTTTGTAATCCGTTTAATTCAATTAATTTTGTTTCCATGATTAATTGGATCAAAAATCTGTTCGCACACAAGACAGAACCAACAGAAACTGACATGAAAAAATTTTTAATTGTTGGCCTTGGCAATATTGGAGCCGAATATGCCAACACCAGACACAATATCGGATTTAAAGTTTTGGACTTCCTTGCCAAAAAAGAATCATTGGATTTCCAAACTGTTAAATTAGGCTCCCTGGCCGAACACAAAGTCAAAGGAAGAACTTTACTTCTCCTTAAACCGAATACTTACATGAACTTGAGCGGAAAAGCCGTTCAGTATTGGATGGAAAAAGAAAAAATCACAAAAGAAAATATTTTAATCATTACCGATGACCTGAATCTACCCTTTGGCACCATCCGCATCAAACCGAAAGGTTCAGACGGAGGACACAACGGATTAAAAAGTATTCAGCAACTGTTAAATTCAGCCGATTATCCGCGTTTCCGTTTTGGAATCAGCGATGACTTCAAGAAAGGCAAACAAGTTGATTATGTTTTAGGTGAATGGGATGAAGAAGAAAAAACCAAACTTCAGGAAAGACTCGAAGTTTCAGTCCAGGCAATTGAATCTTTTGCCTTGGCAGGATTAGGAAATACCATGAATATATTTAACGGAAAATAAAAAAGGGAAGCAAATGCTTCCCTTTTCAGTTGTATTACTTAGAACTACTCAACAATAATACGTTCAGTTGTTTTCTTACCACCATTTGCAATCGTGATCAAATAAACTCCTGACTGAGCTTTTTCAAGGTTAACTTCCTGATTGAAAGCGCCGTTGTTTACATATGATTTTTCAAAAATCTGTCTTCCTCTCATGTCATATACATTGATTACAACATTATCAGAAGTATAAGGATTAAATCTTACTGTGAAGTTTCCTTTGTTCGGGTTTGGATATAAAGAGAAATTCTCGAATTGGAAATCATCTTTACTTAATGTATTCTGAACACCGAAATAGTAAACACCACCAATACCATTAGCTACATTTGCAGTTAATGTTGTATTGGCACCAAAAGTACCAACTGTTGTTGCCAAAGTAGTAGTACCACCTTGCTTAATAACTCTTAAAGCCGATCTGTTGTTTCCGGTTGCAGCTTCCCATGCAGCAATTTCAGCCTCCGTAAAATAGAATTTCAATGTAGCCGCTCCTGATGCATTATTTGTTGCCGGTGTAACCGTAACCGATTTAGCCGTCACTTTCAGATTATTAGCTGTATTCGAACCGAAATTAACAGCTGCTGCTCCTGCAGTAGCCTGGTCTCTTGTTACAGCAACAGTAGTACATCCATAATTAAAGTTTGTATTGCTTGTAATATCAGCAATTAATCTTCCACTAGTTGCATCTTTAGCATATACAGTTCCTGTAGAAGGAATTGCAGCCGTATATTGCGTACCTGTATTAACAACCGCCTGAACTTCTGTATTAACAGTCGCCGTAACCAAAACAGAATCTAATATCAACAATCCCGTAGAAGCATTTCTGTTATTATGTCTGAAAACAATATATCCTGTTTGTCCAGCCAAAGCTGATAAACTCTGAGTCTGCAATTCAGTACTTCTATTAACAACAGTTGACAAGTTTTTCACCACAGTTCCTGAGGTAATATTAGCTATTGACGAAGGATTTGTTGTAAAATAAACCGCATACTCACCCGCAGAACCAGTTGCAGCTGAATGATAACCCCCAATTATATATGTCAACGTTGCAGCAGATGCACCTGCCGGAATAGTAATTTGCGGACTGATAAGGAAGTTATTCGGTGTTGCACTTCCGGTTCCCCCAAGATATGTCAAACTTTTTTCAGAATATCTACATGATCCAGAGATCGTATTTGGAGCTGTTCCAAAACCATTAAGCGAAGTAGGAGTAAGTGTTCCCCAATTCTTTCCGTCGCCATCTCCATCAAGGACTGTCCATCCACCCGCTGTTGAGAAATCTGAAGATAAAATAGTAGCCGATTGCGTTACTGTTGGAGCTACATCATTGTCTACAATTGAAACCGACAATAAAGCAGTATCATCACCTGCAATGATAGCCGCATCTCCACCACCAGCGTTAACAGTCATTCCAATCACAACATTCTCAGCTGATTCTGCAATACCGTCATTATAATATCTGATCGTTAACGTTTGTGAAGTTGTTGAACCCGAATTAAACGTAACTGTTGGTGTCATAATCTGGAAATCTGCATTATTAGTTGCAGTAGTTCCTCCATTTACATTAAAAGTAACAACCGCATTTGCCGTTGGCGCTTTTATTACAGAAACAGCGTAATTTACGTCCGTATAACTACAATTAGTTCCTTCAGTAACTGAACAATAGTTAACTCCTTTATTAAAATAAATACCTGCAGACGGAGCAGTTGCACCATTCGAAGCATTTAAAGTATTTCTTCTGGCAGCACCTGCCATGATGGTTTGCATCCTTGACTTTTGATCAGCGGTAAATGTATCCATACAAGCGTCATTGGTATAATCCATATAGTTTTGCACCATATCATTACCAGGTGTTGAAGCACAAGTATTTGCACTTAAGTTACAAGTATAGTTGGCCGTATTTGCAGCAGGAGTATCTGCACAATAATCTTTATCTGCATTCGAATTTGTTCCCGGACAAGCTGTATTGTCTCCCCAAATATGACGAAGCCCCAACCAGTGACCTACTTCATGGGTCATTGTTCTTCCTAAGTTATAAGTAGGATTTAAAATAAAGGTACCGTCGTTTAAAGCATTAGTTCCCATAGCATCAAAACCAGCAACAACACCATCAGTGTTAGCCGCCCCACCAGAAGCACTTAAGCCAGCCAGTCCTGTTGCATCAGGAAATTGTGCATATCCCAACAATCCGCTTAAACCTCCTTGATCCAATGGCAAACCGCCTGGACGAATTGTCCACATATTTAAATATTTTGTTGGATCCCAGATAGTATTGGTTTTCATTAATTCGACATCGCCATTTGTTTCCCAGTCAGGACCACCAACACCGTCTGCCACATCGTTATTATAAGGAGCAATCTGATGTCTTACCACACCGGTCGTAGGATTTCCGTTTGGATCTCTTTTTGCCAAAACGAAATTAATTTCACAGTCAACTGCTAATCCTGTTGTATTAGCCCCTCCGGGTGTACTGGCCATTCTTCTGTAATCCTGGTTCATTACAGTAATTTGAGAAATAGCCTGGGCATCTGTGATATTCTCACCCGTCCCTATACAATCACCGTCATGAACAATATGAATAATAACCGGAATATTATAAACCGCCTGTATATTTTTCCCGGCAGCCCTGTCAGCTTTAATCTTCGCAATTTGAGGAGCTAACCACTTCTCAAACTCTTCTGTTGTTGCACGTTCCGGATGTTTAGCTCTCAAATGTTCCTCATTTTCTGTTGTGTAACATCTGATATGCCCGCTTGGCGTTAGTTCTTGTAAATGTTTTTCCTGCCCAATAGCATTCATAGACAAAAACGAAAAAGCCAACAAACTCAATAGATTTGTAGTATTTCTTTTCATTAAATAATTTTTTGGAAAATTTAGTCGGCAAATATATAACAAATCATCTGTAATTTGTTAGAGTAAATCTGTTAAAATTAACAAGTTTATTGAGTAGTATTTAAAAAATAAAAGCGCAGAATAATTTTCTGCGCTTTTATCATTATTTTTTAACAGGTATTACCTTACTCGACTATTATTCTCTTAACTGTTTTTTTCAAACCGTCATTGATATTCACCAAATAAACCCCTGATTGTACATTATCCAAACTTATCTCCTGATTAAATGATCCTGTGTTTGCAAATGATTTTTCAAGGATTTGTCTTCCTCTCAAGTCATACACTTTCACTTCGACATTGTTTCCAGACTCTGAAAGGAATTGCAACGTGAATTTACCTTTATTTGGATTTGGGTAAATTCTCACATTTGTCATTTCAAATTCCGGATTAGACAATGAAGGCTGAAGATCACAGATATTCAATCCCCAACTGTTCAATGTTCCTCCGTCTTGATTGAAATTATCCTTTACAGTCAAAGTCCATGTACCTGTTGATGAAGTTCCGTTAAAAACAGTAAGTGCATTCAATGGAATAACCGAACCGTTAACAACAGGACTTCCTGAACAATTCAAAGCAGTTCCTGAATCATCAAAAACAGCGTTTATATTTTGTCCCGATCCACATGATTGATTAAACACAATTGCTGAAGCACCTGTAGGCCCTGTAAGCGTAAGCGTCAAATCTGAAACATATGTATGCGTAATATTCACACTTAAATTCACATCATTGATCGTCAATCCAGCCGGAACATTTATAGTAGAAGTAACTGTTGGCGCCCCACTGCTCGAAATTGTCTGTGCTGTATTATTTGTTACAGAAGCACAATTGATAACACCGGTCGTAAATCTGTTACCTGCACTAAATGAACCATCACATCCGTCATTTTTAGGCATAATTCTCCAATAGTAATTAGTCGCCTGACTTAATCCACTAACGGAATAATTTGTTGCAGAAGTAGTTCCTGAAGCAATTATATTCGTAAAAGAAGCATCGGCAGCAACCTGAACATTATAAGATGTCGCACTTGTAATCGCTGCCCACGTCAAGTTAACTGTTGTATTCATTCCTGTAGCATTATTAGCTGGAGAAGTTAAAGATGCTGCTCCAAAATTACTACTGAAAATCTCAAGATAAAAAGGAACTGTTTTAGTTGTAGCTCCTGAAGTTGCATTGACAATAATATTGTGCATTCCTACCGGTGTTGAACCTGAAGTGGTAACTGTCATCACAACAGTTCCGTCGGCAGACAATGAAGTTGGTGAGAAACTAACCGTTGTTCCAGCCGGTACTCCTGTCGCACTAAAATTAGTCACAGCATTAAAAGATCCCATCGCATCATATCTGAATGTATAGGCAATATCATTTGTCGCAGTTTGACACTTACTTTTATTTTGTTCTCCCGCAACTCCATTAAAACTAACTGCAAAGTCATTTCCACCAACTGTAGTTGTAATGTTCGCATTTGAGATATCGAAGAAAATATTTCCGTTTCCTTTCACCATTACACGTCCTTGTGTTCCTGCTCTTCCACTATCAACAGAAACCGGAACCGTTACAGTTTCACTTCCGTCATTTGGCACTCTGCTAGCCAATAAAATAGGATACGTAAGACCTCCGTCATTTGAATAATAAATATCAACATAAGCAGCATTAATACCATTAGCAGTAGTTCCAGAAACATTCCAGGTCACAGGCAAATTAGATCCTTCAACCAAAGAAACTGCTGTGTTTGGTGAAGTAACCGCAAAAGCTGCTCCGGTATTCACAACCGTAACTCTCATATCGTCAAAATTAGTTTGGGCAACACTAGGTGTAGCCAACGAATATGGAACGTTATCTCTCACAGTCAATCTGAAATTCAATGTTCTTGCCACTGAACTCAAAGCTTCAATATTAATAATTTCATTTCCTGTTCCGGAAGTTGTAGCCAAATTAGCAATGATCGAATTGATATTCGGCATATATCTGTAAGGAACATTTTTTGCAGGATATGAAACCCAGTTTGGCCCTGTAGGTTTTGCTATTCTTGCACGGCTGTTATTTCCTGTTTGTCCGACACCGTCATCCATTTGTTCCCAAGAATAAGTCAAAGTTCCGTTTGGATCAGTAGCCGATCCGTTCAGCATAAACGGAGTACTGATCGGAATCAAATAATCTGCTCCGGCATTTACCACAGGTGCCTGATTTGCAACAGCGATTTTAACCGGACATGTTTTACCTTCTAAATTTCCTTGAATTTGAGCAATGGTTGCAGCATGATAAACGTCAATTGAATGAGGAGCCACATCATGCCCCGTAATACCTGCATATCCCATGATTGTAATTCCTGAACCAACCTCTACATTTACACCACTTCCTTCATTGTTATGGGAAAAAGTGTGATTACCGCCTAATTGGTGACCTACTTCGTGAACCACATAATCAATATCAAAATTATCACCGGACGGAACACCGTCAGCCGGCGATGTATATCCACTACCTTTTCCTGAATCACAAACACAACCTATACAACCTGCATTTCCACCACCACCGGTAGCACCAAATAAGTGACCAATATCATAATTAGCATCACCAATTGTATTAGTCAATGCTGTTTGCAATTGTCCGTTCCAGTTAGCCATTTGAGCTGCAGGCGAATATGGATCCGTATTTGCATCATAGTAAATAACACTGGTAGTATTTGCAATTAAGTTTAAATGTAAAGCCAATTCCTTTTCATAGACTCCGTTACATCTTGTCATTGTATTATTGAAAGCAGCTAAAACCAAATTTTCCTGAGCAACAGATGTAGCACCAAAATAGTTTGAATATTCTGCCGTACATGACTGAGCCAGACGCATTGTTCTCAGAAACTGCCCGCTTGAACGTGATACTTTACCCTGAATATCTGAACTAAGCTTATCAAATGTTCTTATATCATCGGTCGTACAAGTCCATGCCAACTTTCCTCTTTCTCTTCTCGAATTGAAAACAGCATACACTTTACCATCTTCAGAAAAAGGCTCCATAAATTCATTTTCCTTATCCGTTCTGAAAACCATCGTTTGAATACCCAAAGGCGAAACACTTAATTTCAGAGTCGCTTTTTTATCGGTTACACCAACTCCGGAAAAAGCTCTGATTTCAGGAAAACGTGCCTGTAATGCAGGTTCGAAATTTGAAGCTTCATAAATTTCAAATTCCTCGATGCCTCCATTGGCATTTGGTAATGATATAATTGTAGTTTTTTTTCCGCTAACCGAAACAGCCGAATAAAGCAATTGCTTGAATGCTTCAGAATTCAGGTTAAACAATTTGAATTCATTTGGAAATGATTGCCTCTTGGCAATTTTGGAAGCCTTGAGTTGACTTCTGTTTTCAGAATTCTGATTCCAATACTTATTTCCCTGAGAGTTTCCTCCTATTGAATAAAGCACAGAAAACAAAATCAAAAGTAATTTTCTTTTCATAAAAATGTTTTTAGTTTAGTAGAATTTTAGAATTTTAACAAATATATAATAAAATGCAATCTCAAAAAGTTAATTGTAAATATTTTAAACACAAAAAAAGGGTGGTTTAAAAAAACCACCCTTTTACTATTGAATAAACAATTTTACTTATTCTACAATTATTCTCTTAACTGTTTTCTTTCCACCATCTACAACTGAAAGTAAATAAACTCCAGCCTGAGCGCGGTCTAAACCAATTATTTGGTTGAAAGCACCATTGTTTACGTATGATTTGTCGAAAATCTGTCTTCCTCTCAAGTCATGAACAGTAACTTTCACATCAGTTCCTGTATTAGAATTAAATTTCAATGTAAAATTACCATTATTCGGATTAGGGAATAATTCAAATCCTTCAAATGCGAAGTCATCATTTCCTAAAGTAAACTGTTTAGAACAAACTGTCAAATTATAACTAACAATTGTCCCTGTATCATCAGCAGCCTGATCCATAACACCAAACGTCCATGTCCCGTTAGGGTTTTGTCCGTTTAATGCAGATAAAGACTGAGCAGGAACAACATTTCCTGTAATTGTTGCAGCACAAACAATTGCCGATCCCTGATCATCAAAAGTAGCATTGATATTATCATTACTGGTACATGAACGGTTGAATACGTTAACTTGAGTTCCTTGCGGGCTTAACATGGCGATTGTGATATCCGAAATCCATGTATGTGTTAAATTCACGGCAAGATTAACATCAGTGATAGCAGCAGTAGTCGGAACATTTACTCCATGAGTCAGGAATGAAGGCGTATTATCAGGAATAGCCGCATTAGGAGTAATTGGATAACTGTTACAAGTAGAAGTTACCGTATAACCGATAGCAATATCTTTAGTATTCACGTTAAAGAAAATACTTCCGCTTGCTTTAACCATTACCCTACAACGTTGAGCTGTAATATTAGGAACAGTAATAGACTGTGATCCGTCATTTGGAGTACCTGCAAGTAATACAGTAGGATAAGTCAAACCACCATCAGTAGACAATAAAATATCAACATTTGCACCACCGGCAGATGCGTTTGTATTATTTACTGCCCATGTAATGTTTTGTGAACTTCCTTGATTCCATGATTGGTTATCTACATTTTGAGAAGTTACTGTTAATGGCCCTCTTGTAGCATCAATAGTCACAACTGCATCATCAAAATTAGTCTGACCTACTTTTACCGGCGCAGAAGAACTAAAAGGAGCATTATCCCTAACCGTTAATCTGAAATTTAATGTTCTCGCAACTGAACTAAGTGCCTCCACATTGATATCTGCACCTGCAGTTGTTACTTGGCCATTTAGAACCGATGCAATGTTAGGAAAAACTCTTGTTGGGGTAGAAACCGCGTCGTATGATCTCCAGTTAGGACCTGTTGCTTTAGTTACAATTGCAGCACTGTTTGCATTGGTTTGAGCCGCTCCGGCATTGTCGATTTGTTCCCACTGATAAGTTAATGCATCACCTGCGTTAGCATCTGTAGCGGAACCTGTCAACATGAAAGGTGTGCTTCTTGGAATTGTATAATCAGCACCTGCATTAACAACAGGTGTTGCATTGTTTGCCGCAATATTAGTTGTAATTGGACATGCTTTTGACGCAAGATTAACCTGTATCTGGTTGATAGAAGCCGCATGGAATTTATCAATAGAGTGTGGCGCAACGTCATAGCTCGTAATACCGGCATATCCCATGATACTTACACCTGAACCAGGCTCCATGTTAACACCACTGCCTTCATTACTCATTGAGAATGTGTGATTTGCACCTAACTGATGCCCCACTTCATGAACAATAAAGTCAATATCAAAATTATCTCCCACAGGAGCAGTACTGGTTGTAAAACCACTTCCTTTACCTGTTCCACAAACACATCCGATACATCCGGCATTCCCATTATTTCCAATAGCAGAGAATAAGTGACCAATATCATAATTAGCATTTCCTACACCTCCACCTGCATCCAAAGCAGCCTGTAATTCAGAATTATAATTAGCATCAGTATCTCCATAAGGATCTGTTGCCGCATTTGTATAAATAACATTAGTAGAAGTCGCTACTAAATTAAGGTGAAGCCCTAAGTCTTTCTCATACACCCCATTACAACGAGTCAAAGACGCATTGATTGCCGCAAGAGAAATTGCCACTGTCGGTGTAGTACCAACTGCAATGGCATTTGCATGATAAACCGAATATTCACCGGTACAAGATTGCGCCAAACGCATCGTCTTTAATTGCCCTGCACTTGATCTTTGGGTAGATTTAATCTGATCAGACAAATCACTGAACATTTTTTTATCATCTGTAGTACAATTAACACTCAATTTTCCGTTCCCGGCTGAGCGGTATACTGCATAAATTTTTCTGTCCTGGGAATATGGCTCCATGAATTCAGTATCACTCCCAACTCTCGAAACCATTGTTTGAATTCCCTGTGGAGAAATACTCATTTTTAAAGTAGCATACTTATCCGTAATACCTCTTCCTGAATAGGCTCTGATTTCAGGAAATTGTGCCTGTAATTCAGCATCGAAGTTGGAAGCTTCATACAATTCAAATTGCTCCATTCTCCCTTCAACACTAGGAAGTGTGATCAAAATTGACCCTTTTCCTGTTAGACTTCCTAATTCCTGTTTAAGTGATTGAAAATTTAAATCGAATAATTTAAATTCCTTTGGAAAGTTTGATCTGGCAGCTGCATTATTAGCCGCCACATTAGCTTTAGATTCCTTGTTTACTGCCCAATACTTTCCTGTTTGAGCATTCGCAAGACCTAATGAAAGTAAAGCAAATAGCGTTAGTAATTCTTTTTTCATTTTAAAGTTGTTTGATTTTTAACAAATTTAAAAAAATATTTTAAAAAAATATCTAAATTTTTTCAATACTCCGTTTTTATTATCTTCCCAACGAAACAAATCTTATCTTTGCCAAAACTTTTAAAGTGAAAGTATTTCATTCCATCTTTGATTTCAAGCCCAAGGGCAAAACAATTATAACTTTAGGAACTTTTGACGGCGTACACATAGGTCATAAAAAAATTATCGACAAACTTCTGAAGAATGCCCGGATTGACGATCTCGAAACTGCCGTGATTACTTTTGCACAACATCCGCGGAATGTACTACACTCAAAAGAAAGTGTGAGCCTCCTGAACACTACACCGGAAAAAATACACCAACTGGAATCAACCGGAATTGACAATTTAATCATCCTTAATTTCGACAATACCTTATCCGAATTATCAGGTGAAGAATTTGTTAAAACAATTTTGGTCGACCAATTAAATCTTCAGAAAATAATTATAGGATACGACCATCGCTTCGGAAAAAACAGATCTTCAGACATACACGATTTAATCAATTTCGGAAAAAAATACCATTTTGATGTCGAACAGATTTCTGCAGAAGAAATTGACGAAATAACCATAAGTTCTACTAAAATAAGAAACGCAGTCGGACAGGGAAATATTGATTTGGCCAACCAATATTTAGGCTACCATTATTCTTTTACCGGCATAGTTGTAAAAGGAAACCAACTGGGACGCACAATTGGATTCCCAACAGCGAATATCCAAATCAATGATCCTTTGAAAATTATACCTGGAAACGGAGTTTATGTAGTTACCGGAAAATGGAACAACAAGTTACATCAAGGAATGATGAATATCGGGACAAAACCTACCATCGATGGAAAAAACCTGTCGATTGAAGTTAATTTTTTTGATGTTAACGAAGATTTATACGGAAAAGAAATCGAAATTTCTGTTTTACATCATCTCCGCAACGAACAGAAATTCGACTCACTCGATTCATTAAAAAATCAAATATTCTTAGACAAAAAAGCTTCTTTAACTTATTTCAACTAAACAAATACGAGCCATTTGTTTGTTAAATATTTGGAAATCAATGTTATATTATATAACTTTGAGAATGAGTCATAAGAGACTTCCTATTGTTTAACATAAAATAATCGGCCATGCACATCTCAAGAGAAGTATACAACGGTATTATGATTTTCATAGGTATTGGACTTTATTTCCTTACCATGGAATTATTAGGCTTATCAGACATTTTCCTATTAAGACTGCTAAACATAGTAATTGTAGTTTATTTTGTCAATAAAACCATAAAATCAAATTACGCAGAAGGAAAAACAGCCTATTTAGACAATATCATTTCGGGTAGTTTAACATCACTTATCGGTGTTGCACTGAGCGTTGCAGCTTTGCTTGCCTACATTTCCATGAAGGGCGGGGATGCGTATCTCGCAAAACTGTCCCAAAATTTCCTTTTTGGCGGCGGACAGCCATCTATGTATCAGTATTGCATCGGTTTGTTGTTTGAAGGTATCGCTTCATCAATAATTATAACCTTTACGTTGATGCAGTATTGGAAAGACAGACGGGTTAAGAGTTTTTAGAATTCAATTATATATTGAGAAAAAATGTTTCCGATTATTTTATTGGGAACATTTTTTTGTTTATGAAGGTTATTCAACCTGAAATCCTTATTTTTGACGCATACAAAAAAGGAGTTATGAGTATAACAAGAAATAATTGGACTAAAGAAGAAATTATAGCAATATACAATAAACCATTAATGGATTTACTTTATGAAGCAGCCAGTATTCATAGAGAACATCACGATCCTAACGTAGTTCAGGTATCTACTTTATTATCGATTAAAACAGGCGGATGCCCCGAAGATTGTGGTTATTGCCCACAAGCAGCACGTTATCATACCGACATAGAAGGAAATGATTTAATGGGTATTCAACAGGTTAAAGCACAAGCCTTAAGAGCTAAAGCTTCGGGATCTTCAAGAGTTTGTATGGGAGCAGCCTGGAGAAACGTAAAAGACGGACCTGAATTTGACCAGGTTCTTGAAATGGTCCGCACCATCAACAAACTAGACATGGAAGTATGTTGTACTTTGGGTATGCTAACCGAAAACCAGGCGCAACGTTTAGCAGAAGCTGGTTTATATGCATACAATCACAATTTAGACACATCTGAAGAATATTATAAAGAAGTTATTTCAACACGCGGATTTGAAGACCGTATTGAAACAATCCAAAATGTACGCAAAACCAATGTTACGGTTTGTAGCGGAGGTATCATCGGAATGGGAGAAAGTGTTGAAGACCGCGCAGGAATGCTTGTTGCACTGTCAACCTTAAACCCACAACCTGAATCGGTGCCAATCAATGCCTTGGTAGCCGTTGAAGGAACGCCAATGGAAGAAGAAAAACCGGTTGAAATCTGGGAAATGATCCGTATGGTAGCCACTACAAGAATTGTAATGCCGGAAACCCAGGTTCGTTTATCAGCTGGAAGAACTAATATGACCCGCGAAGGACAGGCCATGTGCTTCTTTGCAGGAGCCAATTCAATTTTTGCAGGAGACAAACTTTTAACCACTCCTAACCCGGATGTAAATGAAGATATGAAAATGTTTGAAATGCTTGGGTTACAACCACAAAAACCATTTATCAAGAAAATGCAACCCGAAACCGTGGAAGCATCTGATTCAGAATTCCAATCATTAGGCGAGAAACCAAGATGGAGCAGACCGGGTCATACTATTGAAAGAAACGTAGAAGCATCCATTAAAGGAAAATAAAATCAAAAGCTCCGGTTTAGGAGCTTTTTTTATTGCTTTTTCCAGATAATCCCATCCAAAACATAATGTGTAAACTGCGGAACCATCAACAAAGGCACTACTAAAATTTGCCATTCTTCCAACCAACTTACAGTTGAAAAAACCGAAATGTTCTCATTCCACACAAATATTTCCCATAAAAACTCTTCAAGCACGGCCAAAAGCAAAAAGACAAAAAGAAAAACCATCAATCCGCCTATCGTCGAAAGCTTTGGCAAAAACTTCAAATGATTTTCTGTCCTTTGATTAAAGTACATCAAAGCAATATATGGAATACCATGGGAAACCACATTGAGCAATGTAAAAACCAAATCATTATTAAAGTAAACAATCCCGAAATACCAGGAAAGATAAGTTCCTAAAATCAGGAGATACTTAGGCAAGTTAAACTGATTGTATTTTACAAACCTAAACAGCACATATAATACATACGCAGTTATCACCAAAAAATAACCGAAAGTCAATCCGTCAACAATAGTTTCACTCGGAAATCCAAGAAATTCATTTTCAACAAACCATGTGAAATTCCGTTTTGGACTGAAAAACCAAAACAACATTGGATAAACAGTAGCATTGTAAATCGCTAAATTATCAATCCATTTTTTAACCTGAGGCTCATTCCTGGCATACAACCGCATAAACCCATACTGCTGCCTGATAAAATGAAAAACGGCAACATATGCCAGAACCGACCAGAAAACCTGATATCCTAAAGCATACAGAAAAAGACTGACACCAAAACAAAACAACGGAACATACAACAACTTTTTTTGATAGTATTTTCTGCCGCTTTCACTGAAATACGTTTTATAAAGTGTTGCATAAACATGGGCCACATCAATAAAAACAATCAGGATTAACCAAGTTAAAAAAGAATAATTCTCCTGCCAAAACTGAATTTTGTCCTGAAACAACAAAACAAACCCCAACACCAAAAACGGCGGAGATATAATAAATACCAAATCAAAGCCAGCCTTATGAATCCAAAACTTCTTCATTTAATACTCTGTTAGCCACTGCAATTCCCTGATGAAAAGCCTCTTCAAAAATAGAAATTCCCGATAAATCAGTGTGTGCAAAAAAAACGTTATTATTTAGACTTTCCTGAGCATTGATTTTAGCTTTTCCAAACATAAAACCAACTCCGGGGCTCACCATCCCGTGTCCAATTTTATAAACCTCAACCGATTTAATACAGGAAGCGATATCCGGGTGGGCAATTGAAAGATCTTCTATAATCTTTTTTTCAAAATCATGCTGACTCATTTTGTACAGCAACTTTCTGCTCTTTGCTGTATCTCCGGAAGAAAAACTGTAATAATAAGTAATTACTTTCATCATTACTTCCTGCCCTAAAGATTGATGCTGGTTATACACATACCCTAATCCTTCGGATTTGTAAATTACATTATCCCAGCTCAATGGATGATTATCCGGATTAAAATTATAATCCAATGTAATTGTTGCTGTAAACCAAGGTGCATATTGGAATCCTTTCCCAAATTTCCCACGGCCCGTAAACAAATAACCATTGACATATTGCGGGGTGGCACAAATAACTTTTTTGGCTACATATTTAATTGTTTTATTTTGGATTTCATCAAAACACAAAACTTCAACAGTATTATTTACATGCTTGACATCAAAAGCGATTTGTTGCTTCTTAATTTTTTCTTTGAACGATTCTGACAGATGCTTAACCAATCTGCCATTACCTTCCGGCCATGTCAATACAACATCTTTTTGGTAGACTTGATTTTTCCTTGCGGTAAAATAAAAAATCCCAGCCCATGCCGAAACTGTTTCTATTCCAAAACCAAAATCATCCCGGCAACAATAATTAACATATTCAAACAACTCCTCACTTTGAAAAGATTGATCCAACATCCATTTTTTCATAGTTATTGAGTCAAGATAACGATACTTTGCATCATCGGAACATTGTCGCAACGGGATATCAAAAAAATACTTTCCGTCAGAACCTTTCTCACCTCTTATCACTTCCATCAATTTAAAGAAATGCTCTGTCTCTTTAGCTGATTCTACACTGTTTCCGTACTTTGGAACCAATCCTTCCTGCCAGGCATTCCGAATAAAAAGCCTTTCTTGTGGCTGGAAACAAAGTTGCTCTTCATCAAAGACCGGCAAATCATTTTCAAAATGTGTAATTACACCTGATTCCTTCAGAAAAGAAATAAGTTCAACATCATCAGGATTAGGTAAAGGAAGATAATGCGCTGCCAGTGGAAATTTCGAAAGTTTATTTTCACCATGCGCTGAATTTCCGCCAATCTTTTTCTCCAGTTCCAGAATAAAAAAGTCTTGAAATCCTTTTTTAACAAGTTGTCGGGCAGCTGATAAACCGGTAACTCCCCCGCCTATAATAAGTACCGGAACATTTACTGTTTCGGAAGGTTTGGGAAAATCTTTAGTCCAAAGCCGGTGTCCTAAAATGTGGTTCGCTCCTGTTACTTTAAAAATCCATTTTAAAACTTCATTTTTACACGCAGTAATGACAGTTGGAACCAATGCAAATACCGCTAAAACCGATAACGATTTTAAAAAAGTCCTTCTAGTGAAAGAATTATAACTTACCCCATTCTTCATCAAAATAACGAACTAAAACCTGATTATCCAATCGATTAACTTCAACATCCTTTACTATCATATCTTTCGAAAAATGATTTAATTTGGAAAATTTATGACCATAAAATCTTAGTCCGTCCACTTTTCTTCTGACGTGATTAAAATCCAATGTTAAATCATTGGAAGCAATCGAATATCCCCATTCTCCAAAAGAAGGCACATAGACATGGTAAGCATCTTTTTTCACAAAACTCTGCCCAATGGTTTTATTGATACACCAAAATGATTTTGGCGCAAAATAAGGCGAAGTGGTTTGAACCACTACCACAGCATCAGGATTTAACACATCCTGTAATCTTTCATAAAATTTTTGGGAATATAATTTCCCCAAACTATAATTAGACGGATCCGGAAAATCAACAATCACAACATCGAACTTTTTGCGGGTCTGTTTTAACCATAAAAACGCATCCTGATTAAACACTTTTACTTTCGGATCAGAAAAAGAATTTTTGTTGAAATTTTTCAAAATTGGATTTACGGTAAACATCGAAGTCATTTTTTCATCAAGATCAACAAGAGTGATGGAATCTACTTCCTTATACTTTAAAATTTCCCTTATTGCAAGACCGTCACCTCCACCCAAAACCAAAACTTTATTCACCGATGGAGCACATTCCATTACCGGATGAACCAATGCTTCGTGGTAACGGTATTCATCAGTGGAACAAAACTGAAGATTATTATTGAGATACAATTTATAATCATTTTTAGTATGCGTCAACACGATTCGCTGATAGGGTGTTGTATGTGTAAAAACAATATTTTCACCATATAGTTTTTCTTCGGAATAAGACAAAATACGGTCAGAAAAAACAAATACCATGAGCAAAATTATGAAACATAAAATCGATTTGGCTTTAAGCAAAAAAGGCTTCTTAATTTCATTTGCCAACACAAAAGAAAGCACAATAGCGATCCCCATGTTAATCATCCCGAAAAACAGAGAGGTTTTCATCACTCCCAATTGAGGTATAAGCACCAACGGAAATAAAACCGATGCCAGTAAAGCACCTATATAGTCAAAAGTAAACACATTGGAAACCAAATCACTGAAAGCTACCCTGTCTTTGAGTATATTCATTAAGAGCGGAATTTCCAAACCAACCAGACAACCGGTAATAAAAACCAATAAATACAATACAAACTGAAAATAGTCAACCTTTTCAAAAAGAACAAAAAGAATGACTGAACTCAAACCCCCAATGACACCAACAAGAATCTCAATTTCAATAAATGTATTAAGTTGGTTTGATTTGATAAATTTTGAAAAATAAGAACCTATCCCCATTGAGAACAAGTAAACTCCTATTATAAATGAAAACTGTTTCACCGAATCACCTAAAAGATAACTCGCTAATGTTCCTGCAACAAGTTCATAAATCAAGCCACAGGTGGCAATGATAAAAACAGCAAATAAGAGCAAGTATTCAAAATTGAGTTTTTTTTTACCCATGAATAGCCGCACTGATAATTAAGGAAATTCCAATTATTAAAGCTCCGAAAACAATCGCCAGGGCAATATTTTTATTTTGCACTATTTCTTTCCAGGTGTTTTCAGGTGTTATTTTTTCGATTAAGACGTATCCTAAAATCAAAATGATTATTCCTATAGCTGAAAACACAACTGAATTGATGATTGGGTGTAAGTTTAAGTATTCCATAGTATGCTTATTTAATTTATTTATGATAGAATCTGTTCACGTGTGATCTGCCGTTTCTGGAAGATGGTTCGTTATATTTTTCGGTACTCTGGCAATCACATATCCTGTTTCCTGAATAGGAAAAATACAAGAAAAGAGTATAGGCACAAACACCTAACAACAGTGCCCATTTATTTTTAACTATAAATTCTTTAATTTCCATGTCGCTATATATTATTCATCTTCTCCATAATCATATTTCGAATATTCGCTGTCTATCCAACGCATCTTTTCAAAATGGTACTCCCAAATAAGAAGCGCTATAATCAATACAACTAAAATCACTATACAAACACCGAAATTCCAACTGGATGCTGATGCCCACTCAGCTTTTACATTTATACCCGGATTCTCAATATCTGTATCCTGATGGGAAGGAGTAATGACCAAATGGTATTTCCCGGGACCAACCCCACAAATATTGAAATCATTGCTTTGGCTTCCTTCTGTCCAGCTCTCTCCATCGGTATAACCATGATAATATTCAAGATCCTTCTCGGCAAAACGTTCTTCATTCGTAATTTCATTGACCAATGAAACCCCTGTATAAGCCCATGAATTATTCACATTGGAATTCAAAGTGATTTTAAGTGGAGCCGAACCTCCTTTCAATTCAAAAGAAGGCGAAACAAATTCTTTTGAAACATAATCTGAAAACACCAGATAATCATCCAAAACCAAAAAATCTGTTCTTTCTTCATTGAGCAACATATGTGTTCCCAAGATAGCCAATATGGAAATCAAAAAGATAATAACAGTATGGTATAAATCAAAGTAAAAAGGCTGAACAAGTCCTTTTCCCGATTGAATTGGCAAATGATTATAATTAAATATTTTTTTTACCTGAGATTTTGAAATATGCTCACCTTTATAGACTGTGGTTACTGAATCAACAACCTCTCTTGATAAAATAAATGGTGGTTTTATATACTCCAGCGCCCTGACATTTACTGTTGGTATTGAAATATCAAAAAAACCATAAGCTCCTACTATCTGTGATATTGTATACCCATAAATATCATAGTTTATACCATCGAATAGTACTGACAAAGGTTTTTCTTCAATCGAAATTTCTGAAGATACATCTTTCAAAAGAATCCAATGTCCATCTGCTTCAGACAAGTAAAGATATTCACCGTATTTTGACTTAAGCGTATATTCCCTCATGTAAAAAAACGAGTCGGTTATTTTTTTGACCAAAACACCGATTATTTCGTATTCGGCGCCGTCAAAATTTCCTTTCAGACCAACAGGTAATAAGGGATATGCAGGCTCATACTGGTACTTATTCTTAAAATCCAAAACACCGTCTTTGACAGAAAACAATGATTTACAGTCAGAACATCCAAAACTGGTGATTTCATAAGAAACACTGATCGCAGTAACTTTATTACATTTTGGGCAGGTAAATGAATGCATACTATCGTTCAACTTCAATTAATTTAACAATATCTCCTTCAAAATAACAGGTAATATCCCTGGCAATCTGTTTGACTTTTTCGGTATTATCCCGTGAATAATTACACAAATAGATATCCGCTGTCAGACGGCTAATTTCCGGCCAGGTATGTATGCATAAATGTGATTCCATCAAGCACAAAGCCGATGTAAAACTTTCATTTTCAAAAACATGAAATGACTCCCCTACCTTATCAAGGTTATATTTTTCAAGTAATTCATGGGCAAAAACATTAAATCCATCAAAGTTTTTAAGTTTTTCCTGTGATTGAGTCTCTAAAGTCAGCAGAATGTGTAATCCCAGTAAATTCTGTTCAGATTGCATTTTGTAGTATTTATAATCCTTATACGGATCATTCTGCAAAAAGTTACAATTAACTTTCCGGGGCCAGTTCGACTTCCAGTCCGTCTATATCCGGCGTAATATGAATCTGGCAACCCAAACGGCTGTTCTCTTTTACATTAAAGGCCTCCCAAAGCATTGCTTCTTCATCCTGTCCCATTTCCGGAAGTTCAACATTATTCAAAACATAGCATTGACACGAAGCGCACATTGCCATTCCTCCACAAATACCGATAGTCCCTTCAGGAGCAAGTTCATAAGCCCTTACCAATTCCATAATATTCATGTTCATGTCTGTTGGAGCTTTCACTTCATGAATCACTCCTTCACGGTCAGTTATCTTTATGGTAATGTCCATACTATTTTTTTTAGCAAAAGTATCAATTATTGAACAAAAAGAGTATATTTGGAAAACTTTTTGGGGGATTAGCTCATTTGGCTAGAGCGCTACGCTGGCAGCGTAGAGGCGACCGGTTCGAATCCGGTATTCTCCACAAAAGCCCTGGTATACATATTGGCTTAAAATTAACAGAACCGTTTTGATTTGTTATTTTTTACAACCCAATAATTGTTTTTAAATAAAAATAGTATATTTGGCTTCGTTCTGGGGGATTAGCTCAGCTGGCTAGAGCGCCTGCCTTGCACGCAGGAGGTCATCGGTTCGACTCCGATATTCTCCACAAATTAACCAAAAACCAAAAACCAAGAAAAACGCCTCTCGCTTTGCAGAGGCGTTTTTTAATAGCCCCTAATCTAAAATTAAAATGAAATCGAAAGTAGCCTTTTCTGCTTTATTCCTACTGTTTGCTAATTATTTCTCCTTCGCACAAGACAAAATCATCACCCAACTTCCTGATTCAACAAGTTATTGGAAAAAGAACAATAAAATTGGCTTTGACATCAGTGAAACGGCTTTCTTAAATTGGAATGCAGGAGGAAACAACTCTATTTCCGGATTACTCAAAGGAAATTTTACCCGAACTTACGACTATAAAAATCTAAAATGGCACAATGAATTAATTGTTCGTTACGGTGTAAACAAACAAGACGGTGTGAGGCTTCGGAAAACAGATGATGCATTGGTATTCAATTCTACGTTTGGATTCAGAAAAGACACTGTTTCGAATTGGTTTTATTCGGCTAAACTGAATTTCAATACACAATTCACAGATGGTTTTGCCTATCCTGATACCGAAACAGCCATTTCGAAATTTTTCGCGCCCGCTTATATCTTTCTGGGCGTTGGTACCGAATATATCAACAAAGAAGCCAAATTAAAATTATACTTATCTCCTTTAACCCAAAAAACAACTTTAGTTTTAAACCAACGTTTAGCTAATGAAGGAGCTTATGGTGTAAAAAAAGCAGTTTATGATGAATTTGGTAATCTGATTTCAAAAGGACACAAATCAAGAACAGAATTAGGATTTTTGATTACTGCGCAGCATAAAGATGAAATTTTCAGGAACATGTTTTTGGAAAACCGTTTATCACTTTATTCTGATTACTTAAAAAATTTCGGAAATATCGATATAAACTGGCAATTGCAACTCGATTTAGTTGTCAATGAATATGTAAGCGCAAACATTGGAACCCATTTAATTTATGATGACGACATTAAAGCCAAGGAAGAAGTAAACGGCGAGCAGGTTACTGTAGGTCCGAAAATACAGCTCAAACAAATTTTAGGTGTTGGTTTAACCTATACCTTTAAATAAAAAATGCCCCTTATCGGGGCATTTTTATTATTCTGCATTAAGTTTGTTTGCGGGCTAGTTTTCTGTCACGCAACCAATATTTAGTTCTCTTAACAAGGTAGAACATAACCGGCACGATAACTAAAGTTAATACCGTAGCATATGTCAAACCGAAGATGATTGTCCATGCCAATGGTCCCCAGAAGATAACGTTATCACCACCCATATATAAATGAGGGTTGAAATCTGTGATCAATCCGAAGAAGTCAAAGTTCAATCCGATTGCCAACGGAATTAATCCCAATACAGCTGTCAAAGCCGTTAATAATACCGGGCGTAAACGTGATTTACCTGATTCGATGATCACTTCTTTGATTTGGTCTAATGTCAAATCATCATGCGATCTCAAATTATTATCCGCTACTTTTTTATCCATCAACAAGACAAAGAAGTCCATCAATACAATACCGTTTTTCACCACAACCCCGGCCAGTGAAATGATTCCCATCATAGTCATCAATACGATGAAATCCATTTGTGCTATCACATAACCATAGAAAACACCACTGAAACTCAGCAATACGGTAAACATAATTACCAATGTTTTAGAAACCGAGTTAAACTGCAGTACGATAATCGTCGTGATTCCTGCCAAAGCCAAGAACAATGCGAAGAATAAGAAACTTTGGTTTTTACCTTGTTCTTCCTGTACACCTGAGAATGAATATGTAATATCACCTGCCAAATCATAATCTTTTAATTCGGACTGGATTGTTTCAGTGATTTCATTTCCGTTGTAATCAGTCAATACGTTTGAATAAATCGTCATGATACGTTTATAATCCTTACGCTTGATTTGATTGTAAGTTTTGGTTTTTTCAGTCGTCGCAACAGCCGAAATTGGCACCTGCATGATTTGTCCATTATTCGGATTACGGTAAGTCAGCGGCTGGTTGAACAACACATTTTCATTTTTGCGTTGGTCTTCCTGTAAGCGCATCACAATATTGTAATCGTCATTTCCTTCTTTATAAGTAGAAATCTCCTGTCCGTACACCGCACGTCTTAACGTAAAACCTGCCATTCCCGTTGAAGCCCCTAAACTTCCCGCATTAGCGCGGTCAATTTTCACTTCTAATTCAGGACTTTCCTTATTGATATCCACTTTTAGTTTTTCAATACCCGGAATGTTTTTAGTATTCAAGAAAGCAATCATTTTATCTGCTTCTTTCAACATTAAATTATAATCGGTTCCGGTTAACTGAATACTGATCGGGTAACCGGCCGGCGGTCCAGCAGCGTCTTTTTCAACGGTAACCGAAGCACCCGGAATTGCTTTGATTTTAGAACGTACCTCTTCCATCACATCTTCGGTATTCACACCTCTTCTGAATTTGAATTCAGCAAAATTTACGGTCACCTTTCCTTTATGAGGTGTTTCCGACTGTGATCCTAAATCAACCTGAGGATTGGTAGCACCCACACCTACTTGGGCCACAATTGACTCTGCCAGGTAATTTTTATTCGTTTTTGTATCTATATACTTATCAAGCACACTGATTACCTGCTTCTCAATAAACTGGGTTGCTTTGTTCGTTTTTTCAATATCGGTTCCTTCCGGATACTCAATGTACGCAATTACCTGATTTGGAATATTATTCGGGAAGAACAATGTTTTTCTTGGGAATATTCCCAACAATAGGAATGATAAAAACATCATTGAAACGATAAGTATGAAAGCTCTCCACGCTGACTTTCCATTCAAGATACGGGCTAACATCCGCTTATATTTCTCCTCCATTCTTGGAAAGAAATCATGTTGGAAATCCTGTGTCCATTGGAACAACTTAGCGTGGTACAACCACATCAATCCAATTGAAATCAAGGCCAAATGCCCAATTCCGCGCATTAATTTGGAATCCATTAAATTACCTGGAATTACAAACAACAACCCAATAATAAGAAATATAATTGTGTTCTTTTTAGCAGACGCTCTTGAAATATTTCTGTCCATCGTATCCATCGAACCTCCCGTCATGGCAGCATTTACAACCATCGCCACAAACAATGACGCTCCTAGTGTTACCGACAATGTCATTGGGAAATACATCATGAATTTACCCATCGTACCGGGCCATAAAGCAAACGGTAAGAAAGCCATCAACGTAGTTGCCGTTGAAGAAATAACCGGCCAGGCGATTTCACCAATACCGATTTTTGACGCTTCAATACGCGGCATTCCTTTCTGCATATTGGCAAATACGTTATCGACGACCACAATACCGTCATCCACAAGCATTCCCAGCCCCATAACCAAACCAAACAACACCATCGTATTCATGGTTACTCCGATTGCTGACAATAATGTGAATGCAATGAAAATCGACAACGGAATAGCCGCTCCTACGAATAATGAGTTACGTAATCCCATGGTAAACATCAATACGATCATTACCAAAACAACCCCGAAGATGATATGGTTAGATAACTCGTCCACCTGATGCTCTACACGTGACGACTGATCGTTAGTCATGGTAATATTCAGGTCTTTCGGTAAAACTTTTTCCTGCGCTTTTTTCACGACTTCTTTAACCTGTTCGATGGCAGAAATCATGTTTTGTCCTGAACGCTTTTTCACGTTCAGCATCACAACTTCATCACCTCTTTCACGGGCATAGGTTGTTTTTTCCTTTTCCTTAAATCTGATTGTGGCGATATCTTTCAGGTATACCGAACCACCGTACGATTTTACAATTATATTATTAAGTTCATCAGGATTTGAAATTTCACCCACAATACGGATGTTGTTTCTTGAACCCTGTGCAATAAGGTTACCTCCCGAAAGCGTCATGTTTTCATATTGAACCGCACTGGCAATGTCATCAAAACTTACCTGTGCTGCATTCATTTTATAGACATCGATGGCAATTTCAACTTCTTTGTCATCAACCCCTAAAACGTCAACTGCTTTAACTTCTGAAATATCTTCAATTTCGTCTTCAAGGTATTCTCCATATTTTTTTAACTGTTGTGCTGTATAATTTCCTTTCAGATTGATATTCAGAATCGGAACTTCCTCAGCGATATTTACGTTAAAAACACTTGGTTCAACTTTACTTCCGTTGTCCAGGTTTGGCCAATCGGTATCAGCTTTGGACAAATCAACTTTATCCTTAATTTTAGCTTTTGCCTCTTCGACAGGAATATCATCATCAAATTCGGCGATGATCATTCCGTAATCCTGATACGAACTTGATGTTACTTTTTGAATACCGCTGATATTCTTAATATTATCTTCCAGCGGTTTTGTGATTAGTTTTTCAACATCTTCCGCTGAGTTACCAGGGAAAATAGATGAAACATATATTTTATTCTCAATAATTTCGGGGAAATCCTCACGGGGCATTGTAACATAGGCATAAATACCGGTAATTACAATGATAAAGGTGAGAATATAAACGGTAACCCTATTGTCTACCGCCCAACTGGATATCCCAAATTCTTTACTTTGATGAGCCATGTTTTGTTAGTTTTAGTTGATAAAGAAAAAGGTTAGTCTCATTTATGTATAAGATTTGGGACCAACAAAATTCTTAGAAAATGAAATTGTACTAACCTCTTCTTTTTCTTTATGCTTAAAATGTTAATTTCATTCCTTCGGAAACTGTATTTGCACCTTCAGACACAACCACTTCTCCTTTGTTTATTCCTGATAAGATTTCAGTAAAGTTATTAGACGACTGTCCTAATTTAACCATTACTTTCTTAGCTGTTCCGGTGTTTCCGCTTGCATTGTTTACCACATAGACAAATTTGTTTCCTTCAGCATCCTGTTGGATAATACTTGCCGGTACTACTATTGCAGATTTATTAGTGTAATCCACAATTTTAAGTTTAGCAACCTGATTTGGTCTTAACAAACTTTCCGGATTTGGAACACTAACCTCAATACCGAAGCTTCTGTTAGCCGGATTGATACTTTTTCCTACCTGACGGATTTTACCTTGGTATGTTTTTCCTACCGAAGTAATGTCAGCCTGAACCGGAGTTCCAACTTTTACTTTACCTACATAGGTTTCCGGTACTTGCGTACTTACATACATGCTGCTCAGGTTTACGATACGCATCAAACCTTGAGGATTAGCCGATACAATTTGCCCTCTTTCTACAAATACCTCATCAATAACTCCTGTGAAAGGCGCTCTGATTACCGTTTTCTCTAATTGTGCTTTCATTTGCGCAACCGATTTCTGCAAGCTCACCATTTGGGTTTGTGCCTGTAAGTACTGGATTTCAGAACCAATTTTCTGATCCCACAATCTTTTTTGTCTTTCGAAAGTAGTTTTCGCTAATTCGTACTGCGTTTGGATACTGGCCAATTGCTGGCTCATTCCTCCGTCATCCACTCGGCCTAGAATTTGTCCTTTTCCAACACTTTGTCCGGCTTTCACATTCAAAGTCACTAAAGCTCCCGGTACTTCCGGCTGGATCAAGATGTTTTCTTTTGTATCAACGTTACCCTGAATTTCAAGATAATGATTGAATACGGTGTCTTTCACAGTCATTACTTCCACTAAAGCTTCATCGGTTTTCTTTTCAAGGGAAGCCAAAGCTTCGTCAATTTTTGCCAAATCAGCCTGTAATGCAGTTCGCTTGTTCTTTAATTCGTTTATATTTTTAGTTTCGATGAGCGTATCAACCGAGGTTCCGTTTTCTTTGCTTCCGCAAGCAAAAAGGACTATAGAAACTAAAGAAAGTAAGATTACTTTTTTCATTTTTAATATGTTAAGTTAGTTTTTATTGATAATTTTCTCCAAGGCAGCTCTTTTGTTGATGATATCGACCATCGCCTGCAAATAATCTTGCTGAGCTGTATATAATTGACGTTGTGCTTCTGTGAATTCAAAACTGGTCGACAAACCTTCTTTAAATTTAACCTGTTGTTTACCTTCGATACGTTCTGAAAGATTCAATGTGCTTTTAGCCGAATTGTATTGTGCAACACTGTATTCATAGTCACTTTTTGCCTTTTGGTATTGCAGTTTCAGTGTTTGTTCAGTTTCCAATACTTTGGTTTTAGCCTGTTCGAAAGCAATTTTAGCCTGCTGTGTTCTCGAACTACGACCGAATGAACTGAAGATTGGAACATTCAATGCTATACCTGCATTCGAATAATTGTACCATTTCTGATCAGCAGAAACCAAATCGCCAAAACGACTTGAAAAAGTATTATATCCGAAGTTTACCTGTGCTCCCAATGATGGTAACGCTTTACTTCTTTCCAATTTCAACAATAATCTTTTTGATTCTTCCACATTTTTCTCAATCTGGTAATCGATATTGTTTTCCACTGAAAAAGTTTCGCCCAATAAAGCCATATCAATGTTTTGTGTGGTCAGATTATCCAATTTATCGGTTAACGTAATCTCTTCGTTCAATTCGATTCCCATCAACAATTTCAGCATATTTGTTGCAATCGCTCTCATACGGGTTGCATAATCCAATGTACTGTTTACGGAAGCCAAAGTGATTTGGATACGTTCAACCGCTTCTTCTTCCAAAAAACCGTTTTTGTAGGTTTCACCTGTTTCTCTCAATGTTTTCTCCAAGATGGCTTTATTACGCTCAACAATTTTGATGCTTTCTTCCGCTAATAACACATTACCATAAGCATTGGTTGTCAGTTCAGTGATTTCCTGACTGGTTTTCTTCTGTGCGTTTTGCGAAATCTTCAGGTACGTTCTGGCCGATTCCAAACCTACCAGATAAGATCCGTCAAAAATCAATTGACTTAAGCTCAAACCAGCATCTGCTGAGTTATAATCTCCTAGAGTCAATATTGCCGGACGACCTTCTACAGTAATCAGGTTTGATGCAATTTTAAAACTGTTCTGGTAATTCAATTTACCATTAATTTGCGGCAAACCCATTGTTGTGGTTTCCCATTTTTTTTGTTTAGCAGCTTCTATATCACGACTGGCGTTAATTGAAGTATAATTATTTTTCACTGCGTACTCAATAGCCTGCTTCAGACTAAACGTATAATCCTGTTTAGCTTCAGTACTATTGACCTTATCCTGCGCATTGACTTGCACAAAATAGATTAGATTCAATAATATAAATATTCTTCTCATTTAGTTATTATGGTTTATTTGTAATTGTTTTTCAAGTTCTTCAATTCCTTTTGGCGTGGCAATGGCACGTGTATGGTATTCCAAAGCCAATAATTCCAAAGCCTGGCTGTCTTTTTCCAAAGCTGTTGTTTCGTTGATATTCAGGATAAGCGTATAATAAAACCGGACTGCCGTTTCAATATCCAGTTCTTTTCTGTAATAACCCTGCGCTATTCCTTTTTCAATATTCTGACGGAACAACTGATCACAAGATTCATTTTCCTTACAGATTACTTTTTCATATATTTCAGGATAATGCTTTTTCAACTGAAATAAAGGAGTCGAATCTGCCGAACTGAAAAGATCATCAAACATTCTTCTGATGGCAAAATTTTCCTCAACCGCATTCAGGTCTTTGGCAACAATTCCTTCTAAAACTTCATGTATTTTATTATGGGTCAATTCAGTAGCTTCTTCAACAAGCATTTCTTTATTTGCATAATACTTGTAAATCGTTTTTTTAGAAATACCCATTTGGTTTGCAATATCATCCATGGTGATGCTCTTAAAACCATGTTTTAAAAACATATCAGTCGCCTTTTCAATAATCTTACATTTCATATTCTCACTTTACTGGAAACTAATGATTTAAAATCCAAATTCGGTGCAAATATAGAAAGGAAACTTTTAACACTAAAATAGTTTCCTGAGTTTTTACATTTTTTTAACATTTAAGTAAATATCCCCAAACATAGCTGTTGGTGAGTCCTGCAAAAAGACTATTTTTGTACAGTTAAATATTTCATTTTTAAAGTTTCAAAAGCAAAATGCATCCAATTTCATATTATCAGGACATTATTTCGAATCATTTTTCAGCGTTGTCTATTTCCAAAGAACCTAATAATTTATACGAGCCTATCCGTTATATTTTGTCTTTGGGCGGAAAAAGAATGCGTCCGGTTCTGACTTTAATGGCTTCAGAAATATTTAACGCAGAATATCAAAAAGCGTTGGCAGCAGCCACAGCCGTAGAGGTATTTCATAATTTCTCCCTTATCCATGATGATATAATGGATGATGCTCCGCTGAGAAGAGGAAATGAAACCGTTCATGAAAAATGGAACATTAATACCGGAATATTATCGGGTGATGCCATGTTGATTTTGGCTTATCAGTATTTCGAACAATATGAACCAAAAATTTTCCGGGAATTAGCCAAACTTTTCAGCAAGACAGCATTGGAAGTCTGCGAGGGTCAACAATATGATGTGGATTTTGAAACCCGTGACGATGTAACAATTCCTGAATACCTGAAGATGATTGAATATAAAACCGCCGTTTTAGTTGGCGCCGCGATGAAAATGGGAGCAATTGTTGCAGAAACTTCGGAAGAAAATGCCAACTTAATTTATGATTTTGGTTTGAATTTAGGAATTGCATTTCAGTTACAGGATGATTATTTAGATGCATTTGGCGATCCGGAAACATTTGGAAAACAAGTTGGCGGTGATATCATCGAGAATAAAAAAACCTATCTGTATTTAAAAGCAAAAGACTTTGCTGAAAACGACAAAAAAGAGCAATTACTGCATTTATTTTCAATACAACCTACAGACAATACAGACAAGATTAAATCTGTGAAAGAAATTTTCAATACAACAGGAGCCAGCCAGGCAACACAGGAAGCCATCAAATCCTATACCTACAAAGCTTTTGCAACGTTAGATAAAATGCAAATTGATCAGGAGAAAAAAGAAATCCTGAAAGCATTTGGTGAAAACCTGATGAGCAGAAACGTTTAATTCAACCCAAATCCATCAATATGTATATTGCGCCACAAAATACCGATTTATTACTTTCTGAAGCACAGAAAGAAGCATTATATATTAAGTTGGTGGAACAAATCAATAAAGATTTTACGTTTGCCAATGAAAGCGTTGATTTTCCGGCATCAATATCTCCGATTGATTTAAAATTAAAATTACACGACAAAGTTTACAACTTAATCCAGCATAAGTTTGCCGAATATTTAAACTTACTTTACATCATTGATGTTTCGGAAGATCAGGTAAAAAAGCTTGACGGTTCAGACTTAGTAGAACTAGCTGAACAGGTTTCTTTTCTAATCTTAAAAAGAGAATGGCAAAAAGTATGGTTCAGGAACCGATACTAATTTTTCTTGGCTATATCTTTACTGGCAAGAATCATCGCTGATTTGAATCTAAGATCCGGTGTTTTCTTTAAATCTGCATCTATAAATAAAGCTGACGCCTCAACATCGTTGTTTTCAATAAACAATTCCTCTTTTTTATAATTTTGCGCAATAAAAGTAGTATAAGCATTATTTTCACCCACAAAATTACCTTCGGTACAGTTATTAAAAAGAATATTTTCAAATTTAAAAGGCTCAAGGTTAACAAGATTTCCTTTAATCTGATCATCAAAAACGATTCCGATTCTATAACCTGAAATAATACTGTTTTTTAAACTCAGACTCGATCTTTCTTTTATAAAAACCGTTTCATTTGAAATACTTTGAACTTCGTTGTTATCATTAATAAATGTCATGTAATTAGCCTCAACATAAGTTGGTTTTTTGCTTAAATCAACTTCGGTTGCTGATTCGTAAGATTCAATTTCAAGACTTCTTGATCCTTCAGGACTTGAAATGAAAGAACTTCTGATGGCAAGACTGTTATTGATATAGCACTGAACTCCTTCCGTAAAATCAAAATCATCATCAATCGCTTTGAAAGAAATCAATTTATCAACATTCACATTACCGCCGTAAAACTCGAATGAATCATCACCTGAAAAACTCACCTGAACATTGCTCAACAGTGTATTTTTTCCAACACCGGCCAATGACAAACCGTTCAGACATTTTTTATGTTTTCCTTTCTTTCCGGCAAATTCAATTCTTACATATTTCAATACACCCGAATCTGAATCCACATTTTCACCACCATAACTACTATAATTTGCTTCAAGTGAAAACTCCAGCTGTTTGGAAAATTTATTGGTAGGCGCATCACCCATAATGATCAAACCTCCCCAATCGCCGGCTTTTCTTTCAGACGATGGCTTATTCGAAGTGAAAACGATAGGATTAGCTTCATCTCCGATCGCAACAATTTTTGACCCTTTTGAAATGACCAATAAACCGTCTGTTTCCGAATCACCTCTGATTACTGTTCCCGGTTCAATAAATAATGTTGCGCCGTTTGTGACATAAACCACACCGGTAAGCAAGTAAATCTGGCTGTTTTTTAAAACTGTGTTTTGCGAGATTACACCCGTAAGCAATGTATTACTTTCCCTGTACTCTGTACTTTTAGGTTTGAAATTGGTCCAGGTACGCAACCAATTAGTATCGCCATAAATTCCTTTAACATCCTGAGCCGAAGAATTGGCTACATTCAGAACAAACAGAAGTAGAATTAAGTTTCTCATATGATTCGATTTAGTTGTTGGGCAGTAAAATCTTGCAATTTCTATATAAAGGTAGAATGCCCTATAAGAAAAATTTTATGGTTAAACCATAAAAAAAGTTAAACTTTTGAAAATCAATTGTTTTAAAAACAAAAAGAGGATTATCCATCCTCTTTTCAACCAAAAAAACCAATCAAATTTTTTCTAATACTGGAAAACCACTTTCCCAAATTTATCATTACTTAAATTGTACGTTTTAGAAATAAAATCTGAAATTTTATCATTGTCGGTAAATACCGAATCGATGAACATTTTATTTGTTTCATAATTCTGCAAACCGTTTACCAAATCATCGGTTGTGCCGAGACAGTTACCTATTAAACTTATATTACGCATCATTAATTTCGCAATAAGAAGAGAAAGGTTCGCCGGTTTTACCTCTCTCATTTTTTCAGAAGACTGATTGAATATCCCACAAGTCAGGTATCTTGAACTCATGTTCATTTTATCAACCAGATATTCCAGATACGTATCCGAAAAGGCATCAAAAACCACATCAAAAAGAATATCCTTCGGAATGTTATTTTCTTTAATCGAGTAAATCTCTTTTATAAAAGGGAAATGCTCTTTTATTTTTTCGGTATTCTTCCCTGAGAAAGACAAACCGTATACATTACATCCTTTTTCCCAAAGTGCATTCAGAATAAAAAATGATGTATTTGACGTTACAGAAGTGACCAATACATTTTCCCCTTCTTTAATTCCGGCACGTCTGATCATCGAATTAGCGGTTTGCACACCTATGCTCAATGTTCCGGCTTCAGTCTTTGAAATGAATTCCGGCACTTTAACCAATTTTCCGAAATGATACACTTCATATTCTTTACTGGCATGATTGGATGGAATTCCCGGCATGGCACCATTTTCAAAATCCGGGTAAAAACCATTTCCAATCACCAAATCCCCTTCAGAAAGATTCTTCACATTTTTACCGACAGCTTCAACAACGCCTGCAAAATCAGACCCAATGGGATAAAACGAATCTCCTTCAACTTCCTGTAATCTTCTCCAGGCGTTTTCAATAATCCCTAAATCCCTGTAATTAAGTGAAAAACTTGATTTTTTAACTAATACAAGATTAGCATACTGATCTGCATCGCTGTCAAATTCGGGTTGTACACCTTCAATCAGGGCCAATGGGATTTGAAGCGCATCAATTTGGATTAAATGTTTTTTATCTTCTTCAATTTTATCAAACAAAGAAGGTGTAACTACTGATAATGCTCTCATAATTAATTAGTTTATCAATTCCATTTTAGTGTCTGCCGCTTCAACTCCTGCTTCATTCATGTGAAGTTTTTTACTGTAATATTTATACAGGTAATCATAAACCACCATTTCGTGTATTCTGTGTTTCGTCAGGAATATACGGTTACACACCATGTGGACATAGCTCAATATGATTTGGTACAAAGGCGCCGGGAATTTATTTTCCTTATCCAATTCTTTCAAAACAGCCACTACGTCTTGGTTAGCCACTGATCTTTCCTGAAGAATTTCCCATAACGGTTCATACATTTCTTCAACATTACCGGCATCAAGGAAACAATCGATTTCATACTCATGCTTGGCAAAATTTTCATTGATTTGCTTGTTCAGTTTTCCGCCGCGGTTAAATTCTTTTCCGAAGCCTGTTTTAGCAATATTCATGACTTTAACTTTGTCTTCTAATGCGATACCGAAATCATTCAGCAAATGATCCATGGAAAGCAATGCAAACAGCCATCTGATTTTTTCTCCCAAGTCACCTTCAATCATGTCAGCGAATTTCAGTGTACATTCACTATCATTGTAAAACAAAGACTCAGTCGTTTCAATTGCCTCGTAACCATAGCGTTGCAACTCTCTCAAATAACTGTCTGTTTGTGTTTTCCAAACGATTTTAGTGTTTTCAAAAGGACTGATGTGCTCTTTAATGATTCTGATTGATTCGTTGAATTTGGTCAGGTCTTTTAACAACACCCTGAACCTGATGTGATGTCCAAGTGCATCATAATATCGGATAAAGAACCATTTATCAATCAATCCTTTTTCTTTCAATTCGGCAACAATAGGATTAATTCCTTTATTCAGCAATTCTTCTCCGGCTCTTTCACCGCAGTAAAACTTATAGTACAACCATTTTTCACCAATTGAGAAAGATTCCTGGACGCCGCTCAATTCTTCTTTCGAAACAAACTTTACCTGTTGTTTCTCTTCTCTCTTCTCGACATTTTTGTGGGCCGAAACCACAATTTCGTTGCAATATGTATTGGTGATGGTATCTTCTTCGAAGAAAAACTCTTTCAACTGTAAAAACCGTTCACCTTTCATCATGTAATAAAACACCTTACAACTTAAATCATTTTCAAAATTAATCAGCACTTCGTTATCACCTTGGGCGATGTAAACCAGATTTGGTATTTCACGCTCTTTTTGGAATTCACGTGCAGCTTTAACCGCATCTTTTTCATCATTTGAAAGAATGGCATTGATATCTGTCTGACTGATATTCCATGTTGCTCTGCTCAAAACAGCGTCTTTATACGTTAAGCGCGGCAGGAATGTAAAATCATTTTGTAAAGCCCCCCAACTGAAACCGAATCCCATTGTAGTTTGATTTTGCAGGTCACAAAGGAAATGATAGATTGGCAAAGCATTTGAACTGTAATTGTGTGCATTACTCAATCTCGGAATTACTTCTTTCCCCAAACGCTTTGAACGCAAAACAATTCTTCCTGATTTAACAGACACATATAAATCATCAATAAGAATTTGGTTTTCAGACGGAACAGATGAGCCTCCCAAATACGGAATTTCATATTCGCGCTGGAAATTTCTGTACAGAATGTTTCCGGTTCTGGCTTGTGGCAAGTGAACGATTTCGGCAACAACCGCATCTGCATTCAATTGACTTTCTACATTTGAAATTTCATTACAAAGATCAAGGATGCGTTGATCCAAGTGGGCAAACCTTCCAATTAACCCATTCGCCGAAGGTCCGGAAACCGATTTGATGTTGATCTTTTCTTTTCCTTCTTCGTGAAAAATATTTACGAATGCTGAAAAGCTATCCGGATACAAAGTCTCATCTTCCTCAAACTTATTGATTTCCTCATCGGTTAAATCGACACTTTTCAGATTATTGGCAGTAGAATGGATCAATTTTTTCAGTAGGAAACTTTTCTTTGCATCAAGGCTGATTTGTTTTTCTGTTGCATATTTTGGTGCAATGGCCAATTCATCAACCAATGGTGCTTTTGCCCCGGATTGCTTTCCGTAACCAATTCCAATGTCCGGATCCAAAACCTTAACCAAAGGCTGTTCGTACTCTTCATAACGCTCCTGGAATTTCTTTTTAAAATCTTTCAGGTTAGGGTTTTCCGAATTTGAATTCAGTTTATTCAATGCTGATATGGCCGGTCTCAAGGCTTTCAGGGTTTTAAAGCTCAGTGTTCCTTCATTGATCTTTCTGCTGGAATCTACCTGAAATAATTTGGTAATATCAACATTACTGATTTGCTCGTTAACTAGCTCATGAATGTCATTATATAACGAAGCATCATTAACACCATTTCTATCAAGATCATTTATTTTAGTTTTTAAGTTGGTAATTAAATCTTTTATAACTTCTGCCTCATAAAAAGCAAATCGCTCTTCAGAGAATATTTTCAACACTTTTTCGAAGTAATCTTCACCTGTTACCGTAAATTCCAATTCGCTTACAACAAACTGGCTTTCAATCAATGTATCGATAAATGACACAGCGTCTTCCAGTGAAATATCATCACAAACCAATACTGATGCCAATTCGCTTATTGAAGCTCCGTTTTTAGCCTTCTCAAAAACCAGATCAAGATATTCGGTAAACTCTACCTCGGAAATTTTATGGAATCTTACATTATCCTTGAAATAATATTCAACATATCTGAATTTATCAAATACTCTGTACATCGAATTATTTGAAAAATATTTCAGCGCTTTTTTTACCGATTCGTTTTTAGTAAATATCGGAACCAGATGGCCCAAAAAGTACATATCATACTTGGTTACCCTGCCTAATTCGCTGTTTTTTACATCAAGATTTGTTTCCCCGCTCATCGTAACCGGAGCTACAGTGGCAAACATTCCAAATGGAGTACTTCGGTTTGACAGTCTTGATGCATATTTGTATAAAGATCCCTGAAGGTTTTTCAAATCCTCTTCTTCCTGGAACATTTCCCCTCTTTCCCAGGCAACAAAAGCTTTATAGATATTAGGCGAACCTAAGAACAGTGCTTCACGGTTTTCTTTTTTGGAAAAAATCTCAAGAATTCTTTCCCAGGTAAGATTAGTTTGCTTCTCCTCAATTGGAGTTCTTACAATAGCAGTCTTTGTAAAAGAGTAGTTTTTCATTTTGTTAAATTTTTTTATTAAACAGCTATATTATTCCACATTTTATAGTAATAGTTTTTATTTTCCATTAAGGTGTCGTGCGAACCACTTTCGACCACTTCCCCTTTTTTGAAAGCATAAATCACATCGGCGTTTTTAATGGATTGTAGTTTATGTGCAATCACGATAATGGTTTTCCCTTGTTTTGATAAATCTTCAACCAATTGCTTGATTACCATTTCAGATTCAGAGTCAAGTGCTGAAGTTGCTTCATCAAGAATCAAAACATCCGGATCTTTATATAATGCCCTTGCAAAAGCTATACGTTGTCTTTCCCCTCCGGACAGATTAGCTCCAAATTCCCCAAGATAAGTACCAAATCCGTTAGGCAATGCTTCAATAAATTCGTAAGCCCCAACTTTTTTACTGGCATCGATGATTCTGGCCATATCCGGCTCGGCTTCACCAATTGCGATGTTAAAGGCGATTGTTCCGTCGAAAAGCTCGACATTTTGCGGTACCGTTGTAATCAATTTATTGATACTTTCTTTAGTGATATATTTTAAATCATAATCCCCAATCAATATTTTACCTTCAGACGGATGGTAAATGCTTTGGATCAAAGAGGCAATCGTACTTTTCCCACTTCCGCTTTCCCCTACAAATGCCGTGAAGCTTCCTTTTTTGATTTCCAGATTCAGATCTTTGAAAATATATCTTCCCAATTCATACGAGAAATCAATGTCCTTGAACTGAATATCTCCAAGTGAATTTGAAGTCAGATTAATTTTCGATTCCATTTCTTCCCTGTCTAAATCCATCACACCGAACAATCTTTCAGCAGCAATCATTGCATTCTGAATAGCCTGGTTTGTTCCGATAAGCTGTGAAGCCGGACCTGTGAAATACCCTATAATGGAATAGAAGGAAAACAATTCTCCCGGAGTGATTTCACCATCAATCGCATAATAAGTACCGGCCCAAAGTAAGATGATAGTAAACAATCTTGACACAAAATCGGTTGATGTTCTGGAAAAAATACCATTAATCCCTGATTTATAAACACTTCCCAATAAATCGATGAACTTCAATTCGGTTTTTGTCTTTGAAAAATCTTCCAGTGACAAACGTTTTACCGTTCCGATGTTTTTAATGGATTCGACCAATTGGGATTCCAGTAAAGCATTTTTCTCCATGATTTCCCTTTCTACCTTCTTGTTCAATTTATTTACAATGAAATAAATCGCGATGTAAAAAGGAATGATTAAAGACACGATTAATGCCAGTTTCCAATAATACGTAAACATCAGGATAAAAGAGAAAATTACAATCAAAATATTTACCGATACACTTAAAGCTGTTTCATTGATTAAAGTTCTGATTTTTACCGCATCGCCAATACGCGACATGATTTCCCCGATTCTCATCGTATCGAAAAACTTCTGTGGCATGGTAAACAAATGTTTGTAATACCCTAAAATCAACCTGGAATCAATTTGCTGGCTCGTTCTCAGAATAAAAACATCTTTCAGAACACTATAAACCACCTGAAGTATCAAACATGCAATCACAATTACACTCATCAGGTTAAGCAAACTCTTATTTCCGCTGACCAAAACAAAATCGGTAATTTTACCTACATATATCGAAACAGAGAAACCTAATACGGTATACAAAACAGCACCGATAATTGCCTGAACCAAAATAAATTTATGCGGTCTCAGCAAAAACGAGATTCTTTTGAAATTAGAAAACTTTTCATTTTTCTCGACGAAAATATCTTCATTAGGAATCAAAATCAAAGCAAAACCTGTAAAAATACTTTCAAATTCAGACCATTTCTTTTTCTCCATTTTTCCAATGGCCGGATCCATGATCTGTACATATTTATCGGTCACTTTATATATCACCACATAATGAGGAAACTCATGTCCGTCTTTAACAATCATTACATGGGCAATAGCCGGTAACGGTAAATCCTTTACTCCATCAAGAGACAGTTTAACCCCTTTAGCCAGGAAACCTAATTTAACCGAAGCTTCCCTCAAACCTAATAAAGTTGTCCCTTTTTGATTAGTATTGGCATACTGTCTGATTCTTGAAATAGGAAGACTCAGGTTATAGTATTCTGAAATAGAAGCCAGACAAGTTGCCCCGCAATCAGAAAAATCATGTTGTTTTATCGTTATCTTACTCATTTTTGTTGTTATATGGATTAAACCAATCTTCTACCTCATCAAATAACAGCTGGAACGCAGATCTTTTTGTCAGAAAAAAACGGCTCGTAAGTGTCATTCCCTTTTTTAATTTTCCTATGGAACCATTCTTCAGCATTAATTTATCTTTATCCAATGAACTTTTCACTTTATAAAAAGTCATATTGTTCATCACCAGGACATCCTTGCCTATTTCGATAATTTCACCCGTTCCAAATCCCCATTGGTTAGAGTTAAAGGCATCCACCTGATAAATTGCTTTTCCCTTTTCTTTTATGAACCCGATGTCAGCCGGATTAACAAATGTTTCAACAATTACGCTTTTATCGGGAGAAATTTCAATCACTAAATTACCTGGAGCAATTATACTCCCTTTATGAAATCCCTGCATGTTGACTAATTCACCATCAATGGGAGACGTAATGATATAGTTGTTTTCTTCTTCCTTCAACTGTTTTTGACTGGAATGTATATTTTGGTTTGTCTGGCTTAATTGTGTATATTCTTTCTGCCAGGCCAATTCGGTTTGTTTAATCAGATTAACCCTGTCGTTTTTGATTTTATTCAGCTCCAGAAGCATCTTCTCATATTCGGCTTTTGCAACTACATCTTTTTTGTAAAGCTGTTCTGTCCGGTCGAAATCATTTTGGGTCTTCTTAATGATCACATCCATATTATACAACTCCTGCTGATGCTTAAGAAGTTCTCTTTGGTAATGGTCTGACTTAACAGCTGAATAATTCTTACTGATCAGGTTTGACAAATCACTCAGGTATGAAGAATTTTCAGAACTTTGGATTGAATTCAGATTTTCTCTTTCTTTCAAAACATTGTGCTCAATAATCAGTAAAGTATCCCCTTTTTTTACTTTTCTGTTCTCTTCCACATTAAAATAGGCGATGCGTCCACTAACAGGTGCGTAGATATTTAATTTTTTATCTTGAGGTATAATAGTGCCACGGCTCGTTGTATAAATATCAATTTCAATAAACGGCAATGACACAAAAGCTGTTGCAACTGCAACAAAAGTAATCAGGAAAAGCAGCGAAGTTTTTTTACTGTGCTTTACGATATGATTTTCCACCGTACTGTTTAAAATCTCTTCTGGAAAAATGTTCTTATCTGTCATATTAATTTTTTGGATTATTAACAGGGCAAATGAACTTAATATTTAACGAACGGAAAAACTGGAGTAACCTAATTTTATAAAAAAAGCAATATTAAATAAATATTAATAGTTTGATTTACAGATGCATATAATGAAAAACAATAAAAAAGGGTTGCAATTATGCAACCCTTAATATCTCTGAAAAAATAGCTCAAAACTACGTTTGACCCATTCAAAATCCCGTAAAACAGTACATCACTAAGTGGACAAAAATAGCCCAAACTTACCTGTTAAAGGTTTAAAAACTGAATTTGGCAATTATCCAAAAATGATTAAGAATTTAAATCCTTCATCATTTTTGCACCAAACGCGATGGTAAAAAATCCTATTATAGGCATTAAGTTCGATAAATTATTTTTGAAAAAATAATAGTATACCACTAAAGCAGATCCGAAAACCAATAATAGAACAGCTATTGATAATTTTACAGTATTTCCCATTTTACATCATTTTTAATTTTATACATTCAAAAGAAATATATAGGCTACAGAATTGCAGCCTATATATTATTAACTATCCAAGAGTTAGTCAATGATCCAAGCTACGATTGAACCAACTACTGCACTTGCCAAAGCAGCACATGGAGCTGAAGAAGCTATAATAGTTGCCGGAGTAGCACCACCGTTTACATCGTACAATTGACTGTCATTTAATTCTGCAACAACTGCTTTATTGAAAGCAAGTTTGTTATTTACATTTTGTTTTTTCATTTTTCTTTTAGTTCTAATTTAGTTTGATTAGTCTTTTGTTAACTCTTTAGTAGCCATATATAATCCTACAGAAAGAGCAAATCCTTCTACAGCTGCCCAAACGATAACCGGAGTAGCTCCACCGTTTACATCTACCAATAAAGCGTCATTTAATTCTGTAACAGCAGCTTTATTGAAAGCCAACTTGTTGTTTACATTTTGTTTTTTCATTTTCTTATAGTTTTATTTATTTGATTATTAGTCTAAAGCCCAAGCCACCAATGATCCGATTACTGCACTTGCAAAAGCAGCACATGTAGCCGAAGATGCAACAGCCAATGCAATTGGAGTAGCTCCACCGTTTACATCGTATAAATCTGAATCGTTTAATTCTACTACAGCAGCTTTATTGAAAGCCAATTTTCCGTTTAAATTTTGCTTTTTCATCTTAATTAGTCTTTTAATAATTCTTTAGTAGCTAAATACAATCCAACAGAAAGAGCAAATCCTTCCACAGCAGCCCAAGAAATAACCAACGGAGTAGCTCCACCGTTTACGTCTACCAACATTGCGTCATTTAATTCTGTAACAGCAGCTTTATTGAAAGCCAACTTGTTGTTTACATTTTGTTTTTTCATTTTCTTATAGTTTTATTTATTGATTATTAGTCTAAAGCCCAAGCTACCAATGATCCGATTACTGCACTCGCAAAAGCAGCACATGTAGCCGAAGATGCAACAGCCAATGCAATTGGAGTAGCTCCACCGTTTACATCGTATAAATCTGAATCGTTTAATTCTACTACAGCAGCTTTATTGAAAGCCAATTTTCCGTTTAAATTTTGCTTTTTCATCTTAATTAGTCTTTTAATAATTCTTTAGTAGCTAAATACAATCCAACAGAAAGAGCAAATCCTTCCACAGCAGCCCAAGAAATAACCAACGGAGTAGCTCCACCGTTTACGTCTACCAACATTGCGTCATTTAATTCTGTAACAGCAGCTTTATTGAAAGCCAACTTGTTGTTTACATTTTGTTTTTTCATTTTCTTA
>NZ_JAMLJL010000017.1 GCF_023634845.1 Flavobacterium amniphilum | reverse complement strand
GGTTTTAAACATTATCAGAAATAAAATTGTATCAAGAGTGTTTGCAACTGTAAACAGAGGAACACCATATGTTGAAATCAATAAATTTTTAGCTTAAAAATTTGGATTTGATCTTGGAATGCGGCTTTAAGTAGTTGGGATTTTTTCCAAGTCATCACATCAGGACAGAGCCAAATATGCAAAAGATAGCTCCATTAAACCTAAAATCCCAATTTCAGAAAAACACTGTTAGGGTTATTTATTCTAGTTCTATCAATAATTCATTGTTGAGATAAAAACCTTCTCTGTCTGCCTGAGTCATTCCCGAAAAATTTCGTTCTATATATGTCATCAATTCTCCATTTACATTATATCCTTCGTCATTGATATCTGATGTTGGTAGTTGTATGCAAATGATATAATTTGACTTTTTTAAATGTTTTATAACCTTTTTCTTTTTTAACTCCAAGAATTTAGGTTCACCAACAAATTCTATGAACTCTGATATTTCTTCTTCTGCAAGCTCATCAGATTTTCCAATCTCATTTAATTCAATTAGTAATGGTAATCTTTCTGAATCGTAAATTAACTCAAAGTTTGTCCATTCAGAATTGTCCAAATTTTTCACGTCTAAATTTGCCCCAACAGTAAATCCACTTGATTTTAGATTTTCAAGAATCTCACTTATTTTAGGTTTTTTTTGACTAGAACAAAATACTCTCGTGTAATATCCCATAAAGCTTTGTTTAGATAACGCCTAACCCCAAATTTACGCAATTAACTAACTTTTCAAAACGAAACATTCTCTTTGAGAAACTGACAATCCAAAAATCTGATAATCGAACAATCTAAAATTCAATTACCGGCTCCATCTCTCATTGCAAACGAAGCCGGTAAATAGTTATGGTTCCTTAATCAAAATTCAGCGCAATAATATTGGCCACATTTCCAACCCTCGCATCATCAATCATCAAAACACCGGTAGGGAACGGTTTGGTCCACATCAATAAATTAGCGACCCAGGGATTAATATCTTCTGCGGCATGGATAGGGTAGTTGGCATTGGCAACGCTCGTAAAATTAATAATCCAGTCAGCATTGTTGCCCGGAAACATGTAATTGATGAGTGTAGGCTTGATATAGTCATTAAATTTGGTCGAGTCAGTGTACATTTTGTAGGCGTCCTGCACATACACATTCGGACTGGTAAACGGTTTTTTGGTAGCAGTGCTTCCGCCGGTATTGTCGGTCCAGTCGATGGAATGTTCCCTGAAATTGGATTGCACAACCGGTGTATACATCCGGGCAAAGAAGAAAATTTTCCCTTTGGACTGATCTAATGTCGGTATGTCCTGCCCCATGTAAACATGATTGAAAACCGAAGATGTTTTAGAAGTCAGATAGGCATGTAAACGGGTGGAGAAATTAGCCGCGGTTTCCGGTGTGATCTGAAGGATAAAGAATTCATCAGAATTGCTTTTCAGATGATCGAGTACCGAATTTAAAACATATTCCAGTTTAATGTCTGAACTCATTCCATGGTAAATATCCCAGTTGTCTGCAACTCTTAGATCGAAATAGCGAACACCCATGGCCACCTGCTCTTTTATGGTTTGAAATTGTGTCTGGTACCATTGCGTATTTTCTTCCGTTCCTGAATCATGCGCACCCGGAATAAACAAACGGTCGATGGTAAGGCTCTTCCGGCTTGTTTTAGCCAGTCTGGCCATCCAATCCGGCCCGCTGATGTGATCCATCTTTACAAATTTCCACAGCACCCTGAATTTATTGGAAGGAATGGTATCGTAATTGTTGATCTGTAACTGACTTGGAGGTGTGGTTGCCCAAAGTTGGATATCTGTCGATTGCCCTAAGTAACCGTCTTCACATTCCACATGCTTTCCTGCATATTCGATTGTATAATAAGCTCCGAGTTTTTTTACAATGAAATGAGTGTCTTCGGTATCTTTTTTTAAAATGATTTTTCCATCATCTACCGAAACACCGTACCAGTATCCAAGTGGATCGCTCATTTTTACATATTTCAACCGGTATAAGTCGGGTTTACCGGCAGATAGTAAATGAAAACCCCATTCCGGGTCAGAATGTCCGCTTATGGCACTTGTTTGATAGGGTTGGAGGGTAACCGAAACAGTCTGGTCATTTATGTTTGCTTTGCCACCCAGCCAGCAGCATTTTTCACCATCACTGTTTTGTTCATATTGGGAAGGGAAGATCTGGAAATCAATCATTGTTAAATCACTCATGTGTTCGCTTTTTTGAGGTTAATGTATATGTTCTTGAATTGTTTTGATTGTTCCGAAAAGCTACTTTGATGTAGTTTTTGTAACATCTCATACAAAATTACCGCAATGAAAATCACTGTAAATACGTAAAAACCCCCTTTTTGAAGAAAAGACTGAATAATGATTATTGATTGTCAGATTTTTGGATTATCAGATATTCTTTGTTCATGAATCTTTTAATCCAACTGTCTAAGAAGTCTAACAATCTAATTGTCTAATGATCTGATAATCCAAAAATCTGATAATCTCAAAAAAAAAGCCCCAAAGAATCTTTGGGGCTTTTTGCATTAACCAATAGCTATTAATAAAAATATTTATAAGTTGTACTGCCTGATAAAATTCCGGCATCGTATTTTTTTACCAATTTGGTTGGCATATTGCTCGCATTGTACGTGTAGGTATAATAAATCGTAGCCAATAATTCATCATCAGATTTTGCATATTCATATCCTTTGCTGATGTTGTTTACAGTTGAGAAACCAAGTGCATTTCTGAAGTTTGCCGGCTCAATACCTGACATTGGGTGATTTTTGCTGTCATACTCGTAAGTAAAATAACTGTCGTTGAAGCTTGCTTCTCCAGGGTAGTAATACGTCATGTTCTGTCCGGTGTAATCCAGTTCTTCTTCATTGGTTGTAGAATCCAATTCGGAGAAGTCAGGTCTTGGAGAATCCGTGAAATAGTTATGCGGAATAAAATGCTTAATGGCTACCGGTTGGTTGTTGATGTATTCGTATTCGATTTTATCAATATAGTATTCAGTACGGTCCGGATCGTCATTATCTTCTACCTTACGGTCAATGTCAACCTCAATAATGTTGTTGTTGGCATCATAAATAAAGGTTCTGGTTTCAGTTCTTTTTTCAAACGGTCCTTTGTCTACTTGTGTCCAAAGTGACATTCTGCCATCTGCATACTCATAAGTGTTGGTGATGGTGTTCGATTGGTTCTTTACAACAATTTTAGCCAGTAAACCGTCACTGTTGTAGCTGTAGGTATCCGTTTCTACTAAAGGACCGCCAGTCTGGTAAATTTCTACTTTTTTAATTTTACTGCCGTTGCCGCTGCTTTCTGAATCTGTTGAACAGCCCACAGTTAAAGCGCCAAAAAGCGCTAAGAACATAATTTTTCTCATTAGGGGTTGGGGTTAAAAGTTTTAATTGAACAAATTGGGTTATGACTTTTGGTTTTAAGAAAGACATACCCCAAGTGTGGTAAATGTAGGATAAAACTGGATAACTTCAAAATGCTTTGAAATAAAAAAACAAGCAATTATAAAGGTAGGTGAGACGTGCAGTTTCAATGGATAAAGAAGTAAAACCAAATGACTTTGCACCGGCAAACTTCTTGGATGGATATACACCTGATTTTTGTGCAATAAATGAAGAATGTAAGTTTTTAGGTATTTTGTCACACCTGATTTAAGTACAGGTTGACCCATACTTGATCCATACTTGACTCATACTTGACTCATATTAAAGTCATATCAAAGCCATACTAAAGCCATATCAAAGTAGTATCAAAGTAGTATCAAAGTAGTATCAAAGTAGTATCAAAGTAGTATCAAAGTAGTATCAAAGTAGTATCAAAGTAGTATCAAAGTAGTATCAAAGTAGTATCAAAGTAGTATCAAAGTAGTATTTGACTATTAGATTACTCAATTTTCAGATTGTTGGGTTTGATGTTCTCCATTCCTTCAATCTTTCAATCCTTTAATCTGAGAAGTCTAAGAATCTGATAATCCAATAATCTAAAAATCTAATAAAAAAAGCCCTGAATCATCAGGGCTTTTTTTATTAGATCTTAAAGATTCCACCAACAGTGATAATACGCTGCAGGAACCAGAATTCCTGGTCAGCCCTGTCAACAGAATTATGTGTCGTACGGATATCGTTCATATTGATGTAACCGCCTTTTAACTCTGTTTGGATGAAGTAGTGCTTAAAGAAGGTAAAGTTCAATCCTGCTTTGGCAGAAACCCCAAACCCTGAAACATGGAAGTCATCATGACGCTCTTTCCCCAATACTTTGGCATTGGTCTTCGGGAATAAAATTCCGGCTCCCAATCCTTCCGTCAGGTTGATCTGTACTTTATCGCTGTTCCATGTTTTGAATAATTTAGATGAAATATCATCCACTCTTGCAATCTCAGTGTTCACATAGTTCAAACCGTCTGTATGTTCAAACGTAAGGAAATCTTCCGTTAGTAAAACCTGTCCGGGTGCAATAGCTTCTCCATAGGTTCCTCTGTCAGGATAGTACCCGGTGTAATCTACAGTTTTGTTCTGGTACATGACATATTTCATATGGTCTACACCAACCGAAACGTTGTAATGGTCAGAGATAAAATAACCAATACGCAAGTTGGTCTGCGGAATGGTCATCCTTGCCGGATTAAAGTAATCAACATGCCATCCTTTAGGCTTGTCACGCGCCTCTACATTATGTAATGTAAAGTCGTAATCAGCTCCTTTAAAATGAATATCGGATGTTGTAAATGATTCCCGGTTTCCTCCCCAGTAAACATAAAACTTCCCTTTATTATGTGCCGTGTATTTTTCAGGATTTTCGACTGTTTCTTGCGAAAAGGCGTACTGTGAAAAAACACAAAAAGTTAGTACAGCCATTAAAAATGGTTGCTTCATTTTGGGTATGTAAAGAATTAGAATTGATTAACGGTCTGACGGATAGCCACCAGTTTCTTCATCAGGTCTTCAAAATAGTCTAAATGAAGCATATTGGCACCATCACTCTTTGCATTGGCAGGGTCGAAGTGTGTTTCAATGAAGATACCGTCAACACCTACAGCAATACCTGCTTTGGCAATGGTTTCGATCATATCGGGACGTCCTCCGGTTACTCCGGCCATTTGGTTAGGCTGTTGCAACGAATGGGTAACATCAAGAACCGTTGTTGCTAAGTTACGCATCGTCGGGATACCTCTGAAGTCCACAATCATATCCTGATATCCGAACATCGTACCTCTGTCGGTTACCATTACGTTCTCGTTCTGGCAGTCCAATACTTTCTGTACGGCGTGTTTCATACTCTCCGGACTCATAAACTGTCCTTTTTTAAGGTTTACGGTTTTACCGGTATTGGCAGCTGCTACTACTAAATCGGTCTGACGTACAAGGAATGCAGGGATTTGCAACACGTCTACATATTCGGCAGCCATTGGTGCATCTTCATTCGTGTGGATATCGGTTACGGTTGGAACACCAAACTCTTTTCCTACTTTCTGTAATATTTTCAGTGCTTTTTCGTCTCCAATTCCAGAAAAACTGTCGATTCTCGAACGGTTTGCTTTCTTGAATGAGCCTTTAAAAACATAGGGTATTTTAAGGTTATCAGTAATACCGACTAATTTTTCGGCAATACGCATCGCCATTTCCTCGCCTTCAATAGCACAAGGACCGGCTAATATAAAAAAGTTCCCACTATCTAAATGCTTGATGTTAGGGATGTTGTGTAAGTTCATGGTGTTTAAAATTTTTTGCAAATATAGTTATTTTAGTCTTTAGTATAAGCATTCAGTCTCAGTTTGCAATCTACTTTTGGTAAACTGAAAACGGAGACTGTATAGACTATCTTAGTGCATGGCTTCTGATAAATCGACTTTGTTTTTGGATCGTTTAATTAAAAACACTATCGGTATACAACAAAGGAACATGATACCCAGTGCCATGAATATATCCATATAGGCCAGTACGGTACTTTGTTTCAATATGGTCAGATTGAAAACCTCATGTGCTTTTTGTGTCGCTTCGTTAATACTGAAACCTTTGGAACGGAACATTCTTTCCATTGCATTCAATCGTTCCTGTACTTCAAAACGGCTTCCGTCAAGGTTGGCAATTAAATCCACACGGTGCTTTTGTGAGAAACGGGTAATGAATGTTGTAATAATCGCAATACCGAATGATCCTCCTAACTGTCTGAACATTCCCGTAAATGCCGCTCCTTCACCAATATGCTTTCCTTTTAAGGTCGAAAGCGAAAGGGTGGTAATCGGTACAAACAATAATCCTAATCCAATTCCCCTTAAAATCAACGGCCAGTAAAAATGCTCTACTCCGGTATCAGGTGTCATCACATTATGCATCCAAAAGGTAAATCCGAAGAACACAAAGAATCCTACTGCTATCATGTAAGCCTGTGGTACTCCTTTTTGGATCATTTTACCCACAAAAGGCATTAATAAGGCGGTTGTAATCGAACCCGGAATCAAAAGCATTCCGGCATCAAGTGCTGTCCAGCCCAATATCTGTTGTGTATAGATAGGGATGATCAGGGTAGAACCGTATAACCCGAACCCTAAAATGAATCCCATCAAAATACCAATCCGTAAGTTTCCGTCTTTTAATACGCTCAAATTCACAATTGGGTGTTTATAGGTCAATTCCCTCCAGATGAAGGCGAGTAGCCCCATAAATGAAACAATACTTAATACGATTATTGTTGTATTGTCAAACCAATCGTCCTGTTGTCCATGCTCCAATACGAACTGTAAAGACCCAATAAAAGCAGATAAGAATATAATTCCCCACCAATCAACCTGGTTTGCTTTTAGTTTTTCTCCATACTTCGGACTCCGGACGAATGTCAATGTCAGAAAGGTTGCAATAATTCCCAAAGGAATGTTGATGTAAAAGATATACGGCCAAGAGTAATGTTCGATTAAGTATCCTCCTAATGGTGGTCCGAGTGTAGGTCCCACAATTACTCCCATACCGTAAATAGCTTGTGCCATACTACGTTTTGCTAACGGGTAACTTTCGGTAATAATGGTTTGTGCAGTTACCAATAAGGCACCTCCACCTAATCCCTGTATGAAACGGAAGGCTACCAGCTCCCAGATATTGGTGGCATTACCACATAAAAATGAAGCTACCGTAAACACTATGATGGAAGCAGCAAAGTAATTTCTTCTCCCGAATTGCTGTGATAACCAACTCGTCATCGGAATTACAATTACGTTTGCAATTGCATATGCCGTAATTACCCATGCCACATCATTTAAAGTAGCACCCAAAGTCCCGCGCATGTTGGTCAGTGCCACGTTTACAATTGTGGTATCCACAATTTCCAACAAGGCACATAGTACAGCCGTAATGGTAATAATAACCCTTCTGAAACCGTATTCGACTAAATCGTTATCTGCTGTCGCTGCTGCTGTTGCCATTTTTTTCTTTCTAAATGATACAATATGATTGTAGTCTCGCTGTTTTGTTTATTTGATGTGAACATCAACTTCAACGTTCATACCCGGACGCAATAATTTTACTTTGTCATTAGCGCTGTTCAAACTGATTTTAACCGGTAAACGTTGGATGGTTTTTACGAAGTTTCCTGTCGCATTATCCGGAGGCAATATCGAGAACTTAGAACCTGTTGCAGGTGAGAAAGACGCTACTGTTCCTTCAAATTCTTCATCAGGGAAAGCATCTGCTTTGATGGATACTTTTTGTCCCACAACCATTTTGTTCAACTGCGTTTCTTTAAAGTTGGCAATTACCCAAGTCTCATTGTTGTTCACGATATAAAACAATGATTGTCCCGGTTGGATCATTTGTCCCGGTTGGATGGCAATTTTAGATACTTGTCCGTCTGTTGCAGCCGTAACCACTGTGTAGTTTAAGTTCAATTGGGCAGCGCTTAAGATAGCTTTTGCTCTTTCAATGTTGGCAGCCGCTACTTCAGCCTGTTTTGCTGTTACATTTGTTTTTGAGGCAGCAACCGTTTTTTGGTAAGCACTCGCTCTTTGCTGGTCCTGTAATATTTTCACTTGGTTTTGCGCTTCTAATTTAGCTGCTTCTGCCTGTTCGAATTGTTGTTTGGTAATCGAATGGTTTTTGTACAGATTCGCATAACGTTCATAGTCGTTTGTAGCTCTTGTCAGTCTGATTTTAGCATTCTCGATGCTTCCTACTGTCGATTGTACATTCGCATCAGAAACGGAAACATTAGCCTGTGCTGTTCCGATATCAGCTCTTGAAACGGCGTAGTTTTCTTCTGCACCGATTAAAGTAGCTTTAGCTTCTTCCACTTTTACTGCATAATCCCTGCTGTCGATAGTAAATAAAGTGTCTCCTTTTTTTACAAAGTCATTATCCTTTACATATACTTTGGTAATATAACCTCCCACACGCGGAATGATTGGATTCATGTTTTTTTCGATCTGTGCATCATCGGTTGTTTCGTGTGCCAGTGAATGCATGTATTTGTAAATTCCGTATGAACCACCAACAAGGATTAGTATTCCGAATATTAATATGAATCTTTTATTTGTTTCTTTCTTTTTCATGATATCGTGATTTTATTTTTGGGTCAAATTGAATGAATTGATTAGTTTTCCTGTAGCAAACTGTAATTGGTAATATTTTAAAGCAATATCAGCTTGTGACAACGCAAGGTTGATTTTAGTCTGTAACTGTTGGATATCCGCTTCCAGTAAATCGTTTGTTGTCGATAAACTGTTATCGTATTTGTCTTTTACGATGCGGTAGTTCTCGGTTGCCTGTTCAACTGCCTGTTTGTACACTACATTTTGTTTTTCAGATAAGTTGTAGTTTTCCTGTGCCTGTTGTACTTCTTCCTTAATTTTGTCATTCATCATCGAAACGGCTGTTTTGGCTTGTTCAGCTTTTGTTTTGGCCAGTTTCACTTCTTTTCCGTTTTTGAAGATGCTCGATAAATCATAACTCACCCCCACACCAAAATTCATGGCATTGGTTACAGTCATCACATCTTTCAAATCGAAGGCAATATATCCGCCCATTAAGGATACAGAAGGGTAGTAGCCGCTTTGCGAAATTTTAATTCCTGCCTCAGCCGCTTTTTGTTGGAAGGTTAAGGCTTCTAAATCACTTCTTTTAGCTTCCACAGAGGCGCTTCTGTTTAGTAACATATCACTTTTAACCGCTTCAATATCAATGTCAACAATCGTTCCTTCCGGTAGTTTTAATAAGGTAGCCAATTGATAATTGATGATATTGAAATTCTTTTGTGCGTTGTCCATCGAAATCTGGATATTGGATTCCTGTAACTGTGCTTTCAATAAGTCGTTTCTGGCCATCAAACCGTTGTCAACCATTCCGGAGAAGTCTTTTGTACGTTGTTGTGCACTTTTCAGATTTTCTTTGAATAACTCAATCATCTCCTGTGATTGGTATAACTTAGCAAAAAGCTCTACTACATATAAACCAATTTCTTCTTTGGCATGTGTGGCATGGGAAGTTTCAGCTTTATATGCGTTTTCTGATGCCGATACCATGTTTTTCAGTTTGAATCCGCTGAATAAAGGTACCGATGCATTAGCCTGACCTATCATCAACTGGCTTACTTCCATACCATTTGTATTGCCTGAACCAAAAGATGTACTCACATCGGCATTGGTCAGCTGCATGTATTGTCCTGATATTTTCAGATTAGGATACTGATTGTTTTTAACCGTTTCCATTTCCAATTTAGCTGTCGAAGCTTTTAAATTGGCCATAGTCGTCTGGTCACTTTTTTCGACCGCAATACTGATCGCTTCTTTCAGCGACAATGATTTTTTCTCCTGTGCGTATCCTGAGACTATCGCAAAAAGAGCAATTAAGAATGTTATTTTATTATATTTCATGGGTTAAAAGGGCTTTTATGGTTTGTTGGATGTGTTTTGTCAAATCATTTTCAACATATCGGTCAAAATCTGCATCCGTTTCTAAATTCAATATCTCTCTGTAAAATGGCCTGTTCATATGAAAGTGGAAATAAGTTCCCATTATCGTTGGCGGAATCATAGCCACGTTTATGTTCTTGGCAAAAACGCCTTGCTGTTGTCCTTCTTCAATAATATTGTTCAGCATTTCCAGATTCTCTTTTTTCACCTGATTGAAGGCTTCGCAATTGATTTCCCTTTTCTTCATCGAAATCTCGAAGTGGATAATCTGGTACATCCCCCTGTTTTTATTCATCCGCCTGATGTACAATTCAATTAGACGGTTGATTTTCTCAAATGGGGTAACGTCTTCTTTATATAAGTTCTCAATCTGTAAACGCATATCCGATATACGTGTAATGATCAAAGCTTCCAGCAATCGTTCCTTTGAACCGAAGTAATAGGAAATCATTGCCACGTTAACATTGGCTTCTTTGGCAATATCACGTACAGATGCACCATCAAAACCTAAGCGTGTAAATAGCCTTTCGGCTGCCTGTAAAATTTCTAGTTGTTTGTCGTTGAAGTCATTCATAAGACTATGAATTTTAAAATCGGGTACAAAGTTAAACACTCGTTTAAATTAAACGTTTGTTTAAATTATTGTTTAACTTTTCTTTAACAATGGATATTGTTTGGTTTTTGAACATAAAAAAACAGGCTTACATTTCTGAATAGCCTGTTTTACTGCTAATTATAAATAGTTGTGGGGTTTAGCAGTATTAAAATTGAAGCGCTTTTTCTGAAGTAAGATTTTCAATAAAAGTAGGAATATTCGTAACAGGTTCTTCTTTGATGAAGTTGATAAACGAACTTCCCACAATGGCTCCTTTCTGATAATTTGTGGCAGTATCAAATGTTGCTTTATTGGAAATTCCAAAGCCAACGATTTGAGGGTTGCTGAGTTTCATGTCAGATATTCTTTTGAAGTACTGTTCCTGGGTATCACCAAAAGAATTTTGACTTCCTGTTGTACTGGAACTGCTTACCATATAGATAAAACTGTCTGAAACAGCATCGATTTTCCGGATACGGTCATCAGAAGTCTGCGGTGTTATGAGAAAGATGTTTTTAAGGTTATATTGCTCAAATATCTTTTTGTATTCTTTTTCATAAACGTCCAAAGGCAAATCAGGTATGATTAAACCGTCAATACCAATTGACGCACACTGCCTGCAAAAGTGCTCTATCCCGAATTGCAGTATCGGATTGAAATAACCCATAATCAATAAAGGAATAGTAACGGTTTGACGGATGTCTTTCAACTGATCAAAAAGCAATTGGGTGGTCATTCCGTTTTGTAAAGCGACCGTTGAACTTTCCTGAATAGTCGGACCATCTGCTAATGGATCGCTGAAAGGTAACCCAATTTCAAGCATGTCAACCCCGCTTTCCTGCAAAGCTTCTATAATGGATACGGTGTCGTTGAGGTTCGGGAACCCCGCCGTGAAATACACCGAAAGTATTTTCTTTTCTTCCTGTAATTTATAATTGATTCGATTCATTTTTTTAAGTTTTAAAGTTTTCTACTAAGGACTAAGTGCTAATCACTAGTCACCAAAATACTTTATATACGTGTTCAGATCTTTATCACCACGCCCGGATAGATTAATAACTACAATATCATTTTCTTTAAATGCTCTCTGGTCCAGAACAGCTAAAGCATGTGAACTTTCAATCGCCGGAATGATGCCTTCGGTTTTGCATAAATCCAATCCGGCATTCATGGCTTGATCGTCAGTAATTGCCATAAATTGTGCGCGTTCTGTAGCGTGTAAATGGGCGTGTAACGGACCTACACCCGGATAATCCAATCCCGCTGAAATGGAATAAGGCTCGGTAATCTGCCCGTCTTCTGATTGCATCAGTAAGGTCTTGCTGCCATGAATAATACCAATTTTTCCCAAAACAGATGTTGCTGCACTCTCGCCTGAATCTATTCCTTTCCCTGCAGCTTCCACGGCAATCAGTTTTACATTTTCTTCGTCTAAAAAATGATAAAAAGCGCCCGCTGCATTACTGCCTCCGCCCACACAGGCTATCACATAATCGGGGTTTTTTCTGCCTTCTTTTTCTTCTAGCTGAATTTTAATTTCTTCGGAAATGATACTCTGGAATCTTGCAACCATATCGGGATAAGGATGTGGTCCCACTACTGATCCTATGATGTAAAAGGTATCGGTCGGATTATTAATCCAATCCCTGATGGCTTCATTCGTGGCGTCTTTCAGGGTTTTTGAACCGGAGGTTGCAGGGCGCACTTCAGCTCCTAACATTTTCATCCTCGCTACATTAGGTGCCTGGCGTTCAATATCGATTTCACCCATATACACTATGCATCGCAGTCCCATTAAAGCGCAAACGGTTGCAGTGGCCACACCGTGCTGTCCGGCTCCGGTTTCGGCAATGATGCGGGTTTTGCCAAGTCGTTTTGCCAGTAAAATCTGCCCGATGGTATTGTTGATCTTATGTGCACCGGTATGACATAAATCTTCTCTTTTTAAGTAGATTTTGGTGTTGTATTTAGCCGATAAACGTTCTGCATAATAGAGTGGGGTGGGTCTTCCCACATAGTCTTTAAGTAACTGTTGGTAGGCCAACTGAAATTCGGGTGTTGCTATGGCTGATAGGTATTGCTGGCGTAATTCTTCTACATTGGGATACAGCATTTCAGGGATAAAAGCTCCTCCAAATTCGCCGTAAAATCCATTTTCATTAACTTGATATTGCATTTGTATTCAGTTTAAAGTTGTAAAGTTGTAAAGTTTTTAATGTTTGAGTAAGTCGGTTAATCTTTCACAATCGGCGACATTTTTTATTCCGGGCTCAATCTCAAATTTGCTGTTCACATCGATGGCATGAATGGGTAAATTGAGTTTTTGGATGGAAGGTATTTCGTCCAGTCCTATTCCGCCGCTCAAAAAGAAGGGCTTTTCCGAAGGATAACCGTTTAAAATATGCCAGTTGAAGGTTGCGCCGTTGCCTCCATGATACTTTCCTTTGGTGTCAAATAAAAAGTAATCACAAACAGTTTCATAAGGTTTGATGGTATCAAAAGTGAAATCATCATCTACCGGAAATACTTTGATGACTTTGGCGTCTGTCTGTTTAAATGCTTTGCAAAAAGCCGGTGTTTCATTGCCATGTAACTGGACGTATTGTAAATTGTAACGTCTGACTTTGTCTAAAACATCATCTAAATAGGCATCAACAAATACACCCACTTTTTGTGTGGTTTTGGGTAAAGTAGGAATGTAACCTTTAAAATACCTCGGGGATTTTTCATAGAAAATGAATCCCATGTAATCGGGTTGCAATTCAGCTACTTCCTGAATGTTTTCTTCGTATTTCATTCCGCAGATTTTGATTTTCATGGCTCAGGAGATTAAAACATTAATAAATTTTGAAGCCGAAGCACCGGGATTATCGGTTTTCATGAAGTGTTCACCAATTAAAAATCCCTGATACCCGAATTGCTGTAATTCAACAATGGCTCCAATCGAACTGATGCCGCTCTCGGATACTTTAACAAACTCATCAGGGATGTAACTGGCTAATACTTTACTGGTGTCAAGGCTGACTTGAAAGGTTTTCAGACTTCTGTTGTTTACTCCAACCATGTCTAAACTGGGCATGATGGATTTTTCGAGTTCTTCCCTGTTGTGCACCTCCAATAAGACTTCCAGTCCCAGCGATTGGGCAAATTCGGATAAGTGTTTGATCTCGTTTCTGGTCAAACAGGCTGCTATCAAAAGGATAACATCGGCACCATAAGCTTTGGCTTCCAAAATCTGATAGTCATCAATAATGAATTCTTTACGCAATAAAGGAATGTTTACCGATGCTTTGGCTAAAAGCAAATCATCTAATGATCCTCCGAAATATTTTCCGTCTGTCAATACCGATATCCCCGAAGCTCCTGCATTCTGATAGCCTGTCACGACTTCCTCAACACTAAAGGCATGACTGATGACTTGCTTCGATGGGGAACGGCGCTTGTGTTCGGCGATAATCCCAATCGGATTGTTCCGTAAATTCTTGCTTAAAGAATGAGTTCTTTCCCCAAATAGTACTGAGCTTTCCAATTGGGAAACCGGAATGAGCTGCTTTTTGAGTTGTACCTCTCTTTTTTTATCTGTTATAATATGGTCTAGTATCGTCATGTTGTTGTGTTTTTTTGAAATGTTATTATTGTCTGTTGTTGAGGCAATATTGCTGCTTGTGAAGCCTCGACTGCCGCTTGTGGAGCCTCTGTTGTCTATTGTGAAGCCAATATTGCCGCTTGTGGAGCCTCTGTTGTCTATTGTTGAGTCATTATTGCCGCTTGTGGAGCCTCTGTTGTCTATTGTGGAGTCATTATTGCCGCTTGTTGAGCCTTTGTTGCCTGTTGTGGAGCCAATATTACCGCTTGTTGAACCTCCGTTGTCTGTTGTTAAGCCAATATTCTTTATTGTTGAAGCTACATTTTTAAATCAAAACCACTAAGGACTATGGACTAAGAGCTAATCACTAATTACTAGTCACTCAACATCTGTAACTTTTTCAATTTCTCCAATCCCTTTCCACTTAATAAGCTTTCTTTGGCCAATGCAATGCCTTCCACTACCGGAATGTTTTTAACGGTAGCGATGGCCATTCCGGCATTGGCGCAAACTACATTGTTTTGTGCTTCGGTTCCTTTGCCCGATAAGATGTCTAAAAAGATTTCCGCCGATTTTTCCACGGTCACACCGCCCATAATATCATTCTCCTCCAGTTTAACCAATTGGAAATCTTCGGGTTTCAATATTTGTTCGTAATGTTTGGAGATGATTTTGGTGTTACCGGTTAATGAAATCTCATCATATCCGTCCAAACTGTGCAAAATGGTGAAATTGGTTTCGGTGTTTTGGTACAAATAGGCATACATTCTGGCCAGTTCCAAACTGAATACACCCACCAACTGGTGTTTCGGGAAACTGGGATTTACCATCGGTCCCAACATGTTGAAGAAGGTTTTTACGGCTAGTTCTTTTCGTATGGGTGCCACGTTTTTCATCGCTGGATGGAAGAGTGGGGCGTGCAAAACACAAATCCCGGCTTCGTCCATGCATCTCTTCAAAAAATCACTGTCATTACTGAATTTAATACCTAAGTTTTCCATGACATTGCTCGATCCTGAAATCGATGACACGCCGTAATTACCGTGCTTGGCAACCTGTATTCCGGCTCCGGCCGCCACAAACGAAGCTAATGTCGATATGTTGAAGGTGTTCTTTCCGTCACCGCCTGTCCCACACAAATCAATAGTGTTATAGTCTTTTAAGTTGATGGGTATGCAGAGTTCCAGCAACGCTTCCCGGAAACCTGCCAGCTCTTCAATCGTAATGCTGCGCATCATGTACACGGTCAAAAAACTGGCAATCTGTGCCGGATTGTATTGCCCGTTGGAAATGTTGACCAATGCCTGCTTTGCTTCTTCTTTGGTCAGCGTTTCGTGTTGTATGAGTCTGTTTAATAGTGTTTTCATTTTTTTAGTGATTAGTGACTAGTAACTAGTGATTAGCTGCTAATCGTTAGTTGTTATTTTTGAATCGTTTAGGGATGTAAAGGTCTTAGGATGGTAAAAATTACTATCCTGCAATTGTTGCAAAAAAAATATTGAATGGTGATCAGCTAATTACTAATCACTAATTACTAGGTACTTAACTTGTAACCCAATTCTCAAGAATCTTCTTCCCGTCGGGTGTAAGAACGCTTTCGGGGTGGTATTGCACACCGCGTACATCGTATGTTTTATGACGGAGGGACATAATCTCTCCGTTATCATCTACCGAAGTGATTTCCAGTACTTCTGGGAAACCTTCTTTGGAAACAACCCACGAATGGTATCGTCCCACTTCGATTTCCTGTGCTAAACCATTGAAAAGGACTTCATCGGGAACGGTGATACTGACTTTGGTAGCCACACCATGATAGACTTTTTCAAGGTTGGTTAAGCTTCCGCCAAATACTTCCCCGATGGCTTGTTGGCCTAAACAAACACCGAGTATGCTTTTGGAAGGAGCATAGGTTTTGATGACTTCCTTCAGTAAACCTGCTTCATCAGGGATTCCCGGTCCGGGTGAAAGCAAAATTTTATCGAAAGGTTTGAGTTCATCTATATAAAATTCATCATTACGGAATACGGTAACGTCACAGTTCAAATCTTCCAGATAATGAACTAAGTTATAGGTGAAGCTATCGTAATTGTCTATGACTACTATTTTTTTCATTTTTTTAATTGTTAAGTTTATTCAACTGTTTACTGCGACTGCGACTGAAAATTAAATAGTCTCCGCTAACTCAAGTGCTTTATTTAAAGCGCCTAATTTATTGTATACTTCCTGCATTTCGTTTTCCTCATCTGAATCGGCTACAATCCCGGCTCCTGCCTGATAATGCAACTGATGGTTCTTACTCAAAAAGGTTCTGATCATGATTGCGTGGTTAAAATTACCATCAAAATCCATAAAACCAATGGCTCCTCCATAGAAATTCCGGTTGGTGTTTTCAATGTTTTCAATTAACTGCATGGCTCTGTGCTTGGGTGCTCCTGATAAAGTCCCTGCCGGAAAGGTATCGGCAACTACCTGCATAGTGGAGGCATCATCATGCAATTGTCCGCTGACTTTGGAAACTAAATGGATCACATGGGAAAAAAATTGGACTTCCTTGTACTTCTCAACGTTTACCTGATGGCCGTTCCGGCTCAAATCATTCCGGGCTAAATCAACCAGCATAACATGTTCGCTGTTTTCTTTCGGATCTTCACATAACGCTTTGGCTAAATTGGTGTCCTGTTCGTCGTTTCCGGTACGTTTGAAAGTGCCGGCAATAGGATGGATTTCCGCTTTTCTGTTTTTGATAACGAGTTGTGCTTCAGGTGAAGAACCCATGATCTTGAAATTGCCATAGTCAAAGAAGAACAGGTAAGGAGAAGGGTTGATACTTCGTAAAGCACGGTACACATTGAACTCATCTCCTTTGAAACCTTGCGTGAACCTTCTGGATAAAACCAGTTGGAAAATATCACCACGGTAGCAGTGTTTTTTGGCCAAAGCAACATTGGCTTTGAAATCATTATCCGTTAAATTGGAAATTGATGCTCCTTCTTTCGAAAAGGAATAGGAAGCAAAATTCTTCGATTGGATGAGTTGTTCGATTTCTTCAATATTGTTTTCATTGTCAATGCTGTGGCAAAAAATATAAGCTTCGTTTTTGAAATGATTGATGGCAATGATGTTCTGGTAAACAGCATAATAAATATCGGGAATCTGTAAATCAGAAGTTCGTTTTTCAATCGAAACTTTCTCAAAATACCGTACGGCATCATAACTGGTAAACCCGAATAATCCGTTGGTGATAAATTTAAATCCGGTGTTTTGTGTCTCAAACCGCGAGGCAAATTCCTGAATACTTTCTGTAACATTTGTTTGGTTGTTGATTGGTTTTTTAGTCGTGCTTCCGTCAGGAAGTGCTACAGAAATACTTTCGCTTTCCACTTTTATGCTGGCAATAGGATTGCAGCAGATGTAGGAAAAACTGTTCTCATTGCTGTGATAGTCATTACTTTCCAGCAAAAGACTGTTCGGGAATTTGTCGCGGATTTTCAGATAAATACTTACCGGCGTAATCGTATCGGCAAGGATTTGTTTGTAATGGGTATGTAATTTATATGTTTTCATTTCGCTTGACTTTATTTTTTAGTTGTGCTCAATGCTGTTCGCCTTTCAGGCTCGAGTCATTTCGCTGCATTATATTTTTGTTGTGCTCAATGCTGTTCGCCTTACAGGCTCGAGTTATGTCATTTCAGTTTTGGCAATAAAAAAAGGCTTGTCGTGATTGACAAGCCTTTTTATCTATTTTGGTTTTAAAAATACAGATAGGAGGATTCGCTCACGATTTTCGACGTAAGTAATTCCACCACCAAGTATTGTTTAAAATGTTGTTCATTTCTGTTATTGTTTTGTAACGGTACAAAGTTATAGAAATGATTTCCGAATACGCAAGTTTTTTTGATAAAAAATTTTACAGGATTTATTTTGTGTTTTTGTTAATTATAAAAATTTGATAAAAAATTATTGTTTTACGATAATTAATTATTACATTTGCTTTGTAATTTAAATTAGAAATAAATGAAATTAGTTCGGATAATAGCATCTTTTTTGTATCTAGTCACGCGAATAGCATCTTTTTTTTATTTGTTGACAGCAGTTTATGCACTGATTAATTGTTTATTTAAAGGTCCGTTTTTCGAGATAATCGAAAAGAACCGTTTTGCAATTAACTTTCCGTTTACCAACCGGCATTTTCTGTTGGGTTCAGAATATACTGTTGCATATGTGGCAGAAATGGTTTTGGGTTTAATGCTTTATGGTTTGTTCTTTTTGGTTTTGAGTAATGTTTTTAAAACGTTTAAGCAGGAGCGGTTATTTACGAATGAAGGATTGAAAAACTTAAAAGGTTTTTATCAGTTCAATTTGTTGTTGTATCCGGTAGCGGTAATCATTTGGTCACTTTTCAGTATTGAAGATTTTCCTTTTTTTGCCATGATTGTCGCACATGCTATAATGGGGGTTTTTATCTTCTTCATGGCTGCCATTTTTCAGCAAGGGGTTAATTTACAAAACGAACAGGACTTATATATTTAAATTATGCCAATTATAGTAAATGTAGATGTGATGCTGGCCAAGCGTAAAATGCAGTCGAAAGAATTGGCAGAAATACTGGGAATCACTCCGGCAAACTTGTCCATTCTGAAGACAGGAAAAGCTAAAGGTATACGGTTTGAAACTTTGGAAGCCATCTGTAAGGCATTGGATTGCCAGCCCGGTGATGTTTTAGAATACATCAGCGAATAAGTATCATTTTTTAACGGATCAATACTATCGGTTTTTTGACCGACAGGATTTCTTTTGCCTATTTTTTCAATCAATAATCATCAATAACAATTAAAATCATCAAGAAATGAACAGTTTAGTAATTAAAAATCTCCAAAAAACGTATGGAAACGGAGTAAAAGCGATCGACAGTCTCTCGCTTGAAATCAACAACGGAATGTTTGGTTTGTTAGGACCGAACGGGGCAGGAAAATCATCATTGATGCGAACCATTGCCGGTTTGCAGCAACCCGATGAGGGAATCATTGAATTTAACGGAGTAGAAATCGTTAAGAATCCTGATTTTATCCGCAGGAATTTAGGCTATTTGCCACAGGAATTTGGTGTGTATCCTAAAATTTCGGCATATAAATTACTGGAGCATCTGGCTGTATTGAAAGGGATTATGAGCAAAAAGGAACGTCACGAACAAATTATGTTTTTGTTGCAACAGACCAATTTGGTATCACACAAAGATAAAGCTGTGCATACCTTTTCAGGAGGGATGCGCCAGCGTTTCGGGATTGCCCAGGCATTATTAGGAAACCCAAAAATCATTATCGTAGATGAACCCACAGCTGGTTTGGATCCGGAAGAACGCAACCGGTTTAATAATTTGTTGAGTGAAATAGGGGAAGATAAGATTGTGATTTTTTCAACCCATATTGTAGATGATGTTCGTGATTTGTGTACTAAAATGGCGGTTTTGGTCAATGGACAGATTGTATTGCAAGGAAATCCTTTTGAAACGATAGAATCACTGGAAGGTAAAATTTGGACTAAAACCATTGAGAAAGAAGAAATGGAAGCCATTCAGTTAAATCATAATGTTCTTTCGACCCGTTTGTTTGCAGGGAAAATACGCGTGAATGTGTATTCAGAAACGAAATTGGATTCCGGATTTGTAATGGTAAAGCCGGAACTGGAAGATGTATACTTCAGGGAATTGAGTATTAATCAGTCAAAAACAGTGAGCCATGTTTAGAAAATTAGTACAATTCGAATGGCATTATCATACCAAGAGTGTATTGTTTTATGTCACATTTGCGGTCTTTTTTCTATTGGGGCTGCTACTTTCCAAAGCAGGTTTCGGATTCGCAAATGCGTATCGCAATTCCCCATATTTGATCAGTTATATTGTGGGTTTTATGTCAATGATGCTCATTTTTTCCATGACAATTTTTGTGGCTCAAACACAATTGAGAGATAAAGAAACAAAATTTGACGCTATTATCTATGCTACTCCAATTGCGAAATGGCATTATTTGATGACACAGTTTGTATTCGTTTTTTTGGCGGGATCTGTCTCTTTTTTACTGTTCATCGTCGGACTCATGGTTGGGGTTCAATTTGTTTCACCAAGTGAAGAGTTAGGACCGTTTTCAATACTGAATTATGTTGTACCTGCTTTGGTTTTTGCCATTCCCAATACGTTTTTAATCGCTTCATTACTTACGGGTTTGGCTTGGATTTCAAGAAGTAAGCTGATTATCTATGTGGGTGGATTGTTTATTTACATTTTATATGTGATTGGTTCGATATTTTCCAATTCGCCTATTTTTGCCGGAGCTTCACCTGCAACACCGGAAGCGATGAGTCTGACGGCTAAATTAGATCCCTTCGGATTAGCGGCTTTTTTTGAGCAAACCCGTTATTGGACTGCTTTTCAAAAGAACAATCATTTTGTTTCGTTAACCGGAAATCTATTGTTTAACAGAGTCTTATGGTTTTGTATTGCATTGGCAGTCATTTTCATTTCGTATCAAATTTTTTCTTTCAGAAAAATGAATGAAAAGAGGAAAAAAACACCGAAAATTGCTAAGAATGATTTAAAAGTAACTAAAAAGCAAGTATTTCCTGAAACAGAATTTCAAACGTTAAAGCATAATTTTAATGTTATTAGAAGTTTTGTAAAGATTGATTTATCGTTGATTCTTAAAGGAATTCCGTTTGTATTGATTGTTATCATGTTAACGGGTTTACTTACTATTGAAATATCCGATGAAATTGACGGTGGACGCCGCATGGCCGAAAGTATCACCACCACCGGTTTAATGATTTCCACTTTGATGGATCGCTTACCGGTTATTCTGATTCTGATTCTTCTTTTTTATAGTAATGAATTAATCTGGCGAAGCGAATCTGATCGTTTTGCAGCATTGGAGAATGTTACACCACATCATTCCGGAATGGTTTTTATATCAAAATTGGTTACTCTGACAATAGTTCCCATTTTGCTTATTTTTTTAGGAATTTGTATTGCCATTGCTTTTCAGTTGGCAAACAATAATGCACCAATTGAATTCGGATTGTATCTTTCGTTGTTCTATTTTTTAGGATTGCCAATGTTACTGATTTCGATTTTGATCATGACCATTCAGACTCTTATTCAAAACCGATATATGGGTTTGGTATTGGCTTCGGTAGTAGCTATTGTATTATCAACATCCATTGGTCAGATGATTGGTGTTACTTATCCGTTATTCCGTTTTGCTGATGTTCTTAAAATTGAGCACTTTGATATGAACGGTTTTGGCCAATACAAGTTTTCCTTTTTAGTTAAAATGCTGTACTGTACCGGTTTTTCACTCATCTTATTGTTTTTAGGTAGTATAGTATGGAAACGAAATGCTTCTTTAATCCAAACTTTCAGAACTAAACAGTTAAATTTATTTCAGAAAGCAATGCTGGTTTTGGGTAGTTTGTTGTTTATGGGATTTGGTTCTTACACTTTTTACGAAGTGAATGTCAAAAAGGAATATTTGACAACCGATGAGCAATTTAATTGGCAGCAGCAATACGAGGAAAAGTACCGGAAGTTCCAAAAAATCAATCAGCCAACTATTACATCTGTAAAAACTGCGGTTGATTTATTTCCGGAAGAAAATCGTTATAATGTAAAAGGAAGTTATGAACTGGTGAATAATTCTAAAGAACCGATTGACAGTTTACTTTTGTACATAAGTGACCAAATTAACATGGAATCTGTTTCGATTCCTGATGCGAAAATATTGTCAAAGGATGAACGTTTCGGACATTCCTGGTACAAACTCAATACACCTTTAATGCCAGGGAAAAGCTTTAAAATGAGTTTTTCGTTTACATCTTCCTGGTCAGCTTTTACAGGACATACACCATTTAATTCAATTATTGATAACGGATCATTTATGCGGATCAGTAATTATTTTCCGGGTTTCGGATATCAGACGGATAATGAAATAACCAATTCCAAAGAGCGTAAAAAACGAAACATGCCGGATGAAACACTAATTCGTAAGTTAGAAGATACAGAAACACAACCCTATGATTTCATTGATTTTGATGCAGTGGTTTCAACTTCAGAAGATCAAATAGCTGTTGGAATAGGCGATTTAATGAGTCAATGGAAATCGGAAGGAAGAAATTATTTTCATTATAAGTCGGATGGAAAGATTCCGTTTCGTTTTGCATTTTCTTCAGCCAGATATGAAGTAAAAAAAGAATTATACAAAGGAATTTCCATTGAAGTGTATTACGATAAAAGACATGGAAGAAATATCAATGAATTGATTTCGGCTACTGAAAAAACACTGGATTACTGTGTGGAAAATTTTGGTCGGTACCCTTATAAAACCATACGATATGCCGAAGTATCTGCTTTTGCCGAAGGTTTTGCCGCAACTGCTTATCCATCGACATTGTATATGAAGGAAAACTTCGGATTTTACAGCGATATAACCCGTGGGGACAAAGAAGACATCATCAACCAGTTGGCCGGCCATGAGCTGTCACATCAATGGTGGGGAAATGCCCAATTCAATCCTGAAGAAAAAGAAGGCGGTTATATTTTAACCGAGATGCTGGCCATGTATACGGAAATCATGTTGTATGAGAAGCGCCATGGTTGGGATCGTGCTTTGGAAACACTGCAAATTCATCAGGATTTATATTTGAGCAGCCGTAGTTTTGCCACAGAAATGCCATTGTATAAAACCCATTATGACACACCTCATTTGCCTTATAACAAAGGAACGGTTGTCATGCATCAGTTAAGAATGCTGATTGGAGAGAAGAATGTCAATAAGGCCTTACGGAGTTTAATGGTTAACTATGCCTTTCCCGAAAAAGCGGCTGATACCCGTGATTTTTTGAAAGAAATTTACAAGGTTTCACCTGAAACCATTCATCCGAAAATTGATGAATTATTCAGGCAGATTGTAACGTATTCGGCGAAAATCAATTCGGTCAGTTCCAAAAGGGTTTCGGATAAAAAGTATGAAGTTACTTTTGAATTGGCCACTTCCAAATTTCGCGAAGACGGAAAAGGAAAACAAACTTTAATCAAAAATGATGCTAGCATTGATGTGGCGCTTTACGATGCAAACGAAAAGAAATTCATTCAGACTTTCCCGATTGTCAACAACAAAGTCAAAGGGAAAATGACACTTTACTCAAAACCTGAATCCATCGAAATTGATCCTAATTTGATGATAATGGATACTTTTTTAGAGGATAATGTGAAAAAAATTGATTGAATCGGTATGTTTTAAGTTCCCAAATACTAAAGGCTTGTCTTAAATGACAGGCCTTTATATTTCAGAATTGATTTTTATAAATAAATTCTTTCAAAATATGTAACAGATACCTGTGAATCGGGACATATTGACTTTACTAATCAATAATCAATTATGAAAACCAAAATTTTGTATGCATTAAGTGTGTTTAATGCCATTGTACTTTCCTTTTTAATTTTTTCGTTCACCTCAAAAGACGATTTATCCACTTTAAATTTTGAAGATAAAATCATTAAAGTGCGTGGTGTTGTAGTGGTTGATTCGTTAGGAGTTGAACGTGTTATTATGGGGGCTAATCTGCCGGAACCAAATAATATCAGAGGAAATAGAAAAGGCTCGCGCAACGGACAACAAATTTCAGGTGTTATGCTTTACGACAGTGACGGTGAAGAAAGAGGAGGATATGTTACTGATGATGAATATGGCAATGCTTTTTTAACATTAGACTCAAAAACAGGTATGAACTTTATGGCACTTGCATCCCCAAATGGAGAAGGATATGTTCGCTTGAATGATGATAGGGGAAATAATAAAATCGTTTTTAAAGCATCTGAAGAAGAATCAACTATAGAAATTACTAACGGTACAAAAAAGAAAACAATAAAAAATGAAAATTAAATTTTTAGCCGCACTCCTAATTTTTGGTATTCAGCAAAATATCGCACAAAACATATTTGTTCCAAAATTAACCGGTAACAACGCTGCTTCTTTAACAGATGTAGTCTATGTAGGAAAAAAAGATTCGGTTCTTGTATCGAAATACAACGGGCAGATTAATTTGGTACTGAACAATAAAAAAAATGTAAAAGAAATAGCTAATCTGAAAGATGAAGTGTATGCTTTAGCCTATCATCCAAAATCGAAAGAAATTATTGCTTCGACCTTAGGGAATGGTGTTTTCGTTATTGATTTTCCTTCGGGAAAAATTAAACAAAAGTTACCGGTAAAAGACTCCTGGACCAACACTTTAAGGTTTTCATCTGATTTCAAATACCTGATCGGACAAAACCAGAATAAGCAAACAATACTCTGGGAAGTAGGTAAAAACTATAAAAAAGTTGAATTGGATTCTAAATTTCCATCAGGAACTACAATAGATATAAAAGATAACACTGCCACAGTTTTTGGTATCAAAAAAATGGTGAAATGGGATATTAATACTAATTTGGAAACGGAAAGCAGGGAAGTAGAAGTCTCATTTTTTTCAGATATTGATAAACAAAACAATATCGCTTCAATTTACTTGAATGAATTCATTATTTATGATTACAATAAAAAGAAAAGCACTTTTAAGTTGAGGCATCCGGATTATAAATACACAAATGGAGGAACCGGAAAAAAAGAAGAATTTACCGATGAAATCAGTTTAGGGATTTCAAGTGTTAAATTTTGTAAGGATTTCATACTGTCAAGCGGTGCCGATAATTCATTCAGAATCTGGAATAAAAATACAGGGAAATTGCTTAAAACATTTTGGGAACACAAAAGAACAGTAAATAAGATTGTTTGCTCAGAGGACCAAAGCCAAGTAGTTACCATCGATCTGGGAGGAGGAATCTATTTCAGGGATGTAAATAGTTTTTAATAAAAAAGCCAGCTGAAAAGCTGGCTTCTTGTTTTTGGGTCAAATTTGAGTTTGATTAGTATTTTAAATTTACATTTAATTCAAATTCGTCATCAATTGCTTTATCAGCTAAAGCTCCGAAGTTTTTAGAAGCATATTTGATGTCATATTTAGTTCTGTCAACCATCAATTTAGTTGTAGCAACACCTTTGTTAGCCACGATATCAAAAGTGATTGGAGCAGTGATTCCTTTGATTGTTAAATCTGCATTTACTGTGTAAGTGTTACCTGATTTTGCACCAATTGATTTGAAAACTAAAGTTGCAGTAGGGAATTTTTCAACAGCAAAGAAATCATCATTTTTTAAGTGACCGTCTAATTTACCTTTCCATTCACCTTGTAAATCTGTTGTGTTGATAGTAGTCATATCCACTACGAAGTTTCCACCAACTAATTTTTTCCCGTTGAAAACTAATGCACCTTCTTTTAGAGTGATGTCTCCACTGTGTTGACCACCTACTTTTTTGGCTAACCAAAGAACTTTACTCTTTGAAGCGTCTACTTTTTTAGTTGTTTGTGCAGTAGCAGTTAATGTTCCTAAAGCTACCACTAATGCTAAAGCGATTGATTTTAAATTTCTCATGTTTAATTTGATTTAATATAATTATAAATTGATAAATAATTCTTCTTTTGATTTACGTACTTTTTTAACGTGCTGGTTAGCATCTTCTTCATGACGGTAACCTATGGTAGCCACTAATGAAGCATTTAAATTTAATTCATTTAAGTTTAAGATATCGTTATATTTTTCAGGTTCAAAACCTTCCATCGGTGTGGCATCGATTTTTAATTCGGCAGCTGCATTAATAAGGTTGCCAAGTGCCAAATACGTTTGTTTTGATGTCCAGATTGCTTGTTCTTCAGGTGTTAATCCCAAAATTTTAGACTTCATGAAATCTCCGTAACCCTGAATGGCTTCTGTTGGAACTTCTCTTGTTTTGCTGATTCTTTCAACATAAGTATCGATTACTTTTTCATCTAATTTTGTGTAATTGGCAAACACAACTAATTGAGATGCATCAGTAATTTGGGATTGTCCCCAAGATACAGGTTTCAATTGCTCACGGATAGCGGGATCTTCAATAATGAATACTTTATAAGGTTGTAACCCATAAGAAGATGTACTTAAACGGATTGCTTCTTTTAATGTTTCTAAATCTTCTGCAGTGATTTTTTTACTTGCATCAAATTTTTTAGTGGCATAACGCCAGTTTTGGTTTTCAATAAATTTGCTCATTTTTTTAACTTCTGTATTTTTCTAATAGTTCATTTAATTGATGTAGTTCTGGTTCCGTAAGTTTTGCGGCAAATAAATTTTCATGTTCAATTACGATTGGATCGAGCTCAGCCAATACAGCAAGACCTTTATCGGTAATTGTTATTTCCATTTTTCTCCGGTTATCAGGACATACTTTTCGTATAACAAGTTCCTTGTTTAATAATTTGTCAACTAATCGGGTAGTGTTACTCGTCTTGGCAAGCATGCGTTCCTGTATGCAGGCCATATTAGCCGGTTTTCCTTTTTGGCCTCTCAGAATACGCAATACATTATACTGTTCTCCTGATAAGTCATAAGGCTTCAGAATCTCCAAAAAACAATCCCCAACCACATTACGGGTGTAAGAAAGATTCAGCAATACTTTTTTTGCTAATGACAATTCCACTGTACTTTTTATTTCCTCTTCAATTTTCATTCCATTATGAAATTTGTATGTACAAATGTATGAAGTTTTTTTATTTGTATATACAAGTGTTTATTAAATTTTTGTTAATGTTTCTTTTGAGGTTTTAAGAATGGTTATTTTTAGGTAATTAATTTACAACACAATGAAAAATATAGTTTTGTTATTATTGTTGGCAACTGTTAATGTTTTCGGACAGTCGAAACCAATACCACCAATTATAGTACCCATTAAATCCTATAGTGCAGATGGAGTAGAAGTGAAGTCGTATGACTTTAATACATTAGAAGGATTTCTGCACAAAGATGACGGATTGACTTATGTAATTAATTTCTGGGCGACCTGGTGCTTGCCTTGTGTGAAAGAATTGCCTCATTTTGAAGAATTGAATAAAAATTATAAGGACAAAGGTGTAAAAGTGATTTTGGTGAGTCTGGATATGCCGAAGAAAGTCGAATCAAACCTTATCCCATTTATTATTAAGAAGAAATTACAATCACAAGTAATTCATCTTGATGATCCGGATGCTAACTCATGGATTGAAAAAGTATCCAAAAATTGGTCGGGATCCATACCGGCAACTGTAATCTATAATGGAAAGGAAAGTAAGTTTTATGAGCAGTCATTCACTTATGAACAATTGGAATCAGAATTAAAATCAATCTTAAAATAAACAACTATGAAAACAGTAAAATTTTTGGCATTGGCCATTTTATTCGCAGGATTAAGTGCTTTTACGCTGAATAAATTAAATGCCGGCTACCAGGTTGGTGACCTTGCAACCGATTTCAGCCTGAAAAACGTTAACGATAAAAATGTATCGCTTAAAGATTATAAAGACGCCAAAGGTTTTATCGTGGTATTTACCTGCAACCATTGCCCGTTTGCAGTGGCATACGAAGACCGAATCATTGCTTTGGATAAAAAATATAAAGCATTAGGATATCCTGTTATTGCTATTAATCCAAATAATCCGGCAGTTCAACCAAAAGACAGTTTCGATTTGATGAAAGAACGTGCCAAGGAAAAAGGATTCACATTCCCTTATTTATTTGATGAAGGCCAAAAAATCTATCCGCAATACGGAGCTACAAAAACTCCTCATGTTTATTTACTCCAAAAAACAAAAGGCGGAAATGTTGTAAAGTATATAGGTGCTATTGATGATAATTATAACGATGCATCTGCCGTAAAAGTGAAATATGTTGAAAACGCAGTAAATTCTTTATTGGAAGGTAAGGAAATAGAAGTAAAAACCACTAAAGCTATTGGATGTTCGATAAAAGCATAGTACTTTTGAATGATAAATAATTAAAAAGCTATGAATTTAACACAAGAAGATTGGTGGACAAAACTTCAGGAAGACGATAATGCAGTCGTTCTTGATGTTAGGACCGAAGACGAATGTCTTGACGGAGTAATCCCGGGAGCTATCAATATTGATATTTATAAAGGACAGGGATTTATTTACCAGGTTGAAGAACTGGATAAGTCAAAAAACTATTATGTATACTGTAAAGCGGGAGGCCGAAGTGCTCAAGCTTGCAACATCATGAATCAGTTGGGTTTTGAAACAGCTTATAATTTAATGGGCGGTTTCTCTGAATGGGACGGACCCGTTAGCGAACTGAAAAAAAATTAACAATGAAAAAGCCTTGATAATTCAAGGCTTTTTTATTTATCCGACTTTCAATGAGGTCATGGTCAGCGACCCGGCAACTGCTTTATCATTGAAAAGTGTAATGGCTTCTTTTTCTTCTTTGATTCCTAAAATATACAATAACGGAAGGTAATGTTCCGGTGTTGGAATGGCCATTTCAAAGGCTTTTCCCTGTTTTCCGTAGTGAATTAGTTCCTGATGGTTGTTGGTAAGTATGAATTGCTTCATTTTTGTACTGGCTTCCAGTGCCCAATCATAACTGTAATCATCGGCATTCAGTTTATCCCAGGCCATCATCCGTAAATTATGTACCATATTGCCACTGCCTATGATTAAAATGCCTCTGTTTCGCAATGCATCTAAATCTTTGGCCAACTCATAATGCTCTTTCGGGGTTTTGTAATAATCCAGACTCAATTGAATGACGGGAATATCAGCATTGGGGTATAAGTGTTTAATCACACTCCATGCTCCATGGTCCAAGCCCCATTTGTCATCTAATTCAACAGGGGTTTTGGTTATGAGTTTCTGGGTTTCTTTTGCCAGTTCGGGACTTCCGGGGGCCGGATATTGAACATCAAACAAAGCTTTCGGGAATCCTCCGAAATCATGTATCGTTGGAGGATTTTGCATGGCGGTTACCATTGTCCCTTTGGTTTCCCAATGTGCCGAAATACACAAGATGGCATTGGGTTTCGGAATTGCTGTGGCAACATTCCGGAATCCTTGTACAAATTCATTTTCTTCAATGGCATTCATAGGACTCCCATGTCCTAAAAATAACATCGGCATTTTAGTACCGCCTTGATTCTGAAAGCCTTCAGTCATTTTATTCAAATCCCGTAAATTCATGGTGTATCCTATTAATGGAAAAAAGGTTAGTATTTTTAAGAAATCCTTGCGGTTCATTGTATTATGATAATTCCGATTTGATCCGGGTGATAATTGCTGCTAATTGCGCCTTCTTTTCTTCCTGTAGAATACCTTTTTCAGTATCAAAATTCTGATGAAAATTAGGTAGGGAAAAGCTATCTAAAATTGTAGCACCATGTCTCGGAAAGCGTTCAACTGCAGTTTTTAACGAACTTTCGGCACCGCGTCCTCCGGGTGAAGTTGACAACAATAACAGCTTTTTATTTTCAAACATATTCAGTTTCACCCTCGACGTCCAGTCAAATAAGTTTTTGAAGGCAGCCGTATAGCTTCCGTTGTGCTCTGCCATCGAAATAATTATCAAATCTGCACTGTCCAATTTCTGGATAAAATGCTGGATAATTTCCGGATGACCGCTTTCACTTTCAAGATCTACAGTAAAGACGGGCAGATCATAATGATTCAAATCCAAAACTTCCACTTCGTGATTTCCAAATTGATGTGCTGTGTAAGTTGCTAATTTTTTGTTGATGGATTGTTTGCTGTACGAGGCTCCAAAGGCGATTATCTTCATAAAAATATTTTTTAATAAAGTTAATTAAAAAGCAGAGTATATTTCCTTGGTACCAATTATTATTTAGGTGGTACTGGTCCTTATTCAGGTGGTACTGATGATTTTTTAAGTGGTACCAAAGACTTTTTGGGTGGTACAGATAGTTTTTTAACTGGTACCAAAGACTTTTTGGATGGTACAGATAGTTTTTTAAGTGGTACAGATAGCTTTTTAAGTGGTACTAAGAGTTTTTAAGTGGTACTAAGAGTTTTTAAGTGGTACCGAAGACTTTTTAGATGGTACTGATAGTTTTTAAGTGGTACTAAGAGTTTTTAAGTGGTACTGAGAGTTTTTAAGTGGTACTAAGAGTTTTTAAGTGGTACTGATAGTTTTTAAGTGGTACCGAAGACTTTTTAGATGGTACTGATAGTTTTTAAGTGGTACTAAGAGTTTTTAAGTGGTACTAAGAGTTTTTAAGTGGTACCGAAGACTTTTTAGATGGTACTGAACACTTTTTAACGATTACTAAGGACTTAAAACTTGGCCTGAGGATTTCATAGTGGTACCGAAGACTTTCTAACTTGAACTAAATACTCTTCAAAGGGTCACTAATTACTAATCACTCTTCATAAAGTACTAAGAGCTAATCCCTAAAGAAACAACTTCGAAAAAACACCACTGTTACCATTGAATACATCATAATCATTGGTAAAAGATCCTAAAGAATAGCTGGCAGTTTTCTGCCAGATCGTCCATGATTTTTCTTTCCAGACAGTTGGAACGGAAGGCGCTGTCCCCTGATTGTAATCGGCTATCCAAAGCGGATAATTTGCAAACACCGGATCAGTAATTTCAGAATTGCCGATGTTATTATCTGTGTATAAAATTGGTGTACGCCCTGTTTTTTGTTGCAAAATGGATAAAAACGTAAGCAAATTTTGCTGTATCGTCGATTTGTTGCATCCCTGATCGATACTGTTTTCTTCAAAATCGACAATAGGCGGGAAGTCGGTTGATTCTAAAGTGCCTAATGTTGATAAAAAGAAATTGGCTTGTTGTGTGGGATCATCAGCACAATGGTAAAAATGATAAGCTCCTCTTACAAATCCTTGCTGCTTGATCATCTTCCAGTTATTGGCAAAATCAGGATCGGTATACGTAACACCTTCGGTTGCCTTACAGATGACAAACTTTAATTGATTGCTACTACTGTTTAAATAATCAATTTCATTGCCTTGAAAGTGCGAAACGTCAATACCAGCAATGATTTCGTTATTGTTTGTTGTTTCAGATGAATTGATAGTAGTGCTCATATTTATACAGTTAGTTAAGTCAAAGATATAAAAAGAGCTTTTTTCTTACAATTTATTTTTTAAGCAAAAAAAAGAGAAGCTTTCGCCTCTCTTACTATTATGCTGTTTTCTGTACCACTTCAAAAATTGCTCCGTCTTCGCATTTAAGTGTTTTCGACGGATACTTCATCAATAAGGCATAATCGTGAGTTGCCATGATTACTGTTTTTCCGTTTTGGTTTACTTTGCGTAAAACCTCCATAACTTCAACACTCGTCTGTGGATCAAGGTTTCCGGTTGGCTCATCAGCAAGGATCAGTTCCGGATCATTCAGTAGGGCACGTGCAATTGCTACACGCTGTTGCTCACCACCTGATAATTGGTGCGGCATTTTATTAGCTTTACCGGCCATGCCAACTTTCTCCAATACTTCATCGATTTTAGCTTGCATTTCAAACTCATCTTCCCAACCTGTTGCTTTTAAAACAAAATGCATGTTGGCGTTTACGGTTCTGTCCGGTAATAATTTGAAATCCTGGAATACAATACCAATTTTTCTTCTCAAAAACGGGATGTCATTGTCAATTAAACCATTCAAGTCGTAATCTACGATTGTTCCTTCTCCTCGTGTTAAAGGTAAATCGGCATATAATGTTTTCATGAAACTACTTTTTCCTGAACCTGTTTTTCCAATGATGTAAAGAAACTCACCGTGGTTTACTTTTAGGTTTACGTCATCTAAAACTGGATTATTTTCTTGATATATAGTAACGTTCTGTAACGATAAAATGGTTTGTGACATAAGTTTCGTGATTTATTTCGTAAAAGTAAGAAGTTAACGTTCTATTGCAAAATAAATTTTGGGATTGTGGAAAAATAAAGATAATAAACCTATTTTTTAGCCGTTAAACCCAATAAGAATGTTCTATATTTGAATACAAAATCAAACTTATGAAGAAATTATCAATAACAGTTATCTTCACTCTTATACTGAACAGTGCATCTTTGCTGGCTCAACAATCTGAAATCTACACAAACAACGCAGTTGAATACAACAGGGGAATCACTTTGTATAAGAATAAACAATACCAATCGGCGCAAATCGTTTTTGACAAGATCAAACAAAGCGGAAATACTGATCTGGAATCCGATTGTGCTTATTACAGCGCAAACTGTGCCATGCAGTTAGATCAGGCGAATGCCGATGAAAAGATTGAGGCTTTCATTAAAAATTATCCGACAAGTACAAAACAAAATCTGGCGCATGTTGATGCGGCAACTTATTATTTTGAGAAGGGAAATTATACCAAGTCGCTTGAAATGTTCGATCAGGTTGATGAATCGAGTCTGACCAATGAAGAACTAGACCGTTATAATTTCTACAAAGCATACAGTTTTTTCAATTCAGGAAAGAAGAAGGAAGCACGTCAGTACTTCAATAAGGTTGAGAACTCTCCCGAATATGGATCACAAGCTAAATATTACTTAGGATTTTTAGCGTATGAAGGTGATAATTATGAAGAAGCCAATCAATATTTTGAATCGGTTTCGGGCGAAGAAAAGTACAAAGAGAAACTGTCATATTTCCAGGCCGATATGAATTTCAAATCCGGTAAATTCGAAAAAGCGATCCAATTGGGACAGGCGGCAATGCCAAAATCGTCACCTGCCGAAAAATCGGAACTGAATAAAATCATCGGGGAAAGTTATTTCAACCTGAAGCAATATGATAAAGCGATTCCGTATCTAAAAGAATACAAAGGAAAAAAAGGGAAGTGGAATAATACCGATTATTATCAATTGGGATATGCTTATTACAAGCAAAATGATTTCGAAAATGCTATTGCCCAATTCAATAAGATCATCGGAGGTAATGATGGTGTGGCACAAAATGCCTATTATCATTTAGGGGAAAGTTATCTGAAAACCGATAAAAAGCAACAAGCTTTGAATGCGTTTAAAAATGCTTCGGAAATGATTTTTGACTTAAAAATCCAGGAAGATGCTTATCTGAATTATGCCCGCTTGAGTTACGATATCGGAAATTCTTACCAAAGTGTTCCTGAAGTACTGAACGGTTTCATGACCAAATACCCGAACAATCCGAACAAACCGGAAATTGAAAACCTATTGGTCAACTCATATATAACTTCTAAAAATTACAAAGAAGCATTGGTTTTATTGGAGAAGAATAAAGCTTTAGGTGCAAAAGGTGCTTATCAGAAAGTGGCTTTCTACAGAGGTTTGGAGTTGTTTACCGATGGTGATTACAAAGAAGCTTTGGCCATTTTCAAAAAATCGATTGCTGAACAAAAAGATGCTAAATTTTCAGCAAGAGCAACCTTCTGGAAAGCTGAAACCGAATATGTTTTGGATGATTTTCAAAATGCATTGCTGACGTTCAAACAGTTTATGGGTTATGCGGAAGCAAAAGATACACCTGAATATAAAAATGCCAATTATAACATTGCCTATGCACATTTCAAATTGAAGGAGTATGAGTCGGCGTCCGGTTATTTTGCAAAATATACTGAAACATCAAGAGATGATAAAACCCGCTTGGTAGATGCTTATCTCCGTTTAGCCGATTGCCGTTTTGTAACTTCAAAATATACTTCTGCAATCGAGGCGTATGATAAAGTGATTGCTTTGAAAGGTGTGGATGTCGATTATGCGGCGTTCCAAAAAGCAATTTCTTATGGTTTTGCCGGAAAAAACGAGAAGAAAATCAGTGAATTCAACAGTTTTATTAAAAACTTCCCGGATTCACAATACCGTGATGATGCCATGTTCGAATTGGCAAACACTTATACGACTATTAATGAAACAACTTCGGCGATTAAAACGTATGACCAGTTGATTTCAGAATACAGAAAAAGCAGCTACACGGCTAAAGCAATTTTGCGTCAGGGATTGATTTATTATAACGGAAACAAAGATGATTTGGCCTTGGGCAAATTCAAAAAAGTAGCTTCAGAATTCCCTAAAACAGAAGAAGCGCTTGAAGCAGTTAAAACGGCCCGTTTGATTTATGTTGACAGTGGAAGGGTCGAAGAGTATGCAGCGTGGGTAAAAACATTGGATTATGTTGAAGTTTCTGATGCCGAATTGGATAATGATTCATGGGAAGCTGCCGAAAAACAATATGCCCAGGGAAATACCCAACAGGCAATTGAAAGTTTATCAAGCTACGTAAAAAACTTCCCTAACGGATTGCATTCACTGAAAGCGAATTTCTATCTGGCCGAATCATTATATAAAACCGGTGCAACTGAAAGAGCCGTAACCAATTACGAAACCATAATTGCTAAATCACGTAATGAATATACAGAACAGTCGTTAAGCCGTTTGGCAGAACTATTTGTGAAAAAAGCGGATTATACCAAAGCAATTCCGGTATTATTACGATTGGAGTCAGAAGCCGATTATCCTCAAAATAAAACGTATGCTCAGGCAAATCTAATGAAAGGCTATTATGATACTAAAGATTATGCGAAAGCGGTTGTGTATGCTGAAAAAGTTCTGACTAACCCGAAATCAGATAATAAAATCAAGAGTGACGGGCAGATTATTATTGCAAGATCGGCAATTCAGGTAGGTGATGAAGTCAAAGCCAAAGATGCTTATGCCAAACTGCAAAAAATAGCCAAAGGTGAATTAGCGGCTGAAGCTTTGTTCTACGATGCTTATTTCAAACACAAAGAAGGGAAATTCGATGCTTCAAATACCGTGGTACAAAAATTAGCCAAAGAATATTCAGGATATAAATATTTCGGTGCAAAAGGACTAGTGGTTATGGCTAAAAATTTCTACGGCTTGAAAGACAGTTTCCAAGCGACTTATATTTTAGAAAGTGTCATCAAAAACTTCCCGGATTTTGAAGATGTCATTGCAGAAGCACAAACAGAATTGGCAAAAATAAGAGCAGAAGAAGCGAAAACTAATTCATCGGTTGGAAAATAAACAGACTCCAAGTCTCATTTATAAAGATATAGTATGAACAGAATCAAGATATATACATCGTTTATAGTAATATTGGCAGCTTTCCAGACGGTCAGCGCCCAAAAGAAAGACGAAAACATCGGAACGGAAGTCGTAAATGTGGTGAAGCCTTATACACCAACGATTTCAGATGCCTACAAAGTAAAAGAGGTTCCGGTTATTGAAGATCAGGAAACCACTAAAAAAGAAGAAGTCAAGTACCAGATTTTTTCATTTCCGGTGGCTTCAACATTTGTTCCTGCAAAAGGAAAAGCTGCTGCTGTTGACAAAGCGAAACAGGAAAAGTTATATCCGAATTATGCCACTTTAGGCTTCGGGAATTACAAAACCATTTTAGGCGAATTGTTCATTTCACATGAAATCGATAAATTCCAATATGCAGGCGGTATGTTCCGTCACCAGTCATCGCAGGGCGGAATTGACGGTGTGAAGTTAGACGATGCATTTGGTGAAACTTCAATAAATGCAATGTATGGCTATAACCGCAATGAAACCAGCTTTAAAGTGGATTTGGGTTATAAATATGAAGGCTATAATTGGTATGGCGCTCCGTTGGAAAATCCTAATTTTGATGAAGCGAATCTTAATGTTATTGATCCAGGCCATACTTACAACACATTGACAATTGGTTCCGAATTAGCTGTTACCAAAAGTTTTTTCGATAAAGTAAACCTAAATTTTATTGGATTCAGCGATAATTACGGCTCAAGGGAAAACCGTTTTATTATCAAGCCGGCTTTCAACTTCGATTTCAATGATACAGCAGTGAAATTGAAATTCGGACTGGACTACTTGAATTCAAGTTTTGAAACCATTTATAATTTAGAAACGCCGGCGCCTGATGTTGCAACGAATATCGAAAAATCAAACCTGATATTTTCTGCAAATCCAAGCTTTACCATTTTAAAAGACGATTTATCTATTGAATTAGGTGCCGAAGTGACTTATTTTTCAAGAATGAAAGATATTTATAATGGAGTTGAAACCGATTTAAACAATGAATTTTATATTTTCCCGAAAATCAAGGCATCTTATAATTTAGTAAAAGATATTATGGTGTTTTTTGCCGGTGCGGAAGGTGGATTGAGACAAAATTCATATGAAAGTTTTGCTGGGCAGAATAAGTTTTTATCACCAACATTATTGTTGGAACCCACAAACAACCAATTCAATATCTATGCCGGATTGAAAGGTAAATTGGCTAATACGGTTGCATATAACCTGAAAGCAGGATATGATTCTACAGAAAATATGCCTTTATTCAAATCGAATCCTTACTTGTCTGATCCAACAGATAATTACAGCTATGGTAATTCATTTTCAGTGGTGTATGATAATGTGAAAACAATATCATTTGGCGGTGAGTTAAAAGCAGACGTAAATAAAAATGTGACAATAGGGATAAATGCTCAAGTATATAGTTACGATACCAAGGATCAGGAAGAAGCTTGGAATATGCCTACGGTAAAAGCCGGTTTTACAACTGATTTCAATATCGGTAAAAAATGGTATGCCGGTTCTCAGTTGTTTTATGTAGGGGAACGTTTTGATGCTTTTACAAATTATCAGTCATTCCCAAATCCGGATTCGAAACAAAAGCTGGAAAGTTATTTTGATATTAATGCACATGTGGGATACAAGCATAATGAACGTTTAACTGTTTTCCTGAAAGGAAATAATCTGGCTAACCAAAACTATCAAAAATGGCTGAATTATCCGGTACAGGGTGCCCAGGCGATTCTCGGGGCCAGTTATAAATTTGATTTTTAATTTTAGATGTTAGACTTCTTGGATTTTTGAATAAATTTGAAAACTCAGGAAGTCTAATTTCTTTTATACGTTAATGTCTTTAAAACAAACTATCTACAAGCAGTATTTGCAAATCATTCAGGATAAAATTGATGTTTTTCAGGATATGATTTCGGGCCTTACCGAAGATTCATTAAATGATGCCAAAGGCTCGGCCGGTGATAAGCACGAAACAGCATTGTCCATGATGCATCTGGAACAGGAAAAACTGACCAATAAGCTTAAAGAGGCTATTGAACATAAAGCAATTCTGGAAAAAATTGATACGGCAACATCTTATAAAAAAGCAGCTATGGGAAGCTTGGTTAAAACCAATAACCTTACTGTTTTTATTGCTGCAGCTTTGCCAAAAATCACCATTGACGGGCAAAATATATTCGGAATTTCTCCTCAATCTCCTTTGGGATCTGAATTAATAGGAAAAGAAGCCGGACATTCCTTTCAATTAAATTCTGTACAATACCAAATACTTTCTATCGAATAAATGAAAAAAATACTATTTATAAGCTTTTTTTTAGCTTCTCAAGCTATTTTTGCGCAAAAACAGAACGCCGATTTATTAATTACAAATGCGACTATTTATACGGTTAATCCAAAGTTTGATCAAGCCGAAGCCATGGCGGTCAAATCAGGAAAGATTATTGCAGTAGGGAAAACAGCTGATTTAATAAAAAAGTATAAAGCCGTAAAAACGATTAATGCCGAGGGTAAATTTGTATATCCGGGGTTTTATGACGCCCATGCCCATTTTTACAGTTTCGGGATGAACCTGCAAACCGTGAATTTGAGAGGAACTCAGAGTTTTCAGGAAGTTTTGGATAAAGTAACGGCTTTCCAGAAAGAGAAAAATGTCAATTTTATTATCGGACGTGGTTGGGATCAAAATGACTGGAAGGTAAAAGAATTTCCAAGCAAAAAGGAATTGGACGCACTTTTTCCTAATACACCTGTTGCCTTAACACGTATTGACGGACATGCAATGCTTGCCAATAGTAAAGCATTGGAGTTGGCCGGCATCAGAAAAACAACAAAAATTGAAGGCGGACAAATCGAAATCAAGGATGGTGAACTTACCGGGATTTTGATAGATAATCCAATGGAAAAAGTTTACGCTGTTGTGCCTAAACCAAAGAAAGAAACCCAAATCCAGGCATTAAAAGACGCGCAAAAGGTTATGTTTGATCATGGTCTGACAACTATCAATGAAGCCGGACTGGAAAAAGAAATCATTGATTTGATTGATACGCTGCAGCAAAAAAACGAATTGGATATCAATATTTATGCAATGGTAAAAGCCACTCAGGATAATGTTGATTTGTATACACAATTAGGCGTTTACAAAACTGATAAACTGAATGTAAGATCATTCAAATTTATGGGAGACGGTGCGTTGGGTTCCCGTGGTGCGTGTTTGCATAATGAATATTCAGACATGCCGAAACATTTCGGTGCGTTGTTGTCACCGATAGCTGATATAAAAAAAATGGCAAAGCAAATTGCTGATTCTGATTATCAGATGAATTCACATGCGATTGGCGATTCAACCAATGCAGTTTTACTGAATATTTATAAAGAGGTTTTGAAAGATAAATCGGACCGTCGTTGGAAAATTGAGCATGCCCAAATCATGCTGGAGAAAGATTTTGATGCGTTCAGTCTGAATATTATACCTTCGGTTCAGCCAACACATGCTACTTCAGATATGTATTGGGCTGAGAAAAGATTGGGAAGTAGCCGTATTAAAAATTCGTATGCTTATAAAAAGATGTTGGATAAAGCCGGAATCATTGCTTTGGGTACCGATTTCCCAATTGAAGAAGTGAATCCGATGTATACTTTTTATGCGGCTGTAGCCAGAAAGGATTTGAAAAATTACCCTGAAGGTGGTTTTCAGCCTGAAAATGCCTTAACACGTGAAGAAACGTTAAAAGGAATGACTATCTGGGCTGCCTATTCCAATTTTGAAGAAAATGAAAAAGGAAGTCTTGAAGTTGGAAAATGGGCCGATTTTACCATTTTTGACAATGATTTATTGACGGAAGATATCGATGCAATTCCTTTTGTGAAGCCGGTTAATACTTTTATCAAAGGAAAGCAGGTGAAATAATTTAAAGTTGTTGAATCATCTATTAAAAGCCAGTCAGTTTAAAGTAAATGACTGGCTTTTTTTATTTCAAATTACAGTTTTTAACTTTTCTGTGTAAAAATAAACGGATTTTGTTACAATTTTATTCTTTTTATTTTCATTTGGTTTTTAATTGTAATTAAAATTTAATTTATGGTTTATAATTAAAACTTAATAACGCAATTTTGTTTCAGAAATAAAATAGTTAGTCAATTAATCGAAACAAAATAAATTATGTGCGGAATTTTAGCCATTATCGGAAAAGGAAAAGATGTTGAATTAGTAAAAATCATTTCAAAAAGAATGTCACACCGCGGTCCGGACGAAAGTGATATCCATGTGACCGAACAAGGACATATTTTGAGCCATGAGCGTTTATCTATTATTGATTTGCACTCGGGACGCCAGCCTATTCAGGGAACTTCAACGGCTTATATGGTGCATAATGGAGAAATTTACAACCATCAGGAGTTGAGAGAAACAGTTTTAAAAGATCATGTCTTCAGAACCAAATCAGATTCAGAAGTGATTGTGCATCTGTATGAAAAATTTGGATACGATTTTGTGCATATGCTGGATGGTGATTTTGCCTTTGTCGTGGTTGACGGTGACGATTTTATTGCCGGGCGTGATCCGTTGGGAGTGAAGCCTTTGTATTATGGAATTGATGAACGCGGAAGATATTATTTCACTTCTGAAATGAAAACAATTGCCGATCAATGTAAAACTTTTTCAACTTTTCCTCCCGGACATTTTTATACGCCAAAAACAGGTTTTGTGAAATATTACAAACCGGATTATGAAGATTACAAAAAAGCAGATGTTGAATTGGATTTGAAAGCGATCAGGGAATCATTGACAGAAGCAACCAGAAAAAGATTAATGAGTGATGTGCCCATTGGTGTTTTGCTTTCGGGAGGATTGGATTCTTCACTGACTTCAGCTATTGCGGCAAGATTATTGAAAGAAAAAGGGAAAGAACTGCATTCATTTTCAATTGGTTTGGATGAAGCGGCGCCTGATGCTGCTGCTGCCAGAAAAGTGGCTGAATTTTTAGGGACAAAACACCATGAAATTCATTTTACAATTGATCAGGGAATCGAAGTGCTGGAAAAATTAATCTGGCATTTGGAAACTTATGATGTAACTTCTGTAAGAGCCAGTACGCCCATGTATTTCCTTTCTAAAGCAATTGCAGAAAGAGGAATTAAGGTAGTGCTTTCAGGTGAAGGTTCTGATGAAGTTTTTGGGGGTTATCTATACTTCAGAAATGCACCATCTACTGAAGATTTCCAGAAAGAATGCATTGAAAGAGTTCAAAAATTGTTCACAGCAGATTTGCTACGTGCCGATAAATCAACAATGGCACATGGATTAGAAGCGCGTGTGCCGTTTTTAGATAAAGATTTTCTGGATTTGACTATGTGTATCCAAGCGGAAGAGAAATTGCCTAAAACATATAAAGGAATCGAAAAATACATCCTCCGTAAGGCATTTGATACTCCGGAACAACCTTATTTACCTGAGGAAGTTTTATGGCGCCAGAAAGAACAGTTTTCAGATGGTGTAGGATATAACTGGATTGATACATTGATTGAATATTGTGCATCTCAGGTAACTGATGAGCAATTGGATATGGCTTCACAATTGTTTCCGTACAATACGCCAACAACAAAAGAAGCTTATTATTACCGCAGCATCTTCAATAAATTTTATCCACAGGAAAGTGCAGCACAAACCGTACGCAAATGGATACCGAAATGGCAGGCAAATACTGATCCAAGTGGAAGAGCCAACGCAGCCCACGTAAAAGCGGATACTGAAATTGCCAAAACTGGATTGGAAGTATAACTGTTCGGAATCTGTTTTCTGAAATTCCAAATTCCTTATTTGTCAAGGGATTTGGAATTTTTTTATGCATTAATTTTAAATGTGTTTTTTTGTAGTTGATAACGGAGTTTGTAAATCGGTTTTTATTCACAAAATGTTGATAACTTCAAGGTATTTTGGCAGTGAAAATAGATTAAAGTACTACCATTTTCATATATTTGCGTGTTTGACAAAATAATACAATTTCGAAAAAGATATTATGAGCGAAGAAGTTAAAAAGAACAATTATTCAGCAGACAGTATTCAGGCACTGGAAGGAATGGAGCACGTACGTATGCGTCCTTCGATGTATATTGGTGATACTGGAGTAAGAGGTTTACATCACTTGGTATATGAGGTAGTGGATAACTCAATTGACGAAGCTTTGGCGGGTCATTGTGATACTATTTTTGTTGCGATAAATGAAGATAATTCAATCTCTGTTGAAGATAACGGTCGTGGTATTCCTGTAGATATTCATAAAAAGGAAGGAGTTTCTGCACTTGAAGTTGTAATGACTAAGATTGGTGCCGGAGGTAAGTTCGATAAAGATTCTTATAAAGTTTCAGGAGGTCTTCACGGAGTTGGTGTATCGTGTGTGAACGCGTTATCTGACCATTTGCGTGCAACAGTTTTCAAAGATGGGAAAATTTATGAGCAGGAATACGAGAGAGGTAAGGCCTTGTATCCTGTAAAGCAAATTGGAACAACTGATAAAAGAGGAACAACAGTAACGTTTAAGCCAGACGGTACTATATTCCAGCAAACATTAGAATATTCTTACGATACATTGGCAGCACGTATGCGTGAATTGTCTTTCCTGAACAAAGGAATTACAATTACATTGACTGATAAGCGTGATATTGACGATAAAGGTGTGGTGCGAAGCGAAACTTTTCACTCACAAGAAGGTTTGAAAGAGTTTGTTAAGTTTTTAGATGGGAACCGTGTGCCAATTATCGGCCACGTAATTTCCATGGAAAATGACAAAGGTGAAATTCCGGTTGAAGTGGCTTTGATTTACAATGAAAGTTATTCAGAAAACATTTTCTCTTATGTAAACAATATTAATACGCACGAAGGAGGAACGCATTTACAGGGTTTCCGTATGGGATTAACCCGTACGTTGAAAAAGTATGCAGATGCTTCGGGCTTATTGGATAAATTAAAGTTTGAAATTTCCGGTGATGACTTCCGTGAAGGTTTGACAGCTATTATTTCTGTAAAAGTTGGTGAGCCACAATTCGAAGGTCAAACCAAAACGAAATTAGGAAACAGGGAAGTGGTTTCTCCGGTATCCCAAGCGGTAGCTGAGATGTTGGAAAATTATCTTGAAGAAAACCCGAATGATGCTAAAATCATTGTTCAAAAAGTAATTCTGGCAGCTCAGGCGCGTCACGCTGCGAAAAAAGCGCGTGAAATGGTACAGCGTAAAACCGTAATGGGCGGTGGTGGATTACCAGGTAAACTGTCTGATTGTTCAGAGCAGGATCCGGAAAGATGTGAGATTTTCCTTGTCGAGGGAGACTCGGCAGGCGGAACGGCTAAACAAGGCCGTGACCGTGCGTTCCAAGCTATTTTGCCACTACGTGGTAAGATTTTGAATGTGGAAAAAGCAATGCATCATAAAGTGTTCGAAAACGAAGAAATTAGAAATATTTTCACTGCTTTAGGAGTTACAATAGGTACAGCTGAAGACAGTAAAGCTTTAAATCTTGAAAAATTACGCTATCATAAAGTTGTAATCATGTGTGATGCTGATATCGACGGTAGTCACATTTCTACCTTAATATTAACATTCTTCTTCCGTTTTATGAAAGAATTAATTGAAGAAGGCCATGTGTATATTGCAACTCCTCCTTTATATTTAGTTAAAAAAGGAAACAAAAAAGAGTATTGCTGGAATGAAAATCAACGTGATTTGGCAAACGAAAGAATGGGAGGTGGTGCTAATATCCAACGTTATAAAGGTCTTGGAGAGATGAATGCGGAGCAGTTATGGGAAACTACATTGAACCCTGAGTATAGAACTTTACGTCAGGTGAATATTGATAGTTTGACTGAAGCGGATCGCGTGTTTTCAATGTTGATGGGTGATGAAGTACCGCCTCGTAGAGAATTTATCGAAAAAAATGCAGTTTATGCAAATATCGATGCGTAAAAACTAAAAAAACCAAAACACAATAACCAAAAAATATATAAAAATGAAAGTTACTATAGTTGGAGCCGGAAACGTTGGTGCTACATGCGCAGATGTTATGGCTTACAGAGGAATTGCAAGTGAAATTGTTTTGCTTGATATCAGAGAAGGTTTTGCTGAAGGTAAAGCTTTAGATATTACTCAATGCGCAACTAATACAGGTTTTAATACAAAAGTTACTGGTGTTACCAATGATTATTCAAGAACTGCCGGCAGTAATGTGGTGGTGATTACGTCAGGAATTCCAAGAAAGCCGGGAATGACTCGTGAGGAATTGATTGGAATTAACGCTGGAATTGTAAAATCGGTTGCTGAAAATTTGTTGCAGCATTCTCCGGACGCAATTTTCGTTATTGTTTCCAATCCTATGGATACAATGACCTATTTAGCTTATAAGTCATTAGGATTGCCAAAAAACAGAATTATCGGAATGGGAGGAGCGTTGGATAGTTCTCGCTTCAGAACCTATTTGTCTTTAGCATTGGATAAGCCGGCAAATGATATTTCTGCGATGGTAATAGGTGGTCACGGTGATACTACCATGATTCCTTTAACCCGTTTGGCGTCTTATAACGGAATTCCGGTTTCTCAGTTTTTAACTCAGGAGCAATTAGAGAAAGTAGCTGCTGATACAATGGTGGGTGGAGCGACTCTTACCGCTTTATTAGGTACTTCGGCTTGGTATGCTCCAGGTGCTTCAGTGGCTTATTTAGTAGATTCGATTCTGAATGATCAGAAAAAAATGATTGCATGTTCAGTTTTTGTTGAAGGGGAATACGGTCAGAATGATATTTGTATAGGAGTGCCTTGTATTATAGGTAAAAACGGTATTGAAGAGATTGTGGATATCAAATTAAATGATGCCGAAAAAGCATTGTTTGCCAAAAGCGCTGATGCTGTTCGTAGCATGAATGATGCTTTAGCAACAGTTTTAGGATAATCTTTTGAAAATAAATAGGAAAAGACTGCTTTTTTGCAGTCTTTTTTTTGATATTAATCGATAAATAAATTGGTTAATCACATTCAGAATTATATATTTGCACGTTTTACGAAAATGGGGCAGTGTCTTTATGTTTCATTTTGATAGAACTAACCAAAAACCAAATAAAGAATTAATTAATTTTTACAAAGAATGCAGAATAGAGGACTTATTAAATTTTTTGCAATTTTATTTGCTATCGTAAGTATTTATCAGCTTACATTCACTTTTGTAGCTAATAAAGTTAAAGGTGAAGCAAAAGCTTTTGCAAAAGGAAATCAGGAGAAAGAGATTAAATATCTTGATTCAATCGGTAAACAGAAAGTATTTAACTTAGGGTTTACAGATTTCACTTATAATCAAGTGGCCGACAAACAAATCAATAAAGGTCTTGACTTAGAAGGGGGTATCAATGTTACTCTTCAGATTTCTGTTAAAGATGTATTGAAAGGTTTAGCTAACAATTCAGCTAATACAGTATTCAATAAAGCTTTGGCAGATGCTAAGAAAAACCAACAGGGTAACCAATCATTTTTGGATGCTTTCTTTGATGCGTTTGATGCAGCTTCGGCAGGTACAGGAACTAAATTATCTTCTCCAGATGTTTTTGGAAACAAAAATTTAGCGGATGAGATTAATTTCAATATGTCTGACAGCAAAGTGAAAGCTGTAATCAGTAAAAAAGTAGATGAGTCTGTAGAAAGTGCTTTTGGAGTATTACGTGAGCGTATCGATAAATTCGGTGTAACGCAGCCTAATATTGTGAAATTAGGAAATACAGGACGTATCTTGGTTGAGTTACCTGGAGCGAAGGATGTTGACCGTGCTAAAAAATTATTATCAGCTACGGCTCAGTTAGAGTTCTGGGAAACTTATAAAGTAGAAGAAGTTGGTTCTTATATAATGACTGTTAACGAAGCTTTGAAGAAAACTGAAAAAGCACCGGTAGCAGTTGCTGAAAAAGCAACTTCAAAAATCGACTCTTTGTTGGTTAATAAAGCTACTAAAGATTCTGCTGCGGCAACTAAGGGTAATGATCCGTTATTGGAAAAAATTGACACTAGATTTGCGGGCGGACCTGTTTTAGGTTTGGTTGCTGTTAAAGATACTGCTGCTGTAAACGCTTATTTTAAGAGAGCAGACATCAAATCATTATTGCCTTCAAATTTAGCTGACGCTAAATTCGTATTTGGTAAGGCTAAAGATGAAGAAGCTGTTGCTGTTGAAATGTATGTGTTAAAAGGTAACAGAACAAATACACCTCCAATGAGTGGAAGTGTTTTAGTTGATGCTAAAGAATCATTCGACCAGATGGGTAAACCGTCTGTAACAATGCAGATGAATGGTAAAGGTGCTAAAATCTGGGAAGAATTAACAGGAAGAGCTTATACGCAGCAAAGTAATATTGCAATCGTATTGGATAATACAGTTTATTCTGCACCGGGTGTTTCCAGCGGACCTATTGCTGGTGGACGTTCTGAAATTTCAGGAGCTTTTACTGTTGAAGAAACTAAAGACTTAGCGAATGTATTGCGTGCTGGTAAATTACCTGCTGCAGCTGAGATTGTTCAGTCGGAAGTTGTTGGTCCGTCATTAGGACAAAAAGCAATTGATAATGGTACTACTTCTGCTATCGTAGGTTTATTGTTGGTTTCATTATGGATGTTGGTATATTATGGTAAAGCAGGTTGGTATGCTAACTTGGCTTTAGTAGTAAACTTATTATTCTTATTCGGAATATTAGCTAGTTTAGGTGCTGTATTAACATTGCCAGGTATTGCGGGTATCGTATTAACATTAGGTACAGCGGTAGATGCGAATATTATTATCTATGAAAGGGCAAAAGAAGAATTACGCCATGGTTTAGCTCTTCCGGAAGCGATCAAAAAATCATTCTCTTGGACAGGAGCAATGCGTTCTATTATTGATGCTAACGTTACGCACGTATTGACAGGGGCTATTTTGTATATGTTCGGTACAGGGCCTATCAAAGGTTTCGCAACAACATTGTTAATTGGTATTGCTACGTCTTTATTTACATCTATTTTCATTACGAGAATGTTGTTGGATAGAGCAGCTGCAAAAGGATTGAATTTAACGTTCACAACTAGCTGGTCTAAAAACTGGTTTACAGGATATAATTTTGATTTCTTAAAAGTTAAGAAATTCTCTTATGGTTTCTCATTAACAGTAACTATTGTGAGTTTAGTTTCAATCTTCTTTATAAATGGATTGGATGAAGGTGTTGATTTCGTTGGAGGTAGAACTTTCCAGGTTAAATTTGATAAACCTGTTGAGCCGTCAGTTATCTCTGAAGAATTATCAACAATCTACGGTGTTCCTGCAGAAGCTAAAGTATTCGGTAACTCTGATCAATTGAGAATTACTACAAAATATAAAATTGAAGCTGAAGGTGTTGCAGTTGACGAAGAGGTTAATAAAATGCTATACCAAGGATTATCTAAGCATTTCCCTGGAATGTCTTATGAGAAATTCATTACATTGTATGAAGGTAAGACATTAGGATTGTTGTCAGGTTCAAAAGTTGGAGCGGCTATTTCAAATGATATTAAAACAAACTCTTTCTGGGCTGTTATCGGTGCTATGTTGGTTGTTGCGCTTTACTTGGTGGTATCTTTCCGTAAATTAGGATATTCATTAGGAGCTTTAGCTGCTGTTGCACACGACGTTATTTTTGTATTGGGATTATATTCATTATTGTACAAAATCATGCCTTTCCACATGGAAATGGACCAGCACTTTATCGCTGCGATTTTAACGGTAATTGGTTATTCAATGAATGATACTGTAATTGTATTTGACAGAATTCGTGAGTTTATCGCGGGTAATACCAAAGGTGATTTTAACCACATCGTTAATGATTCAATTAATACTACTTTATCAAGAACAATCAATACTTCATTAACAATGATTTTAGTATTGGCAATCATGTTTGTATTTGGTGGTGAGTCTATCAGAGGATTTATCTTCGCAATGTTGGTAGGTATCGTTGTAGGTACATATTCTTCATTATTTATTGCGACTCCGGTGTTAGTTGATACTTTATCTAAAAAGGATAAAGAAGAAATTGAAAAAAGACACGCAGAATTAAATAAATAATTCAGAAGTTTTGAATAAATTAGAGTCCTCTCGTTAATTGACGAGAGGATTTTTTTATTTTATATGGTATTATTTTATGGAAGAACAAATTTTAACTTGGAATGATTTTGAAAAAGTAGAGATGAGGGTTGGGACAATTGTCGCTGTTGATGATTTTCCTGAAGCGCGAAAACCTGCGTTTAAACTTGCAGTAGATTTTGGAGAAGTTATTGGAATTAAAAAGACGTCAGCTCAAATAACAAAACGTTATGCAAAAGAGGATTTAGTAGGCAAGCAGGTTATTGCAGTTGTAAATTTTCCTGTGAAACAAATCGGGCCTTTTAAAAGCGAATGTTTGGTTATGGGTTCAGTTGGTTCTGATAATGATGTAGTTTTGCTTACAAGTGATATAAAGGTAGAAAACGGACTCAGGATAGCATAAAAAAGCCCGGATTGAAAATCCGGGCTTTTATCGTTAAATCTTAAATATCGTCAAAATCGATATCGGTAAAATTGCTTCTTGGTTCTTCCTGACCTCTTTCAGATAAGTACTCTTTCTTAAAGTCTTTTTGGTGTCTTTCTGAAATAACTTCTTCTCCTTTTTGACTTAAAACAAAATCAGTCATTTCGTCTAAAATATCTCTGAAAGCAGAAAAATCTTCTTTGTATAAATAGATTTTGTGTTTTTTGAAGTGAAAAGAACCATCTTCTTCAGTGAACTTCTTACTTTCCGTGATTGTGATGTAATAATCGTCAGCTTTAGTTGAACGTACATCAAAAAAATATGTTCTTCTGCCGGCTCTTAATACTTTAGAAAAAATCTCTTCTTTTTCTAACATGTCATTTTCGTTCCTATTCATTCTATCAATAATTGGGTTGTTTACTTTTCCAAATTTGAAAAAAAAAATACTACAAAACAACAATTTATTGCAATTCTTTTTCTGCAATTTGTTTTAAATACAACTCCTTGTAATAGCCTTCAGTGCTTATTAGTTGATTATGAGTGCCTTGTTGAGTAATTCTGCCTTCGTCAAGTATAATAATTTTGTCTGCATTTTTTGCAGATGATACTCTGTGGCTCACAATTATTGTAGTTTTTCCTTTGCAGACTATTTGAAGGTTGTTTAAGATTTCTTCTTCGGTTTCAGTATCTACAGCTGATAAACAATCATCTAATAATAATATTTCAGGGTTTTTGATTAATGCTCTGGCGATTGACACACGCTGCTTCTGGCCACCTGAAAGTGTAATGCCTCTTTCGCCTAAAACGGTTTCATATTGATCTTTAAAAGCAATAATATTGTCGTGTACAGCTGCGTATTTTGCTGCTAGAACAACTTCTTCGTCTGTAGCATCTTCTTTTCCGAATTTGATATTGTTACTGATGGTTTCTGAAAATAGAAAAGCATCTTGCGGTACAGTTCCGATGCTGTCCCTTAATGTGTTTAAATTGGCTTCTTTTAAATTAATTCCATCGATTAAAATTTCTCCTTCAGTTGGATCGTATAAGCGGCTTAGTAAAGATAATATAGTTGATTTTCCGGAACCGGTTCTGCCTATGATGGCAAGGGTTTCCCCTTTTTTTATTTCAAAACTTATGTTTTTCAGTGCATTGATGCTAGTATCTTCATATGTTAAGGAAACATTATTGAATGTTAATGTTCCTTCAAAAGACATGGGGGTGGGGTTGTTGTTTGTTATTTCAGGTTTGATACTTAAAAATTCATTCAACCTTTTTTGCGATGCTTCAGCTTCCTGAACTAATGATGATACCCAGCCGATAGAGGTTACCGGCCATACCAGCATGTTGATATAAATGATGAATTCGGCAATAACAGCAATTTTAGTTATGCTGCCGCTTATGTACATATATCCTCCTAATGCAATGACTAACAGATTGCTGAGGCCAATCAAAAAGAGCATTAGCGGACCAAAATAAGCCTGTACTTTTGCTAATTCAAGACTTTTTTGATTGCTTTCCAAAGCTAAATTTTCAAATTCTTTTTCTTTATAGGATTCAATGCTGTATGATTTTACAACCCTGATTCCGGAAAATAATTCTTGGGTAAAGCTGGATAATCCGGAAAGGTTTTTCTGGAAAATTAGACTCCGTTTATTGATTTCAGTACTTAATTTAAAAATAAAATAGGCTAATATGGGTAAAGGAAGAAGTGTGAGTAATGTTAATTTAGGAGAAACCCTGACCATATATATAATAACAATTGTAAACCGTATGATTGTGTTGATGGTGTACATTACGGCAGGTCCCACATACATTCGTACACGGCCAACATCCTCGCTGATGCGGTTCATTAAATCGCCTGTTCTGTTTTTTTTGTAGAAGTTTTGGGTAAGAACTTCATATTGCTTAAAAACAACATTTTTTAAGTCAAATTCGATATGGCGGGACATTACAATTAATGTTTGTCGCATCATAAAGGTTAAAATTCCCGAAGCAAGGATGGCTAGCGTCATCCAGATGATGTTTTCTATAAGCAAATCTTTGATTGCTTGGTGGTTAGTTTTTCCTTCGTTAAAATGCTTCTCGATTGAAGCAATTGATTCACTTATTAATTTAGGAGAAACGAGTGAGAAAATTTGGGCAACTATTGTGGCGATAATACCCCCAAAGAAATGATATTTATATTTCAGAAAATAGGGGTTTAAATAACGAAGTTCTTTCATTTATTTGATAAAATGGGTGTTATGTTGAGTATTTTTCAAATAATTTATTAAAAATAGCTTATAATTTATCAATAATAAAATTACATATTTTGCAATTGAGTATTAAATTTTGTGTTAAAATTGCAAAATTCTGAATTAAAAGCGTACTTTTGCACCGACTTTTTAAAAAGGTCAAAAACTATAAAAACATCCATTATGATTACTGAATCTTTAAAAGCTAGTGAACTTCATAAAGTTGACCCGGTATTTGGCCAGGTTTCTTTTGATAATCACGAACAAATTGTTTTTTGTAACGACAAAGATACTGGTTTAAAAGCAATAATTGGTATCCACAACACAGTTTTAGGACCTGCACTTGGGGGAACAAGAATGTGGAAATATACAAACGAATGGGAAGCCTTAAATGATGTATTGCGTTTGTCGCGTGGTATGACATATAAGTCGGCAATTTCAGGATTAAACCTTGGTGGTGGTAAAGCTGTTATCATTGGGGATTCCAAAGTTGATAAAACACCTGAAATGATCGCAAAATTCGGTCAATATGTAAATTCATTAAGTGGTAAATATATCACGGCAGAAGATGTGGGGACAACTACTGCAGATATGGATTTAATCCGTAAACATACAGAACATGTAACAGGAATTTCTGAAGCAATCGGTGGTTCAGGTAACCCTTCTCCGGTGACTGCTTACGGTGTTTACATGGGAATGAAAGCGGCTGCTAAATACAAATTCGGAACTGATAACCTTGACGGTAAAAGAGTTTTGGTGCAGGGAATCGGTCACGTTGGGGAAACTTTGGTTGATTATTTGACAGCTGAAGGTGCAAAAGTGATCATTTCTGATATCAATGAAGAGCGTCTGAAAGAAATTGGTAACAAATACGGCGCTAAGATCTTCGCAGGTGACGATTTATATGGTGCAGATGTAGATATTTATGCGCCATGTGCTTTGGGAGCTACAATTAACGATGATACAATCGCAAAATTGAAAGCGCAAGTAATTGCTGGTGCTGCGAACAACCAGTTGGCTAACGAAATTAAACACGGACAGATGTTGAAAGACAGAGGTATTTTATATGCTCCTGACTTCTTGATCAATGCCGGAGGTATTATTAATGTGTATGCTGAAATCGTGAAATATGATAAAGCTGAAGCAATGCGTAAAACTGAAAATATATACAACACAACGTTGGAGATTTTTGACTATGCAGATGCTAATAACATCACAACACATGAAGCTGCATTCAAAATTGCTCAAAACCGTATCGATTTGAGAAAAAAAGAATTAGTGAAATAAGTGTAAGATAATCAGTGTGTTAGAAAATTCTTGTTATTTCAAAAGAGTCTAAATTTATAACTAATCTGAAAAAATCTAAATAAAATTGTATTTTTGTGAAGCGAAAGAACCTCTTTCGCTTCATTAATTTTTAAAAGTTCTTATCCAGTGTTAAACAGAAGACATATTCGAGTAAAAGTGATGCAAACCCTTTATTCTATGCATCAAAACAATTCAGATAGTATTGAAAAAGAAGAGAAATTCTTGTTTCAGAGTATCGAAAACGTACAGGATTTGTACTTGATCATGATTTCCACTTTGGTTGAAATAAGAGCAAAAGAAGAAGCTTTTATCGAAATTTCACGAAAAAAACATCTGGCTACTAAAGAAGAAAAAAATCCCAATTTAAAATTCATCAAAAACAGTGTTCTGAATATTCTTTCAGAAAACAATTCGCTTTCCATAGCACTGGAAAACCGTAAAATCAACAACTGGAAAATCAACGATGAATACATCCAGATTCTGATCAATGAAATTAAGGATAGCGAATTGTATAAAAACTACATGGCTAAACCAAATTCTTCTTTTGAGGAAGATAAAGATCTTGTGGTTACCATTTTTACAGATATCATTGCGCCAAACGTAAAACTTTACGAATACCTTGAAGATCACAAATTAACTTGGATTGACGATGTTCCGTTAGTGAATACCTTGATTTTGAAACAACTGAAAGCAGTCGTAAATACTGAAGACGGTGGTTTCAAAGTTCCAAAATTATACAACGATATCGACGATAAGGATTTTGTATCCCAATTGTTCAGAAGAACTATCCTGAATGAAAAAGCATTAGCTCAGGAATATGCAGATAAAACACCTAACTGGGAAGCAGAACGTATTGCCGAAATTGACAACATCATTTTGAGAATGGCAATATGTGAATTCCTTAAATTCCCGTCAATTCCGGTAAAAGTTACAATTAACGAATATTTAGAATTGGCCAAAGAATATTCTACACCAAAAAGTTCTATATTTATCAACGGAATTTTAGATAACTTAGTTAAAGATTTTACCGCAGCCGACAAACTTAAGAAAGTGGGACGCGGATTAATGTAAAAATAATTTTATGATTAAAAACGTAACAAGAGTAATGGCTTTAGCCTCTGTGCTTCTTTTTGCTTCTTGCAAAGACAGGTCGGATGTTGCTGTAATTAAAACGGATGAGCACAATATGGTGGTTCCGGAAGACATGATCCCACAAAGTGAAATGACTGAAGAACACCGTCACATGAATATTGCTGATTATCCAGTAGTTGAGATTGAAAACAAAGGCGAATTTGATTTTGGTACAATCAATGAAGGTGATAAAGTTGAACACACATTCATAATTAAAAACACAGGTAAAACCGATTTATTGATTGTAAACGCTAAACCAAGCTGTGGTTGTACTGTTCCGGAATGGACCAAAGAGCCTATACAGCCAAATAAAACAGGTGAGGTTAAAATCGTTTTCAATTCGGCAGGTAAGCCTGGACAACAAAGTAAACAAATTAATTTAGAAACTAATACAGCTACAGGTCATGAAGTGCTTAATTTCAAGGCCAATGTAACTCCAAAATCAAAATAATTATGCAACAGTATTTACCTTTTATATTAATGTTTGGTGTGATGATCGTTTTTATGATTTTACCACAACAAAGAAAAATGAAAAAAGAAAAAGAGTTTCAAAGCGGACTTAAAGTAGGTGACAGAGTGATTACCATTGGCGGAATCCATGGTAAAGTTGTAGAAGTAGCCGAGGCTACTTTGATCATTGAAACGATGTCAGGAAAGCTTAAAATTGAGCGTTCGGCTGTTTCAGTAGATAAAAGTATGGCTTTGAATGCTGCTAAATAATAGAGAAATAAGATAAAAAAATCCCAAACCTAGGTTTGGGATTTTTTTATTTACGGTATTTATCGTTTAAACCAATACCTTCCAGAATCATGGGCTTTATTTTCTCAAGTCTGGTGAGTTTGGTTTGTTCCTGCTTTGCTGTGTCAATGTATTCGGCAAACTCCTTTTTCTTTGTCAGGCTGAATGTTTCAAAAGCTTCTTTAATTGCTTTATCTGCATTCAGAAATGTTTCAAAATATTCAGATAAAACCAAAGGTGACTTTTCCGGTTTATGTTTTAATCCTTTTTCTTCAAGCTCAATGGCTTCTTTGATATAGGTTAATACGGTTTTTTCATCTACTTCTGCTAAACTGTTGAAACGCATCTGACGCAATGCTTTTGTTGTTTCATTGCCGCTTACCAGTAAGTTTGCTTTATCTTTCAGAAAGACACCGTTAAAGAACCAAATCCCGAAATACGATTTAAAACCTCCAACACCAATGACATTTTTGTCTTTATATGTGTACACAATACCTCCCCATTTAGTTGTTTCGACCAAAGAAGTCTGATTGATGATGGATTTGAGAAAATCAATTTCCTTTTCCCAAAGATCATTTTGCTGCCATGATTTTTTTTCTTCCATAACGGTTTGGTTTCTTTCAGGAATTTCTTTGGCTATTTTTCAATCTGGGCTGTTAGTTGGGCAATTTCAACAATTACCTCGACAGCTTTCTGCATGCTTTCCACCGGAACATATTCGTATTTTCCATGGAAGTTATGACCTCCTGCGAAAATATTAGGACATGGCAGTCCCATGTAAGAAAGTCGTGAACCGTCAGTTCCGCCCCGGATTGGTTTAATTAATGGTTTAATACCTAAGTTTTTCATTGCTTTCTCGGCAATCTTAACAATATGCATTACCGGTTCCACTTTCTCACGCATGTTATAGTATTGGTCTTTGATTTCAATTTCTACAATGTCACCGCCAAACTGTTTTGCATATTTTTTATTGATTTTATCGGCAATACTCTGTGCTAACTTTTTACGCTTCTTAAATTTTTTGCGGTCATGGTCACGGATAATCAACTGTACGTTGGTTTCTTCTATACTACCGTCAAAATGTACCACGTGGAAAAATCCTTCGTAATCTTTAGTTCTTTCCGGAACTTCTTTTTTAGGTAATTTGGAAATGTATTTATTGGCCAATAACATTGAATTGATCATTTTGCCCTTGGCATATCCCGGATGAACACTTTTTCCTTTGAATTTAAGTTTTACTCCGGCAGCATTGAAGTTTTCGTATTCCAATTCGCCAATCTGGCTTCCGTCCATAGTATATGCCCAGTCACAACCAAATCTCTCCACATCGAAGAAGTCGGCGCCACGTCCAATTTCCTCATCAGGAGTGAAACCAACTTTGATGGTTCCGTGCTTGATTTCCGGATGCTGGATCAGATATTCCATAGCCGTTACGATTTCGGTGATACCGGCTTTATCGTCTGCACCCAATAAAGTTGTTCCATCTGTTGTGATTAACGTTTGTCCTTTGTACAATAGTAAGTCTTCAAAATAAGAAGGCGAAAGGACAATGTTTTGTTCTTTATTCAGGATGATATCGCCTCCATCATAATTTGGTACAATTTGCGGCTTTACATTGGCACCCGTAAAATCAGGAGTTGTATCAAAATGGGAAACAAATCCTATTGTAGGAACTTCTTTGTCAATATTGCTTGGTAAAGTCGCTTGAATATAAGCTTTATCATCAATGGTTACGTCCTGTAAACCAATGGCTTTTAATTCTTCAACTAGTTTATTGGCTAAATCCCATTGTTTAGCTGAACTTGGTGTTGTATTAGAGTTTGGATCAGCTTCTGTATCGATTGTTACATAGCTGATAAAACGGTCTATGATATGTTGCATTTTAAATGATTTTAGTAAACACAAATATAACGGTTTATTTGGTTTTAACTGATGTCTTTTAATGGATTATAGCCCTTGGATATATGCTTTCCATTCATCAAGTAAAACTTGTTCGGTTGTGTTTAGATTTGAAAGAATATCCGACTTTTTATTGAAAGGCAGCAGCGCAATTAATTTATCCCTTCCGTATTTGTGGTCGATGAACTGCACTATCGATCCTGATAAGCCGTATTTGATTTTACCGGTCCAGAACTGATCAAGACCAGCCGGGATTTTATTCTCAGACAATGCTTTTTTAACATCGGCAATTCTTTTAATATCACATTGTCCCGAAGCATAAGTAGCTAATCCTTCTACAAACCAGTCGATGCCTTCCGCATTACTGAAATCTGGACTTTGGTTGCGTTGACCGTGAAAAACATGTACTAATTCATGTGTAATCAATTGTTGGGTTTTTTGGTTGTCCCGGTACTTGTGTTCACAGGCATCCGTATCCCAATTTTTAGGTGAAATCATGTCCAGTTTTGTTGCCACGCCACTGGCTACCATCCAGCATTCCGATTTAAAGTTGGACATTGCCCAGTCTTTTTGCCAGGTACTGTCAAGCGATTTACGGTTAGGATGTACAAATATGTCAAATTCTTTATTGAAGGATGATTTGAAGAACTTTTTGACTGCAATGATTCCCTTATCGGTAAGTTTTATGTATTCTTTTTTATTTTGTGTATCAGCTGCTGTGTAAAAAAAAGTATAGCCTTTCTGTTTGTCTTTGAGCCATGCAGTTTCAATTGCTATCCAGCTTGATAACAGCAATGTTGTTGCGACTGTTATGGTAAAGAAGTGTTTTGATTTCATGATGGATGATTTTGGTAATATGACGTGGTTTGTCCTGATATGTTACATCGAATTTGTACCGTAAGCGTTTTGGTTAAATCACTATCTTTATACAGAACAGAAACTTTGAAGCATGTTAAAGCAATTTGGTGCAAAACCGACAAAAGCAGACAGGGAAAAGTATACAAATTCCCCTTATTGGAACGGAAAGATTTTTGAAAACCTGCTAGAAACCACGACTGATGTGAGTTTTCAGACATTGCCGAAGATTTTATATAAACAGTTTTGTAAAAAAGAGAATAGGGAACCCAGTCAAAAATTGGCTGTTATTCCTTTTAACAGAGAAATATTTGATGAACCTTCACCGTCGATGAAAGCAGCTTGGTATGGTCATTCTGCGTTATTGATGAAAATACAATCGCTCACTATTTTAATTGACCCTATGTTTGGGGATAATGCCGCACCAATTTCACCATTTCCGGTAAAACGCTTTTCAGATGGTACGATGGAAATTCTGGATACGCTTCCGGAGATCGACCTGGTTTTGTTTACCCATGACCATTATGATCATTTGGATTATGAATGTCTTTTGAAACTGAAGGAAAAGGCCAAACACTTTTTTGTGGCATTGGGTGTGGGCAGGCATTTAATCAAATGGGGAGTAGAGAAGGAGAAGATAACAGAATTCAGTTGGTGGGATACCCAAACCTTTCAAGACATAACCATAACATTCACACCTACCAGACATTTTGCCGGGAGAGGACTTTCAGACCGTAATAAATCGTTATGGGGTGGCTGGGCGTTCAAAACAGCCGATGAGAATATATGGTTCAGTGGAGACAGTGGTTATGGAGACCATTTTAAGGAAATTGGTGAGAAATTAGGACCGTTTGATTTTGCTTTTATGGAATGTGGCCAGTATAACGAGCATTGGGCCCAGATTCATATGTTTCCGGAGGAAAGTGTTCAGGCTGCGATTGATGCCGGTGTAAAAAGAGCGATGCCGGTTCATTGGAGCGGATTTGCTTTGGCACAGCATTCCTGGACAGATCCTGTCGAACGTTTTACCGCTGAAGCCAAAAATAAGAGACTGGATTACTGTCTGCCGGGATTGGGAGAACTGTTTGATTCCGGTTCAGAACTGAAGAGCCATTGGTGGGAAGCATTATAATCAAAATACAGCGTGTAATTAACCAAAAAACCTCCCTAACTTTGTATAAAAGCCACAATTATGGAAATTACCATCGAGGCCATTCAAATAGCTGAATCTTTCAATATCAGGAAGTTCAGGGGCGAATTTTCATCACAACCTTTTTCCGGGACTAATTCGGAGGTGTTTTATGCCTTTACCGAAACCAACCGGTTTTTGTATGTATTTGATTATGGTGTGGTGGTTTTTGGTAATTATGATGCTTTGGCCCAAAAAGAATTCCTGACTTTTATAAAAGACTACGCTATTAAACCGGTTGATCAGAACCTGACCGAAGAATACCGTATTATTACTGACAGGGAAGTGCTTAAACCCGAAGTTAAGAATGATTATGTGACCGTTTCCTATACCGATGCATTTACGGTTCATATAGTGATGCTAAATACAGCGCAATCGGTGGCATTAGAGTATTATGAGTTATTGACCGATGAATTGATATCTTCTTCCAAAAATTATATCCAGGAACTTGAAGACCGGGGCCGACTCAGCATCTCGAAGACCAACCTGTTGAAGTATATCGGAAAGGTATTGAACGTAAAAAACAGTATTGTAGACAATTTATACATACTGGATGACCCGAACCTGGTTTGGGATAACGAAGAACTCAACCTGTTGAATAAGCGTTTGAAGATCAATTTTGATACCCATCCGAGGTTCAAAGATTTGGATTACCGTCTTCAGATTGTGGAGGATAATTTAAGGCTTTTTACCGATGTGTTGAATGTGAGGGAAAGCAACCGTCTGGAATGGATTATCATTATCCTGATTTTTATTGAGATCGTGTTTGCTTTTATCTTTCATTGACGGATGGAAAAGAATAAGAAAGGACTTCAATTGAAGTCCTTTTGTTTTTATAATTTCTTTAATTCGGTGAGTACGGCTTTACCAACTGCTTCTGCCGATTGAGGATTCTGCCCAGTAACCAGTCTTTGGTCTACTGCAACATGGGATTGCCATAAACCCGACTTCTCAAAGTGTACACCGCGTTCTTTTAATTTGTCCTCCAACAGGAACGGTACTACTTTTTCCAATCCTACAGCAATTTCTTCTTCATTGGTAAAAGCATTTACTTTTTTACCATCCACTAAGTATTTACCATTACTCAGTTTGATGTTTACAATACCGGCGGGACCGTGACATACTGCACTTACGATACCGTTGCTTTCGTAGATTTTGGCAGCAATGGCCGATATCTCCGCATTATCAGGTAAGTCCCATACGGCACCGTGACCTCCTGCATAATGAATGGCCACATATTCAGAAGGGTTTACTTCAGAAGGCTTTAGTGTATTTTCTACTTTAGTTCGGTAAACCGTATTCTCCCAAAACTTTTTATTGATAGGGTCATTCAGGTCAAAACCGTCTACTGGAGCTTTACCGCCTTTCGGGCTTACAAAGTCGATTTCGTAACCAGCAGTATGTAATACTTCCCATGGATGCGATACTTCGCTTAAATAATAGCCTGTTGGCTGTCCCGTGTCACCTTTTTTATCGTGACTGGTGACCACAAATAAAATCTTTTTCATCTTTTTAGTCTGTTTAGATTGGGCCGCTGCTTCGGTAGCTGTAGTCAAAATGGCGAAGCCGGCGATAACCATCATGACATTCCGTAAATGTTTTGTTAACTGTTTCATAGTTATAAAGTTAAAGTGTTTTTAAATGATTATTGTTCTATCGTTTATATTAATTCTGTTGATTTGTGTTCACATTCCGAAAGTGTGAAATGAGGCAATACCTTTTCAGCAATCAGCTTCATGGCTTCTGCTATTGGTGTTTCCGATTTACGGAGATGAAGCGCCATGTGATTAACACCGGCTTCCTCATATTCTTTTAGCAGGCCGGTTAGGTTATTGATACCTATAGCACCACCGAAACGGTGTGGTTTAAAAGGCGCATTTGGGTCTTTCAGCAGATTGAGATGAAAAGCTGTTATGTATGGTTTCGAAGCCTGATTGTTGTCATACAGGGCATTTTTCCATTCGATGGCAAGACTGCGTGTTTCTTCAACGCTTCTTGGATAATTGAACCAGCCCTGCATGTTTTGGGCAATCCAGTCCAGACTTTGCTGTGCCCGTCCTGCTATAATCCAGGGAATCACCGTTTGAGGCTTCGGGTAGACTTCGATACCATCCGGTAAGCCGGAGTAATAGCGTTTCAGTTGGCTGTTTGTTTTCCATGCTTCTTTGATGATGGCATGGTTAGCCGTAAAGCGTTCCGATCTGCTTTCAAAAGGGATGTCCATTAAAGGGAACTCAATTGGGCGGTCACCCAAGCCAACACCGAACAGGAACCTTCCGTTTGATAAATTTTCTATGGTAGCAGTTGCTTTAGCCAGACGGATAGGATCATGAAGCGGTAAGACAATTGCGGCAGTGCCCAGCATGATTGATTTTGTTATGCCTGACAGATAACCCAGATAAGACAGCGTATCGAAAAGTTGGGCACCGTCCCCAAAACCCGGATCATATACCGGTACTTCCCGCATCCATAAGGCGGTAAAGCCCAGGTCGTCAGCCATTTTAATGTATTCGGTGTGTTTAGTTATATCCGGTATCCCGAAGGGTCTTCCTTCGGTATTGCGTTTCTTTTCCCCTTCAAGAGACCAGTCGTTATCGAGAGGAAACTCAAGGCCTATGGTCATTTTACCCGGACAATGTATGTTACAAATTGTTTCCATAGTATTTATTTTTTAGTGATTTTGGTACTGATCAGTGTAATGACAACTGCCAACACTACCAGTATGGCGCCAATCCATGGAGTAGCTCCGAGTCCGAGACGGGAAGCCACTATGAGTCCGCCCACATAAGCCCCGATGGCAATACCCACATTAAAAGCAGCGATGTTAAAGGCGGAAGCCACATCTTCGGTGCCCGGCATGTGCTTTTCGGCTAATTGTACCACATACAGCTGAAGTCCGGGGACATTAGAGAACGACAGAGCCCCCATGATGAATAATGTTATCAGGCCCAGTATAAGGTCATTGGCCGTGAACGTGAAAATAAAAAGCGCGATAGCTTGTAAGATAAACATCCAGAACAAAGCCCTTAACGGTTGCTTATTGGCCACTTTACCACCAATAAGGTTCCCAAGCGCAATAGCGATGCCATACACCATCAGAACGATGTTGATTAATGTATCCGTCAGACCCGTTATCTTTTGCAGGATAGGAGACAGGTAAGTAAACGCCACAAACGTTCCGCCGTATCCAAAAGCCGTCATCAGGAAAGCCAATACAAGATGTTTGTTTGATAATACTTTGAATTGGTTCCAAAGAGAAGAAGACTTCTGTTCATTCTTAATTTGGCCCGGTACCAGAATCCAGCTGGAGATAAGACCGATGATTCCCAATGCCGCCACACCGATGAAGGTAGCGCGCCATCCGAACTGCTGGCCGATGAACGTACCGAAAGGCACACCGGTAACGATTGCTATGGTTAGCCCGGTAAACATAATCGAGATAGCTGAAGCCCTTTTATGGGCGGGAACCAAAGCCGCTGCGATAGTAGACCCGATGGAGAAATACACCCCATGAGCAAAACCAGTTATGATACGTGCGATTACCAGAGTGGCGAAACTTGGAGCGATAGAAGCCAGGGCATTACCCACAACGAATAAAACCATTAAATAAATCAAGAGTTTCTTTCTGGGGATTTTACTCGTGAGAGCGGTGAGAATGGGAGCACCGATGGCGACACCTATAGCGTACAGGCTAACCAGCAAGCCGGCAGAAGGGAGACTGATAGCCAGGTCTGCGGCTACAGTGGGCAACAGCCCCACGATTACAAATTCTGTGGTGCCGATACCAAAGGCGCTGATGGTAAGAGCCCAAAGAGCGGCAGGTATTTTAAAGGATTCCTTATAGGTTTCAAGAGTGTTTACACTTTCTATTGATTTCATGTTTTATACTGCTAAAAATTAACAGTACAAAGTTGCGGCTGAAGTCAGAGCTGTGCGAGGAGGTAAGTCAACCTTTTAAAGTGAGGTACATCACATTATCCTTTCAAGCGGCTGAGTGTTTCCCTGGTTACACCCAGATAAGCGGCGAGCATCTTTTTAGGGACTCGCTGGATGAGCCTTGGGAGCTTCTTGATCAGGTTATTGTAGCGTTCTTCGGCGGTTTCCGTGAGAAGCGATAATATGCGTTGTTGTAACGCAATATACCCGTGGTGTGATTTGATTCGGAAGAAGTTGGTCATCTTCGGAACTTCAACACAAAGGCGTTCGCGGTCTTCCAGACGTAAGGAGAAGAATTCGGAGTCTTCTATGCAGTCGATAAAGATAGTAGCCGGTACCTGATTCTGGAAAGCATTGAAATCGGTAGTCCAATACTGTTCCATGGCAAACTGGAGGATGTGTTCCTTTCCGTTAGGGTCAATGGCGTATGCTTTTGTAAGTCCCTTGATAATCCAGAACTCGGCAGGAACGGCTTCTTCTTTCTGAACCAGGAACTGGTGTTTCTTGAGGCTACGGTACTTAAAGAAAGAAGCTACTTTGTCCCATTCTTCATCAGTAAGGGAGACAAGTTCTTCAATGTGGGTGCGGAGTAGATTGTATTGGTATTCCATTTAGACTTCTTAGACTTACTTAGACTTGTTTAGACTTGTTTAGACTTGTGGCTTCGATGCTTCGACAGGCTCAGCAACCGGAGCTCAGCCACCGTTTATGATTAATAGACTTACAAAAATAGTGGTTTTCTTATATAATTAACCCGGCAGGGTTATAATCTGCCGGGTTTGTATAAAGATTACTGTTTATTGTTTATTTACCGTGGTGTTCCTGATTCAGGATGCGGCCTGTTTTTTGTTTTACAGGACGTAAACCCCTGTTGTTTTGTTGGGGCATTTCCTGTCTTCGGGTTTGGGATTCCATCATAGGGGGACGGTCGTTACGGGATCTGTCCATGTCCTGTTGCATTGGTGTTGGTCTTTCCATGCGGTTTTGCATTTGAGGTTCCCTTTCCCTTTGTCCAGCACGTTGTTTATCGGGTTTGTTCCGTTGTGGATGCTCTCTCGGGTTTTCCCTTTGCATATCCCTCTGTATTTCCCTTTGTCTGACCGGTTGGGTTCTTTGCTCTTTATTGACATTAGGTCTTGTGGCCGGTCTGGCTTCCCTCATATTAGCCGTTTCCTTACGGTTCATGACTTTGGATGGAGCCGCATTTCTGTTGGCTTCCCTTTTAACGTGTGGTTTGTACAACTGCATCTCGGTTTGGGTTACTCGCTGACCTGGTTTATCCATTCCCCTGATACGGGTTTGGTTAATACCGGTACCTACACGTTTCTGTACGTGTTCCCTTCCCGGGCCGGCACCATAACGTACACCGTTGTTTACCCTGGTGTTGTTGATGACTTTGGATTTACTTATAATCGTGTTATAGCTGGAACTGCTGACATAGTAATTGCTGATATTTCTTCTGCAGAAGTCCCTTTCCTTAACAAATACCCAATGATTGTAAGGCACATGATAGCCACTACTGAAAGCAATATCGATACTGATTCCGGGACCGATGGCTGCCCATCCGTAGTATCCGTCATAGTATCTCCAGGTTACCCAGGCAGGACCCCATTGGTTGTCAGGCATCCATAACCATCCGTAATGCGGGTCATAGAACCATCGTCCGTAGTGGAAAGGTGCCCATCCCCAAGGGTAATTGGACACCCAGGTCCATCCCATATCGGTATAGGCCCAGTATCCGTTAGTTCTGTATGGGGCAAAGCCTGCGCCCACATTAGGAGCCCATACGTAACCATAGTTGGGGTTATCGATCCAGTTACCGTAGACACTCAGATTATCGTAGAACAACTGAAAGCTCACGGAGGTTTGTGCCATGGCTTTTTGCGGTGTTAGTCCTGCTATTCCTATTGAAAGTAACAACAAGACTGTTATGTTTCTTATTGTTTTCATGATTTCTGTGTTTATATGCATTCATTCTTTTTTATAATTAGCTGAATACAAATTATATGGAGTAAAGGTATTAAATGGATGGTTTTTAGTGTTATAGGAATAATAGGCAATGTTATGGAATTACCATTTTGGATTGTTAGATTATAGATTATTAGATTGATGGATTGGGCTTCGAGAGCACTTCGACAAGCTCAGTGTGACACCTCAGCCACCGATTGGAAGATTGGAAATCCTCTTTTTACCTACTTCCTGCTTGGCAGCAGGATACGGCTTAATTCTGTACTTTGTCTTGACACAAAGTACCAAAAGTCAAGTCTTGGGCTCTCGGCGTTCCATTTTCCTTTTGAATCCTAAAAGAAAAGAACTCACCCTTCGGGTTCAAACAGCTTTTCTTTTTACGGATTCTGCAAGGAACGGAACATCGCCTGCGAACCCTAAGACTTTTGCGCACCGTATGTCTTTGACGGGAGAAATAACTTTTAAGATGTCTGAGGGATATAGTGACCGGATGATTCAACAGTTTAACATTACTTTGATGCTACTTGGCTTCGAGTAGCTTAGCTATCATATGAAGGATTGTTAGATTAATGATTTCTTATCTAAAAAGCAATGATCTGTTAATGTAACTGTACTTATATACTACTTATACTACACTTTGATACGGGTCAAGTACGGGTCAACCCATACTTATTATTGACTTTTTGATGTCTTATTATGCAGGTTAATTGCTTTTTGACAGACTTGGCTAAAGAAGATTTAAAGAGTGGTCCGGTATTTGTATTATTTGTGAGTAATTTCTGTAATATATTAAAATTATGGCCAGAGTAAAAAGTATAATACATTTTGAAGGGAGTCTTGAAGATTTGGTTTTTTATAGACTAAACGGAATCCATTGTGTGAGAAGAAAGGATGGAATGCAAGGTGAACGCATTAAAAACAATCCTAATTTTGAGCGTACGCGTGAGAATAACAGTGAGTTTGGGCATTGCAGTGCATATGGAAAATCATTGCGGAATGTCATACTCCCTTTAGTGTCGAAAGCCAAGGATGACCGGTTAGTAAGCAGGATGCAGCGTTTGTTGGGTTCTATCAAAGACTTGGATTCAGTTTCTCCGAGAGGACAACGGAAAGTGTGGAGGGGTTTGGAAACAACTGAAGGGCGGCGTCTTCTGAAAGGTTTTGATTTCAATGGGAATGCGACTTTGGGAAGTGTGCTGAAGGCCAATTGGACAGTAGATCCTGAAAGCGGCAGTATTCTTATTTCCGGTTTTGATCCCGGTAGGGAGTTGGTTTTTCCGGAAGGAGCCACGCATGTGCGTTTTCAGGGGGCTCTACTGCATTTGGACAGTGAACCGGGTTCTTCTGTGATTGCTTACAGTGAACCGGCTATTATTCCGGCAAGTGCTTCTGTCATGGATTTGGAACTTGTACCCAATGTTATTCCGGAGGGAGACGGAAGGAAATTGTTTTTGCTGTCCTTATCCTTTTTTCAGGAAATGAATGGTGAGCGATATCCGTTTAAGAATGAGAAGAGGAATGTGCTTCATATTCTGGAAGTATTGTAAGTATTGTTGAATTTGGTTATATAATTGGAATGAGCCAGATCTGCTTTTCCGGGACCTGGCTGGTGTACGGAAAAGGCAGGAATGGCTCATTATCATTATACTTTATATTAGTTTTTACTATAATTTCCCCATAAAATCATAGATATACCAATAGTTTTGTCCTGTTGTGGCTGTATTCAGCAGGAAAGTAGGGTTTGGCAGGACACACGGTGTAATATTGATATTGTGTGAAATGATTCCTGACGAACTTCCGACTGTCCATCTTTTGCCACAGCAGCTGTCAAAATAGAATCCGAGTTCTTTCATGGTCCAGCTTGGATTTGCTGTCAGGTTTTTATACGAATACTTCGCAACGTAAGGACCACCTGTTGAAGGATATTCGAAGATATCCCCGCGGGTTGGGCTACAGATCAGATTCGTTAAACCGGAGATTGCATGGAAATTGTTTCCTACCACTGTTAACCCGTTATACTGCGGAGTTGGGCCAATAGGGCCGAAAGCCACACATACCCCTCCCGGAACGCTTACTTTCATTAATTGGGACGTACCTTCTTTGATGGCTACGAACAAGCCCGTGTTACCGAAGTTTTCGATATCCTGCAACGGAACTGTAGTAGTAGCCACTACGCTGGCGCTACCTGTGGAGATTTGTACCCTTAGCAATTTACCCGGGAAATTGGAATTGATTCCGGTTACCGCCCATGCAAAATCAGGAACGCCCGGCATGTCACACAAACCTGTTACGGAAGTCACCGGTGTGAGTCCGACACGTATTTGCGAAACAAAGTTGTAGCCCGTTGGTGATGAACATAAATCTACTTTAAAGATAGTGGAAGCCATTCCCGCCGGGACCGGAGTACCTGCAGATCCGGACAACACCAATGCGTAAGTAGTGGGGCAGGGAGCCAGTGCCTGCTGAACTGCTTTATTAGTTGTTCCGGTCTTTTTTGTTTCCTGTAAGTCATCATTTTTTTCGCAGGAAACAAACGCGGCAGCCATGATGGTCACGGATGCCAATAGTTTAACATAGTTTTTCATAATCGTTTGTTTTTTAGTGTGTTAATAAAATAAAAACTAAAATTAATGTAATTTTTTTCTTACATGGTAAGGAAAAACCCCCTTTTTTGATAAAATAGTGATTAGTGATTAGTGATTAGTGAGTAGTGAGTAGTGAGTAGTGAGTAGTGAGTAGTAGAGAGTCCTTAGTGATTGTATCGATAATGATTTTGGAAGAGATGGAGATAAAAGATAGTTATGAGTTATGAGTTATAAGTTATGAGTTATAAGTTATAAGTTATAAGTAGTGAGTTATGGCTCTAATGGATATAGTTTGGGGTTATTTGTTTGTGGTTATGGGTGGGATGTCTGTGTTTGGGGGATTTATGGCATAAAAAAGCCTGTAGTAGTTACAGGCTGGGGTTGTATATTTTGGTGTGGTGATTTGAATTGATAATGGTCTACCACTTTGTAAAATAAATGAAGAGTACAATTAACCACTGACTACCCAGAATTAACCAGATCAGGTTTCTGCTTGGTTCGGTAACGGCAGACAGTACCTGTATGGTTTTGGTCTTGATAATGTCGTTAAAGTCCAGGTTTTCATCATTGAAATCGATATCATCCACTTTAATTTTTTCCATTCCGAAGACGATTACCTTTTTCAGTATTTTATTTTCGGTTTCGTTCTTGATATTCTGGATCAGTTTCATCTTTTCAACTGAGAAATCACCGGCAGTTTTGAGTAGGACCGGTCTTTTGAATTTGAGTAGGAACTTATCCATTAACGGGTAAATTATTTTATCTGATTTGTCGCTGATAAGCCTGTTAATCACTTTAGTCATGATGTATTTATTGCCGATGATGAAAAGCACCACAGGTCCGGCCAGAAAAGCGATCAGCCATAAAATGGTGCCCACAGGCCTGTTTCCGTAGATCATGATCAGGTATGGGATCGGACTGACGTGTGCCGAAGCTCCGGGATTGATGTTTTCAGAAAGAAAAATGTACCCGAATATGATTATGGCTAAAGTAGAGATGACATTCAGGAAGTTGATTTTTATAAAGCTGAAAACAGATATGGAGGAAAGTTTAGCAGCATATTTGAGGGTATCGATTACTTGTGACATTGTTTTAGGTTTTATCCGGTTGTTTGTAATGCATTCAAATATATGGAATGCTTTTGATTTAATGTATTGTTCAACTCATGGTATTCATCCATTTGATGCCTAAATAAATACTGGCAACCAGGTGTACTAAAGGGAGGATAGCAATAATGATTCTTTGTTTTTTATTGCAGACTAGACTATAAATCATTGTTGCCGGATAAAGAGTGGAAACAATCAGGAAAGCATAGGTATTGATGATAAGTGCATCGGATTCATCGCCGGAACGGTGTCCCATCAGTGACATTAAATTAGCCAGAAGTACTATGGGATAGGGTAGTAACGGAATGCATGAAGTTATTTTTAAAACTTTAATTACCAATTCCTTTTTGGATGTTTTTGTCAATTTGTTTTTTCTTGTTTATGGTTTGTAATTTGTTGTTTATGGTTTGTTGTACAGGACGTTCATGTCAGCTTGGAGCAAGGATTTATTTCGCCGATTTGGATGAAGTCCCGGTTAAAATCTATGCTATCGGGGCAAATATATGAAATAGTGGTTTTATAGTTTATGGTTTGTTCTGAATTATGAGTTATGAGTGTCGTATGTCGTTGACGGGGAGTAATTCCAAATTCCAAGAACTAAATTCCAAAACGGTTTCTAATGTAATTCTTTTTCAATGCGTCATCTTGCCCTGATGCTCAAGAGAAAGATTTTTACCTGCATCCTCCTGCGTCGGATACGGTTTTCTTCTTTTCTTTTGCCTTGATGTCTCGTCTAAGGCCGAGACAAGCAGAAACCTCGTCTAAGGCCGAGGCACGGCAAAAAATCAAGGCTTGTACTCTCGGCGTTCCAATTGCATTTCGAATCCTAAAAGAAAAGAACTCACCCTTCGGGCTCAGACAGCTTTTCTTTTTACGGATTCTTCAATGATTGGAAACTCGCCTGCGAGTACGAAGCCGATGGAGTGCTCATCGTATGTCTTTGACGGGTGGGGAAAATACTTAAACGGTTCCCGATACGATTATTCTTCACTGCGTTGCGTAATGCTGACAGGGTCTGAATTAATTTACCTGCATCCACCTGCGTCGGATACGGCTATTCTCTTTTCTTTTGTCTTGACACAAAAGAAACAAAAAGTCAAGACTGCATATCACAATCCTAAAAACTATCTCAGGATTCCGCTCCGCAACCCGAACCGCTCGTCGTGCCTCCTCGGCTACGCGGGTTGCTGCCGCTACATCCTTCGTTGTTTTTTACGGATTATGCTATGAGGTCGGAGTTGGGGCTTTCGGTGTGTCTTTGACGGGAGAGAAATTCCAACCCCGGAGTTTCGGGGGTGGAAGATCTATTGGAATTTTTTAACCGATGGATTGTGCCGCTTCAAGAATTAAGTCGGTTATTTCTTTAGGGCGTGAGGCCAGAGAAGCATGTCCGGCGTCGAGGTGGATGGTTATTTTGGGGTTCATGCGTTGGGCCATTTCTTTTTGGGTTTCGGGCGGAATCATGTTGTCCTGTTCAGAAACCTGATACCATGAAGGTTTGTTTTTCCAGGCGGGATCACCGGCTTCGGCCCCGAAGCATGAGCTGTGAATGGGTTTTTGTGCAAGGGACATGACCACAGCATCGTCTTCATTGAGGTCCTGACAGAAGCTTTTGTGGTATTCATCGTATTTGATCCAAAGAAAACCTTTACTGTCGGGATAGATACTTGCTCCTCCCGGAGGGTTATCGCGGCGTGCAAAAATACTGCCCAGACTTTCCCCTTTATCAGGAGCGAAAGCGGCGATGTAAACCAAACCTGCAACTTTTTCGTGATTGCCTGCTCCTGATATTACCGAGCCTCCGTAGGAATGCCCCACGAGGAGTACTTTTCCTTCCTGTGCATCGATTAAATCTGTTGTTTTTTGGATATCATCTTCGAGTGATGTCAGCGGGTTTTGTGCGCTTCTGACTTTGTAACCGGCTTTGTGAAGTGCCGGAATGATGTGTTGCCAATGTGAGCCGTCTCCCCAAGCTCCGTGGACTAATACAATGTTTAAATCTTTTGTGGCCATAGTACTGATTTAAAAGTTTAAAAAAATGTAAGCAGTGGGATTCAGGGTGGTGAAAGTAATGTGTTGATTTTCAGATTAAAGTTAGTGAAATTAATTGGGAGTTTGGGTTTAGTTATTTATTGTTTGGGGTTTATGGTTTGTTGTTTGGGGTTTGTTGTTTGGGGTTATGAGTATTGCATGTCTTTGACGGGAGGGAAAATTCCAAATTTCAAAAAGGTTCTCGATACATTTTGTTCCACTACGTTACACAAAACACTCGAACTGACGTAAACGGAATGATTTTCTTTTTACGGATTCTTCAACTATTTGACACTCGCTTCCAAATCCGAAGACTTTTGCCTATCTATGTCGTTGACGGGCGGGGGAAATTCTTAAAGGGTTCCCGAGACAATTATTCTTCACTTTGTTGCTTAATTTCTTTATAAATAACGAGACGAACTGACGTAACCGGGAAATTCCAATAATCCTTCAAACGGTGGCTGAGCGGAGCCGAAGCCCAATCCTTCAATTTTTCAATCGAATAATCTAATAATCCAACCTTTATTATAGAAAAAGCATCTAATAAGAAAATACAGGTTAATTTGGTTTTTAATTTATTGAATTTCAATAGATTGAAATTAAGTGTTTTTACTGACAAATCGTAAGAATTAATCTATTAAGTTTGCAGCGAAAAATAGAAAAACTTATCCGGCTTGATAACCGGGAGTTAAATTGTCCCTAATCACACACTTATGCTACAAAATTACACCAGAGGTGCATTCACTATGCTCCTCATGAGTTTCTGTGCGGGTTCTTCTTATGCACAGGACCAGCAGGTGTCGTACCAGAGTGCGCTTGGTGGTAACCGCCAGGAGTATCTGTTTGATGCGATCCCCACTTCGGATTCCGGATTTTTAATTGCCGGAAGTACTTCGTCCAACCGTACCGGGAACATGACCCAGGCCAACAATGGTGATCTGGATTACTGGGTATGCAAGATGGATGCGAACAATAATCTTATCTGGCAGAAGAGCTATGGCGGGTCGAATATGGATTTATTGCAGTCGGTCAAGGCTACTTCAGACGGCGGGTATATTCTTGCAGGGATTTCTTCTTCGGGCAAGACCGGTGATAAGATCCATGTGTGCCAGGGTTCGACTGATTACTGGATCGTGAAGATTGACAGCGGCGGTGCCATCCAGTGGCAGAACACCATTGGAGGTAACGGACAGGAAAAGCTGGGCAGTATCGTGCAAACGGCAGATGGCGGTTATGCGATTGCGGGTTCGTCGAGTTCCCCAAAAAGCAAAGCCGATGTAAACGGTAACATTACTGCCAATTTGAAGAAAGAAGCATCGAGAGGCGGACTGGATTTCTGGATGGTGAAACTGGATGCAGGCGGGCATGTGACCTGGCAGAAGACCCTGGGCGGAAAATTCCAGGATGAACTCAAAGTGATACAACCTTTGGCGAACAATGAATATTTACTGGGCGGTTATTCCAACTCGACCCAATCAGGTGATAAAAATACCAATCCGATTGGTTTAGGTGATTACTGGATTATGAAAGTGAACGGTAGAGGTGAAATCATCTGGCAACAAACGCTTGGCGGTACCGGTGATGATGTATTGGTGAGTCTGATCCAGACGCATGACGGCGGATTTGTGATCGGCGGGAACTCCGGACAGGAAACTGGCGGAACGGGCAACCGTGCGTCCAAAAACAGCAACAAGAGCAAAGCCAATGCACAGGGAAGTGACTTCTGGCTGGTGAAACTCGATACAGATGGTGTAACCGACTGGCAGGAGACCTACAACTTCGGATCGAAAGACGTGTTGTCGAGCATGACCGAAACAGCAGACGGAAAGATACTATTGGGCGGATTTGCGCAAAGCGAACTGAAGAGTGACGGAAAAGGTATCCATATCAGCAAAGAAAAAGAAGGCATCAATGATTATATCGCACTGGAAATCGACCCGAAAGGAAAGGAACTATGGTCACAGGCCGTAGGCAGCCGTGGTGATGAAGTACTGAAAAGAGTCATTCCTACCGAAGACGGCGGTTATTTACTGGCCGGAACTTCGAACGGCGAGAAATCGAGGGACAAGAACAATAAGATAGGCGGCAACGACTACTGGGTGGTGAAACTGAAGAATACTAAAAAGGAGAAGATCGAGAAGATTTTGAGTGCCTACCCGAACCCGACAATGAACGTGACCAATGTATCGATTGATTTTGAATATGAAAGAGGAACAGCCACGTTGTATGACATCAGCGGCAGACAGTTACTGGTGAAAGAACTGAAAGGCGAAGCGGAAATCCCGTTCAGCCTGACCAATTTACCGCAGGGTGTGTATTTAATCAATGTGAGTACCAACAACGGAACCCAGGCCGTTAAAATTTTAAAGAAGTAAGAGATGAAGAATTATAGAATCATTATATCGCTATTATTGTGGAGCATGGTTTCCTTTTCACAGTCCAAGACGGGTGTAAATGCCCGTACAGAGAACGAGGAAGTCGATTTACTAAAAACCACTTTACCTGATGTTATTCCTCCTTCTCCGGATGCCTTTTCATTTACGGAGTATGGAAAAAACACCGTAAACGAGTATAAAGGAAAACTCAGTACCAGCGTTCCACTTTATAATTATGTAGCCGGACAGTTGAACACAGCTATTTCACTTGGGTATTCAGGTGCCGGTGTAAAGGTTGAAGATATGGCAACCTGGGTAGGGATCAACTGGAATTTGAGTGCCGGTGGTGTTATTACCCGCCAAATAAAAGACGGTGTGGATGAAGGCGTAACGGTAAGACCCGTGATTGACGAAGCCCATATGAAAACGAATGCAGACAGTTTGTGTGCACCTTACTCCCAGTATTACTGGTCTATGGCTTATTACAACAGGGATTATAATACGGAGGTGGATATCTTCAATTATAATTTTGACGGCTATTCAGGATCGTTTTACCTAGACAATAACTTTAATGCCGTGAATATACTGAATGAGAATGAAGTAAAGATTGAAATCATCGGAACCGGAAGTACCAACAAAGCAAAACTTTTAAATGATTATACTTTTATGATCACTACTCCAACCGGAGTGAAGTATTATTTTGGCGGCACTGCCAAAGAAAGTACGCGTGTGGTATCAGGAGCACCGTCTCTGGATACTGACGGTATTACCTCATTTTACTTGTTTAAAATTGAGCACCCTGTAAACGGAACCATAGAGTTCGAATACGATACTGTTGCCATGAGAAGACAGGACCTGAGCAAGAGTTATAGTATGACGACTGCGATTAATGCTTATGGGCCAAATGTGTTGGGACAGTTCAATAAAAATATTTATTCTACGCGGATCAATGATTTAAAACGATTGAAAAAAATCAAAAGTCTGAATAATACTATTGAAGTGATTTTCAACCGTACCGATTATGATAACTACAACTTTACCAGTGTTTTAAATTCTATTTCAGTTGTAAATACAAGTGGTCAGTCAACATTATTGAAAAAGATCAACTTTACCTATGGGGCTAAGCTTTCTCCAACAGGTACGGAGAATGATTTTGCGAATGTTTCCCGTTTCTTTTTAACCAAGCTGGAAATAGACAAAGATTTGGATATCACCGGACATAAGAGTGAAGCGTATATTTTTGATTATGATAACCCTTATGATTTGCCTAACCGAATTCAATCACCCGGTAATCTTGATATAGACCCTTCGAACAGCCGGGATTTTGCAGGGTATTACAATGGGAAGCCGAACCGTAGCCTTATTGCTAATGACCCCCGCTATTTTAATTTCAACTCCACCCTTTACTTTGCCGATTTGAGTCCGGATTTCAGTAAAGGTAAAAAAGGAAGTCTGATTAAGATAACGTATCCTACTAAAGGATATTCAAGCTTTGAGTACGAACCGTCACCGGCAAAAAAGCCAGTCCACAAACGTTATAGTTTCCATGTTAACAGTTATATTGATAACATCAATGAATATCCGTATGTAATGGAATGTCCAGGGTTTAATCCTTTGCTTAATGATTTTGTTGCGCGTCCGAATATTTATGAAGATCAATATATAAAGTTCAAAATCAGTCTTAAGGCTTCGGAGCATACCAATTCGACATTTTTACAGAATAAAGGTGCACAATTTATCATTCAGGATGTTACTGCCAATACTACACAGACTTTTACCCAATTATTCAGTGAACTTAGTCCGGTGCGAATGGTTGAGCTTAAAAAAGACCATGTTTATAATTTTAAACTCCAATTAAAAGATAATTATGTGAGTGATGATGAGGCCGTTATTGAAGCCGGATTGGATTTTAATGTTTTTGAAGGTTACACTGCCATAGAAGGAATGGGAATCAGACTTAAGAGTGAGAAGAATTATAACCATGACCATGTAAAAACACATGAAAACAGATATTATTACGGTACAATCAATGGCGGGTATAATGATTTTTCCAAAGTGCCTGATTTACAACTTTACCCTAAAATCTCTTATTCTTATGCACTTGGTACAGAACAACAGGGATTGATCAATGCCAATCTTTCATCGGAGTTTTTAAATAAATACAATACAGTACTGGATGATTCGGAAATTTTTCCTGTAGTATCCATAAGCCTTGGAGGAGATAATTTTGAAAAAGGAGGTATTGAAAAAACCTTTTTGCATGTCAGAAATACCGATGTGAAAAGACTTCCAACGGCTGATGACGGCTGTTGGGATGAAGTTTTGGGAGGCGGATGGCATCCGGTTTGTTGGAAAGACCGCATTCCTAAATATACCTTCATGGAATTTGTGATCGACGATTATAAGACGTATCAGAAAAACGAACAGAGCCAGTTTAACGGTAAACTGTTGACTGAAAGACATTATGTTAAAAAAGACGGAGCATTGTTTAAGATAAAAGAGCAGGAAACCCAGTATAAAATTGAAAAAGATTTTTCAAAGAAGATTACCAACTTCCTTGGAAATAAAATTATTGGCCAGTATGTTACCGGTATGAATTTCTGCCTGAGCGATCCGAATGATTATAACAGTACCCGGACTATTTTGAACGGATTGTACGGTATTTATTTCGGGTATTATTATACCTATGTTTTTAATCAGAAACTGGATAAAACCATCACCACCGAATATATTGATCCGGTGCCGATGAGCAGTTACATCAAGTATAACCAGAGATCACAAGTTAATTTTACGTATGACAATCCTGATTTGATAATTGGTGACCCGGATGGATACATTCCGCAAAGCCAGATAGAAGCCTCTTTTAAAAAGATCGTTACCACACAAAGCTATGAATATGGCAGTTTAAGAGGATTACCTACCAGAGTAAGTACGGTAATGAGTGATGGTACAACCCAAAAAAGCGAAAGTGTGTATGTGAACCAGTACGGTACGTTAACCGGACTGACAACCGATCAGACAGATGCTTATGCATTAATGCTTGCACAAAATAATGTTGCTTCACCGATTGAGGTAAAGCAATCTGATAATTCGGAGACCTTGACCAAGAAACGTACTACCTATAAGATAGTTTCAAGTACTAAAGTTGTACCCCAGAAAATCTATACCGCCAAAGGGACACAACCAATAGAAGAGCGTGCTGCGTTTGAAGAATATGACAGTAAGGGCAATCCGACGCTGATGTCGTTGACCGGAGGGGTAAAAATCAAGTATTTGTACAATGCCAATAACCAGGTGATTGCCAAGATCGAGAACTTTACGGGGACACTGGACCCGAATACCAGTAGTATCGCCAATGCCATTACCTTCATCGGACAGTACCCGAATGCACAGGTGAGCGTGTTTGAATATGAGTCGGTTACGAATTTACTTGTGAGAATGTATGATCCGAACGGGAAAAAAACAACGTATGAGTACGATGATTTGCATCGTCTGAAGCAGATCAAGGATAATGAGAACAATGTGATCAAGACATTTGACCAAAACTTCAAACACTAAGGCAAGATGAAAAAACTGATATTACTATTGATGGTACCGGGATTTGCCTTAGCGCAAAGCACCAACCAGAACTATACAAAAGCCACAACCTACCGTGGGGAAAACGGCACCTTACCGCAGACCACGGTGACTTATTTTGACGGACTGGGACGCCTCATCCAGAAAGTAGACAACGCGATGAGCAGCACGGGGAACAATATCGTGACCCACATCGAATACGATGCTTACGGCAGAGCGGTGAAAGACTATTTACCGTTTGTGTCGGGTGTATCGACACTGGATTATTTAAGCAGTGCCGTTACGGCCCAAAATACGTATTATACCACTCCGGCCAACGGGGAAACCACGGCTTACCCGTACAGCGAAAAGCTATTGGAGGCTTCGCCCCTTGACCGTGTGTTGAAACAGGCCGCACCGGGCGAAGCCTGGAGAATGGGGGCTAACCATGAGATCCGATTTGAGTACAGTAGCAATGAAGCCACCGGAACCAATGCCGTAAAACTCTTTAAGGCAACAGCTACCTGGAACGGGTCGTTACTGGCGTATACCAATACCCTGAGTCAAACCACAAATTATGCGGCCAATGAATTGTATTTGACCATAACAAAAGATGAGAACTGGACCTCCGGGAACAACCATACCACACAGGAGTTCAAGGACAAGGCCGGTAAGGTGGTATTAAAACGGACTTTTAATATCAATGACGCGCATGAGACGTACTATGTGTACGACCAGTTTGGGAATTTAGCGTATGTCATCCCGCCATTGGCGAATTCCGCTTACGACAGCAACACCCTTAACGGATTGTGTTACCAGTACCAGTACGACAACCGCAACCGTTTGGTATCAAAGAAACTGCCGGGCAAGCAGTGGGAATTTATCGTGTATGATTTACAGGACCGGCCGGTAGCGATAGGGCCGGCTTTATCACCGTGGGGAACCGGAACGCAGGGTGTGATGGTGACCCAATATGATGTGTACGGAAGACCCACGCAAACAGGTTGGCTACCCACCACAATCGACCCGAATGCGAGAAGCACCCAACAGGGTTCCGTTAATGGGGGCAGCAATCCGTATACCTTGGGTAATAATGACGTATTGACCAAAAACTATTACGACAACTACAGCCACAATCCAGGACTTGCAATACCAAGCCAGATTGAAGGACAAACCGTAAATACACAGGTAAAAGGGCAAACTACAGGAACACTTGTACGAATATTGACAGGCCCGAATGACGGTTACTGGGATTATTCGTATACTTTTTATGATTTAAAAATGCGTCCCATCCGTACCCGTACCGACAACTATCTGGAAGGGTATACGGAGGTGGACAGTAAGCTGGACTTCATGGGCAAGACCTTGTATACCATCACAAGGCATACAAGAACCAGCAATGACACTGAAATACTTACCACCGATACCTTTACGTATACAGACCAGGACCGACTGAAGTTGCATACCCATCAGGTTGACGGGGGTGATGTACAGTTGTTGGCCGACAACAGCTATGATCAACTGGGTCAATTAAAGGATAAAAAAGTGGGTGGTAGTGCCACCAGCTATACTGCATTGCAAAACTTGGATTATCAATACAACATCCGCGGCTGGCTGAAATCGATCAACGATACCGATGGACTCATTAGTACTGATTTAGGAGCCAAAGACGATTTGTTTGCTTTTAAGATCAGTTACAACAACCCGGCCGACAACAGTAAGGCGTTGTTCAACGGGAACATCTCGGAAACCCAATGGCGTACACTGTATGACGACCAACAGCGTAAGTATACCTATACCTACGATCACCTGAACCGATTGTTAGAAGCCAATTACTCACGACCTGACAATGCCAGTGTGGTGAACGCCTATAAAGAAATCATCGGTTATGACAAAAACGGGAACATCACTGATCTGGAACGTACCGGAGGCTATGAAGCGGAAGATTATGAAATCCAGGTGGACAAACTGGTGTATGCCTATGATCCCAACAATAAAAACCGTTTGCTGAGTGTAACCGATGCGAGCAGCTCACTGGAAGGTTTTGCCGAGAACATGGACCCGAATGGAACCAGCAACGATGATTATGCCTATGATGCCAACGGGAACATGACCCGTGACGACAACAAGGCGATTACCAACGTCAGCTACAACCATTTGAACCTGCCGTTCACCATTACTTTTTACAACCCGCACGGCAAACAAACCAAAATTGAGTATATTTACGATGCGGCAGGAAGTAAAAAGGCAAAGAAAGTGCATTATTACCAGCCAGATTATAGCGGAGGAGGTGGATCTGAAATGAAGGGAGCAATGGCAAACAACAACGCCACGCCAACCAACTCGTCAGTAGGCCCAGTGACCTATGTACAGAAGCTGACCCAGACAGATTATATGGCGGGTGGTTTCCAGTACAAAGACGAAGTGCTGGAGTTTATTCCTCACGCGGAAGGATTTATCAAGAATGATAAGGATGGTTATGTGTATTATTTTAACCATAAAGACCATTTGGGTAACGTGAGGGTTACTTATACCGATGACGGTAGCGGAACGCCTTATGTAGTGGAAGAAAGCAATTATTACCCGTTTGGATTGAAACACAAAGGCTACAACGAGCCGGATCAAAACCCGATGGACTGGGGTTATATCCTGACCAGTGGGACTTATTTGAATCATAAGTATAAATACAACGGGAAGGAGTTTCAGGATGAATTGGGGCTTAATATGTATGATTATGGAGCGAGGAATTATGATGTAGCAATTGGGAGATGGATGAATATTGACCCAAAGGCAGAACAAATGAGAAGGTATAGTCCTTATAATTATTGTTTTAATAATCCAATACGTTTTACTGACCCAGATGGGATGGCTCCAGATGATTGGAAAAGAGATGCGCAAGGTTACATTGTGTGGGATGACAAATTAACCCTAACGAGTGCTTCAATGGGAGCTTTAGGAGCTGGGGAAATGTATTTAGGGAAAGAATATTCAAAAATTGTAACCGACGATACAGGGACTTATAGAATTAATTATCATTCTGATGGGACATATTCTCCTTCAGATAATATTAGTCCACTTAATAATACTCCAGAGATTAGTGGAGTGGACAAAGTTAGAGGTGTAGCGACTGCTATGCAGAATATTGGAGATGGATTAATTGTTTCAGGTACCAGTCTTACATTGACAGGTGTTTTTGCGGAAGCTGGAGCTCCAATGGTGAAGGTAGGAAGTAATGTATCGCTTTTAGGAACGCTACTAGAAGTAGGAGCAGATATTTATGAAGGAAAATTGACAAAAGAAAAAGCAATTACCAAAGCTCTTATGGAAATCGTTCCTGGGGCTTTAAACTCTGGGCTTTCACATTTTGGTGAACCTGCTGCTGAGACATTAATTGAAACAGCCGCAGTCGGAGCTGACCGTGCCGCAGATGCTGCAATGGATAGCAAAGCCGGACCATACAGAGAAATGAAAGATATTGAAAAAAAATAATTATGAATGATTGTACTTTTTTATTCTTTTTAGTATTAGGATTAGTAATCTATTACTGCTTAAGAAAGAATGACCTCAAGGGTTTTTATCGAAAAGATTATTATCGACAATTTAATGCCATAAGAGCATATATAATTTTAATTTTTTTGATTATTATCTGGATAATAAAAATTATCATGAATAATCAATGTTAAATGAAAAACATCTAAAATTAAACGCCCAAAAAGTTCAAAACTTCTTGGGCGTTTTTATTGAAAGAAAAAACATCTTAATTTATCTTGTTTTGTTTAATAGATAAGTTTTTATGTCTTCAATCAATATTTTATAAGCATCATCCTTTGAGACTAATTGCTTTTGATCAACAGGGTTTTCGGTGTATTGATACCAATAACAATTTTCATTAAGCACAAAAATATTTTCAGGTAGTTTTTCAACTTTAATAGGTACTGACTCACCTGTTGGTAATTCTTTCCAGTATATATAATCAACTCCCATACTTTCCTTTTGAGTTCTCTCAATTCGATGCTTTTTATTTGGAATTGCTGCATGGATTTCAATATATAGAAAGCCAAAGTTGGACTTTTTGCTATATACGGGAATTATTATGGACTGTTCATTATTGATTTTTACTAGTTCGTTAGTATGTATTCCTTTATACCCAGCTTTTTTTAGCTCTTCAATTATGATAGGAATAACTTCGTTTAATCTCAGCCAATTTGTTGTAAGCGTTTTGCCCTGAAGACCTTTTTTTTTCTTTGCGGGAAAATCTAAATAATAGTCATAATAATTGGATGAATTGATATTATTATTTTGTCCATAAGACATTGTAAGGCCTAAAATTAAAAATATCAACATTACATAGTTTTTCATATTTGTATTAAAGTTTAGTTTTTTTGTCAAGATAAGTCTTTATTATCAAATATATTTTATTTTAATAATATTTAAAAAATGTTCCTCCCCGCTGCTCAAAGTCCCCGATCGCGCGGATTTGCAATCCGTGCCCACAAAGAATATAAACTACAGCTGTAAAAGTTGTAGTTTTTATTGAAAAATCAGATTGAGTTAAAGTTTTAGAACCCGATAGCGCATTCTATGATAAAAAACAACTTTAATTAAACAATTAAGATGCAAATTTATAGATATCTACAAACGGAGTTTGTCTGCTAACCACAGAGAAAACCCTACTTATAATTTTGCATCTTATATTGTTTAAAACTAACATGCCATTTTTGCCTTGTTCTTTCTTGTTATTATAATATTCTTTAAGCTGCGGGTCATATTTAATTGCAGATAAAGCACACATTTGTAATAGCGATTTCATCTTTTTATCAGCCATATTACTCACT
>NZ_JAMLJL010000016.1 GCF_023634845.1 Flavobacterium amniphilum | reverse complement strand
AGTGAGTAATATGGCTGATAAAAAGATGAAATCGCTATTACAAATGTGTGCTTTATCTGCAATTAAATATGACCCGCAGCTTAAAGAATATTATAATAACAAGAAAGAACAAGGCAAAAATGGCATGTTAGTTTTAAACAATATAAGATGCAAAATTATAAGTAGGGTTTTCTCTGTGGTTAGCAGACAAACTCCGTTTGTAGATATCTATAAATTTGCATCTTAATTGTTTAATTAAAGTTGTTTTTTATCATAGAATGCGCTATCGGGTTAAAAAAACTTACAGATATGATAATGAAAGATTTTATCCTCCGACAAGTAAATAAATTGATACTATTTATTTTACTATTTTGTTTCTCGTGTTCATCTACAAAGATGAATGGTAGTAAGTCAATAGTTACTTCTTTAGATGATTATATTGAGTCTTACAGGTTGCATAATTTTGAAGAAGAATTGAAAGTGATAATGGTAAGTTCCAAGTTTGAAAATGGGGTAATGAAATATATTATTAATGATGCTCCTAGAAAAGTTTTCTTAGGCGACGTAAATAAATTTAGAAAGAATGCTAATTCTTCTGTTTTTATGGGTTCATATAATAATGTTTTGTGTGAAATTAAAAGTGATAATTTGCAAAAGTATCAATATGTTTTTAGTAATTTGAGTAAAAGTATAATTGAAGAATCAAATCAGGCTGGAACCATAAAAGGCAGTGATGGTAAAACTCATAATCTTGATACTTCATTGATGAATTGGACCCCTAGATTGATAATTATTTATAATGTTACAGAGAACACTAAAGAAATAATTGTTGGCAATGTATCAAATTAGGACAGGTAATGGGTAATGTTTCAGATGTGTTGATAGCCTGTTTTTAGCTAATGGGTAATGTATCAGATGTGTTGGTAACCTATTTTTGGCTAATAACTATTTTGAAAATCAGGTGACGAACACGAAAAAGATACTCCAAAAGCTATCTTTTTAGCATAAAAAGAAAGATAAAATCCCAGTCATGACGACTGGGATTTTTGTTAGGGAGACTAATACAAAAAAGATAATACAAAAACTATTTTTTTAATGATTCATGAAACTCATCAATCGTCATATTGCCCAAAGCACTGTGTCTTCTGACTTTGTTGTAATAGTTTTCGATGTAATCGTAGATTGATGCTTCTGCCTGTTTTTTGGTCTTATACACATTTTCATTGATCAGTTCCAATTTCAGAATACTAAAAAAACTTTCTGCCACTGCATTGTCCCACATATTCCCTTTCCTGCTCATGCTCTGGATAATTGAAGGATGCCTCTTTAATGCAAAGGTAAACTCATTACAGGCATACTGTGCTCCTCTGTCTGAATGAAAAATTAATGGATATTTTCCTATAGGTCTTCTGGAAACCGCCATTTTAAAAGCTACTAAAGTTGTTTTTTGTGCCGCCATTCCCTCACTTAATGCCCAGCCAATTATTTTCCGGTCAAATAAATCGATGATGACAGTAAGGAATAACCAATCCCGGTATCCGCCCATACGGACATACGTAATATCAGATACCCATACTTCATTGTACCGGGACGGTTTAAATTGCTGACTAAGTTTATTTTCCCGAACCGGATAGTGATGTCTGGAATTTGTCGTAATAATATATCGCTTCTCTCTTATCACTTTTAAACCAGCTTCTTTCATATAATTACGAACCAATTCCTGAGAGATTTTAAATCCGGCTGCCTGAAGTTCAAAAGCAATCCTTTGGTCCCCATGCCTTCCTTTATGCTCATAAAATACTCTTTTTATTTCCTGCATCACCACTCTTTTATTTTCTTTCCGGGTTGAAACCGGGTTGAGGCACCACCTGCAATAATTACATTGATGAACTTTAAATACCCTGCACATAAGTGCAATGGGATATTTGGATTTATTCTGACGAATAAATTCATATTTTTCAATTGTTGTTCTTAAAAGGAATTCTTTTCCTTTTCGGAGTATCTGCAGCTCTAATTTGGTCTCTTTAAGTGCTTTCCTGGTTACATTAAATTTATGTTCCAGTTTTCGGTAGGCCAGACTTTTTTCAATTACAACAATGGTTAGCTTGCCGCCAATTAAGTTTCCTTTACGGTACATCGCCTTCCAATTATATAATGTCATTTCCGAAATATTCAACTCCAGGGCAACAAGTCTTATACTCTCTTTCTGGTGGCACAATTTTATTGCATTGAGCTTAATTTCCAATGGGTACTCATCATGATAATTCATATACTAAAATACATAAACATTGTGTCATCCTGTTTTCATTTAAAACTGTTGGATTTGTACAATTAGAGAAAAAAAACAATCAAAAATTTTTCAATCCACTAAGCTCATGAAACTCTGTAATGGTTTTATTATCTAAAGCAATATGCCTTCTGGTTTTGTTGTAATAATTTTCGATGTAATCGTAGATCGATGCTTCTGCCTGTTCTTTGGTTTTATACACATTTTTATTGATCAATTCCAATTTCAGGATACTAAAAAAACTACCGGTAACGGCCTTATCCCAAAGATTCTTCTTCCTGTTCATACTTTGGACAATAAATGTATTCTTTCTTAATAATGACGTAAATTCATTACAAGCATATTGTGCTCCCCCGTCCGAATGGAAAATCAAGGGAGCGCCTTCTTTCAACGGCCGGTCACGTTCCGCTTTTTCAAAAGCCAGAATGGTGGTGTCTTTCGTTTTCATGCTCTCACTAAGGGACCAACCAATTATTTTCCGGTCAAATAAATCAATGATGACAGTAAGGAATAACCAGTCACGGTATCCGCCCATCCGGACATACATAATATCAGAAACCCATATTTCATTGTAATGGGACACCTTATGCCATTGCATCAGTTTGTTTTCTGCAACCGGATACAAATGTTTGGGAGTTGTCGTGATACTATACCTCCCCTCTCCTATCACTTTTAAACCGGCTTCTTTCATATAACGACAAGCAGTAACCTGTGAGATCTTATAACCTTGCTTTTGCAATTCAACGGCAATCCTCCTGCTGCCATATCTTCCCTGATGTTCATTAAACACTTTTTTTATTTCCTGAATCATTACGCTTTTATATTCTTTCCGGATTGATACCGGATCACGGCACCATCTGTGGTAATTTGAGGCACAAATTTCAAATGCCCTGCACATAACTGCAACGGAGTATCTGGATTTATTCTGATAGATAAATTCATATTTTTCAGCTGTTGTTTTTAAAAGATACTCTTTTCCTTTTCTGAGTATGCGCAGTTCTAATCTAGCCTCTTTAAGTTCTTCTTGGGCTACTTTAAATTTATGCTCCAGTTTTCGGTAGGCCGGCTTTTTTTTAATTTTGACAATGGGTGGTTTGCCGCCTATCAAATCTCCTTTATTGTACATCTTCTTCCAAAAATGTATTGTTGTTCTCGGGATGTTCAACTCCGTGGCAATAAGACTTACATTCTCTTTCTGATGCCAAAGTTGTATTGCTTTAAGTCTTATTTCCAATGGATATTTATGTGGATATTGCATATACTAAGGTACGCAATCATTCTATCATCCCGGTTCATTTTAACCTCTTGGATTGGTAAAATTATCGGGCATAAAAAAGAGTGCCGTGAAGCACTCTTTTCCTTTTAAAAAACTAAATTAAACCGCTAAACTTGCTTTGTGGGCGATTACTCCAGCAATGAAAGTATCGATTTCGGCCAACTCCTTAGTCGTTCGCTCTAAATCCAATTCTTTCTCCAGCAAGGCCACTGAACCATAACTATCCTTGCGGTTTTCCAACAAGAATTTTTTGTAATCCAGTCGCACTTTACGTTTTAATTCAGCTTCTTTTGCCGGTCCTTCCGGCAAAACCCCAATTACCGTTTCCACTGCAGCGATCTCAGCCAGTACTCCTTGGAGTACAGCATCAATTTCTACCGAAGTAGTGCTGTAGTTAACAGTTAATCTCTCGTCAGCAATCTTTCTGAATGCTAAATCGGCTCTCTCTTTCTGAGCCCAGTTTACTAATACATCACAATCTGCTGTTGATGTAATTTTAGAAAATGAATACATAAGCGTACATTTTTTGATTAATACTATTTTTCTTACTTCCAAAGTGCGTGCCAGAAATCTTAAAAAAAATCAAAAAAATTCATTTTTACTGAAAAATACCGGGTTTAGGTGAGGCGCTTCTCCCCTGAATTAATGAGCGTTACGAGGTTTTAAAAGATTTTCTAAATCAAAAACTATAGCTTACATTTATACTCATTATACAATCCACCACATGAACCGCATCATTTTATTCTCCGGAATACTTTTACTTGTTTTCAATTCCTCCTGCCAGGATATACCACAAAAAGAAAAAACGGTTGCCAACCCAAAAGACAGCATCCAATTGGCCCATGAAAAAGAAGAACGGGAAAGAGTAATAGCCCAAAAAGAAAGACTCGAAGAAGAAAGGAAAGACAGTCTGTACATGGTTAAATTTTTAAATGATGTGTTACAAAAAGTGAATGGCTATGAAGGTAAAAGCATCTTCACTGAAAACTATACCGTAGCAGAAACCGACAACACCTATCAGATTAAAGTCAAAATATCCAGCGGTTTTTTCTTCTCGAAAAATAGTCCGCATCTCATCATCAGAAGAAACACACCTAATGATGCCTACATTGATGTCTTTTCCAAAACCGGTAAAGAATACAAAAAAGTCCTTTCCCATAAACAATGGTTGATGACCTATACGGGTGATACCCTGCAGGATATTAACGGAGACGGTTTGAAGGACTTTGTAGTGAATTGGTATGGTTCCAGCGGTTGCTGCCTGAAAGGTTTCAGCAATGTTTATTTACAACGCAAGGACCAAAAAAGTTTCAGTCAAGGCTTTGAATTCATCAACCCTACCTTTTCACCCAAAGAAGGGATGATAAGGGGAATATGTTACGGGCATCCGGGAGAAACCGAAATGTATAAATACAAATGGAACGGTGAACAGGTTGATACCATCGAATATGTTTCCTATCAAAGAAATACCAAAGGAAAAACGGGTAAAGTAATGGTATCCAAAGACCGTTTCGGAAAAAGCCCGGACGCTAAAATCCGGAACACCGTCCCGAAGGAATACACTAAAATAAAAGAATACAATTGGTTTACCGGCAAAGGATATTAAACTGCCGGTTCTCCCCTTTTGCTTTTCAAAACCAGATCCATGGCTTTATAGTGTTGTTTGAGGGTTGCTGATCGTAATTGAAATTTCTCGAGTTGGCCATTGTATTTTTTAAACATGGCCAGTGCTTTCACTTTGATTACCTCCCCCATTCCGTGTGTTAATCCCTCCGGGGTTTGCGTTTCCAGATAAGCAGCCAACCGCAAAGCAGCAAGGTTTTCATTGCGCAGTCTTTGGACTTCTTTTATTTTTTTGCCCAATACCAGCATTTTGTATTGAGTCGTTTCCATTTCTTTTTGGATGGCTTTCCTGCTTTGCTCTTCTTCTTCCCTGAGTACGCTTTGCAATTCTTTGCTCTGAAACTTTGGCTGTTGGATATACTCCATCATATTCCCAAGCTCCAACATGGCATGTACCGGCAGACTTCTTTGTCCTAATTCATACATCGACCATTGCGTGCGCGTCACGCCGAGTAACACGGCAATGTCTTCCTGTGGGATCCCCAATACACTTTTAAAATTTTCTTTTGCTTTCATGTTTTGTTTTTCAATTGATTGCCAAACGAATACAAAAATGCTGCCATTCTCAATTTGTGGCAAAAAGAAAATCAAAAATGGATTTGCCACAACTATTGTGGCAATTTGGTTTTTGAAAATGAAATTGCCACAATTCTTTTTTTTATTTATTGGGGTAAATTCAGTATTTATGGGGATTGTGGGTGTGGGGGAAAATTGGTATGTTTGGGGAACTAACTGAAATAACAATTCAATGCCTTCAAAGTTCTATTTTTTAGAAAATGACTACAGAGAACTTTTTACAATCTGTGAATTAGCAGAACAGCTATATTTCATTGATCCTAGTTCTTCATTAGCTAAATCAAGATTACTTTCTGAAAAATTATCCCTTCTTATTTGGCAATTTGAAAATTTAGAGGACTTTGACGGAACTCAAGTTGAAAGGGTTAATCAACTCTTTTATCAAAATTATATTCCGGAAATTATAAAAGATATTTTTCACACCATTAGGAAATCAGGTAATAAAGCCACTCATGAAGGAAGCAGTACAAGTTCTGAGGCTTTATTTGTTCTGAAGAAAAGTTATCAATTGTGTAAATGGTTTTATGAAACCTATGAAAATACACTTTTAGGAGATTCCGTTTATCAGTTACCGGAAACGACGCAAACAAATGAAGTAGCTGATTTAACTGCGCAATTAGAAAAATTATCCAAAGAGATTACTGACTACAAATTAAAAATAGATCAACTCAATCAATCACCTGAACTTGTAACAGAAAGAAAAGAACGATCAGTCCGTGTGGCTAATAACATCCATTTAGATGAGTCGGAAACCCGCAAAATGATTATTGACAAACAACTTAGTGATGCTGGTTGGGAATGTGATACTACTTTGCTTAATTATAAAAAAAATAAAACGCTACCTGAAAAAGGTAAAAACAAAGCCATTGCTGAATGGCCTTGTGGAAGCAAATGGGCTGATTATGCCTTGTTTGTGGGAACAGAATTGTATGGTTTTGTTGAAGCTAAAAAGTTTGCTACAGATATTTCTACTGATTTGCATCAATCTAAAGTCTATTCAGAATTAGTTGAAGCTTCAGAAGGAATGTCGCTTTTAGGAGATTGGAAACCTTTTAAAGTTCCTTTTCTGTTTTCTACCAATGGTAGAGCTTATCTGGAGCAAATAAAAACGAAAAGTGGCATCTGGTTTTTAGATATCCGCAATCCCAAAAACAGAGCCGAAGCTTTACGCGGTTGGTTTTCACCAGAAGGATTGGTTGATTTGTATAAAAGAAATAATGAGGTGGCCAATACTCGTTTGCAGACCAGTGAATATGACTATTTACGAGATAAAACAGGTTTAGGACTTCGCTATTATCAAATTGATGCTATTAAAGCAGTTGAAGATAAAATCATTAATAATCCTAATGACAAACGTTCGCTTTTGGTCATGGCAACCGGTACAGGAAAAACACGTACAGTCATTGGATTGGTTTACCGACTTATTAAATCGAATCGCTTTAAAAGAGTTTTATTCTTAACAGACCGTCGTTTACTTGCGACTCAAGCTTTAGGAAACTTTAAAGACAATAAGGTTGAAGATTTAAATACCTTTTCCAATGTGTACAAAATGGAAGAGCTCAAAACGGCTTTTCCTGATTCTGAAACTCGATTGCATTTTGCTACCGTACAAAGTATGGTAAAACGCTTGTTTTATTCTGAAAACGAAAGCTTACCTATTGATGCTTATGATTGTATCATCATTGATGAAGCGCATCGCGGCTATAACTTAGACAAAGAAATAGACGAAGGAGATTTACAGTTTAAAGACGAGAATGACTATGTAGGGCAATACAAAAAAGTAATCGAATATTTCAATGCTTATATTATTGGTTTAACAGCTACACCAGCTTTACATACCACACAAATATTTGGTAGTCCTGTTCATAATTATTCCTATCGTGAAGCCGTAATTGATGGTTATTTGACTGATCATGAACCGCCCTACATTATTAAAACGAATTTAAGTGAAAATGGAATTCTTTGGGAAAAAGGAGAAAAACCTAAAGCATTTAACCCCGAAACCAATTCTATTGAAGAACTTGCTGAATTAGAAGACGAGTTATTAATTGAAATTGAACAATTCAATAAATTAGTGATTACAGAACCTTTTAACAGAGCCGTTATTAAAGAGTTGGTTAAAAACATTGATCCTGAGGGAGATGAAAAAACTTTAATTTTTGCTGTTAGGGATAGTCATGCTGATTTAATAGTACAATTACTTTTTGAAGAATTTCAGAACGTAGGCATTGATGTGCCACAAGATGCCATTCAAAAAATCACTGGGAATGTGTATGATGTAGAAAATTTGACCAAGCGTTTTAAAAACGAAAAGTTCCCCAATATTGTAGTAACCGTCGATTTATTGACTACTGGTATTGATGTCCCTCAAATTACCAATTTAGTTTTCTTACGTCGTGTACGCTCCCGTATTTTGTTTGAGCAAATGCTAGGACGTGCCACTCGTTTGTGTCCTGATATCAATAAGCAATTCTTCAAGATTTATGATGCGGTACGCGTGTATGAAGCCCTAGAGGATTTTACTCAAATGAAGACGGTTTCTAATCCTTCAATCTCCTTTCAAAAATTAATTGAAGAATTAGAATATATTGACACTCCGGAACGTGCCCGTAAACAATTGGAACAAATTGTAGCCAAATTGCAACGTAAAAAGAAGCAAATTAACAATGGCCAGCTGGAGCAGTTCATGTATTTTGCTAAAGGAGATACACCAGAAGAATTTATTGAAAATTTATTGGCTGTTGAAAACGATGCGGTAAAAAAAGTATTGGCCAATTATACAACGCTTTGGGATTTTCTAGATAAAAAAGTGTATCAACCTAAAATGCAATTGGTTTCCGAACATTATGATGAAGTTATTGAGATAGAACGTGGTTACGGAAAAGCTTCTAAGCCGGAAGATTATATTGAAGATTTTAAAAAATTTATCGAAAACAACTGCAATCAGATTTTAGCCATTCAAACGATTTGCACCAAACCTTCAGAGTTGGATCGTAAATCTCTGAAAGAATTAAAGTTGCTTTTAGATCAGGAAGGTTACAATGAATTAACCCTCAATGCAGCTTGGAAAAATGCCAAAAACCAAAACATTGCGGCCGATATCATTTCGTATATTCGCACCCTTGCTTTGGACACAGTTTTAGTAAGCCACGATGACCGTATTAAAAATGCCATTGCCAAAGTGAAAGCCATGAAAAACTGGAATACCCATCAGTTGAAATGGATTGACCGCTTTGAAAAACAATTGTTACACGAAGATATTTTTGATAAAGAATATATCAATGAAACCTTTAAACAAGAGGGAGGATTACAGCGTATTCAAAAGATTTTTAACAACGAATTAGATGAAGTTATTCAATTGTTGAATGACAACTTATATACGGCATAGTTCACAGTCTGTAGACACCCTGTTGTCATTCCGACGAAGGAGGAAACTTGATCCCTCCTGCGTCGGGATGACAAGACAGCCTCGGGATGACAAAAAATGAGGAGTAAAAAAGGAGATGCTTCCTTCGTCAGCATGACAACTAAGCGCAACGTTGTCTTTCCGACGCAAGGAGGAAACTAAAGAAAGAGAATTAATAATTATACACGCCAAAATGCATGAGTTTAAAGAAGGTTATCATACGTACTATGTTTACATTATTACAAATAAAAATAAAACCGTTTTGTACATAGGAGTAACTAATAATTTAAGATTACGTCTAGAACAACATCAAGAGAATATCGTTACTAAAAAGAATACTTTTGCTTCCCGCTATAATGTTTGTTTTTTAGTACATTATGAAAAGTTTGCTTGGATACAAGAAGCTATAGCAAGAGAAAAAGAGTTAAAAGGCTGGCGAAGAGAGAAGAAAATGGAGTTGATAAAAAGTAGGAATCCTGAAATGGAGTTTTTAGAATTATAGTTGAGATGCTTCCGAAGCTTGTGCTGAAGAAATGAAGTATCAGCATGACAAAGGGAGAGATGCTTCCTAACGTCAGCATGACAAAAATGTGCAGAATGTATTGACACACTGCTTGTCATTCCGACGAAGGAGGAAACTAAAAGAATTGCGAAAAAGGTTGAGATCCCTCGTTCCTCGGGATGACAAAGAATGAGGAATTAAAAAGAGATCCCTCCTGCGTCGGGATGACAAGAGAAGTAGGATGACAAGAGGCAGAATAAAAAATAATAAATACAATAAAATGAGTGCACAGGAAATTGCGAACAAACTATGGAATTTATGTAACGTATTGCGTGACGATGGGGTAACCTACCACCAATACCTGAATGAGTTAACCTATATCTTGTTTTTAAAATTGAGTGAAGTAAAAGGATTTGATGAGCATATTCCTCAGGAATACCAATGGAAGTATTTCGTAAATGAAAACGACAATGCCGAAGCCTTTGCAAAATACCGTGAGTTTTTGGCTACGGTTAGCGATAAAACGACTAGCTCTAGTATTAAGGAAATTTATAGTAATGCTTCTACCAGTTTACGCAAACCCGTAAATTTCCGCTCGTTGGTTACTGCTATCGATCAACTAGATTGGTACGAGGAAAATGACCGTGATGTAATGGGAGACATCTACGAGAGTTTGTTAGAGAAAAACGCAGGTGAAAAGAAAAGCGGTGCCGGGCAGTATTTTACTCCACGACCATTGATAAATATTATGATCGATTTGATGGTACCTAAATTAGGCGAACGTTGGACCGATCCCGCTTGTGGTACCTTTGGTTTTATGATTTCTGCCGACCATTATTTGAGAAGCAAGAATGACAATTACTACGACCTCAGCGAAAAAGACCGTCAGTTTCAAATCAATGAAGCATTCTCGGGAGTAGAATTAGTGCCCGATGCACACCGTTTAGCGTTGATGAATGCACGTTTACACGGAATGGAAAGCACCATTCATTTGGGCGATACCTTAACCGAGTTTGGTAAAACGCTAAAAGATTTTGATGGCGTATTGGCCAATCCACCTTTCGGAACCAAACAAGGAGGAGAACGACCAACCCGTGACGATTTTACCTTTCCAACTAGCAACAAGCAATTAAACTTCTTGCAGCACATTTACCGTTCCTTAAAAAAAGACGGAAAAGCCAGAGCGGCAGTAGTCTTACCCGATAACGTATTGTTTGAAGACGGTGACGGACAAAAGATACGTCGTGACTTAATGGACAAATGTAATCTACATACCATTTTACGTTTACCTACCGGTATTTTTTATGCCGCTGGAGTAAAAACCAATGTCTTGTTTTTTACCCGCGAAAAAACCGAAACAAACAACACCCAAAACGTGTGGTTTTACGATATGCGTACCAATGCGCCGAGTTACGGAAAACGTACCCCATTTACCGAAAAAGCCTTCGAAGATTTTGTATTAGCCTACACCGGCGGTATTCCGTTCGATAAGGTAGAACAGGATTACAATGGATTGGTAGACGATGCCAAGCGTAAAGCCGTTAAGGACGAACGTTGGAACTGTATTTCACGTGCCGAAATCGAAAAGAAAAACTACAGTTTAGACCTGGGCTTGATTGCCGACAGCTCATTAACCAATAGCGACGATTTAGGTGAACCGATAGACATTGCCAAAGCGGCCTTGTTAGAATTGGATGCCATTACTAGGGAATTAAATGCAATGATTAAAGAATTACAGTAATGGAGAATACATTGCCGAAGAATTGGGTTGAAACTGAACTTAATCAGATAATTTCATATGTAATTGGAGGAGATTGGGGAAAAGATACCGATTTTATTGATACCGATTTTGTTGAGGTCATTTGCATTAGAGGAAGTGAAATAAAAAATTGGTCAAGAGATAAAGGAAAAACGGCTTCACTACGTAAAATAAAAAAAAGTAGTCTTTCAAATAGACAATTAATAAAAGGTGATATTTTATTAGAGATTTCAGGAGGAGGACCAGATCAACCAGTTGGAAGAACTGTTTTAATTGATGGTGATGTTTTAAATTTCGAAACTCATTTACCAAAAGTTTGTACCAACTTTTTAAGACTAGTTAGAATATACGAAAACATAAATAGTAAATTAATAAATCACTATTTGCAATATTTTTATAATTCTGGTGAAATTACAAAATACCAAGGAGGGAGTAATAATCTAAGAAACTTAAAATATAAAGATTATGAGACAATATCGATTCCTCTCCCACCACTAGCCGAGCAAAACCGGATCGTTGAAAAATTAGACACCTTGTTTGCCCAACTGGAAACCATCAAAACCAGTATGGCCAAAGTACCGGAGTTATTGAAAAACTTTCGCCAGCAAGTCCTAGAAAAGGAATATAAAATCAACGCTGAAAAAATAGAGTTAAATGATGTTTGCTTAAAGATTCAAGATGGTGCACATCATTCGCCAAAAGTCACTTACGAGACTCAATTAGAGAATACATTTCTATATATAACATCTAAGAATATTAGAAATAATTATATGAAATTAGATAATGTGCAATACGTCGATTTCGAATTTCATAATACTATTTATCCAAGATGTACACCTGAGATTGGAGATGTTTTATTAACTAAAGATGGTGCAAATACAGGAAATGTTACTTTAAATGAACTAGATGTTCCCTTTAGTTTATTATCAAGCGTATGTTTGATTAAAACAAATAAAGAAAAATTAATTCCAGCCTATTTAAAATATTATTTTCAATCTAATGATGGATTTAACGAGTTGATTGGTGAAATGACAGGTACAGCTATAAAAAGAATTGTGCTAAAAAAGATAAAAGCAACAAAAATCCCGCTACCAGCGACTAATAAACAACAAGAAATCGTTTCACGTGTAGAAAGTTTGTTTGCCAAGGCCGATGCCATCGAAAAGCAATACGAATCCCTAAAAGCTAAAATAGATACGCTACCACAGGCTATTTTGCACAAAGCCTTTAAAGGAGAGCTTACCCAGCAACTAGATAGTGATGGAGATGCTAGGGAGTTGTTGCGGGAGATAAATGAGCTGAAAAACTCAAGAAGTATTCAAATTAAAAATAATATTAAAGGTAAATCAATACCAAAAAAACAAAAAAATGACAGGAATAAGCATCTTGTAGATAGCATTAAAAAAATACTTAAAGAAAAAGCTACAGGTATTTCATATAAAGAGTTAATTACAAAATTATATGATAGTAATGAAGAAGATTTAATAAATGATATTATTCAGCAGTTATTAATCAATAATATTATTTCTCAAGAATTTAATATTGAACAAAAACAAATGTTAATCAAAATAAATCAATGAATCTATTAAGTGTTAATTTGTTAAGTGATAAATTTAAGTCATTAAATAAATTTGAAAAACCAATTTTATTTGATGAGTCGCCATTAAATACTTTTGACCCTATTTGTTTGGTAGGTTTAAATGGAAGTGGTAAATCTCATTTTATGGAATTAATAGCAGAGTGTTTTATGCTATCTGAATACTATGGAGTGAATAAAAAATTTCCTTCTTTTGAAAATGTTCCGTTACTATTCGAAATAGAATACTCACTTAATGCTAGTGGTTCATCAATTTACATTAAAATTGCGAGAACAAAGGCTAATTTAATAATTCAATCCGTAAAGTATGATATTGATGAAGAATATGTTGAGATAGCTTTCACTAATAATTTATTGCCAAAAAAAATAATAGGTTATTCATCAGGTTTGAATGAAACATTAAGTTCTCCATTTTCTCAATTATTGGATGATTTTTCCTCAAAAATAAGTAATGCTGCTAAAAAAGAAGAACTATATCATGATATTGTAGAGCCTATTAGAATGATATATTTAGAATCAAGTACAAATTTACTTTTGGTTATCACAAATCTAATATATTTTCAAAAAGAATCAGTACTAACAAAGTATACTAAATTAAAGAGGCTTAAAAGCTTTAAAATTGAGATTAATAAAGATATTAAAGTTAAAGTAAAAACAAATGCTCAATTAGACGGAATAATAGAAGATTTAGTTAAGTGTTCATTTGTTCCAAGAATTAATAAAGAAGAAACTCTTTATACATTAAGTTATTCCGTTAACGAGACACTTGAAACTGCTTTAAATAATGTTTTTGGAAAACCAATGCTCTTTTTTGATAGCTTACTAATGTTGAATCATTTAAATTATTTAGCTGTTACAAAAAAGTATAATACTTGGATGAAAAACAAAAGGAAAGAGGGACATATAATTAAAGCTCCAACGATACCTGACGATGAAAAATTTTTTAAAATAACAGATATTGTTTTTGAAAATATTGATGGTGTAGAAATCAATTATGAAGGTTTAAGTGATGGAGAACATCAGTTAATACAAACTCTTGGAACATTAAATTTGATTGATGAACCAGATACTTTATTTTTATATGATGAACCAGATACACACTATAACCCTGAATGGAGAAGTCATTTATTTTCGGAATATAGTAATCTTTGTAAATCACGAAATCAGGAGATAATAGTAACAACACATTCACCATTTATTGTGTCATCTGTTAGGAGTAATATGGTCTATCATTTTGAGCGTGACAGAACTCCATTAATAGATAAACCTACATTTGAGACTTTTGGATGCGCGATAAATATTATTTTAAAAAGGCTTTTTAAAAATACAACTTTAATACCTCAACTACCTTTTGATGAAATGAAGGAACTCGCCGAAAAAGATTTAGAATCAATTTTAGAATCAATTGATAATTATGGTGAGTCAAATGTTAAAGCTTTATTGTATAAAAAAATAAATGAATTAGAGAAATAAATGCTATTCCCACTACAACAAGTTGATACAAATCTTCAGCTAATAGAAGAAATACCAAATGCGTTTTTTAACAATATTGTTGACGCTGATGTTTTTGGTTATGAATTATTCCCAGCTTGGTTTCAAGAATATTACGGTAACAGACAAGATGGATTATATCAAAAAGCAAATAATTTATTCCAAATTATAAAAAACTCTGGTAGAGAATTAGAAATTGTAAACGGATATTGGGAATCACTACAAATTAATCAGCATTGTTTGAGTGTAGATACATTGCTTTTTTATTGTGAGGATATTAGTATTGAACTATTCACAGCTGCAAAAAAATATTTTCATCATTTATATAAAACATTAGATTATGATTGGTTCACAGATTATTCAAATACAGATATTATTAAATATATAATTGAATTTAAAAAAAGTAATAGAGTTTTTTTATGTCCAATTTGTGGTAATGAGACTATAACTTCAAATCGGTTTGAAGCAAGAGCAGCTTTAGACCACTGGTTTTGTAAAGCTAAATATCCTTTTAGTTCAGTAAGTTGGGATAATTTATTCCCTCTAGGTGAAGGATGTAATAGACCTCCTATTAAAGGAGAGAACGAAATTGTTTGGTCTGAAAATGAAAGAGTTAATAGACAAATATTTTTCTATCCTTTTAATTGGTTAGGGAATATGCAAATCGAATTTGAATGTATTGAAGAACCGTCTATTGATAATCCAACTAGCGGCTCATGGAGATTTAACTTTATTGGAATTGATGAGACTCATCAAATATTAATTAATAAATGGGATGCTTTTTTTAGAGTAAATGATAGATGGATAAACGAAACTCTTGATGTTTTTATTGAAACATGGACCCAAACATTTGCTGAATACTTAGTCCTAGAAATAAATATTGAAGAATTTGAGTTAAAATATAATGAAAAGCTTTTATCATTTAGGAACTCAAAAAACAAATTTAATATTTATCCTAACCATAGAGTAGAATGGTTCTTCTTAAACTTTTTAATTAATGAAGCTACTCCAGAATTGTATAATGGATATAAAACAATGGTTAAAAAACATATAGAAAATAATTAAAAAAGTAATATGAAATTATTTTTCGGCAAAATTTCTCAAAAGTTCGACCCTAATCAATTGAAAGAAGGTTATTATGTTTCTGACAAAGGTAGTTCTTGGTTTGGTGATTTAGAAATAGGCGATTATGTCTATATGATAGGAGGTAACAAAGTACAATTTTGGCAAGCTCGAGAGTGGGGAATTAAAAATAATAGAGAATCGTTACTCTTTGATATTATACATCAAGATCTAGGAATCACTGTTTCTCAATTAATAGTCTTAAAATTTTTAAAGATAGATAAATCCTTAGCAGTATTAACTTCAAGATCAGCTAGAAATAAAGCTTTTTTTAAACTAGAAGCTATAAAAGATTTTTCTATTACTGATTTATCTGATTCTCAGTTTTACAAAAATCCTGAATTATATAGAACTATTAGAGTTATTAAACCAGAAGATGTAGTTGAAAATTCTGAGGATATCCAATTAATTTATGAAAATAATAAACTAGAGCTGGTTGATAATAACTTTATCGATAGCTCGATTAAAAAAGAGTTCATTGATAACCTTGACAAAAAAGGTAAAGGAGCCAGAATGAAGGACAATGTATTAGAGTTCTTTTCTAAAGCTGTTCAGGATTTGCCTACTACTATAACGCACAAACAAATTGGGTTTAGAAGCTTTTATGATACTTTTTTCTGCGATTACAAAGAGAATGCTAAATACTATTTAGTAGGTGCATATTGGGATACATCAAGTCCGCAAGATCAAACAGAAAGGTTTATAAAAAATAGTGTTTGGGAAAATGGCTATGATGATAAATTTAACCAAGAGGTAAATGCCGTTCCAATAGGTAGTAATATTGCGATTAAAGCAGCATTTGTTAGGAAAAAATCTAGATCTGTTATGACAATAAAAGCTAGAGGAATTGTTATAAACAACTTAAATAATGGACAAATTCTCGAAGTTGAATGGGAAGATGATTTTATTCCTTTTGAAGTTGGTTTTGGAGGGTATTTACAGACCATTAAAGAGGTTGTAAAAACAAAGCATATTAAATCCATATGGTATCCAGAAATTAATCTCAATGAAAATGATGATCTAGTAAAGTCTTCTCAAAAAAATATTAAATACATGAACAATTTTCCTTTGAATCAAATCCTATACGGTCCACCTGGAACTGGTAAAACATACAATACGATTAATAAAGCAATTTCAATAATTGAAAATCTTCAAGAAGATGATTTAAAGAAAATAAATAGAGATGATTTAAAGAAAAAATTTGATAGCTTTTTAATAAACGATTGGGAAAATCCAAAAGGACAAATAGCATTTATAACTTTTCACCAAAGCATGTCTTATGAGGATTTTATTGAGGGTATAAAACCCTTGGTTAATGAAAATAAAAATGTTATTTATGATGTATTGCCGGGTGTCTTTAGGAAAATATCATCGTTAGCCAATGACAATTGGTTAGACGCGCAAAAGGATTCGGGTTTTTTGTCATTTGATGAAGCATATAATTTGCTAAAAGAAGATTGGGAAGAAAACCAAGACATGAAGTTTCCAATGAAAACTAAAAACAAAGATTTTACAATTCTTGGTTTTACTGACAATTCAATTCAATTTAAAAAGGCAAGTGGGGGAACAGGACATACTTTAAGTAAAAATACTTTAAGAAATTATTATTATGGAAAGGAAGAGGTTGGACAAACTGGTATAGGTATTTATTATCCTCCTGTTCTAGATAAATTAAAAAAATATATACCCAACTCTGAATCAAATATAGTTAAAAAAAGTATTAAACCATTTGTACTCATCATCGACGAAATCAATCGTGGTAATGTCTCTCAAATCTTTGGTGAATTGATTACACTTATTGAAGAAAGCAAACGTTTAGGTAATGATGAAGCGCTAGAAGTAACCTTGCCGTATAGTAAAGACACTTTTGGGGTGCCACCTAATTTGTATATTATAGGTACGATGAACACAGCTGATCGAAGTGTAGAGGCATTGGATACCGCTTTACGTCGTCGTTTTAATTTTACCGAAATGATGCCACAAACAGAATTGTTAACTCCATCAGCTTTGTACTGTAAGTTATTATGGGATTATGAAAAACTTGATTGGGAAGATTTGGAGTTTAAAAAAGAAGAAGACTCCTTTTTTGAATTGTTTGGTCGTCCAAATGAAATAGATGAAAAGAAAGACGGTATTTGGAAGCAGATGAAATCTGAAAAGGATAGAAGTAAATTGGATTATTTCAAAGATTTTACTTTTTCTTTAGATTTATCGGAGATTTTAGAAACCATAAATAAGCGTATCGAACTACTTTTAGATCGTGATCATTCCATAGGACATTCGTATTTTATCAATGTAAATTCCTTAGAAGATTTAGAAAATACCTTTAAGAACAATATTATCCCACTATTACAAGAATATTTTTATAACGATTACGAAAAAATAGCGCTAGTATTGGGCGAGGGTTTTGTTAAGATTAAGAAACCACAGGATAACGAAATCAAGTTTGCAAAATTGTCGGTGGGAGTTGAGCAACCAGAACTTCAAACGGTATTTGCTATTAGAAAGGATTTTGATATACAAGAAGCCATCATTTCTTTATTGGGGTAAATGAGTAAGACTAAAAGTATAAAAGTTTTTGAATATTCTACCTTAATTTGTGGGCAGGAATATAATGGGCATCATTTTAAAAAAGCGCATTATAATGCGTTGGTCAAATTGAATGAGATTCATAAAGGTAATTATTTTACTATAGGAGTAAATAAAATTACCTTCAAAAACTACGTGGGTGTTCTACAAGTTGATGGTTTAGTCATTGAAATTTTACCCAAAATAGATCAATACGAATCAGATTCGGAGAACAACAAAGTAAAATGGCAAGCAGCTTTAATTGAAATGCTTCGGGTGACCAAGCACCTGAAGGTAAAAAAAATGGACGAGGCATCGGTAGCTACACAATCCAAACATTTGCTAGATATTTACTTTGAGTGGTTTTTAGCTGAGGTGCAAAAACTCATCCATCAAGGGCTTATTAAACAATATTATAAAGAAACCAGTCAGGTAAAAGCCCTAAAAGGCAAACTCGAATTTGCAGGTCATCTTTCTAAAAACTTGGTGCATAAAGAACGCTTTTATACCACCCATCAAGTATATGATAAAGACCATTTACTGCATCAGGTGTTGTTTTGCGCTTTAGAGATTATTGCTTCGCTCACTAAGGGGAATTATTTATACAGTACATGTAAAAAAGTCCAATTGGATTTTCCAGAAGTAAAAACAATCAAGGTAACCGCCAAAACTTTTGAGCAAATCCCACACAATAGAAAAACTGCACCGTATGAAACTGCATTGGCAATCGCTCGGATTATCATCCTGAATTACGCACCAAATGTCAAAAACGGCGCCGAAAATATGTTGGCACTACTTTTTGATATGAATGCCTTATGGGAGCAATACATATTGGTTCGATTGCAACAAGTCCAAGAGAAAAAGGGTTTTACGATCATGGGGCAAAATTCCAAACCTTTTTGGCAAAATATTGCCATTCGCCCAGATATAGTTTTATCAAAAGGAGAAAACGAAAACTATATCATTGACACCAAGTGGAAAAACATCGATCAGTCCAAACCATCGACCCAAGATTTACGCCAAATGTATGTGTATAATGAATATTGGGCCAGCAAGAAAGCATTATTGCTGTATCCGTCATGTAATCAACCGGATCAGATTCCTTTTGAAGGTTTTGCACCTGTTGATGGCAAGACAAATCACAAATGTGGAATTGGAAAAATTTCCGTTTTCAATGAAGACGGACAGACTTTGAATGCTGAAATTGGCAGTGTAATTCTGAATTGGTTTATTAGAGTGCCGAATCCTACGACCTAAAATCAGAAATCAATCATAAAACATCCCTGAAGATCACAGGTTTGAATCCAGTCGAGATCCCAACAAAAAAATCAGCAAATTGAACTACTAAAAAACAAACCCCATGCGCTACGTCATCGCCTTTTTCTTCCCTTGGTTATCCCTAATGCTGCAAGGTAAAATAGGATCAGGGATTATATGCTTACTATTACAAATCACCATCATCGGATGGGTGCCGGCTTTCATATGGGCAGTCACAGCCTTGAACCGCATGTATGAAGACCGGAGAACCAATAAGATCATCCACGAGATGAAACGGTAACCTTTCAAAGAAAAGCATCCATATCACGCAACCCTGTCAGGGTTAAAAATCGAATACTTTTGCCTTCGAGAACCTCAGGCAACGTTCATCCCGGTGGCTGAGCGGAGCCGAAGCCACAACCACCTACAGGGTTAAACAAATCCGTGGCAATTTCGTTTTCAATTTTCTTTTTGCCACAACTTTTGTGGCAATTTCATTTTCAAAAACGAAATTGCCACACTTTTAGGACGCAGACCGGTTCAAAGTTTAAGATTATGAAATGCTTCTTTCACCAGCATCACACAACAGATGTAATTTTAGTATATTTACCATCAACTCAATTGCACCCGTATAATAAAATCAATATTAAAAATTTGCGAATCTGTGATTAACCAATAATTGCAACATGAACAAAATCATTTTCCTGATACTGATTTATTTCCTCTTTATCAATGCAAATGCACAACAGCTTCCTACATTTTCCAAAGCATTAAAAATAGAACATGTTCATGGTGATGAATACCACGCCGTTGAAGGAATGTCTTTTGAAAACAGAAACGGAAAGGTTTACGGGAAAATTTCAATTCCTAATACAGACAGTCTTTTGCCTTCTGAAACACTCTTGGATAACAGTGAAATTAAAACCTTGAATGCTTTTTTAAAATTAGTTGAACAATACAAAGACAGTTGCACAGAAAAACACTTCAGCTCATCTGTACGATATTATACAATCCAAAAAGACAACCAGGAAATCAAGATTTTCAGATTTTGCGACTGGAAAAAACTAACTTACTTTGACATTAGAAATAAAATTTTTGGTGGCTATTTAAAACGACTTGAAAAGGAAAAGGAAAAATTGAATGCCTCTTATTCGGTTTTACTGAAAGGGAAATGGAAAAGTGATATACTTCTCCCCCAACTTAAAGCTGATTCTTCCATTTACACAGCTGAAAAAACAAATGATCTTTCACCGGAGAAAAATAAATACATTGAGTTCACCAATGAAAAAAAAGCTAAATTCTACAGAGGGGATAAAACAGTTAACTACAACTATTACATTGAAGTCCTCAATGGCAATAAATACCTTTGGCTATTGGGAGACAACAGCAGAGATGATGATGAATTCATTTATAGTCATAAATTCCTGATTATTTCACTAAGTCAAAATAAAATGTCACTGACACGATCTTATCAATATTAACTTTAAACCTATGGCTTCCTACATCAGCCTGACAAACAACAAGAATAGACTACTAAATGAAACTCTCCCTCTTCTTCCTCCTTTTCACCCTTGCCGGATTCGGGCAAAACGATTTGTATAAAAAACATACCGATTCACTGACTTCCCTGAACAGTCAGTTGCTGCTCTGTGTTAAAAACAATCCGAAGTTTGAAGTCGATTGCCGTAAAGAATACTTCCACATTATAAAAGATATGGAAAAAGAACTGTTTTCAGACATCAGGCAGACAATGACCGGCGAAGAAGCTAAAAAATTCCAAGCGGAAGAAAATGCCTGGACCGATTCATCCTATTGGTATTATTCGACAACGTTCAAATGGTTTAAAGAGAAACACCCCACCGAATCCATATTGCGTCCGTCAGACAAATCAAAAGCAGATTCCATAAAAGTACAGAATGACAATGCTGCTTATGTGAAGAAAAGGATTGAGGTGCTTTTGGAAATGGTCAAAAAGTGATCTCATCGACGGTGGCTGAGGTGTTACACTGCGCTTGTCGAAGTGATCTCGAGGGTGGCTGAGCGGAGCCGAAGCCACAACCGCCGGCAAGTTTTGCAACCGCTCCCGGGGTTCGGAGAAAACCTTCAACGCTACGCAACCCTTTCAGCGGTCGGAGACCCTGGAAGCGGTTAAAAAATCCATCAACAGAGCCTTGGTGGCTGAGCGGAGCCGAAGCCACAACCGCCAACAGGGTTTCCAACCGCTACCGGGGTAGAACGAAAACTTTCAGCATCATGCAACCTTTCAGCGATTGATACCCAAAAACTACCCACAACAAACTTGAAAAAATATTCTTTGTAGGTACAGCGCTGCACAAAGCAACTTTCAAAGTCACAGGTTTGAATCCTGTCGAGGTCACAACCAAACAATCATCCGTGGCAATTTCATTTTCGATTTTCTTTTTGCCACACCAAACGGTTACTGAGCCTGTCGAAGTATTGTGGCAATTTCGTTTTCAAAAACCTTTTTGCCACACTTTTGCCTTCGAGGACCTCAGGCAACGTTCTTCCCGGTGGCTGAGGTGTTACACTGAGCTGCGGTTACTGAGCCTGTCGAAGTATCGAAGTACCGAAGCCAACATCCTTAATTCCAGCAAAAAAAATACACTTTCCCTCCCATTCTGCGTTATAATTATACCCCGTTTCCGAAAACAGTATAAATTTAACCGTTATGGAACTATCAGAAATCATAGTACACAAGATTCAGGAGAACGGACCCATATCCTTTTGCGATTTTATGGAGATGGCCCTGTATTATCCCGGCTTGGGGTACTACACTTCAAACGGGAACCCCATTGGCGTAAAAGGCGATTATTATACCAGTCCGCAACTGACCCCGGTATTCGGGATGATCATAGGGAAACAGCTCGAAGCCATGTGGATCGCAATGGGTAAAGAACCATTCACCGTGGTCGAGTTTGGAGGTGGGAACGGCAAACTCTGCATGGATATCATGGCATATCTTAAAACTGTCCCCGAATTCTACGAAAAACTCAACTACTGCATCATCGAGAAACAAACCCTTAACTGGGAACTCCCCGAGAAAGTGAGTTGGCACCCTACCCTCGCCGGCATTCCTGAAATTACGGGCTGCATACTGTCGAATGAACTCGTCGATAATTTCCCGGTGCACCAGGTCGTGATGGAAGACGGGCTTATGGAAGTTTTCATTGGTCACGGCGAAAATTTTTACGAACAGCTCCAACCGGCCTCCGAAGAACTCAAAGCCTACTTTAACGAACTTAATATAGACCTGCCCCAAGGATTCCGCACCGAAATCAACCTGCAAGCCATACAATGGATATCCGAAATCGCCAAAAATCTCAAAAAAGGCTATGTTCTGACCATCGATTATGGCTATATTTCTTCCCAACTGTACACCGCACAGAAACAACGCGGCACGCTGCTGTGCTACAACAAACATACCACCAATGAAAATTGGTACGATAATATAGGTAATCAGGATATTACGGCACACATCAACTTTTCGGCGCTGTGCCATTGGGGATTCAAAAACGGACTCACCTGTGTGGGCCTCACAAGCCAGGCCGATTTCCTGATGCGGTTGGGTTTTAAGGAATCCCTCCGTGAAATGTCTTCAACTAAAACGGACGTACTCGAGGCGATCCGGGAAGAAGTCTTTCTCAGCTACATGCTGCTGCTGGATATGGGAACCAAATTTAAAGTCCTTATTCAGGAAAAAGGAATGGCCGGGAAGAGGTTAATGGCTGCTTAAAAAATCGAATACTTTTGCCTTCGAGAACCTCAGGCAACGTTCTTCCCGGTGGCTGAGCGGAGCCGTGGTGGCTGAGCGGAGCCGAAGCCACATTCGTGAATCTGTAAAGTATCTAAGTCACAAGCAACTACTCTTAATTTGCGAATCTGCGGTGGCTGAGGTGTTACACTGAGCTTGTCGAAGTGCTCTCGACGGTGGCTGAGCGGAGCCGTGGTGGCTGAGCGGAGCCGAAGCCACATTCGTGAATCTGTAAAGTATCTAAGTCACAAGCAACTACTCTTAATTTGTGAATCTGCGGTGGCTGAGGTGTTACACTGAGCTTGTCGAAGTGCTCTCGACGGTGGCTGAGCGGAGCCGTGGTGGCTGAGCGGAGCCGAAGCCACAACCGCCGACAGGGTTAAAAAGTATCGAAGCCGTGGTGGCTTCGGCTCCGCTCAGCCACCAACAACGAAACCACCATAACCAAAAAAAGAAATTCTGCAAACCTTTTATTTTTCTTTTAAAAATTACCTTTGCGCTCCTTAAAAAAACAGAATATGAGCGCAACCTGGTACGAATGCAAAATTAAATTCAAGAAAATAGACGAAAACGGCATGCTGAAAGTGACGAATGAACCGTATCTGGTAGATGCCTTGTCCTATACCGAAGCCGAAAGCAGAATCACGGAAGAAATGATGTCCTATGTGAGTGAAGAATTCAAAATCACCAACATCAAAGTGGCGAACTTTGCCGAGATCCATCCGTTTGAAAATGCCGACCGCTGGTTCCGTTCCAAAGTGGCGTTGACCGCCTATGACGAAGAAAGCGGTAAAGAACGCAAAACCAATATGTATTTGCTGGTGCAGGCCAATGATGTGAAGGAAGCTTACGACAATACCCTATATGCGATGAAGAACACCATGGGAGAATTTACGATCCCGGCCATTTCCGAATCACCTATTATGGATGTATTCCCGTATTTCAGCGGTGAAGAGGACGGATTGGAACAAATCGAAAAATTCAATGCCCTTAAAGCTTCCAAACCCGTAGCCCAGGAAGTGGAAGACCACATGGAGTTTGATGCCGAAGTGGTAGCCGAATACCAGGAGTAATATACCCTACTACAATCCTGTAATCACAGGATTAAATAAAAAATCCTTTCAGGCATTATACACTGAAAGGATTTTTTTTATTCCTGTTGGTTATGGATTCACCACTACTTTTTTGATTCTCACCGAAGCATCTTTACACATGACTTTTAACGTGTAAACACCCGGTTTGAATTGGGGTTCCAGATGTATTTCAATCGTATCGGAATTCGTTTTCACAAAAGTCAGTTTATGGGATTTCCCGGTAAAATCAATCAGCTGTACTTCGCTGACTTCACATCCGTCGGTACTAAAATATAATTTTTCCCCAGCTGCCACAGGATTCGGATAAAGCACCGTGTCTTCAGTAGCGCTTACTTGTGCTGCTTTTGCTTTGGTTTCAATCTGATATTCTTCTACCGCATAATCAGGCGAACCGTCGGCCAAAAATCCTTGTATCACAACCCGGAAAGCTTTACGGGTTTCATTCCAGCCTGAGCAATCATTATAAATACCATGCTTGATGTAATACCATTGGTTCACGGCCAAATTGGCACTGAAGGTTGCAGATGCATTTGAACAACATTGAACAGGATTTCCGGGTACACCAGTGTTTCCTGAAGTTGATCCGTTCGGCGCATAATAAACAGACCAGTGATGGTTCACAAATACCGGATTGCTGTGGGCAGCAGCGGTTACTGAAACCGTTCCGTTAATGTTTGCACTTGGCGCCAGATTAAAATTGGTCGTATAATTAGACCAGAATACACTTTGCGGTAAAGCGGTACGCTGTTCGGTCCAATTGATGCAGTTTCCGTAAACACCATGCTTGATGTAATAGCTTTTGGTTTGGCTCAAGCCGGTAAACGTTACGGTAGTCCCGTTTTGAACGACTCCCACCTGACCTATGGTAGCCGCATCAGAAATCGCGCCCGGCACATTGGTTTCCATCAATGCCCACCATTGGTTAAGCCCCGGGGCAGTATACGAAGCCGTAGCCGTAACGCTCATGGATCCGTTAGGCGCACAAAAACTGTTAAAGGTGAAAGCGGGTGAAGCCGTATTGTTCAATACCCTGAATGTTTGGGTGCTTTCCACCCACCCTACACACGGTGCTGAAGCCGTGGCCATTTTGACCTGGTATTCAAAACCGGCCGCAAAAGAATAATTTTGCGACGCAAATATACTGCTTAAATTCAAAAGCCCTGCCTGACCGCTTGACCAACCGTTAGCCCCCAGTTGGGCCTGCCATTGAAAAGATGCAGTTGAACCAATGGGTCTTCTCCATACATCAATATAGTACTGATTTTCACCAAATGAATTGGTTCCATTTAGAAAGACAGATTCTCCAGAACAGAAATCGGTTTTAACTGTGCCACCCGCATCCTGGAAATGAAACACCGAAGTCACCGGTGGGATAATGCTCACATTGTCCACTTCCATCTGAATTTGCGCACCGCCATTACCAGCTGGAGTGGCGGTCATCATAGGATAAAACCATAATTGCGTATAATTCACTGATGGTGTAAAAGTGACGGTTATCGTATCCCAACCGGTTCCTGAATTAGCTATTGCATTTCCAACTGTACTGCCCCAAATAGCCTGTGAACCTGAGAGTGTGGGCATAGCCGTACTTGTATTGCCGTTTATCCCGGAAGTAACTCGGGCATTAAGGGTTGAGTTCAGAACGGTTGTGTTAGGATTGGAAATATTGGTTGAAGCACGTACGTCAAATGTTATCCGGTAAGTTCTCCCCGCTTGAAAATCGTAATTGGTTATAATCCCTTCTCCCCTGCCTGAGTTGGACCAAACCCAGGCCCAGGTGTTAACTCCTACCGTCCCCATAACCGTTGGCGTACCATGACTGGCAGTCCATCCGTTTACGCAAATATTACTGGCATTAAAACCGTTACCGGTACAGGTACTCTCTAAAGTACCATTGATAATGCATTGTCCGCTGACAATACCCCAAAAAAGCAATAATGCTTTCGTAAAAATAATTTTTCTCATCGTATAAAGTTTTAGCTGTTTAGTTTGTAAGCTTACTTTACAAAGATGTCTCCTAAAAAAAGAAAAATTATCAGGATAATTCCTCCAAAAAAATAAGAAATCCACTGTTTGCTTCTCACCGAATTAAGGGATGGGTTTACTCCTTTAAAAAAGATAATTGCGGATCAACCTGTGGCAATTTCATTTTCAATTTTCATTTTGCCACACCAGACGGTTACTGAGCTTGTCGAAGTATTGTGGCAATTTCGTTTTTGAAAATGAAATTGCCACAGGTTTCGGTGGTTTCGACTACGCTCAACCACCTGTGCATAAACTAAGTCTGTTGCGGTGGCTGAGGCTCTCGAAGCCACACTCCAATGGTTGCTGAGCCTGTCGAAGTACCGATGGTGGCTGAGCTGGTTGCTGAGCCTGTCGAAGTACCGAAGCCACCATTAAACAAAAAACCTTCCCGACTATATCCATCCTTTTGAATATATTTGCATACATCCTTAAAACATGACCATGAAAATTACAAACCTTGTCCTACTCCTATTGGCATTCCAGTTTTCGTCTGCGCAGCAAAAAGAAACCGTTACCATCCCGAAAGGAGTTGTTTACAATTACTGCAGTCCAAAAAAAATTGAAGAAGCCAAAAAACTGATCACCAACAATTTAAAAGGGGACAATTATAAAATACTGCAGGATAACCTGATTGTAGGACCGGTATTATGGTCAAGGTTTAAAAACAATCCCGAAATCCAGAAGATTGAAAAAGCAGATGTGACTTTTGTAGTCGACAAAATGGAATTGGCCGGAAAGATGAGCCAGAGTATGAAAGATTCGAAAATCATCTGGGACCAACTTAAAAAGGAAATCACCGGGGATTTTGTGATCCGTAAGGCTACTCAACAGGAACTGCAATACTACTGGGCGGTGATTTCATTCGATATCGAAGAACCTTTGCTGATTGTGGAAACGAAAGAACACAATTACATCCTGAATTTACTACCGAAAGACCTGAAACTGATGTGGCTGGATGAAGCGCCAAGACCTGATATGGATAAAAAGGTGATGTACAAGGACGGAAAGGTAATAACCAAACTTGACAAAGGTGAAAAAGAAACCAAACTGGAAACTGTTGAGCTACTGAATACCGATCAGGAACTAAAGGAAAACACATCGCTTGAAGATCTTAAAATGATACTCGATAAAGTGAATGCCATTTTTGAGGAATTATTCAAAAATTCAACCAAACCGGGTAAAATCATGGTGGAGTTTAAATTGAAAAAGGACACCAATGAAATCACCTATGCCGTGAAGGATGATCTGGATCTGGATATCATGAAAGAATTTGAGAAAAGGGTAAATGCCGAAAAGTATCCCAATTCAAAAAAAGACCCGGTCGGATTCCGCATGCTTTTCAAAGTGAATTCGTATAACGAAACCGAGTAAAAAATGTTCATCATTGCGCTCACCTACTGCAAACCGATTGAGGAAGTAGAGAAAAATCTCCAGGAACATATCCGTTTCCTGGATAAATATTACGCACAGGAAAAATTCATCTTATCCGGACGGAAAAACCCGAGAACCGGCGGTGTTATCCTTGCCGTGAATACTACTAAGGAGGAACTTGCTAAAATAATTCAGGAAGATCCGTTTCACCAACATGGTATTGCCAGGTATGAGATCACCGAATTTATTCCCACACGCGGTGATGTAAAACTCAGTGATTTTATTGAGAGTTGAAATCAGTAATTAAATCAACCCAAAATTGTAACATGGGGAATTATACCAAAGAGGAAGTAAGGGAAATAATCCATACGAAATATATCAAACCGGATTTTTTTAATGATATTTTCGGTGCACGAACTACATATAATGAATATGAAAAAATTAAGTCATCAAAATACAGAAGTAAAGAGCAAACCCATAATAAAAACATATACAGGAACAAACATGTCTTTATTTTCTTTTTAGTACTTGCTTTTTTAGTACTTATTTATCTTTTCGGTACTTCTGATGTAACAAAACCGCTCAGTTTCGATGCAAAGGCATTATTTTGGGGTGACTTCCTGGCCATTTTATTTTTTTCATATCAAGTTTTCTTCGCCAGAAAAAAGATTTTAATCAAAATCAAAACCGATTCGTTTGTGTTAAAAGACGGAACTGAAATTTTCTGGAATAAGATTCTGATTACGGGAATCCTTATAACAAACGGAAAACACAAATCCTATTTCGTAATTCTTGGACTTGATAACGGCGATGTTATCAAAATAAATACTGATGAATCCGAAATGACCGGAGAGGATTTCATAAGGATTATTCATCTGAACCAAGCTTAAAAAATAGAGTAAACCTGTGGCAATTTCGTTTTCAGTTTTCTTTTTGCCACACCAGACGGTTACTGAGCTTGTCGAAGTATTGTGGCAATTTCATTTTCGAAAATCAAATTGCCACAGGTTTACGGTGGTTTCGACTCCGCTCAACCACCTGTGTATAAACTAAGTCTGTTGCGGTTGTTGAGGCTCTCGAAGCCACACTCTTTTGCCTTCGAGAACCTCAGGCAACGTTCTTTCCGACGACTGAACCGGTGGCTGAGCTGGTTGCTGAGCTACGGTTACTGAGCTTGTCGAAGTATCGAAGTACCGAAGCCACAAACTTTTGCCTTCGAGAACCTCAGGCAACGTCGTTTTATCCGGCTTTATTTGTTCATAAAATTATCACCGTTTAGCTTGTTTGTTCCCTTTGAAAATAGCTATATTTAAAACCCCGTTGCAACTAATGGGAATCTAAAAAATATTTAATTTAATCCGATACATCCGTCACATGAATATCCTAATTTCAGATGAACTCTTAAACGGTACGGTTACAAACCAATTTGAAATCGAAGTACAATCGGCTTCCATAACCGTGGAAGAGTTGATCACAAAACGCGTCACTGCCGAAATTGAAAGTTATAACAAACGTTTGCCCGGCTATTTTAACGGACTGGTGGAACCCACAAATGCCGAACGTACCCTTAACGGATACAAACTAAAAGCGAAGCAACTGATTGATACAGAAAAGCAGGTGTACATTGCTTTGAATGCTTTTCAGAAAAACGGTTTCTTTATCTTGGTTGACAATCAGCAACTGGAGGAACTTGACCAACTGGTGACTTTCAGAAATGATTCAAAAATCTCTTTTGTCAAACTAACGCCTTTAGTTGGAGGGTAACCGGTTGTATTATGGAATTATTTAAAAAAATCAAATCTGCCATGGGTTTGAAAACCGAAGAAAGTATCGGAAAAAATACGGAGGAAAATACAGAATTCAGAGAGGCAATTGACCGGTGTATCAGGGAATATACGAGCCAGACACACTTCTTTTTTTATAATGTTACGTTCTCGGAAATCCCCTTTTACAATGAATCCATCAAAAAATGGGATGATGAAAAAAAGGGGGAATTTGCCATTTACTTGGCAAACACGAGCAAAAACACCTATCCTTCTTACCGCAAAGGTCATCAAAAACTGCATGATGAACACCAGTTGACTTCCCAGATGCTCGCCAATATGTTTAGGAGCAAAATGAAGTTTTCTGAAAAAAACATCGTTGCACTTTATGAAATCTTTAAACAAAAGTTTTGTAATGAAACCTACACCGGAATATACTGGTGGCCCATAGCCGGTTTTTTCAGACAAATTGAATACAGTTTTCCTCCCACCGAAATTCCTGAAAGTGTCGTAGGGTTACTGAATGAAATTGTAAGTATTGAAAAAAGTCCCAATACCTACTTTTACAAAGAACAGGTTAAATTAGACGAAAAAATCAAAATTTATCTTCATGCTGCTAAAGGTGAAGAAGGAGGTGTAAAACCAACTTACTTTTTAGGGGAAGATGAATTTCAACCCTTTGCCAATAATGTATTGGAACAGCAAAAAGAAGAAGACAAAAAACTTTGGTTCGAATTAATTGCCCTGGCACAAAAAGCAAATGGCGGTAAACCTTCGCAGAAATATCTGAACGAAGCTAAAAAAATTATTGACCAACTCGGATCGGATAAATTCAAGAAGGTTACGCAGGAATGGTTTACGTTTGTAATCAACCTTAAAGAAACGGTAACGGTAAAAACCTATACCTATAGCGGATATGAATCTACTTATAATGTAATTGAATTTTTGTCCAGTCTGAATGCCGATGCCATTAAGGGGTTTGTATGGATGTCGTCCTGGTTTTATGACAACACAACAATTCAGACAATCAGCAAGCTCGCCGACCGCTCTTTCAAAAAAATTCCTGAAAAAGGACCCGCTGCAGCAGGAATCGGGAATGCCTGTTTATATACCCTTTATGCGTCAAAAGGATTGGACGGAATTGCCCAACTGTCGCGTTTGCGTTTAAAAATCAAACAGGCCAATACCTTAACGCTTATTGAAAAATATATCGATGAAGCTGCCGCTAAATTAGGAATCTCTTCAACTGAAATTGAAGATTTGGCGGTAGATGACTTTAAATTGAAAGACCATCAGCTGACGTATACTTTTGATGACTTTACCGGGGTACTTGAACTGACAGGCATCGGTAAATCCAATTTAAAATGGATCAAACCGGACGGTAGCCAACAAAAATCGGTTCCACAATTGGTCAAAGACAAATTCGCGGCAAAACTTAAGAAACTCAAAGCGGTTCAGAAACAAATCGACCAGACGACGGTTTCGCAAAAGGAACGGTTTGACCGGATGTTACGAAGCAACAGAACCATGACTTTGGATTATTTCAAAGAAAAATACATACAGCATGGTTTGCTTTCTTTTGTGATCAATAAAGTGATTTTTAAATTTTCCAACGATACAACGGAATGCCTGGCTATTTACAGCAATAACCAATGGATTTCCATACATCATGACCCTATCGGTATTGATGAGTTTACAACGGTTTCGTTGTGGCATCCTGTAACAAGCAGTACCAATGAAGTGAAGGAATGGCGCCAGTTTTTACTGGAGGGCCAAATTCAGCAACCGTTTAAACAAGCCTACCGGGAAATTTATTTGCTTACGGAAGCGGAAATCAATACGAGAACCTACAGCAACCGGATGGCATCGCATATCCTGAAACAGCATCAATATGTGACGCTGGCCAAAGGAAGAAACTGGAAAGCCAAATTGATGGGGGCCTGGGATGGCGGAGACGAGGATACTGCCCTGCTTTTTCTTCCGGAATATGCAATCCGTGTGGAATACTGGGTAAATCCGTTAAATGCTAACGATGAGTTCAATGCAACCGGTATATGGAATTATGTCACGACAGATCAAATCCGTTTTGTAAATTCGGAAACAAATGAATTAATAGAACTGATTAATGTCCCGCCAATTGCTTTTTCTGAAGCGATGCGCGATGTCGATTTATTTGTGGGCGTAGCGAGTGTCGGAAATGATCCTACCTGGAGTGACTCGGGCGGATTGCCTAACCACAGGGATTATTGGCAGTCCTATTCGTTTGGTGATTTATCGGAAATTGCCAAAAACAGAAAGGAAATACTTCAGGGGCTTATCCCCCGCTTAAAAATTGCATCGGTTACACATATTGAAGACCGGTTTGTGGTGGTGAAAGGTAAATTGAGAACGTATAAAATACATATAGGAAGTACCAATATTTTAATGGAACCGAATGATCAGTATTTGTGTATTGTTCCTGACAGAAGTAAGAAAGATGTAAGTGAAAATTTATTTTTGCCGTTTGAAGGTGACAATGGTCTTTCGGTTATTATTTCCAAAGCATTTTTGTTAGCCGCCGATGATAAAATTACGGACAGCTCCATTACATCACAAATTAACCGATGAAGGAACGCTACAGTCAGCAAATACTCCTCCCCGAAATAGGAACACTTGGACAGGAACAAATTGATAAGGCTGGTGTTTTGGTTGTCGGTGCCGGAGGATTGGGCACCGTAGTCGCCACTTATCTGGCAGCAATGGGCATTGGTAAAGTTGGAATCGCCGATTTTGACGAAGTAAATGAAACCAATTTACACCGGCAGTTTTTATATACACCGGCTGAAATCGGACAAAAGAAAGCCCGCGTCCTGACCGGGAAATTAGCCGCACAAAATAATCATGTAACGGTTATCGCTGTTGAAGCGTGTATAACCAATGATAATTTTGCCGACATTATTTCAGATTATACAATTGTTTGTGATTGTTCGGATAATCTGGCGACCCGGCTGGTCCTGGACAAACAGTGTGGTTTTCACAAAGTACCGCTGGTACATGGTGCGGTTTCGGATTGGCAGGGATATGTTACGCTTTTTCATTATAAAAACCAGTTTCAATACCGGGACCTGTTTGATATGGAAACGCTGTTAAAAAATGATTCCTGCACAATCAATGGTGTCAGCAGCCCGGTTTGCGGAATGATTGGCAGCATCATGGCAAATGAAACGGTTAAAATTATTTTGAATTTAGCATCCAACTTAGATGGCGGTTTACTCTATTGCAACGGTTTGAAAAATGATTTCAGGTTTTTGAAATTAAAGAAGCAGGCCACCAATTGATTCCTGTAAGAAATCCAAAAAACAAATTCCGGATAAAAGCAACAATAACCCGAACATCCTTTGTGGCAATTTCGTTTTTAATTTTCTTTTTGCCACAACTTTTGTGGCAATTTCATTTTTGAAAACGAAATTGCCACGGTTTTAAGGTGGTTTCGGCTCCGCTCAACCACCTGCGTATAAACTAAGTCTATTGCGATGGCTGAGGCTCTCGAAGCCACACTCTTTTGCCTTCGAGAACCTCAGGCAACGTTCTCCCCGGTGGTTGAGCTGATTACTGAAACTGTCGAAGTACCGATGGTGGCTGAGCGGAGCCGAAGCCACACTCTTTTGCCTTCGAGAACCTCAGGCAACGTTCTCCCCGGTGGCTGAGCTGATTACTGAAACTGTCGAAGTACCGATGGTGGCTGAGCGGAGCCGAAGCCACATTCCAACGGTTACTGAGCTTGTCGAAGTATCGAAGTACCGAAGCCACATACTTTTGCCTTCGAGAACCTCAGGCAACGTTCTAACCGGTTACTGAGCTACGGTTACTGAGCTTGTCGAAGTATCGAAGTACCGAAGCCACACTCTTACACTGCAATGCAATTCCCATTTATTTTTTTCCGAACTTTACAACATAAATCCCAAGTCCATGACTCCTAAAATGACAATCGATATCTGGTCAGACCTCATGTGTCCCTTCTGCTTCATCGGAAAGAAAAATCTCGATGCGGCACTTGCACAGTTTCCTGACCGTGACAGCCTCAGCATTGAATGGCACAGTTACCAACTTGCTCCGGATTTTTATCCGAAAGCGGGTAAGAACGCCCATGAAGTTTTAGCCGAATACAAAAATGTTCCGGTGGATGAAGCCCGGCAGATGAATACTTATGTGGCTGATATGGCTGCGCGTTCCGGTATTACCTTCGACATGGACCGTATGCAGTGGGCGAATACATTTCACGCACACCGTTTGCTGCAATGGGCGAAACAATACGGATCGGTTCATGCGCTCGAACAGCGTTTGTTTGAAGCGGTATTCTGCAACGGGGAAAATATCGGTACTGTTGATACTTTGCTTGCCATAGCAGGCGAAGTGGGATTACCGGTTACCGAAGCAACAGCCATTTTAAACAGTACGGCTTATACAGAGGAAGTCCGCCAGGATATCCGGCAATCCATGTCGTTGGGACTACGCGGTGTACCATTCTTTCTGGTTGACAACCAAATTACATTCAGCGGTGCGGTACAACCCAATGATTTCCTTCAGGTAATCACGGAAAGTTTTGCCAACTGGAGGGCCGAGAACCCGCAGTCAATTTCACTGGATGGTGAATCGTGCGGTATTGACGGTATCTGTGAATAATCTGTAATTTATTGGTCATGCCCGAACGTTATTCCGTCGTCCTCCATCCTTCCCGGGAAGTTATAAACGAAGTCCAACAGATGAAAGAGCAACTGGCTGCTGTCATTGGTTGGTACAACAGTAAAAATTCACTGGCACATATTACGTTGAATGAGTTTGAAACCGATGCAAGGGAATTGGACAACATCCGAAAGCATCTGATGGCCATCTGCCGCTATTTACATCCGGAGCCAACACGCTTCAACCGCTTTGACACCTTCCCGAACGGTGCTTTTTTTCTGGCACCCGATGAAAGCTGCAAAGAACAATTGAAAGCCATCATGAAGGAATTCCATCAGGGATTTAAATACAAAACCGAAATCAAAAGCAGTGAACCCCATATATCGATTGGCCGCCGCTTAAAACCGGAACAGATCACCAAGGCTTATGCTTTGTTTAATACACCTGCCCTGTCTTTTCTATGTGACCGCATCGCATTACGCCGCTTTAATCCGGAACGCAAACAGTTTGATATTGTGGAGGAATTTATTTTTGGCGGTGAAATGAAGGAAGGTGTTCAGGGGAAGCTTTTTTAGGTTATATTTTAAAACAAAAAATTCTCGATACGATTTTCCCTTCACTACGTTACGGTAAAATCACTCGAACTGACGGTAAAATTAAATCGGTTCGTCACCTCGAGTGTTTTTTATGCAGAGTAACGGAATAAAAAATGTATCGGGAGGCCACTCTTCAAAACAAAAAATTCTCGATACAATTTTCCCTTCACTACGTTACGGTAAAATCACTCGAACTGACGGTAAAATTAAATCAGTTTGTCACCTCGGGTGTTTTTTATGTAGAGTAACGGAATAAAAAATGTATCGAGAGGCCATCCTTCAAAACAAAAAGTTCTCGATACAATTTTCCCATCACTACGTTACGGTAAAATCACTCGAACTGACGGTAAAATTAAATCGGTTCGTCACCTCGAGTGTTTTTGTGCAGCGAAGCGGAATAAAAATGTATCGGGAGGCCATCCTTCAAAACAAAAAGTTCTCGATACAATTTTCCCTTCACTACGTTACGGTAAAATCACTCGAACTGACGGTAAAATTAAATCGGTTCGTCACCTCGAGTGTTTTTGTGCAGCGAAGCGGAATAAAAAATGTATCGAGAGGTCATCCTCAAAACAAAAAGTTCTCGATACAATTTTCCCTTCACTACGTTACGGTAAAATCACTCGAACTGACGGTAAAATTAAATCAGTTCGTCACCTCGAGTGTTTTTGTGCAGCGAAGCGGAATAAAAATGTATCGAGAGGTCATCCTCAAAACAAAAAGTTCTCGATACGATTTTCTCCGAAAATCACTCGAACTGACGTTTAACAATAAAACTCTGAAAATCTAATAATCTAAAACTCTAAAACCACTTCCCATCCACATAAAACCATTGGTCTCCTTCCTTTTTAAAGGTGGATTTTTCATGATGGGTGTGTGCATTCAGGCTGCTGTCAAGGTAGTACGCTTTGAATTCGACCGTATGTGCTGAACTCTGGATAATTTCAAGTTTCACCCAATGGTTTTCTACGGCAAAAGAAAGTATGTCTTCTTTGTGGTGGTGTTTACGTGTTGATAAATGGGTTGTCGCAATCAGATAGTCGGCATCATGGACACAATACGCCGAATATCTTGAACGCATGAGTTGCTCAGCCGTTGAAGGTTTCTTTTTCCCTAGGATATAAAGCTCGCAGCAAAGTGCAAAATCATTTCCCGAACCGCAGTAACATTTATCCGGCATTTTTCTGTTCCAATTGTGTTAGTAAAACCTGATAACGGCTGAGTTCGATCAAATCGTCGTCGTTATCGGCAAAGTCCATCAGCTCGTTTATAATTTCACCGGCTTCTTTCAGTTTGGCACTTGTACCTTCTTTATCTTTTTGTACCAGACAGTCAATGGCTTGCTGTACGGTTATCTTTAATTCGGTGAAATTGATCTGCATAACGTTTAATTTAGGTTCAAAGTTAACACAATATTTCCGGACTGTTAAACTTCTCACCAAAAACACCTAATTTACTTAATTACAATAATTTAGACTCAAAAATAAATCCATTTTAGGATTAAATTCTGTACCTTTGTAGTAGGTTCATACGTTATTAAATGAACGTTTCATACTAAAAATGAGAAGTGTAGGGATAGCCAATAAAAAATGTTCTTCTTTGATTATTTAAAATGTAAGTTTTGGCTATCCCTATCTAATATCTCCCTTATTTTCCTTTGAGTAAATGTATCGTCACTGTGGCGTAATCAGTGTTGGGAAACTGCTGGAAAAAGCGTTCTTCCGAATGCAACCCTGCCATTCCGGCAACTTTAATAAATTCTTTGACTTCAACAATGTACTGATCGGATAATCCGTGTGTCACGTCATAAGCAGTCGCCGGAGTCTGGCCCAGGTGCTGTGCCGTAATATTCGGATCAACCGTATGCAGTTCAATGAGTAACAACCCGAATTGCTTCACATAAGGTGACCACTTCCTGAAATGTTCGTAGAGATTGGCTTCTACTTTATCGTTCGAAAGCAATTCGCCGCGGTAAGCAAAAGCTCCGGTTGAATGGCTTTCGATATTGTGCAGACCTTCCGGTTCAGACCATATGCGGTTATGATCCAAAAAAGTTCTGACATTGAGTAAATCTTTCAGATCGATTTTATAATTGTCCTGTAAATCCTGCGCCAGTAGATCCGGATTCCCGATGTCACCCCAAATTACCTTAGCCCAGATATCGGCTTTGATCAAATTGGCCCGTGTAACTTTTAAGGCGACCTGGTTGTAATCGACTCCTACCAAGAACAGTGGATACTCTTCCAGCATCTTGCCGCGTAGTGTTTGTCTTTCAATTACATTAAAGATATGATGCAGGAAAGCGCCGTTACCGCAACCCATGTCGAGGATACCTTTCGGCTGTTCGCCAATGGGCTTGTTGAACAACTCGATGATAATTTCGTCAATGACTTTAAAATAAGTGCTGTGTGCACCACCGCTCCCCCATACGTTCATTTCCCGGTTCACATGGATTTCGGTCTCGTTGACTCCTATATTACGGAGTGTATTCGGATCACCGAAAAGCAGTGACTTGATATTTTTAAGCATCGGCAGATACGAAACCGTTACACCGTAAGCAGAAGCTCTTTTGGCAAAAAAAAATCCCTGATCAGCAAACTGGTATTTCCCGTTTCTTTCGGCAAACCATCCCAAAGCTGTAAAAAAGTCCAACATCTGTCCGAATGCTTCCGGTTCCTTATGAAATTCGTCCGGACTGAAAGAGGTTTCCATAAAATACTTATGGAACATTCCGGTCATCCCGAGATTGACAACCAAAGGTGCGGCAAGATATCCTTCAATGTGTTTTAAAATCTGCTGCTGGATTTTATTCTTTACCGGATCTTCATCAAAAACAATATCATAATTCCTTTTATATGTTTCGAAGATGGGTTTCAACTGACTGATGGATTGTGTTGTAATGACATTGGCCGTAAAAAAATCGGTAGTAAAGAGTAACTTCACAATATCATCGTAGAGGTAAAATTGGGAAAAAGCATATTCACTGTTGGAATTAACGCTGATTATAATTTCTTTGTTTGCTTCGTCAATCCCGTAATCAATAAATCCCTGTGAAGCCAAAGCCCGTAAAGCGACATTGAGGTATCCGTCGTTGGCCTTACATTCGGCTGAAAGTGTTTTTAAAGTCGTTTTCTGAAGTTCCGACAACTTTTGCAACACTCCTTTTTCCTTTAGAATAAAAGCAATGGGAGCGGTTACTATACCGTCTAAATGCCTGAAGATTAATTCTCTTCCATTAGTATTTGTCATTTGCTTTGTTTGTTTTTTTGTCTGTTTATCCAAATATATGATTTTTAACTAAACAATAATAAGCGAACAAATTTTCAGAATAGTATATTTGTATTCTATTGATTCACACATGAAAGACATCATAAAAAAACAATTCCCAAATTTCAGTCCGCAATTAATTGAGGAAGTAGAACAAAACGCAACCCTTCACTCACTGAAAGCAGGTGAAGTCATGATGCGTTCCGGCCAATATATTAAAAGTACGGTATTGATCGTGAAAGGAAAACTCAAAGTGTTCCGCGAAGATGAAGACGGAGGAGAATTTTTTATGTACTACCTGCAACCCGGACAGGCCTGTGCGATATCCATGATTTGTGCCACCAAACAGGAAACCAGTCAGATCATGGCCAAAGTGGTTGAGGATGCTGAACTGGTAATGATTCCGCTGCAGGTCATGGAAAAATGGATGGCCACTCACCGTTCCTGGTACGAATTTGTAATTGAAACCTACCGAAGAAGGTTTGAGGAAGTCTTAATGGTAATTGACAGTATTGCTTTTAAAGCGATGGATGAACGTTTGGAATTTTACCTGAAAAAACACCAGGATGCCTGCGGATGCAATGATATCAAACTTTCCCATCAGGAAATCGCTTCTGAATTAAATACATCACGCGAAGTGATTTCACGCTTACTCAAAAAAATGGAACAGCGCGGTATCGTGAACTTACACCGAAGCCACATCGAAATTATTCCAAATTTGAAGTAGTGTGACATTAGTTACCGTTTAATTCTGCTTTTTACTTGACTTTTGCTGAAAACAATACAAGTGGAAGTCATCGGTTTTGTAGCGGCAATAGCCATCGGGATCATTTTAGGCCTTATCGGAGGTGGCGGATCAATATTGACCGTACCCATTTTGGTTTACCTCTTCGGTATCAATCCTGAATTAGCAACCAGTTATTCCCTTTTTGTTGTAGGAATCACGGCGGGAATAGGTTCCTATAAACACTATACGTTCCAAAATCTGAAAGTAAAGGAAGCACTGTATTTTGCTTTCCCTTCCATTCTGTCTATTTTACTGGTACGCAAAATTATTTTACCGAAGATTCCAACAGTACTGTTTGAAACCGGCACTACAACAGTAACCAAAGACATGCTGATCATGCTGGTTTTTGCCTTACTCATGCTGGCCACTTCACGTGCCATGATCATGGGCAGGAGTGAAAACTGCAAAACTGAAGTCAGTCGGATAAAACTGGGGATTATTGGCCTTATTGTTGGCTTGGTCACCGGATTTTTAGGAGCCGGCGGCGGATTTTTAATCATTCCGGCGTTGATTTTCTTCGGAGGAATTCCGATGAAACAGGCAGTGGGCACTTCCCTTCTCATTATTACCATCAATTCACTTTCAGGATTCGCCGGCGATCTGGTAAACGGCATCAATATAAACGTAACTTTCATGTTATCAATCACCTTGATGGCTGTAATGGGAATGTTGATTGGATCAGGGTTTTCAAGAAAAATTGACGGTGGCAGGCTCAAAAGAGCATTTGGTTGGTTTGTGTTGTTCATGAGTCTGTTCATCATCAGTAAAGAACTTTTCATAAAGTGATCTTAATCACTCAATTCTTATCTTTTTAAGTATTATTTTTGTACCGATAATGAACGAACTATTGTTATGCAAATAGAACAAATATATACCGGGTGTTTAGCCCAGGGAGCTTATTATATTACTTCAAACGGTGAAGCCGCGATTATTGATCCGCTGCGTGAAATCCAGCCGTACCTTGACCGTTTGGAAAGAGACGGTGTCGTATTGAAGTATATTTTTGAAACCCATTTCCATGCTGATTTCGTTTCGGGTCATCTTGACCTGAGCAAAAAAACGAATGCACCGATTGTTTACGGACCAACAGCAACTCCTGAATTTGAAACGGTTATCGCAACTGACGGGCAATTGTTCCAAATTGGAAATATCCAAATCAAAGCATTGCATACTCCGGGCCATACCATGGAAAGTACAACTTACCTCTTGTTGGACGAAAACGGAAAAGAGCATGCCATTTTCTCCGGAGACACTTTATTTATCGGTGATGTGGGACGTCCGGATTTAGCACAAAAATCGGCCGATCTTACCCAGGAACAACTGGCAGCCACTTTATACCATTCGCTACGCACCAAAATCATGACACTTCCTGATGAAGTAACCGTATATCCGGCACACGGAGCGGGTTCTGCATGCGGTAAAAACATGAGCAAGGAAACGGTTTCCACAATTGGCGAGCAGAAAGAAAAAAATTATGCTTTACGCGCTAACATGACCGAAGGCGAATTTGTAACAGAAGTTCTGGACGGATTAGCACCGCCTCCTGCCTATTTCGGGATGAATGTGACCATGAATAAAAAAGGATACAGCAGCTTTGAATCGGTTTTAAACAACGGAATGAAACCCTTGACGGTTACCGAATTTGAAGACCTGGCTGAAACAACCGAAGCACTTATACTGGATACACGCCATCCGGCCGAGTTTTGCAAAAAACATATCCCGCAATCGATCAATATCGGAATCAGTGGTGATTTTGCACCATGGGTAGGTACTTTAATTGCAGATGTGAATCAACCGATCATCATTATTACCGAACCGGGGAAAGAGGAAGAAAGCATCACGCGTTTGAGCCGTGTTGGGTTTGATCATGTATTGGGTCACCTTGAAGGTGGAATTGCATCATGGGAACAAGCCGGAAAAGAAACGGATACCGTAAAAAGAATCACGGCTGAACAATTTGCTTCTGAACTTAAGGTTGGTGTCGACAAAGTTATTGACATCAGAAAAGAAGGAGAATACAGTGCCATGCATCTTGATGAAGCTTACAGCAAACCATTGGCTTATATCAATACTTGGATTAATGAAATCGATCCTTCCGAACATTTTTATATGCACTGTGCCGGCGGATACCGCAGTATGATTGCCGCATCAATCCTACAGGCACGCGGTTACCGTAATTTTACTGAAATTGAAGGCGGTTTCGGTGCTATTTCAAAAACGGAATTGCCGAAATCGGATTTCGTTTGTCAAAGTAAGGTGTTGTAAAATGAAATTTTCTCTTTTGAAGAATTGGCATTTAATGCGTGCCATTCGTCTGGTATTCGGGATATTTCTTATTTTTCAGGGAATCGAAACAAGGGAATGGTTCTTCTTTATATTTGCAGCTTTCTTTTTATTTCAGGGAATAACCAATCAGGGTTGCGGAATCAACGGAAATTGTACAATACCTGAAAAGAATACACAAAACTAAAATTATTCCGGTGTTTGTTCCGAATTGAATTTTTTCAAAATAGCTTTAAGTTGGGCCTTGCGCTCAACTTTTTGTTTTACAGCTTTTGCTTTGGCCTTATGTAATTTATCGTTATGTTTCTTTGCGTTTTGCTCGTTATTTCTACTCATGCGTATTTTCGTTTAATTTCATCCAGAGTCAGGTTCGTGTAGATCAAATCGGTTACGATTAATTTTCTGAGATCTTCCAAATCATGATTTTCAAAATGTTTTGACCAATTGGTCAATTGCAATATGTTCCGCGCCTGCTTCACCTTCTTCATGGTATCATCAGCTGTTCTCAAAATTGCTTTTCCGTCATAGGTTGTATTCATTTTGTGCTGATATAATACTTCATTGGTTCTAAAATCGGCTTCCAGATAATACAAGTGTTCATATTTATTATCCGGATAAAATGCGTTCCATCTTGCATATCCCAATTTCAATTTGGAAGATCCGTGAAAACCATTTTCTACCAATCGCCATTTTGCATTGCCCAATCTTCCCCAATGGTTTGCCAGCCGGTATATTCCTTCATCCGTATAAAAATACTTACTTCCGGACTCACTTTCAAAATCAGGTTTGAGTTCCTGAATCACAATCGGGTCAACTTCGGTAAAAACACAAAAAGTATTTTTAAGGCTATTTGGCTTCAGTTTAATCTCTTTCCGATTCACAAACGTTGGTATTAAATAAAATATAAAAGTACTTTGATTTCAAATCAAATCCTTTATTTTTGCCTACAAAATTATAAAACTGATGAAAAAATTAGCAATTATTGCCCTTTCTGCCCTTGCAGTATCATGCAACAAGTATAAAGTTTCAGGAGAAGTTAAAGGACTGCCTGACGGTACAATGGTTTATTTGGAAAAACAGAATGAATCAGCTGCCACCGGTATTGCGGGAGTTGACACGACTACTGTTAAAGACGGAAAATTCGAATTTAAGGGGAAAGCAGAAGAACCATTAATGCACAGAGTACGTTTTGACCAACTTGGAGGATTCATGTTTATCCTTGAGAAAGGGGACATAAATGTAAAAGCCCAAAAAGACAGTTTAATGATGGGACTTGCCAACATTAGTGGTAGCCGCACTAACGATGAGCTTGCAGCTTACAAAAAAAGCCTGATCCCTATCCAGAATAAGGCAATGGAATTTGGAAAACAAAATGACCAGCCCTATAAGGATGCTGCAGCAAAGAAAGACTCCGTTACAATGAAAAAAATAGCGGATAGTTATAAAAAGATTGATGATGAATTCCAAAGCCACAGAGCCAGTTATGTGGAAAAAAATAAGGATTCGTTCCTTTCGCTTTTAATCATCCAGGAAATGTTTGGAAGTTCTGACGCTGATATCACCAAAATAAAAAAATATTTTGACAATCTGAGCAGTGATCTGAAAGAGACTTCTACTGGTAAAAAGATCAAAACTTATATTGAAAAAATTGAAAAAGCGAATCCGGCAGCTCCAAAAAAAAAATTGAGCTAGGAAGTATTGCTCCTGATTTCAGTGCCAAAAATCCTGAAGGAAAAGTTATTTCATTAAAACAGTCTTTGGGAAAAGTTACGATTATCGATTTCTGGGCTTCATGGTGTGGTCCTTGCCGCAAGGAAAACCCTCATGTAGTGGCACTTTACAATGAATTTCATCCAAAAGGATTAAATATTATAGGTGTTTCCCTTGACAAAGATGCTGCCAATTGGAAAAAAGCCATTGCAAAAGATAAATTAAACTGGAACCAAATTTCCAATTTAATGGAGTGGAAAGAACCGATTGCCACACAATATGGAGTTGAAAGTATTCCGGCAACATTTGTTCTGGATTCAAAAGGAAAGATTGTAGCAATGAATATTTACGGTGTTGAATTGAAAGCAAAAGTTCAGGAATTATTGTCAAAATAGTCCTTTATCATACAAAATTAAAAGTCCGGAGCAATTCGGACTTTTTTTATTTCATTTACTACCAATTACTTACAAAAAAGTTTAAAATTATCTCCTTTTTTTGTTTGGAAACCCGAAAAATGATTCTATATTTGCAACCGCTTTGAGAGCGAAACTATTGAAAGAATAGTTGGGGAGATACTCAAGCGGCCAACGAGGACGGACTGTAAATCCGTTGGGAAACCTTCGCAGGTTCGAATCCTGCTCTCCCCACAAAACACTCAAGTATCTTGAGTGTTTTTTTTTTATTAACTTGAGTAAAGTTCCTTACCCAAGATTGCGGAGAAATGATATAATCTGATTCTCCATATAAATAAATAAATAAATTAATAATTGAAAAAAGACGCTAAGTTAACTTAAGCGTCTTTTTTTATTTTAATCGTTTTCAGAAACAGGGCTTGCGATACTTAACAAACAAAAAAGACGCTGAATAAATCCAGCGCCTTTTTCTACACATAAATAATTAACTTAAAACACAAATCCCCAATACTGGAAATAAACGCCGATAAGCAATAAAGAAAATAAAATTGTTGCCATGATACTCGCATCTGAAATATGCTTAATCCTGATAATAAAATAAAGCACCGTCACCGCAGTTAATATCATAAATGCCCATAGAATAAGAAACAAGTAATCAAATTGGTTCGGTACACCAAAAGCAAGAATATAGAAGTTATCCTGAACTGTATTGTTTATAGCCAAAACAAAACCTACAATTACAAAAAAGCCCAATAAAGCCGTTTTTATAATCAATCCTTTCAGGAGTTTGTTTTCAGTCGCAGTTCTCTTTTTAATCAGTACATAACAAAAATTCACAATTGAAATTAACAGAATAAAAACGGCTATAAAGAAAGGAGCAAAAAACAACAGGTTAAACTCATTCAGACTATTCGCAAAATTTGAAATTCCTCCGTTAATCTTCACATCGGTAACAAAACGTACTTTGCTGTCTGCATCCATTTTTTTGGTGTCAGGCCTATGCGTTGGATTTTGTATAAATTCTGCAACAATATCAAAACCTTCTTCTGAAAAACTCGGACCATGCCCCAAAACCCGTGCTTTAACCAAGAATGAGTTTTGGTACATCTCTTCAGTCATTTTTCCGTTAGCAACCGGCGTAACCGGATCAAATTCACCTGAAAACACCAATACCGGCGCCGTTAATGATGAAAGGCCTGATAGATCTTTTGCTGTATTAACATCTTTCTTCTGACCTAAATTCCATTTATCACTTACCAAAAAGTCGGATTTATAAAAAGACAGTCCACCATTTAATTTTTTAAATTTCCCTGCATCTTTATTAAATGCGTCAACTGAATTATACGGCAAAGCTTCATTACTGATGGTTGTATAGAACAGTCCATAATCCAGACTTAAAGCTCCTGAGAAAGCAGCAACCAGCGAACTCAAAGTATTTTTGTTCCCTTTACTGAATTCGGTGATTAATAAAGGTACTACCTGTATTAGCTTTTTACGGTATAAAGACTGTTGTATACAAACTTTAAAATCCTCAGCATTATACGTAAACTCACCGCCAGGAATAATTTCCTTGTCTACTTTAACCGTAATAGGATTCTTCTCCAATTTCGCAATCGTTTCATAATAAAGATTCTCTAAATTTGGATATTGCTTATTACAATTTGGATCATTTTTACAGGCATCAAAAACTTTTTCAAGGCTTCCTACATAATTTGAAGTATTTTGATTGTAATAGAACTTTGCAATATCCGGAATGGAAGAATCCAAAATCAGCGTTTTCACGTCTTTGGGAAAATCATTTGCATAAACCTGAACGGTATATGTCGCGTAAGAAACCCCATAGACATTCCAATTATCATATTTTAAGGCTTTTTTCAGCGCATTCAGATCTTTGGCAATTGATTCACTGTTATAAGCCTTCAGATCGATATCCCTGTTTAATAAGTCCTGCTTACAATCCATGGCGGCAATGGCTTTTTGCTGAGCATCCTGAGAACTATTTTGGTTTTTAGCCAGAATCTCAAGGAATTTTTTTCCTAATTCAGGACAAAACTTAGGAAAAGAAAAACCAACACCTCTAAGGTCAACCAGTACGATATCACTCTTCTCTCTTAACGGATGCTGTAACCAAGTCCAAATTCCTTTAATTTCTCCTGCACCGGGTCCGCCTTCAACAAAAAGTACCGGATTTGAATCGCCTGTTTTGGATGTTTTTTTCAAAACCGCAACAGCCAACTTGATTTTTTTACCGTTAGGTTTTTTCCAGTTTTCAGGAACAGTCAAATATCCCCATTCGATGTTATCCTTGTTAATGATTTCCACATCAGGAAAAAAAGTGTTTGTTTTCTCATACTTAAAAGCATTTGTCTGTGAGTACAAAGCACTTGAAAACAGGCATAAAAGCAAAAACAGTCTGGTTACATTTTTTAGTTTATTTTTCATTAATTTTTTGGGTTTACGTTATATTTATTTATTGCTATTTCGTTGATATTAGTTTTAAGGGAGACGTAACATTTGTACTGTTCATCAATCTTCATTTCCTTTAAAAAATATTTTTCATCATTTATTTCAGTTGTATTATCACAGATTTCAAAAGATTGCAGCGGAATGGTCAAACCATGTCCATGGGCTTTTATAACAGCTTCTTTTTGGGTCCAATATCTAAAAAAGGAGTCTTTTTCATTCTCTGATAAAATGATAGTGTCCCACTCGTTTTCCGTCATGTGTGATTTAAAATCGGTTATTTCAATATCCCTGACAATTTCAATATCAATTCCTAATTCGTGTTCATCACTTAATGCACAAACAACTATTTCTCCTGAATGTGAAATATTAAAATGGATTAAATCATTCTCAAAATAAGGCTTATTGTATTTGGTGTGCTTCATGATTTTATCATGGGGATTTCCCTTATAAATTTCTTCAACACCTTTAAATAATAATATCCTTCCTAAAAGAGATGACTGGGCATCCTGCCATCTTCTGTAACGTTTAATTTTTTCACGGTATTCGGTTTCAAACTTTGGCAAATCATTTTTCAACAAACTTTCGTGATTTTGCTCGGACAGATATGAATAATAGATATGAATCAAAACTGTAAGTATTGGTTAGAAATTAAATTCAAAGTCAAGTGTTGTATTTTTTTCAAACGCTAATTTGGCATCAATCTCCCCTACTTTCAATAATGGATTATTGACCATTTCATTTAAAATTTCACCATACTTCAACGCAATAACCTGGATTGAATCCTTCTCGAATAAGTCGGAGTTATAATCGATGATACCTTTCAGTTTATGCTCACTTTCAAATAAATTAAACACCATTGGCATTCTGCTGTACTTATTGTCAACAGGATAAGGTGTCAATTTAAAACCACTGAATTCATTAATGGTATCAAAAGAAAATTCAGGATTCTGGTATACAAGCAACGTATCAAACACAGACTGTGGCAGCTTATGAAACGGTACATCCTGATAATCGTTCGTTTCCAGTAAATTCTTTTGGGTTGTATTCAGTAATCCGGCAATAGTTTGCTCCGGTTCCATTACAGTTCGTAAAAGAAGTGTTTTGGCAAACATTCCAATCTGATTCTGCAGCTCCGGAATATTTCTTCCTGAATTTACGGTTCCTACACAAATATCGTTATGATTGGAATATTTATAAATCAGAATATTTAAAGCAGTCATTAAAACCGTATAAAGCGTTACTTGCTCTTCAAGGGCTAGTTTTTTCAAACCTAAAGTTGTTTCTTCAGATAGCTCAAATAAATGCTTATTTCCGTTTTGCTGATTGAATTCAGCGCTAAAATCACGGTCAAAAGAATCTTTATGTTTGTAATTTTGAAGATAATTTTCCCAGAACAATCCGTTTCCTGAAGCATTCTCCTCCACTTTCTTATTCAGCCATTCCGAATAATCTTTAAACTGAAAATTATTTTCATGGGACAAATCATGGGTATTACCGTCATTATAATTTTCAATAAATTCCTTAATGAAAATTTCCAGTGACAAGCCATCCATTACAATATGGTGGGTGGAAAAAAGTAATATAAACTGATTTGTTTCCAATTGAAGTAATTGAACTCTTATCAATACATCAGTTTCCAGATCAAATGCAGCATTAATCAACCCATTGATTGCCTTTCCTGTTTTTTCACTATTTTCTTCAACGACTGTAATTTCAAATTTTACGTTTTCTGCTGTATTAATTTTTTGATACGGAATTCCGTTTATTTCAATAAAATTGGTTCGCAGAATTTCGTGCTTCCTGATTATTGCATTCACCGAATCAGCAATTTTATGCAAATCAACTTCCCCTTCAACCCTATAGGCAGCCGACATATTATAAGCAACAGAACCGTTCTCTTTTTGGGAAGCCATCCAAATGTTGTATTGCGGAGCTGTTAATTCATAAAAATCCTTTGAATCGGATACAATCATACCAATCGTTTGAGTGGGTTTTAGTTCCTGCAGATAACAAGCCAACTGTTCGATTGTAGGAAAATCAAAAAGCGTTCTTAAAGTTATTGCCAATGAAAGCTTCTTCTCAATTAAACCAATCAATTTAACGGCATTCAATGAGTGCCCGCCAAGTGCAAAAAAGTTATCATTTGTGCTTATTGGTTCTTTGGTATTCAAAACTTCTTTCCAATACTCAGAAAGTTTCCTTTCCAAATCAGAAACAGGCGCTTTAAAATCGTCTTCATTCAGGATTTGCTGAATATCTCTTTGCAATAATGATTTGCGGTCAACTTTCTGGTTTGGCGTAAGCGGGAATTCTTCCAGATGAATAATCGTATTCGGAATCATATAGTACGGAAGGTTCATCTTCAGTGCCGTATTGATTGTATTGGAATCGATTTCTTCTTCGCTTTTTAGGATATAAGCCACTAAAAAAGCATCCTGCTGCTCCCCTTTTTTTGCAATCACAACCGAGTCTTTGATTCCTGGTATTTGATTCAATTGCGATTCAATATCACCCAATTCAATACGATATCCTCTTATTTTGACCTGATTGTCATTTCTTCCCAAAAATTCAATTTCGCCTTTGTCGTTCCATTTCCCTATATCACCGGTTTCGTATAGTAAACTTGTAGCATCGAACGGATTGGCAATAAACTTTTGACTCGTCAATAATTCGTTCTTATAATAACCTTTGGCCAATCCTTCCCCGGCGATATAAATCGCACCAATTGTTCCAATTGGTTTCGGACTCAGGAATTGGTCCAAAATATAAAACTGTGTGTTATGGATTGGTTTCCCGATATTGGATGCTTCTTTTGGATGCTCAATCTTTTTTATGCTCGACCAAATGGTTGTTTCGGTTGGCCCGTACATATTCCATACTTCAGAACTGTGTCCAATCAGTTTTTCTGCTAATACTTCACTCAATAAATCACCGCCACACAAGACTTTTAATTTCTTATCACCTTGCCAATCAGCATTAAATAACATTTGGTAGAAACTTGGTGTTGCCTGAATAATTGTGGGCTGAATTGTTTCTAATCTTTCCATAATCAGATTAACATCTGATAAGACTTTCTGACTTGCTATATATAAAGACGCTCCTGAAATTAACGGAGTAAAAAACTCCAAAATTGAAATATCAAACGAATAAGTTGTCACCGAAAATAGCAAGTCATTTAAATCAACTCCCGGTTTTTCCTGAATACTCGTCAAAAAATTCAACAATGACTTATGGCCGATTTCGACACCTTTAGGATTTCCGGTTGAGCCAGACGTATAAATTATGTAAGCCGTATCTTTGGAAGAAACCACATTTTCAGGTGTAGCATCAAATGCATCAATCCTTTCAAAAATACTTTCCATGGATACAACCGAAACATCATCTGTTGTATTGAGAAAATAATCTTTTTCATTGATTAATATCTTACTTTGGCTATTCTCAACAATATAATTCAGTCTTTCTTCTGGAAATGCCGGATCTAGCGGAATGTAAGGCCTTCCCGATTTTAATATTCCCAATAAAACAGCTACCATATTAGCCGACCGTTCCAATAAAACACTGATCGGGGATTTATCATTTTTCCCGTAAGTTACCGTCAGATAGACGGCGATTTGATCTGATAACTTGTCAAATTCCGAATAGGAATATGATCTGAAATCATCTTTTAAAGCTTCTTTTCCGGGAAATTTTTCAGCTTGTTGCCTGAATAAATCCAGTAGTGTCTGATTTTTTGACGGATCGGTTTTTGTAGCATTGAATTCCAGTAAGATTTGCTGTGCTTCTTCATCTGTCAAATACGTAAACTCGCTTAGTCTTTTTCCCGGATGGATTAAAACTTCAGCAAGCAGACTTTCAAAATGCTGAACCAATTGTGTAATCCGAGTATCATCAAAATAATTTACATTATAATCGAAGTCAATTTTAACATCCTCCAATTCATCAAATTCCCTGATATAAATTGCAAGGGCAACTCTTTCCGACCGATGTGTCAACGGAATTACAGTGGTTTGTGTATTCTTGAAATTATCCGAATAATTCTGCTTTTCATACGAAAGTGTAATGTTGAATATTCTTTCTTTTTCACCGAAAGCCTGCAATTCCTGGATTAATTTGCCTAAAGGAAATCTTTGATGACGGTAATCAGAACGTAACTGATTTTTGATCTGGTGAAGCAAATCTTCGAAAGTAGCATCAAAATCAAGTGGAATGCGCAAAGGTGAAACTCCCATAAACAAACCAACGGTTTTCTTATAAGCAGATTTACTTCTGTTTAAAACCGGTAAACCAATTGCAAAATCATTATTTTGATGTTTCCGTCCGAAATACGTAAATAAAACCGCTAAAATTAAATGAAAAGAAGAACATTTATGTTCAGTTGCCAAGGCATTCAATTCATTGTATAATTCTCTTTTAATCACTAATTCTTTGCGGGAACTTTTATTAATTTGGGCAGATTCATTTGCTTTATCAGCTAAAAATGCTTTTTCCAAAAATGATTCGGGTAGCGACTGAAACCTTTCCAACCAATACTTTTTATCTTCAGAAAAGTGTTTTGAGTTTTGGTACTCATCGTCATCTTCAGCAAAACTTTTATAACTGAAAGGATAATCGGTTTTTACTTCCCCGAATTCATGAATTTCGTTATAATTCTGAACCAATCGCTGGAACATCAAAGAAGTTCCCCAACCGTCAGTGATGATGTGATGGTACACCGAAAATAAATAATGGAAATCCTCATTCACTTTGACCAAAGTAAACACATGCAAAGGCTTTTCATTAAATAAATTGAAAGGTTTCACGAATTCCTTTTGCATATATGAAACCGCTTCATCAGCAGGATTTGTGCCATCAGAAAAATCGACAAACCCCAATTCCGATTGATGTTCATCTACTAATCTGATTGCAATTTCCTCCTGATCTTTTACCAGAATACTCCGGTAGGTATCATGCTGCCCAATAAGCGCTTTGTAAGCTTTTCTAAATATTTCCGCATCTATTGTTCCCTTAATTTCAATTTTGGCCCCGATATTATAGATGGGATCATTAGGGAACAATAGCTGTTCGAAATAAACATCTTGCTGTGGAAGAGTAAGTTTCATGGAAAATTGTGTATTAATATTATCAGTAACTGTATTTATGGTCATGATTGATTTTAGTTCATCACTTCATTATGCCATAAACTTTCAGCATGTAAGATTTCGCCGTTTACTTTAAAGTCCTTTACGATTTGTCCGTAATCAAATTTCAGAATCCTGTCAGCATATTTGAAGTAAGCATCATCATGCGTTACAGCTACGATTGTTTTTCCTTCCTGTTTTAATTTAGGCAATAAGTTTTCGTAGAAATATTTTCTGAAGTGAGGATCCTGATCGGCTGCCCATTCATCCAATACCAAAATTGGTTTTTCCTCCAAAAGAGCAAAAATCAAGGACATTCTTTTGCTTTGGCCTTTAGAAAAAGGTCTTCTTGCCGAATCTTCCTTATCATCCAAAATCACTTTGTCCAACTCCATTATCTTAAGCAACTCCTGATAATCTTTATTGTTTTCCAATGCATAATCGTCATAGTTTTGCGAAAAAATATGGTTGTCTGTAAAAACCGCTGCAATTAAGTTTTGGGTTGGTGTTCTTTGATTATTACTTTTCACTCCATTCAAAATCACTTCCCCTTCCGAAGGCTGGTACAATCCGGTTAAAATATTGATAAAAGTACTTTTACCGCTTCCGTTTCCTCCAATAACAAATATTGTTTCACCCTTTTCAATTGAAAGATTTATTGGTCCTAAAGCGAACATTTTCTCCGCTGCATCGTTTTCATATGCAAAACTGATGTTATTAAAAATTAATGAATTAAATGCTTGAGATGTTCCGTTTTGAATTTCAACAGTTTCTTCAGCAGCATCGAAATCTTTTAAGAAATTATTGATTCTTCTGTTTGCCACCGATAATCTTGTATAAATGTTCTGCATATTAATCAAGTTATTAATCGGCCCGGCAAGGAACAACAGAACCACCACATAAGAAACTACATCTTCTCTTTCAAGCAATCCGATTTGCGGTAATAAGAAAAGAATTACCCCGATCACTAAATATAATCCGTATTGGCTTATCAGATTGATTGATAAAAAAACAAAGTTGATGTTAAAATCTAATGTTTTGGCATTTTCCCTGTTCGGCGACAAATGCTTATTCATTAAATTATCCCTTCTTAATCCACTCAATTTAAAACCTTTAAAACCTTTGATAACATCATCAACATATTCGTAATAATTCTCATTGTATTTTCGAAGGTTAATTACTTTTTTAGACATTGTATTGATTACAATAAAATAAGTAACAGCGATTAAAATGATCAAAGTAACAACTGTAAGTGCCGATGAAACTGAAAGTGTGAATAAATACACCATACAAAGCACCAACATCAATAGTGAATTAATTGTATGGGTAACTACTTCGGGGAAGGTTGAAAATACCCTTAAATCCTCAATAGCCGTAAAGAATCGTTGTGAACCTAATCTTTCCAAGGTAATCAAAGGAGTTTTTAATATTTTATCAAATATCTTTTTCTCGTTTTCGTATAAAATTTCAAAAGAGTATCTGTTGATTTTCTTCTGAAAAATAATGTTCAGTAAATAGGTATAAATCACCACTGACACGAATACGATTCCCATATAATCCGTTAAAAAACCATCTTTACCGGAAATCACATTATTCATGATATAAATGATTCCAAAACTCAGAATGGTATTGGGAATGGCGTAGAGCAAAAGGTAAATGGCTTGTGAAAATTTTAGCTTAAGCATAGTCGTTTTAGTACGTTAATTGTTTGTAAAATTGATTTGTAAAAATATTTGCCAGTTTTTCAGCATGGTTATGGATGAAAAAATGATTTCCGTCCAGTATTTCATGGGTAAAACTGTTTACAGTAAAATTTTTCCAGTTTTCTATTACATCAGAGTTTTCCTCATCCGAGCCCATTAATGCGTATACCGGTGTTTTTAGCTTCAGACCTTCTTCTGAAAAAGGATCTTTCTCAAGACATTCAAAATCGGCCCTGATTATAGGTGAAAAATAATTGAACAGCTCATCATTATCGGTTACTTCGGCGGGAATTCCTCCAAGTTCGATAAGTTCTTCTTTAAATCTTTGGTCATCCAGTTCATGATATAGGAAATCTTTTCTGTTTTTAACGCCAGGTCCGGCGTTTCCGGTAACCACAAGTAATTCCGGGCTATCATCTATGGCTTCCAGTTTTGCAGCGACTGAAAGTCCCAGCGTTGCTCCCATACTGTGACCATAAATTATATACGGTTCACCGTTACGTAAAGATTTGATTTGGTTGAAATAATCTTCAATCGCCTGGTTTTTATCTTTAAATAATTCTTCTCTGTGTCTTTTCCCTCTCCCCGGTAATTCAAGAGGAATAAAATTGACATTTGTGATTTCCTTTTTGAGAAATTCAAATGAATATTGGTTTCCTCCAGCAAAGTGAAGTAAAAACAATTGATATTTAGTTTGGTTATTCATGCTGATATTGTTTTGTCCCCTATAACCTGATATAGTTTTTTGAAAGGTTATTTAGGAAGAAACTACCATGGTAAGATTTAGTTAATTACAAATTTCACCATGGTGTTTTTCTGTTATTATTTCTTCTCAGCTCTGCTGAAAATTTTATCCACGATATACCACTGACCATTTACTTTCATTAAGTTGAAGTAATCCGTGATTAACATTTTCGGTGTTTCAATCTGGCATTTTGCAGCTGCTGTATTACCGGTAATGTCGATATTAAGAATTTTTCCGCCTGTGTTTTCGGCTTTAGGGTGCAATTCGAATCGGCTTAAATAGGTTTTTCTGTCAATTACATCAACTTTATTTTCCTTTATATTTTTCAGTTTACATGTTTGGTGGATAACTTTCCCCAACTTAAGTGTATCGCCTGTTTGCCATCCGTCAAAATAAGTCTCAAGTGTCTTTTCGATTTGAGCTTTATCCTGGCTCTGTGCATTGATACTTGAAAATAACACGGCAACTAATGCTAATACTGTTCTTTTAGTTTTCATTTTAAAATGGTTTTAATTTGTTAATAATTATTTATGTGATTTATGTGTTTCAATGTTTCTTATCGGTTATGATCCGTAGCATTTTCAGCCATTCTCTCATTATAGTTCAACTTTTTGTTTCCGAATTTGTATGTTGCGGCTATTTTAAAAGATCTTGGTTGCCAGTAATTTCTGTAGTCCTGATGAATGTTATCAATTGTTGAATAAGCATATTCGTTTACTGATTGTAAAGCATCCGTGACATTGATATTGAGTGTTAAATTTTGGTTGAGCAGTAAAAATTTCATTCCGAAATTCAAGGCATAGCGGTCTTCAAATACATATTCCCTGTCAATGGTTTTGGACAGATACCAAAAATTCAAATCACCGGATATTGTTTTGGACTTATTCAGGTAAAACTGATTGTTCAGCTTGCCATACCATCCCCATATATCCCTGTCATTTATGACAGAAACAAGTGAATGTGTTGATTTATAAAAACCCTGCAACTGAAAATCGGCTTCAAGAAAATCCGTTAATTGTGTGCTTTTATTCAATGTCAGTTGGTAGGTATCTAAATCAAGATAATTAAGCACCTTATGTCCCATGATGTTACCGGCATTGAAGTTCGTTAATGCACCGATATTGTCTTTTGTTTTTACGTATGAAAAACCAAGACTGTAATCAGGTTTGAACGAATACGACAAATTCAGGTTATGAGATATTGACGGATTTACAAACGGGTTACCGGTATAATTCTCGTAAGCATTATAAATACCAGTAGCAGGATTAATGAATCTGAATATAGGTCTGCTCATAGTTTTTCTATAGCTAAAGGTCATTTTGTTTCCACCTTCAAAACTATACTTGGCACTTAAAGCAGGGAGCAGATTAGTATAAGTTTTATTGATACTTTTCTCATCAGTATCTGTAACAAAACCTTTAACCAAAGTATTTTCAAACTTAAGGCCGAATTTAAAATCCCATTTATTTACTGTTTTTTTAAGATCTGTAAAAGCTGTCTGTCTGTTTTCAATGTACTTACACAATGGAGACAGTGCTAAATCAAGTTCATAATCACCGTTATTGTTTATGTAATTCTTTGTATCGTAATCTGATTCAACAAATACCCATTTGCCTCCAACAGCAAGATCAAACCATTTTGAAGGTATATTCATCATTCCGTTTAAGGAATACACATCAATAACTACGTTGTTATCATTATAGGTATCATACGTTCTGCCGGGAATGGCTGTTCCGTTGGGTGCATAATCCTGTCCTTTAACGGTAGGATTTGCCCATCCTGATCTTTTCATCCAATCTGTTTCAATGGTAAAAAAATGATTCTTTTTATTGAAATTGTGTGTCAGTAAAAGGTTAATGGCATTTTGGTCATTATTCTGGTCAGAAGTCTTATAACCCAAATAATCCCGATCCAATACTCCTTGGTCATCATAGATCTTTATATGATCGTCAACCTTCATTTTCCCATCATCATGCTCATTTTTTGAAAAGAAATTAATTTTTGTTTTTTCAGAAATCTGATACTGAATATCAATAAAGCCCATGAAGCTGACTGTTCTGATATAACTGGTTCTGGTTCCGATGAATGACTCATCAGGGTAAAATGTACTCACATCACTATCCCAGAAATGATTCGTTTTACCGTAATTCAAACTTGTGTTGACTTTCCATTTATTATGACTGTAAACCACATCAATCCCGGTGTTGTGACTTGGAAACGTATTGTATTTATAATCCGAGTTTATATCGATACTGTATCGTTTTTCGGGAACTTCTTCAGCAGTGCTTTTTTCCTTTTCAGTTCCTGATTGGGAAAAACTTAAAAATGGCAGTAACAATAAACTTAAAAATATATTTTTCATTGATGAATTCATTAATTCTTTAAAACATTAAAAAAAACAATTTACTATTGGGCAATAAGTTCGGAGTCGTGGACTTTTTCCAACAATTCACACAATACACCTTTATTATACACTAAATTGTCTCCTTCTAACATTTTGTGATGTTCTCCTTGTCCGGTTAAATAATTTACTTTCTCGAAGTATGCTTCCCAATTTCTGTATTCGTCACTTTTCACCCGTAGCAGATCTAATTCTACCGGCAATTGATCCTCATACGATACATTTCTCAAATACTCGATATAACTTTTCTGTTTTTGTTCGGCTTTAAGTAAGACTTCACGCATACTTTCATCGTTTTCCATTTCCGGATCGTGTAGTTCCAATAACAAATCTTCCGTTAAATCTTCTTTATTGAAAATAATCGTATCAAACATGATCAGCTTCGATACATTTCTGCCTAATTTATGAGTCAGATAATTGGCAACCTCATAAGAAATTACTCCTCCGGCTGACCAGCCAAACAGAACAATATCGCCTTCTTTTTGGATTTCGTTGATCTTTTCAGCGTAATACCCAATCAAGTTCTCTTTATTCTCAATGAAATTGAAAGACACAAACTTGCAGGTATTAATGTTTTGGAATAATTCGGTATAAGCACTTCCATATCCCGAAATTGGCGGAAAGGCAAAAACGACATTTTGGTTATCATTTTTATTACCATACTCATAGTAATCACTGTCCATAATTGCGTTTGTGTGGAATTTTGCCAACTCACTTATACTGTTGTAATGAAATAACAGGTCCAGAGGATAAGCTGTTCCAAATGACTTGTTCATTTTTGTGACTAAGTTTATGGCTGTTATACTATTTCCGCCCAAGTCAAAGAAATTGTCGGTAATACCTACTCTCTCAATTCCGAGAACTTCCTGCCATACGCCGGCAATTTGCTGTTCACCTTCATTTCTTGGTACTACATACTCATTGCGGATGACATCATCATCTGAAATTCCCGGCAATGCTTTACGGTCTATTTTACCATTTGGTGTCAAAGGCATATTTTCCAAAGCAACGTAGAAAGTTGGTACCATGTACTCCGGTAATTTACTTTGGAGATAGTTTTTAATTTCAGCTTTTTCGATTTCAGAATCAGCAGTAAAATAAGCAACAATAACTTTCTCCCCATTTACATCTTTTGCTTCAACAACCACGTGTTTGATGGCATCCGAAAATTGTAAAAGTCTCGTTTCGATTTCGCCCAATTCAATTCTGAATCCACGGATTTTAACCTGATGGTCATTTCTGCCCAAAAATTCGATTGTTCCGTCAGGCAACCAACGGCCTAAATCTCCAGTGTCATACATCGTTGTTCCCGAAATAAACGGATTGGCCATGAATTTCTCTGCGGTCAATTCCGGTTTGTTCAGATAACCGCGCGTCACACCGGCTCCCGCAACAAATATTTTTCCGAATACACCTGTTGACACGATTTGTAATTTCGGATCCAAAATGTACACCTGTGAATTAGAAATCGGTTTACCGACAGGAATTGTCACGTACTCTTTTTGTCTGATCTTAAAATAAGTACTGTAGGTTGTATCTTCAGACGGACCGTACAGATTATAAACTTCCAACTTATCCAAAGGCAGGCGTTGTACAATACTGTGCGGAATTGGTTCTCCTGCCATATTCAGAATACCTACCGATTCAAACGAAACACCATCGTCCAACAATTGACTCACAACAGACGGAACCGTATTGATCAATGCATTTCTGTCTTTACCAATATGATTTTTAAGCTCTAAACCATTCTTTAACAACTTAATTTTCTTACCGGTTGAAAATGTATAGAATATTTCAAAAACCGATAAGTCAAAACAATAAGATGTTACTGCATATACTGTATCAAATTTAGTAGTATCAAACTCTGCAATTGACCAATGAATCAATTCTACTGCATTACGGTGCTCAATCATAACTCCTTTAGGGTTACCTGTCGTACCGGAGGTGTAAATGATGTAAGCTAAATCATTTACAGTGTTAATTCTTTCAGGATTTGATTTAAGGTATTCGTCCTGAATATTATGAAATAATCCGAAAACACTTTCATCGATTACAATTTTACAATTACTGTCTTTCTCGATATACTCAATTCTTTCCTGAGGATACGAAAGATCAATCGGCACATAAGCTGCTCCCGATTTCAGGATTCCCAAAAGTGTGACAATCATTTTTTCGCTTCGTTCCAATTTAATTCCAATCAGATCTTCGGCTTTTATAATATGATTCTCTCTTAAATAATGACCTAATTGATTCGCTTGTTCATTAAGTTCCCTGTATGTTAATTGCAATTCTTCAAAAATTACTGCAATGGCATCCGGAGTTTTTTCAACCTGCTCCTCAAACAAATCAATCATGGTTTTACCCTGTGGGTACTCTGCCTGTGTATTGTTAAATTCTTCAACAAATTTTGTTTTCTCTTCAATTGCTAAATAATCAAAAGAATCAACCGGTTGCTTTGGATTATCAATTAACGCACTATACACATTATCCAGATGGCTGAAAATTAGATTGATAAACGACGAATCATAAATATCTGTGTTATACGTAACCGTAAGATACAATTGATCTCCCTCGACAAATGTAAAATTCAGGTCGAATTTTGCTGTTTTGTTCTCAAAATCAAATGATTCTGCCTGTAATCCGGTTAAATTGGCATTACTTCCCAAATTATTCAATTGCCCTTGATTTTGAAGGATCACCATCACATCAAACAAAGCCGAACGGCTAAGATCTCTTTTCAGGTTCAGATTCCCGACCAATTCATCAAACGGATAATTCTGATGTTGGTAAGCATTCAGAAGTGCTTCTTTTTCTTTATTTACCACTTCCAATAAGTCATCACCTTCTCCAAATTGGGTTCTGATTGCCAAAGTATTAAGATAAAGTCCGATTTGATTTTCCAAGTCCGGATGTTCCCTTCCTGCTATTGGTGTGCCAACGATGATATCATTCTGACCACTGTATCGGTGCAACAAGATTTTGATTCCGGCCATTAAAATCATAAAGAGCGTCACATCCTGCTCCTTTGAAAATACTTTTAGTTTTTCTAAAAATTCACCCGAAAATTGATGTGATCTGTCATTTCCGTTATAGGTTTGTACCAAAGGTCTTTTCTTAAAAGCAGGAAGTTCCGTTACCGGTAATTCTCCTGAAAATTGGTTTAACCAGTATTCTTTCGCTTTCAGATATTCTTCCTGTTGCATTTTTTCGTTAATCCAAACCGAATAATCTTTGTATTGAATACTCAATTCCGGTAGGTTGACAGGTTTGTTTTCAACAATGGCATTGTATATTTTTACAATCTCATCAACAATCAATTGCATTGACCAACCATCTCCGATGATATGGTGCATTGTAAGGAAGAAAACATGTTCATCTTCTTTTAATTCAATCAGCGAAGCTCTTACCAACGGAGCTTGTTCTAAATTAAAAGCCTGACTGTTTTGTTTTTCCAAATATTCCAATACCGCAAGCTTTTGATTGCTGTGGTTAGTGAAGTTAATTTCGGTTACAGCAAAATTGATCTCGTCTATTGGTTTGATGTACTGTCTTACCTGATCTTCACTATCACTTACAAAGCCAGTTCTCAGTATTTCATGTCTCTGAATCAACAAATTCAGTGTTTCATTGAATTTGGCTTTATCCAAAGTACCCACTAATTTTATAACCGAAGGCATATTGTAAGCCAATGAACCATTTTCCAACTGGCTTAAAACCCACAACCTGTACTGTGAACCAGTCAATGGATAACTGATCATTTCCGGAGCCTGAGGTATGGCTACATATTCGCCCTGATTTAAGACCTGGCCTAAAGATTCAATTGTTGGATTCGAAAAGAAATCCTTGAATGTAACCTTTTTGTTAAGCTGCTTGTTTAATCGGTTGATGATTTGTGCTACCATAAGGCTGTGTCCGCCCAATTCAAAGAAATTATCGGTAATGCCGACTTTTTCAACTCCCAAAACTTCCTGCCAGATCTCAACAATTTTTTGTTCGTCTTGATTTCTTGGCGCCGCATACTCTTTTCGGATGATATCTTCACCTGAAATGCCCGGTAATGCCTTTCTGTCAATTTTACCATTAGGTGTCAATGGCATATTTTCCAAGGCAACATAGAAAGCAGGCACCATGTGTTCCGGTAATTTACTTTGAAGGTAACTTCTGATTTCTAATTTTTCTATTTCGGAACCGGCAGTATAATAAGCAACCAATACTTTTTCTCCGTTTACTTCTTTTGCATCGACAACCGCATGCTTGATAGCGTTTGAAAATTGCAACAGACTTGTTTCAATTTCGCCCAATTCAATTCTGAATCCACGAATTTTAACCTGATGGTCATTTCTGCCTAAAAATTCAATTGTACCGTTTGGCAACCATCTCGCCACATCACCTGTATCATACATTTTGGTGCCGGAAACAAATGGATTATTGATGAATTTTTCTGCTGTTAATTCCGGTCTGTTCAAGTAACCTCTGGTCACACCTGCTCCGGAAATGTACATTTTACCGATTACTCCAACTGATACCGGCTGCAAATTGCTATTTAAAACATATATCTGCGTGTTATTAATTGGACGCCCGATCGAGAAAGGCATGTTTTCATCATATAGAAACTCTATTGAGGTAACGGTAGTTTCGGTTGGGCCGTATTTGTTGTAAAAATCACAAAACGGACTCCAGGATGCTGCCAATTTCTCAGGACAAATATCTCCTCCTGATAAAACCCTTCTCAAACTATAATTGTCTGAAGGTTTTAATTTGCTCACAACTGAAGGCACCGAATGGAAATGGGTAATTTTATTTCCGGATACATACAATTCCAATTCATTTTGATCCAATAACACTTTCCGTGGCAAAATATATAAGCTTCCGCCATTTAGAAGCGCTAAAAAGGTTTGCTCAACAGAGGCATCAAAAGAGAAGTTCGAAAGTTGGAGAATTCTCTCGCTGTCATCAATTCCAAACTGCTTCGTCTGGGATTTTGTCAAATTGATGACATTGGTATGCTCCACCATAACACCTTTTGGATTTCCGGTAGTTCCCGAAGTATAAATCACATAAGCCAAATGATTCGGTTGACATATTCTCTCAGGATTTGAAGCAGGATATTCACCTTGAATGCTTTTAAATTCATTCAGCAATACCTCATCAATTACCAGTTTACAATCACTGTCTTTTTCAATGTAATTGATTCTTTCCTGCGGATAACTTGGATCGATAGGAACATATGCAGCACCTGATTTTAAGATTCCTAAAAGAGCAACGATCATCTTTTCACTTCTGTCCAGTTTAATTCCGACTAAAGCATCTGGAACAATAGCATATTTAGCTCTCAAATAACGACCTAACTGATTGGTTTTAGCATTCAATTCAGCATAAGTCAGTTTTGTTTCCTCAAAAACAACAGCAACATTATCCGGCGTTTTTTCTACTTGCTCTTCAAACAAATCCAGAATGGTTTTGCCTTTCGGATAATCAGCTTCAGTACTATTAAAACCAACTACTAATTTTGTTTTCTCTTCACTTGACAGATAATCTAACCTATCCAGTGATTGCTTAGGATCCCTGATAATTTCTGTAAATACATTTTCAAGATGATTTACAACCGAATCTATAAATAATGCATCATAAATATCTGTGTTATAGGTAACCGTAAGGTATAATTGATCGGCTTCAACAAATGTGAAGTTAAGATCTAATTTTGATGTATTATTTTCAAAATCAAACAATTCTGCCTGTAAACCAACTAAATCCGTATGGTTTGACACATTGTTTAACTGGGTTTGGTTTTGAAGTACGACCATCACATCAAACAAGGCTGAGCGGCTAAGATCTCTCTTCAGATTCAGGTTAGCCACCAATTCATCAAAAGGATAATCCTGATGCTGATATGCATTTAAAAGCGTTTCTTTTTCTTTGTTTAGTATTTTCAAGAAATCTTCACCTTGCTCGAATTTGGTTCTAATAGCCAGTGTATTAAGATAAAGTCCGATTTGGTTTTCCAAGTCCGGATGTTCCCTTCCTGCAATTGGTGTACCAACAATGATGTCATTCTGATTCGTGTATTTGTGCAATAACGTTTTTACACCCGTCATCAAAGTCATAAACAACGTTAGGTCATGTTCTTTTGAAAAAGTCTTAACTTTTCCAAGAAATTCTCCCGAAAACTGATGCAACTTATAGCTTCCGTTAAACGTTTGCACCAAAGGTCTTTTCTTGAAAGCCGGAAGTTCAATTGTAGGCAATTCCCCGGCAAATTGATTTAACCAATATCCTTTTGCATTTTGGTATTCTTTCTGTTGCATTTTATCATTCATCCAAACCGAATAATCTTTATACTGAATATTCAATTTCGGTAAATCAACAGGCTGGTTTTGAATAATGGCATTGTAAATTTTTACCACTTCGGAAACAATCAATTCCATAGACCAGCCATCGCCGATGATATGATGCATTGAAAGGAAGAAAACATATTCGTCTTCATTCAATTTGACTAAAGATGCTCGCAACAATGGCGCTTGTTCCAAATTAAAAGCCTGATTGTTTTGCTCTTCCAAATATTGCACAACCGCAACCTTTTGATTGCTGTGGTTTGTGAAATCCATTTCGGAAACTTCGAAGTTGATGTCATCAATTGATGCAATAAATTGGCGTATTTGGCCTTCTTCGTCATTTTTAAAACTGGTTCTCAGGATTTCATGTCTTTCGATCAATAACTTAAAAGTTTCACTGAACTTAGCTTTATCCAAAGTACCTTTTAACTTTATCGCCGAAGGCATGTTGTAAGCCAATGAACCGTTTTCCAGCTGGCTCAAAATCCAAAATCTGTATTGGGAACCTGACAATGGATAATTATCCATAGCTGAAACTTGTGGTATCGCAATGTATACCTCCTGACTCAAAACTTCAACTAACGAAGCTATTGTTGGATTAGAGAAGAAATCTTTGAATGATACGGTTTTATTCAGTTCTTTGTTTAGTCTATTGATCACTTGTGCAACAACAAGGCTGTGTCCTCCCAATTCAAAGAAATTGTCCGTAACACCAACTTCTTCAATGCCTAAAACTTCCTGCCAAATTATGGTCATTTTTTGTTCATCGTCATTTCTCGGCGCTACATATTCTCTTCTGATAATATCTTCACCCGAAATACTTGGTAATGCTTTCCGGTCAATTTTACCATTAGAAGTCAGAGGCAAGCTTTCCATAGCCACGAAGAATGTTGGCATCATATATTCAGGTAATTTACCCTGAAGATAATTCCTGATTTCAGTCTTTTCTAATTCAGAATCAGCGGCATAATAAGCCACTAAGACTTTCTCTCCGTTTACTTCTTTTGCTTCAACAACAGTTTCTTTGATAGCGTCTGAAAATTGCAAAACAACTGTCTCGATTTCACCCAATTCAATTCGGAATCCGCGGATTTTTACCTGATTGTCTTTTCTTCCGAAAAATTCAATGGTACCGTCCGGCAACCATCGGCCCAAATCTCCGGTATCGTACATTTTTGTGCCCGGTATAAATGGGTTATTGATGAATTTTTCTGCCGTCAATTCGGGTTTGTTCAAATAACCTCTTGCAACACCTGCTCCGGAAACATATAGTTTTCCGATTACCCCGATAGAAGTCGTTTGCAATGTCTTGTCCAAAATATAAACCTGTGAATTTGAAACGGGTTTACCAATTGGAATCGAATTATATTCTTTCAACTCAATTTCGTAACTTGTTGAAAGTGTAGTATTTTCTGTTGGACCGTATCCGTTTACGATTTTTACCGACGGATAATGGTCAAATAATTTCTGAACATGGATTGGTGAAACTACATCCCCTCCAACCATCATTCGTTTTATCGTGGCAAACAAAGAAATTTTGTTTTCAACTACCTGATTAAACCATGAAGCCGTCATGAAAATACTGTTGACATTATTCGCTTGGATAACTTCTGCCAATCGGTCTAAATTCAACTGAACATCCTGTTTTACAAGTATCAATTTAGCTCCGTTCAACAAGGTTCCGAAGTATTCAATTGTTGTAGCATCGAAAGAAATAGATCCCGTGCTTAGCAATATACTTTCAGTATTTAAAGGAAGTGAAAAACCGGGTTTAACCAATCGGATAATATTTCCCTGTTCCACCATAACTCCTTTCGGGTTACCGGTTGTTCCGGAAGTATACATGATGTATCCTATATCCTGTGGTTGATTGATTTTTTCTGGATTTGCAGATGAATATGTTTCTTTTACCTGATCAAATTCTTCAAGAACAGCCTCATCAATTACCAGTTTGCAATTACTGTCTTTTTCAATGTAATCAATTCTTTCCTGAGGATATGAAAGATCAATGGGCACATAAGCCGCACCCGATTTTAAGATACCGAAGATCGCAACAATCATTCGGTCTGAACGATCCAGTTTAATACCGATTAAATCATCCGGAACGATGTTATATTTTTCTCTTAAATAATGTCCTAGTTGATTGGCACGCTTATTAAATTCTTCATAAGTCAGTTCAACTTCTTCAAAAGCAACAGCAATACTGTTTGGTGCATTTTCAACCTGCTCTTCCAACAATTCAACTACGGTTTTATCACTCGGATAATCAATAGCTGTATCATTAAAATCAACTACTAATTTTGTCTTTTCTTCAGTTGATAAATAATCTAAAGCATCTACAGATTGTTTAGGATTACTGATTACTTGATCAAATACATTCTCAATGTGACTGAATATTGAATCAATAAACAACGAATCATAAATATCCGTGTTGTATGTAATGTTCAGTTCTAATTGTTGTGTTTCGAAGAAAGTGAAAGTCAGGTCAAATTTTGAGGTATTGCTATCGAAATCAAACAATTCTGCCTGCAAACCTTTCAAATTTGTATTATCTGACAAATTGTTCAGTTGGGCCTGGTTTTGAAGTACAACCACAACATCAAATAACGTTGAACGGCTAAGATCTCTTTTCAGATTCAGGTTGCCAACCAATTCATCAAACGGATAATTTTGATGTTGGTAACCATTTAAAAGTGTTTCTTTTTCTTTCTTTAAAATTTCCAAAAAGCCTTCACCTTCTTCAAATTGAGTTCTAATAGCCAGCGTATTGAGATAAAGTCCGATTTGGTTCTCTAAATCCGGATGTTCCCTTCCTGCAATCGGTGTACCGATGATGATATCATCCTGATTACTGTAACGATGTAACAACGTCTTTATTCCGGCCATTAATACCATAAAAAGAGTAGCATCGTGTTCTTTTGAGAAAGCCTTTAGTTTTTCTGAAAAACCGGTTGAAAACCGATGTAACTTATAGTCTCCGTTGAACGTTTGTACTAAAGGTCTTTTCTTAAAACTAGGAAGCTCAATTGTTGGTAATTCCCCGGCAAATTGGTTCACCCAATACTCTTTTGATTTTTGCAATTCTTCCTGTTGTCCTTTTTCATTAATCCAAACCGAATAATCTTTATACTGAATATTCAATTCCGGCAAATCAACAGGTTGGTTTTCAATAATCGCATTGTAAATTTTTACAACTTCGGAAACGATTAATTCCATTGACCATCCATCACCGATGATGTGGTGCATTGAAAGGAAGAAAACGTATTCATCTTCTTTTAATTTAATCAGTGAAGCTCTTATTAACGGAGCTTGTTCCAAATTAAAAGCTATATTGTTTTGGACTTCCAAATAGTCTGAAATGGCAAGATTTTGATTGTTGTGACCGGTGAAATCTATTTCAGCTACATTGAAATTAATTTGGTCAATTGGTGTTATGTATTGTCTTACCTGACCATCATTGTCATTTTTAAAAGACGTTCTGAGGATTTCATGCCTTTGAATCAGTAAATTAAGCGTTTCATTGAATTTCGCCTTATCAAGGCTACCCATTAATTTTATGGCTGAAGGCATATTGTAAGCTAATGAACCACTTTCGAACTGACTCAAAACCCACAACCTGTGCTGAGAACCTGTCAAAGGATAATTATCCATCACAGGAGCCTTAGGTATTGCTACATATTCTCCCTGATTTAAGACTTTACTTAAAGATTCGATTGTCGCATTGGCAAAGAAATCTTTGAAAGTAACTTTCTTGCCAAGTTGTTTATTTAATCGGTTTATGATTTGCCCAACAATAAGACTGTGTCCGCCCAATTCGAAGAAATTATCCGTAATTCCGACTTTATCAATTCCCAAAACTTCCTGCCATATTGCAACGATTTTTTGTTCGTCTTCATTTCTTGGCGCCACATATTCCTTTCGGATGATATCTTCACCTGAAATACCCGGTAACACTTTTCGGTCAACCTTACCATTAGGAGTTACAGGCATTTTTTCCAGAGCCACATAGAAAGCCGGTACCATGTATTCCGGTAATTTACTTTGAAGATAACTTCTGATTTCTGATTTATCGATTTCGGAAGCTACAATGTAATAAGCAACCAATACTTTTTCACCATTTACAACTTTTGCTTCAACAACCACTTGTTTGATTGCTTCGGAAAATTGTAAAAGACTTGCTTCAATTTCGCCCAATTCAATTCTGAAACCGCGGATTTTCACCTGATGGTCATTTCTTCCCAAAAATTCAATATTCCCATCTGGTAACCAACGGCCTAAATCGCCTGTATCATACATTTTGGTACCGGAAACAAACGGATTATTAACGAACTTTTCTGTAGTCAATTCTGGTCGGTTCAAATAACCACGCGTTACACCCGCACCTGCAACATACATTTTTCCGACTACACCCACAGATACCGGTTGCAAATGATTATCCAACAGATAAACCTGAGTATTATCAATTGGACGCCCAATCGAAAACGGCTTGTTTTCATTATACAAAAACTCTATCGAAGTAACTGTAGTTTCAGTTGGACCGTATTCATTATAGAAATCACAATATTTGCTCCATTTATTAGCCAATTCGGGCGAACAGATGTCACCTCCGGCAATCATACGTTTCAAGAACGGAGATTTTCCCGGTTCAATCTTTTCCAATACAGACGGGACAGCGTGACAATGCGTAATTTTGTTTTCTTCAATAAAAGCCGTTAATTTTTCGGCATCAATAATGGTATTTTTATTCGGAATATGTAAAGAAGCACCGTTAAAAAGCGCCAGAAATATTTGCTCAACAGACGCATCGAAAGAAGTATTGGAAAACTGCAATATATTTTCATCTTCGGTAACTTTAAACTGCTTCGTTTGTGAATTGATCAAGTTGGCAACATTTACATGTTCCACCATTACACCTTTTGGATTTCCTGTTGTTCCGGAAGTATAAATCACATAAGCCAAATGATTCGGCTGACTAATTTTTACTGGATTTGAAATAGCGTAATTTTTCTGAATACTATTGAATTCTTCAAGAAATGCCTGATCGATTACAATTTTACAATTACTGTCTTTTTCGATGAAATCGATTCTTTCCTGTGGATAGCTGGAATCAATTGGCACATAAGCTGCTCCCGATTTTAAAATTCCCAAAAGAGCGATAATCATTTTTTCGCTTCGTTCCAATCTGATTCCGACAAAATCATCCGGTACGATGTTATATTTCTCTCTTAAGTATACGCCTAACTGATTGGTTTTAGCATTAAGTTCCGAATAAGTCAATTCCGTTTTTTCAAAAGCAACAGCAATGTTATTTGGCGTTTTTTCTACCTGCGCCTCAAACAAATCAACAATGGTTTTGTCTTTAGGAAAATCAGCTTCGGTGTTGTTAAAATCAACTATAACCTGCTTTATTTCATTTTGGGATAAGTAACGGGTATTCAAAATTGGAAGATGTGATTCAGTCAAAACACTCTCCATTATAGTTCCGAAATGACCAACTAATTTCTCGGCAAAATCGTATGAATAAACAGCATTATTGAAAGTCAGAATAAAATTCAATCCATTAACAGACTCGGTAAAAGTCAGTTCCATATCAAACTTCGTAAGTACCTTTTCCTGATTGTTGAAATCCAGAATATTAATACCGGCAACCTGTTGTGAATTCTTTTCAAAGTTGTCTATGTTCTGTAACGTAAACAATACATCAAATAAAGGAGTTTTGTTAGGTTCTCTCCTAATATTCAGGTTTTCAATCAGTTCATCAAAAGGATAAATTTGGTGTTCATATGCGCCTAAAGTCACATTTCTGACGTTAGAAAGTAAATCAGTAAAACTATTCTTTTCTTCAAATTGGGTACGCAATGCCAGCGTGTTGACATAAAATCCAATTTGGTTCAATAAATCAGAATGTTCCCTACCCGCAATTGGGCTACCAATGATGATATCCTTCTGGTTGGTGTATTTGTAAAACAAAACATTTAAAACACTTACCAATCCCATAAACAAGGTAGAATCCTGTGACTTACACAGTGCAGTAAACTTCTCTAAAAGAGTAGCATCAAAATTTCTGTTAATGGAGTTTTTATCCAGAAAATCTTCATTTGACAGAACCTGTTTTTTTGGCAAATCCAATCGGGTAATATCGCCCTGAAATTGTTTAAGCCAATACGCTTTGTGCAGTTGGGAATTATCCTCCTTAATTTGATCCTGCTGCCAGGATGCATAATCTTTATACTGTATTGGTAATGGTGGTAACGGATTATCAATGTTGTTCAGAAAAGCGTTGTACAGAATAAACAGCTCATTGATCATCACCTCCATTGACCAGCCGTCACTCACAATATGATGAATCGTCAAAATGAATATGAAAGTATCTTCGGCTTTTTGAATCAACTTAACACGCATCAAACAATCCTTAGCTAAATCAAATGGATGTTTTGTTTCATTATCAATAACATCTTTCAGATCTTCATCAGAAATTCCTTTAGTGGCATCTACAACTTGAATCTTAAAATTAAGATCTCCATAATCGAGAACTATTTGTCTGATTTCAGCATCAGCTGTTTCAACAAATACTGTTCTCAACGATTCATGTCTTTGGAATAATTTCTGAAAAACATTTTCCAGAATCGCTATATCCAAACCACCTTTAAATTCGAATACACTTGAAATATTATAAGCCGCATTATGACTCTCTTGTTGAGACAAAAGCCACAATCTTTTTTGTGCAGAAGAAATTATATAAGATTCCTGTTGGCTGACATTCGGGATATTTTTATAAACTGAATTAATTCCCTGTGAGCGCTTTAAGAAATCAATTATTTCATCTTTCTTTAATTTAATTTCTTCAAGTAACTCCTGGGTCATAACACCTTTAGGAGCATTTATGTCAAGCTTCTCCCCCAGTAAGTTCAGCTTTATATGTAATGAGTTTAGTTTTTTTAGTAATGTTTGCATGCTTACTTAATTAATTTCCTGTTCTGCTTCTTTCATCAGCATTCCCCGTTTCCCTGTTCTTCACATTTACTTTACTACTTCCGAATCTGTAGTTTAAAGTCAATTGGACATATCTTGAATCGGAGTAATAGTTTCCGTATCGGTACACGCCATTTACGGTTGAACCGAATCTCATTTTATCGGTTCTAAAAATATCGTTAGCTCTCAATGAAATTTTCAAGTCTTTATTCAGTAATAAATATTGGAACGTAAATGAAACCGAACCGGATGATTCCATTCTGTTTACACCATAAGTTGCTATAGGAGAGAAAACAAGGTTAAGATTGTACAATAAGGTTTTATCCTTATTTAAAGTAAATTCGTTATTACTTGTCATCGAAGTATAAAAACCGTCAACACCATCTGCAGGAATTCCAACAGCTTCAGAAGTCAGATAGTTTAAAATATAAGTGTTGTTACTTGTCCACCATTTAAACGTATTGAATGTATAAAGTTCAGAAAGCCCGTATCTTTTCACATTGAACATATTTCTATATGTCAGGTTAACAGTAAAATTATCGGAATCAGGGATACCAATCTGGCTGTACATGTTGTTCTCTATACTGTAATAAAGTTTACTCTCTAATTTTTTGTAGGTATAACTTACTTCGAAATTATCAATGAAGAAAGGTCGCAGAAAAGGGTTACCCTGTAAACTCAAAAACGGGTTTACATAAGTGATATTCGGGTTAAGATTCGTAAAATTCGGTCTTCCGATTCTTTTATTGTATCCAAATCTGAAAGTTGAATTTTCCCTAGGTGAATAAGAGATATTAAGAGAAGGAAAAAGTTTTGTGTAATCATTACTTACTGATTCATCCAAACTTGCATTAAATGATTTTGTCTGGGTAGCTTCCATCCTAAGTCCCATTTGGACTTCCACATTGTTTCCAAACTTCTTATTCCCTGACACATACAATGCCTGTATGTTTTCGTCATAATTAAATTCATTAGTTGTTAGTGGCATATCTGTCACCGGTTGATCGACCAATCCACTGTTGAAAGCAGAAATATCATTTTGGGTTTTTAAGAATGAGAACTTACCTCCAAAACTCCAATTGAACGATTTATTAGGCAATTCAAAATCAACTTTAGTTGAAAAGTGTTTTGTTTTCTGGTTGTTGATATTAATCCCTTTAAAGTATTGGGTGTCGTCAGGATTATAAACTTCTGAAGTACCTTCATAAGGTCTTTTGTCATTATTTGAAGACTTAAAATAATCCAGGTTCAGAGTCATTTTTCTCCCAAGAGTATCCAGCTTAATTTCATTAAACATATTTATGGAATTAAGTGCCGGTTTTTGAAAAACATACGTATCTGATACAATATTCTTTTTCAGTTCTCCCGTAACTTCATCGGTTACCAACGTGTTTCCGGGTCTGTCAACAACTACTTTACTGAAATTACCAAGATACTGAAACCCGAAAGTCCATCTTGGAGTCGCCGCGTATTCTGCACTCAGAACGGCATTCGTTCTTTTATAACCTCTTTTAAACAACTGATCCGAATTCCATTCTTCTGTTGGATAATTGATTCGATCCTTGTATATAAATGTCTCGGCACCATCTCTGTAATTTAATGAAGAATTGATACTCAACTTATTTTCGTTATACAAAAAGTTACTGGTAATAGCTCCTTCATCATCATATGATCTAAGTAAATAACTCGTTCCCAATGAAAGACTTTTTGAATCTTTTTTTGCCTTTTTCAGTTTAATATTAATTAATCCACTATTACCGATAGCATCATATTTAGCCGGAGGCGTTGTTATTACTTCAATACTTTTGATATTATCGGCAGGAATGGACTTTAATAAACTACTTAAATCATCTTGTCCTAACTCAAGCATTTTGTCATCTATCAAAACCCTAACTGTGCTTTTACCCAACATTTCTATGTTGTTATTTTGCACCAGTACCCCGGGAGTAATTTTCAAGGCATCCAATGCATCACCACCGGCAGCTCCTATGGTTTTTTCAACACTAAAAACAGTCCGGTCAATTTTCCGTTCTATTACCTCATTCTTTTTGACAATGGTGACCGTTTCCAGTACATTTTTACTATTCACCTGTATAGTACCCAAATTAATATCTCCATTCAGTACTAAATCTTTTGAATACAATACGTCTTCAAATTTGCTGATTTCCAATTTGAATGTACCAGCCAGGTATTCGATGGTAAATTCTCCGTTTTCATCTGTTAACTGGTTTTTTAAAGGAACATACTGATCAGACAGAAGCTTTACTTCTACGACTTCTAAAGGTTTATTATCAAGGGTGACAACTTTTCCGGAAATTTTGACTTGGGCGTTTAGCGCACCACTTAAAATAAGTAAAACAAATAATAAACGATTCATTTTTAATTTTTTAAATATTAATATTTTCATAAAAAAGCTACAGCGTGAAATTTTCACTTTCTTCTATTAAAACATCAGCTTTTTCATATGTACTGAAGGCTATTGTGTTTTCGATTAATAAGGATAAATTCTCGAGGATTGTATTGTCAAACAAATCAACTATTGATAATTTCACGTCGAATTGTTTGTGAACAATACTGATTAATCTGGTTGCATTTAAGCTGTGTCCGCCTAATTCGAAGAAATCATCGGCAACGCCTATTTTATCAAGTCCAAGAACTTCTTGCCAAATTGCTACTAACTTTTCTTCTATTTCATTTCTTGGGGCGACATACTTCTTTGTGGATAAATCTGATAAATCTGGATCTGGTAATGCTTTCTTATCGACTTTGCCATTTCTGGTCAATGGAATTTTGTCTAAAGTAACCCACAACTGAGGTACCATATAGTCAGGTAACTTAGTCTTTAACTGGTCTTGGATGTATTGTTTATCAAACTCTCCTTCTACCACGACATAACCTACTAGCCGTTTATTTCCATTTATATCTGCATTGGTGAATACTACCGCTTGTTTGACTGACTCTATTTGAGTTAAAGCATTCTCAATCTCCCCAAGCTCAATGCGATAACCCCGTATCTTTACCTGGTCATCCTTTCTGCCTACATACTCTATATTACCATCTTCTAACCAGCGCGCCAGATCTCCTGTACGATACATCCGCGCATCCTCTTCTTTATTAAATGGGTCTTTTACAAAACTCTTTTTGGTCTTTTTTTCATCTTTCCAATATCCCCGTCCTACTCCAATTCCTGAAACACATAACTCACCTATTACCCCTACTGGCATCAACTGATCTGCATCTCCTAAAATATATAACTGGATATTTCTGATAGGTTTACCTATCGAAATACTACTACTTTCCGGTAAACTGGTCATATGATAAAAACTAACATCATCAGATGCTTCTGATGGACCATAAGCATTTGATACTCTCTTACCGGGGTAATGACTAAACCATTGTTGCAAAACATCTTTTGTTACTGCTTCTCCTGTAACTGATAATGTATCTACTTTTTCTAAATAAGTACCATCATCAAATGAAAATAAAGACTCTAAATACGATGGAACTAATTGTAAAATATTGATCTGGTCTTTTGACACTGATTTTAAAAACAAGGAAACGTCTTTTATAACATCATCACTATAAATCACAATACTACCACCTACTATCAAATTATTCAATAATTGCCAAATAGATATATCAAAAGTACTAGGTGCAGTCTGAGCTAAACGACTAGTCTGATTCAGATCAAACTCCTCAACCATACACAACAAATGATTTAACATGCCTAAATGTTCAATCATAACTCCTTTAGGAACACCCGTTGTTCCAGAGGTATAAATTATATAGGCCAAATCAGAAGGGCTAACTTGATTTACTAAGCCTTCCATAGATTCTTTATCTACAATTTGATCTCCTATAACAATTATTTTTGAAGTCTCGATAGATAAAATACTACTATACTGCTCTTGAACTAATACAACTTCTGCATCCAGATCATTTAATATAAAATTTATTCTCTCTAATGGAAAACTTGGACTCACCGGAACATAAACCCCTCCCGCTTTAAATATGGCCATAATACCTAAAACCATATCGATACTTCTATCCATTAATAATGGAACATTACTTTCTGTGGTAACTCCTCGACTTTGTAAATAATGAGCCAATTGATTAGACCTTTGATCTAATTCTTTATAAGTCATGGTTTGCTCTTCAAATATTAATGCTATTTTATTTGGAGTTTTCTTAACCTGAGCCTCAAAAAAATCAACTATCGTCTTATCCTTTGGATAATCAACCTTGGTGTCATTAAATTCATATACAATTTTATTATACTGATCATCATTTAACATTGAATGTTCAGAAATCTTTTTCTCAGGAAGTTCTAAAAACTGCTCCAAAGAATGGAAATAAGATTCAATTACTGTCTGGATAAATTCTGAGCCGAACACATCAACTTTGTATTCCAGTTCCAATTCAATAGCATTTGGAGCTTCATAGAAAGTAAATGTCATATTAAACCTTGAAAATTGCGCTGCCTGATTGGTATCCATCAAAATTTCAAATGGTAAGTCACCTTTGCTAAGAAGTCCAGATCTGTTATCCTGGTTTTGCAATACCACAAGTACATCAAAAAACGATTGCTTATTAACAACTTTCAGGTCGTTCAATATCATATCATACGGATAAGTCTGATACTCCAAAGCTTTCGTTACACTTGCTCTTTCATTGCTCAAACAATCGATAAAACTTTGATCATTATCAACTTCAGAATAGATTGGTAAAGTATTAATAAACAAACCAATAGCCGATTCAAAATCTTTTTTAACCCTTCCGGAAATTGGTGTCCCGATAACAAAATTTTCCTGTGCCAAACGGTATAAAAATGTACGGACTGAAGCCATTAATACAACAAACAGTGTTGTACGGTTTTTACCGGCGAAATCATTCAATTTGTTTCGTAGCTGTTCATCAATAATATGTTTAACCCTTGCACCTTTATCTGTTTGCGGACTTGGGTTCCCTAATTGTAAGTTTGAATTGACATTTTTCAATTTATTTTGCCAATACGATTTATAAGGTTCAATTTTTTCGGGACTTAAACTATCCTTAAGCCAAACCAGATAATCCAAATAATCAGTTTTATTGGGTTCAGGATTATAGTTTTTACTTAAAATTTGTTGGTAAATTGTAACAAAATCTTTTACAAAAATCCCAACTGACCAACCGTCGAAAATAATGTGGTGAAAAACAAAAAGGAGTTTGTCATCTTCCTGCTCAGACTGGATTAAAGTTGACTTGAACAACGGTCCATTTTCTAGGTCAAATCTGGTTTTTTTTGCCTCTTCCTTTTTTAGTTCAACTGATGATGCATCTGTTTCAGATTCAAGAGTAAAATAGTCATTAATGCTAATTGCATTGATTTCTTTGACTTTTTGTTGGATCACACCGTTTTCATCCAGGAAGAAAAATGATCGTAAAGAAGCGTGTTTCTTAATCAATTCCACCAACGTTTCCTTGAAAATAGTAATATCAATTGTTCCTTTTACAACATATGTTAAATCAATATTATAATAAGAACCGTCAAATTGAGATTCCACCCACATTCTCTTTTGTGAGTTTGATGCCTCGAACATTTCAATTGCCGGTTGAATTTCTTCTTTGCTATCAGTTATTTTACTTTCTTTCTTACTGACTTCATCTTTTACAAGAGCAATAATCTCATTGATTTCGTAACAGTTGAATAAGTCATCAAAAATTATCGCTATGCCGAATATTTCATTTATGCGGTTGATGAATTGGATCCCAACAATTGAATTTCCGCCCAATTCAAAGAAGTCATCCGTAAGTTTTATATCATAATTTTTCAGAACTTCTTTCAGGATATCCATAACAACTTCTTCCTCGTCCAGGTTTTCGGATAAAAACTTTACCTCCTGAATTGATACTTTATTGTCAGTTGGCTGAAAAAGTAAAGGATTATTGATTTCATTCCAGCAGGAAATCTTCTCAAAAGGATATGTAGGCGCATCTATTTTTCTAAAAGACTGATTTTGGTAAAACTTATTCCAGTCGAATGTCAGTCCGTTGTTATAGAAGTCGGCCCATAATGCATTCCAGTTTTTGTCAGTCATGGTTTTTAACAAATCAACACCCGGAATTTGCTCACTTCTTAATGTTTCAAAGATATTAGGCATTAAATAACCATCAGTTCCCACAATCACTAATAAAGTGCTGTTTTCATTACAGTTTTTAGCCAATAATCTTAATTTTTCAAAATCCAATTCTGACTTAGCATCAAAACCTAAATCATTTGGAACAGAATTATTTCCATCAATAATTGCTTTGGAAACCTTAGAGATACTTCCGTTGCAAATAAGTTGGTTGATGATAAATCCTTTCGCCGAAAGATATTTGAATAAAGAAGTCTGAAATGCCAGTGTTTGTGAAACAGAAGAGTTTATATCATTACTGTCAATTTCTTTCTTTTGGCCTTGGTAAATGGCATTAAATGCATCACAGCTTAAGTAGTTATCAATAGGCTGTATGTCATCGGAAAGATACAATAAAGCAACTTTAGTATATTTTGCCGTATTCAGACTTTCACATTTCTCCTTTTGATTTAAAAGTGATTCCTTTATTTCTTCGATGTTGTCTCCGGAAACTGCTAATCGGAACTTATAATCAGTTCTACCGGTATTCATGGTATATGCCAAGTTCCCAATTTCAGTAGTTTCAGAAATAAAATTGGAGATATTTTCAATATATTGTTTTAAAGCATTTTTACTTTTGGCAGCTATTTTAAACCAATTGTTGTTAGTATCCGGTTTAGCATATTCCTTGGTATTTGACACATATTCTTCCAGAACAACATGTGCATTCGTTCCGCTCAAACCAAACGAACTCACACCAGCTCTCCTGATTTTATCACTTGCCCATTTATTTCCTTCTTTCTGAAGAACAATATTTTCTTCCTCCTCAATAAATTTGTTGGTATTGGAGAAATTTGCCAAAGGGAAAAATTCCTTTTCCTTAAGTACTGCCGCTGCTTTTATCATACCAAACAAACCTGCCATGTTATCCAAGTGACCGATATTTGGTTTTAAAGTTCCAATACGGACAGCGTAAGGTTCTGTTTGTGATGAAAACGCATCTTTTATTCCTTTGTACTCAATGGGATCGCCCAACTTAGTTCCGGTTCCGTGTGTTTCGATATAACCAACTGATACCAGAGGAACATTAGCATTTTTATTAGCACTCAGGATTACCTCTTTCTGGGCCACAGGGCTCGGAGCCGTTACACTACTCGATCTGTTTCCGTCATTATTAATGGCAGAACCTTTAATTACAGCTAATACATTGTCGTTATCTCTTAAGGCTAATTCCAATGGCTTTAGAACCACAGCTGCCACTCCTTCGCCTCCGGTTGTTCCGGCAGCTAAATCATCAAACGCTCTACAGATTCCATCGCTGGACATAATTGGATCATTTTCAAGAGTATTGGCCTCATTGAACATGAATTTCAAATGTGAACCGGCTACAATCGCTTTTTCGATCTGCCCGCTCTTTAAATACTGAACTGCTTCATGCACGGCAACCAAAGAAGATGAACATGCAGTATCAATGTTCATGACCGGTCCTCGTATGTTTAAAATATTAGCAATCCTACCACCGCCAATCGAAGGTATTCCGCCAATAAAATCCATGCCTTTATTTTCAGACTGGTACAATACATTATAAACACTTGAAGGAAACGAAGTGAACAATCCGGTTGATTGAAAAGTTTTTTCATCTAGATTATACCCACTGTTTTCCACAGCTTCACATACACCTTCCAAAATCATTCTGTGACCGGGATCAATGGTATTTGCCTCAGCTTTTGATATACCGAAAAACTCATGATCAAATAAATCAACCCTGTCCAAAAACCCATAAGGGTGATAAGAATCCTTTTTCAAAATTCTTGAATGTATAATTCTGTCTTCTGTAGGCTGAATGGTACTAACACCACAATTTCTCAAAAGATCTATGTATTGTTGTAACGTTTTTATATTGGCGCATCTTAAGCTTAACCCAATTATTGCGATATCCATATTACTTTTTTTTATATTTCAAAAAATTTCATTTCTTCTTGTTCTACTTCTAAAATTTCCTGTTCAGAATTTCTATAGATGTAATTTGCGATGTCTTTAATGCAGTTGAATTCAAATAAATCCGGAACAGTCATAATCCGAGGCCACACTAAATCTATCCTATGGTGTAATTTGATAATTTGAAGGGAAGTTCCTCCTAGTTCAAAGAAATTATCAGTAATACCTACTTTGTCAATACTTAAGATATCCTGCCAGATTTTAGCCAGTTTTTGCTCTACATCATTACTTGGTGCTTCATATTCCCTTCTGATCAAATCATTTTCAACGATATTAGGCAAAGCTTTTCTGTTGACTTTACCGTTAGAAGTCAGTGGCAATTCATTCAATATCACATAGAAACCAGGAATCATATACTCCGGTAGTTTCTTTTGTAGGTATGTTCTCAATTCAGATTTATCAACTTCTGAACCGGATACCAGATAAGCAACCAGTACCTTCTCTGAATTAACCTCTTTTGCGTCTACCACCACTTGTTTCAATGCATCCGAATACTGTAAGATGGCACTTTCAATGTCACCCAATTCAATTCGGTATCCGCGTACTTTAACCTGAAAGTCATTTCGGCCTAAAAATTCGATTTCTCCATTGGTATTCCATTTACCAACGTCGCCTGTTTCGTATAATAAACTGTTGTCATTAAATGGATTTTTGATGAATCGCTCTTGTGTCAGAGTTTCATTTTTATAATACCCTTTGGCTAATCCGTCACCCGCAATGTAAATCGCTCCCGTGAAACCAATTGGTTTTGGGTTTAATTGTTCATCCAGAATGTAAAACTGGGTATTGTGAAGTGGCTTTCCGATATTCGAAGCATCTTTCGGCTGTTCGATTTTCTTCATACTCGACCAAATTGTGGTTTCCGTTGGTCCGTACATATTCCAGACTTCCTGTGTATGGTTCACCAGTTTTTCGGCTAAAGCTTCGCTTAATAAATCGCCACCGCACAATACTTTTAATGAATTGCTGCCTTTCCAGTCTGCATTGAATAACATTTGGTAGAAACTTGGCGTAGCCTGAATAATTGTTGGCTGTATTTCTTCCAATTTTTCAATAACCAAAAGCGGATCTGACAATACTTCCTGACTTGCAACATATAAAGTTGAACCCGAGATAAGCGGTGTAAAGAATTCCAATATTGAAATATCGAAAGAATACGTTGTTACCGAAAACATCGTATCATTTTCAGTGAATCCCGGTTGGCTTTGAATACTCGTTAAGAAATTCACCAATGACTGGTGGCCGATTTCCACTCCTTTTGGATTTCCGGTTGAACCCGAAGTGTAAATGATATAAGCAGTATCTTTTGGAGAAACAACTTCTGCAACAGTTCCATTGTATTCCTGGATTCCTTCCAAAATACTTTCAAGGGAAACCATTCCTACCGCATCACTGCAATTCAAGCTATAGTCTTTCTCAAAAATCAAGGTCTTACTTTGACTGTTTTCAATGATGTATTCCAAACGGTCTGTTGGGAAATGAGGATCCAACGGAATATAAGATCTTCCGGTTTTTAAAATTCCCAGTAAGAGTGCCACCATATCGGCTGATCGGCTCAACAATACGGCAATCGGTGTTTTGTCATCTTTACCGTAAACTGTCAGAAGGTATTCGGCTATTTGATTTGACAAATGGTCAAGTTCAGCATAGGAATACGATTTCGATTCGTCTTTTAATGCTTGATTATTAGGCGTTTTTTCAGCTTGTTCAGTAAATAAACCAACAACCGTTTTGTCTTTCGGATAAGCAACTTCTGTGTTATTAAAATCAATTAGTGACTGTTGTCTTTCAGATTCGGAAACAAAATCAACAGATGTCAGAAGTGCTTGTGGCTGTTCTAAAAATTCGGTTAAAAGACTTTCAAAATGCACAAACATTCTGTCAATCAGATATTCGTTATAAATATCTGTGTTGTATTCAATTGTAAGTCCGAGCCCTTCCGCTTCGACAAACGTAAAACTTATGTCAAACTGTGAAGTTTTTCTGGCGAAATTATAATCGCTGACTTCGAGATCAGCAAGTCCATCCTTATTAAGACTACTTAATTGACCTTGATTTTGTAATACAATCAAAACATCAAATAAAGCCGAACGGCTGGTATCTCTTCTTAATTTTAGTTTTTCAACCAACTCATCAAAAGGATAACTTTGATGGTCATAAGCATTTAATAACGTCTCCTTTTGAACTCCTAACAAATCAAGGAAACTGCTTTTTTCCTTAAATGATGTACGGATGGCAAGTGTGTTCAGGAATAATCCCATTTGGTTTTCCAGATCCGGGTGTTCCCTTCCGGCTATCGGAGTACCGATTATAATATCATCCTGTCCGGTATAACGGTACAATAATGCATTAATACCCGCCATCAAAGTCATGAATAATGTAACATCTTTTTCTTTCGAAAATGCTTTCAGTTTCTGTAAAAATGATTTAGAAAACTGACGGTTTATGTAATCTCCGTTATACGTTTGAACCACCGGACGTGTTTTGAAACTTGGCAATTCCAGAACCGGTAATTCACCTTCAAACTGTTTTAACCAATATTGCTCCGAAACTTGCTGTTTTTCCTGTTGCAATGCATCATTCAGCCATACTGCATAATCTTTATACTGAATATTTAATTGCGGTAAGTCTATCGTTGCATTTTGCATCAATGCATTGTAAATTTTTACAATCTCAGATATTAGCAACTGAATCGACCAACCGTCACCGATGATATGATGTATTGATAAGAAAAATACATACTCATCCTCTTCTGATTTGATTAGAGATGCTCTCACTAATGGTGCTTTTTCCAAGTTAAAAGGAATACTGTTTGTTTCCAGCAAATAATCAGAAATGGTTTTATCAATATTATCAGAAGCACTGAAATCTTTCTCAGTGATACTAAAATCCGTATCCGCAACCGGCACTATATATTGACGGATTTCTCCTTCTTTACTTGTTTTAAAATAAGTTCTTAATATCTCATGTCTTTCAATCAATAATTGGAATGATTGCTTGAATTTATCTGCATTGATAGCACCTTTTAATGTAACGGCTGCCGGCATGTTGTATGCTAATGAACCGCCAGGCAACTGACTTAATATCCATAATCGGCTTTGTGAAGCTGTCAATGGGTAAGATGCTGCTTCGGAAGCTTTTGGAATGGCTACATATTCAACTTGCTTCAATTGTGCACTTAAACCTTCAACAGTTGAGTTTTCAAAGAAAGAAGTAAACGATACGGTTTGACCCAATTGCTTTTGAATTCTGTTTATGACTTGGGCCATTACCAAACTATGGCCTCCGAGTTCGAAGAAATTGTCTGCAATACCTACTTTCTCAACACCCAACAATTCCTGCCAGATTTCAACCAAATCCTGTTCAACCTGATTTCGTGGTGCCACATACTCTTTTTTTACAATATCATTTGCTGATATATTTGGCAATGCTTTCCTGTTGATTTTACCATTTGGTGTTAATGGAAACGCATCCATTACAAGGTAGAATCCGGGAATCATGTATTCCGGTAATTTCTTTTGAAGAAAAGCTCTCAATTCAGTTTTATCAACTTCTGAACCGGATACCAGATAAGCAACCAGTACTTTAACCGAATTTGTTTCTTTTACTCCAACAACCGCTTGTTTCAAATCTTCAGAATACTGCAGAATAGCGTTCTCAATATCACCCAATTCAATTCGGTAACCACGGATTTTAACCTGATTATCATTCCGCCCTAAAAATTCGATTTCTCCATTGGTATTCCATTTACCAACGTCGCCTGTTTCGTATAATAGACTGTTATCACTGAATGGATTTTTAATAAATCGTTCCTGGGTTAAAGTTTCGTTTTTATAGTAACCTTTAGCTAATCCGTCACCCGCAATGTAAATCGCTCCCGTGAAACCAATTGGTTTTGGGTTTAATTGTTCATCCAGAATGTAAAACTGGGTGTTGTGGAGTGGCTTTCCGATATTCGAAGCATCTTTCGGCTGTTCGATTTTCTTCATACTCGACCAAATTGTGGTTTCCGTTGGTCCGTACATATTCCAGACTTCCTGTGTATGGTTCACCAGTTTTTCGGCTAAAGCTTCGCTTAATAAATCGCCACCGCACAATACTTTTAATGAATTGCTGCCTTTCCAGTCTGCATTGAATAACATTTGGTAGAAACTTGGCGTAGCCTGAATAATTGTTGGCTGTATTTCTTCCAATTTTTCAATAACCAAAAGCGGATCTGACAATACTTCCTGACTTGCAACATATAAAGTTGAACCCGAGATAAGCGGTGTAAAGAATTCCAATATTGAAATATCGAAAGAATACGTTGTTACCGAAAACATCGTATCATTTTCAGTGAATCCCGGTTGGCTTTGAATACTCGTTAAGAAATTCACCAATGACTGGTGGCCGATTTCCACTCCTTTTGGATTTCCGGTTGAACCCGAAGTGTAAATGATATAAGCAGTATCTTTTGGAGAAACAACTTCTGCAACAGTTCCATTGTATTCCTGGATTCCTTCCAAAATACTTTCAAGGGAAACCATTCCTACCGCATCACTGCAATTCAAGCTATAGTCTTTCTCAAAAATCAAGGTCTTACTTTGACTGTTTTCAATGATGTATTCCAAACGGTCTGTTGGGAAATGAGGATCCAACGGAATATAAGATCTTCCGGTTTTTAAAATTCCCAGTAAGAGTGCCACCATATCGGCTGATCGGCTCAACAATACGGCAATCGGTGTTTTGTCATCTTTACCGTAAACTGTCAGAAGGTATTCGGC
>NZ_JAMLJL010000015.1 GCF_023634845.1 Flavobacterium amniphilum | reverse complement strand
AAAAAATCATCTGATAATAAATTTTCTTTTTTCATAAGACTGTGTAACATTTAAAATTAAACAAAAAAATAATGGGGTTTTAAAACCCCATTATTTTTTATACTTACACAGTTAGTGAGATACTACCTAAACAACTAACAACTCATAACTCATAACTCATAACTGAGCTACTCGTTATCAACAGCGTACCACTCCGCAAACGAAGTCTCTGTCTCCTGTAGTCTTAACGAATGTAGCTTAACACTTTCCGGAAGTCTTCTCTTGATCTTATCGGCAAAATCAATCACCATGTTTTCGCTTGTAGGCTGATAGTTCACTAAAATCACATGATGGCCTCTTGTTTTTAATTCGTTGGCCAGTTCGATGTGTGGAGTAGTGGCATTAAAGACAGTAGCGTGGTCAAAAATATCCACGATGTCTTCCTTTACAATTTTCTTTAAGTCCGAGAAATCGATTACCATACCGTACTTCACATTATTGCGGTCAGTTATGGGCGAACCAATAACCGTTACAGAAAGCTTGTAACTGTGTCCGTGTACGTTTTTACACTTCCCGTCATACCCGAATAAAGCGTGACCGGTTTCAAAATTAAACTGTTTGGTAATGCGTATTTTACTCATAATAGAAATATTGTTGCAAAGGTATTAAATAAAATCAGTAACCGCAGATTCGCAAATTAAAAACGATTTGTAATTTGTGAATCTGCGGTAGATTTATTGTTTTAAAATAAAAAAACGCTCAAGAAGAGCGTTTTTATATTGTATGTTCTGTGAAGACTATGCTTCAAAAGGAACGATTGACACAAATGATTTGTTGTCACCTTTCTTTTGGAATTTCACAACACCGTCAACTTTAGCATGTAAAGTATGATCTTTACCCATGTAAACATTTTCACCTGGATTGTGTTTAGAACCTCTTTGTCTTACAATGATATTACCAGCAATAGCTGCTTGTCCACCATAAATCTTAACACCTAAGCGTTTCGATTCTGATTCTCTACCATTCTTCGAACTACCGACACCTTTCTTGTGAGCCATGATGTTTTGGTTTTATAAGTTAATATTATTCTTGCGTATCTTCTTTTTTGGCTTTAGTAGCTTTTTTCTTTGGAGCTGCTGCTTCCTCAGTTGCTGCTTCTACTTTAGGAGCTGCCTCTTTTTTCGGAGCTGCTTTCTTAGCACCTGATGCTACAATACCTTCAACAATAATCTGAGTTAATGCCTGACGGTGACCATTTCTTTTCTTGTAACCTTTTCTTCTTTTCTTTTTGAAAACGATTACTTTTTCTCCTTTTAAGTGTTGTAACACTTTAGCTTCTACTGAAGCACCTTCTATAGCTGGGGCGCCTAAAGTTACGTTTCCGTTATCGTCTAATAAAAGAACTTTGTCAAAAGAAACTTTTGATCCTTCTTCACTAGCCAAACGGTGAACATACACTTTTTGGTCTTTGCTTACTTTAAATTGTTGCCCTGCTATCTCTACGATTGCGTACATAACAATGATGTTTATTAAAATTTTAAGTGCGCAAATATACAACTATTTGTCAACTTGGCAAGTATGTGCGAAAAAAAAGTAAAAATGATTTTACGAAAAGAAAGTAATTTAGTACAAAATTTGCTTTTCTGATGTAACAAACAGAAATGTTCAGAGACTAAATTGCATACTATTTTATTAAATTTTATGAAAAAATCATTGAAGGTTTTGGGCTTTTTCTTTCTTTTTGGAAGTGTCGTAAATGCCCAAAAGGTAGATTTTCAGGAGCTTACTCTTGATAACGGATTACATGTTATTTTACATCAGGACAAATCGGCGCCTGTTATTATTACTTCAGTCATGTATCATGTTGGAGCTAAAGATGAAAATCCGCAACGTACGGGTTTTGCCCATTTTTTTGAACATTTGTTGTTTGAAGGGACTAAGAATATCGGTCGCGGGGAATGGATGAAGTTAGTATCTTCCAATGGAGGAACAAATAATGCAAATACTACGGATGACAGAACGTATTATTTTGAGGTTTTTCCATCTAATAACCTGGAATTAGGTTTGTGGATGGAATCAGAAAGATTGATGCATCCTGTCATTAACCAGATTGGGGTTGATACTCAAAATGAAGTGGTGAAGGAAGAAAAAAGACTCCGTTATGATAACCAGCCTTATGGTCAGTTTTTGGCAGAAATAAAAAGGCATCTGTTTAAAAAACATCCTTACCGTTGGACTACCATTGGCGCTATGGAACATTTGGATGCAGCAACTTTAAAAGAATTCCAGGAATTTAATGCAAAGTTCTATGTGCCTAACAATGCTGTACTTGTTGTGGCAGGAGATTTTGAATTTGATACTGCTGTGAAATGGATCAAACAATATTTTGGTCCAATAAAGAAAGGTGCCAATATTAAGAGGGAAACTTTTGTTGAGGAGCCAATTATGGAAACGATCAAAGCAACTTTCGAAGATCCAAACATACAAATTCCTGCAGTGTTTGCTTGTTATAGAACACCTTCAATGAAAACACGTGATGCAAGGGTGTTGGATATGATTTCCACTTATTTGAGCAACGGAAAGAGTTCAAAGCTTTATAAAAAGATGGTTGACGATGAAAAATCGGCTTTGCAAGTTGGTGCTTTTAGTTTTTCCCAAGAGGATTACGGTGCTTATATTTTGTTTGCCGTTCCTATAGGAACTAATACTACAGAGAGTATGCTGACTGACATCGATGAAGAAATTAATAAACTTCAAACAGGTTTAATTTCCGAAAAAGATTTCCAGAAACTGCAAAATATCTATGAGAATAAATTTGTCAATAACGTTGCTAATGTCGAGAAAGTTGCAGAAAACTTAGCTGCATTTTATTTGTTGTATGGTGATGTTAATCTGATTAACAATGAAGCTGATATTTACCGCTCGATTACCCGGGAAGACATAAAAGAAGTGGCAAAAAAACACCTGAATTCTAATCAAAGATTAGTATTGGATTACATTGCTCCTAAAGACAATGCGAAAAACTAAGAGTATGAAAGCGAAAATTCAAGACACGAGCGCCAGCGAATTGGCGAAGCAATTACGTAATATGAAAACACTACTGATAAATAAAAACGCAATTATATTATTTTCAAGCTTGTTTTTTACCTTGACATCTTTACAAGCACAAAACGAAAGGCCAATGCCAAAACCGGGACCTGTGCCAACGGTAAATGTTGGAAAGCCTCAAAAGTTTACTTTACCAAACGGGTTGAAAGTAATGGTGGTTGAAAATCATAAACTGCCCCGTGTTTCTTTCAGTTTGAGTGTTGATAACAATCCACATGCCGAAGGAGCAAAGAAAGGAGTTAAAAATTTAACAGGTGAATTGATTGGTAAAGGAACAAAATCGGTATCTAGAGATGTTTTTAATGATGAAATTGACATGATGGGCGCAAGAATCGATTTTTCGGCTGATGGGGCATATGCTTCCGGATTGTCAAAATATTCGGTAAGAATTCTTGAACTTATGGTGAAAGGATGTTTAGAGCCGAATTTTACCCAAGATGAACTTGATAAGGAAAAAATTGAACTTATTGAGGGAGTTAAATCAGAAGAAAAAGATGTTGCAAATGTTGCCTCCAGAGTGGAAGATGTTTTGGCTTTTGGGAAAAACCATCCGTTTGGAGAGTATCTTACGGAACAATCAATCAATGCGGTTTCATTGAATGATGTGATTCAGTATTATAATACCTATTTCGTTCCTGAGAATGCTTATTTGGTTGTCATTGGTGATGTGAAGTTTGCAGATATAAAAAATAGAGTGGAGAAAGCTTTTGAGAATTGGACTAAAGCTTCTGCTCCTAATGCAACTTATAATGACCCGAAAAATGTGCAATACACACAGATCAATTTTGTTGATATGCCTAATGCAGTACAGTCGAATGTGTCATTTGTGAACACGGTCAGTCTGAAAATGACAGACAAGGATTATTTTGCAACTATTATTGCAGATCAAATCTTTGGAGGTGATTTTGGCAGCTACCTGAATATGAACCTTCGTGAGAAACACGGATGGACATATGGTGCCGGATCATATGTGAACGGAAGTAAGTTTGTAACAAAATTTACAGCTTCAGCTAAGGTACGTAATATGGTAACTGATAGCGCAGTTGTTGAGTTGTTGAACGAGCTTAAAAGAATAAGAACGGAAAAAGTAACAGATCAAGTTCTTAGAGATGCAAAAGCAGCTTATATCGGAAGTTTTGTAATGAAAATAGAAAAGCCTGAAACGGTTGCGCGTTATGCTTTACAAACGGAAACCCAGAATTTACCGTCTGATTTTTATGAAAACTATATAAAAAGTATCAATGCAGTTACGGCTGATGAAGTAATGAATGCGGCAAAAAAATATTTTCTGGCTGATAACGCAAGGATTATTGTAGTTGGAAAGGGAAGTGAAGTGATTCCTGCATTGGAAAAAACTAAAATCCCAATGTTCTTCTTCGATAAATATGGTAATCCGGTTGAGAAACCTGTGACCAAAAAAGCAGATGTAAAGGTTACGGTAAAATCGGTAATTGATAATTATGTTAATGCGATTGGTGGTATAAAGGCAATTTCTGAAGTTAAAACAGTGGCAACTTTTGCCAAAGGGAATATTCAGGGACAGCAGCTGGAATTTAATACCAAGGCATCGTCTAAGGGAACATTTGCGGTTGATATGGTTTTGCCTGCAATGAAGATGACGGTTATGAAGCAGAGAATCAATGATAAAGTGGCTTATATTGAGCAGCAAGGGAAGAAAAAGATGATTGAAGGTGAAGATTATAAGTTGATGAAATCACAGGCGCATCCTTTCTTTGAGTTGTACCTTATTGATAATCCGCAAGTAACATTTACAGGAATTGAGAAAGTAAATGACGTTGATGCTTATGTGGTCAAAACGCCAAAGTCCCGTTTGTTCTTTGATGTAAAAACAGGTTTGAAAATAGCATCTGAGAATGAAAGCAAGCAGGGTGAGCAATTGATTAAACAAATGATTTATTTTGACGATTATAAAGAAGTAAAAGGGGTGAAGTATCCTTTTAAAATAAGTATTGAAGCCGGGATGCCAATTGATCTTGTGGTTTCGGATGTGAAAGTAAATGAAGGAGTTGCTGATTCAGATTTTCAGTAATTAGAATTTATTAGTCCTTTTTAAAAACGTCCTGATTATTAATCAAGACGTTTTTTTATTCTTTCTAAATCTCAGTACCTTTGCACTTTAAATAAATACCATGATTTTTACCGATACACATACACATTTATATTCTTCACAATTTGCCGATGACCGTGCCGAAATGATTCAGAATGCCATGGATAAGGGGGTTACGCGTTTCTTTATTCCGGCTATCGATTCGACTTATGCACAGCGTATGTTTGATCTTGAGGCGCAATATCCTGATCATGTTTTTCTGATGATGGGATTGCATCCTTGTTATGTGAAGGAAAACTATCTGGAGGAACTGGCTTTTGTGGAAGAGCAGTTTGGAAAAAGGAAATTCTATGCCGTGGGCGAAATCGGGATTGATTTGTATTGGGACAAAACGACTTTGGATATCCAGAAGATTGCTTTTCAAAGACAAATTCAATTGGCAAAGAAATACAAACTGCCTATCAACATTCATTGCCGTGATGCTTTTGATGAAATTTTCGAAGTGCTTGAGCTGGAAAAGGGTGACGGTTTGTTCGGGATCTTCCATTGTTTTTCAGGGGATCTGGAGCAGGCTCAAAAAGCCATCTCATACGGAATGAAACTTGGAATAGGAGGCGTGGTGACGTTCAAAAACGGAAAGATTGACCAGTTCCTGGATCAAATCGATATCAAACATATTGTACTGGAAACCGATGCGCCTTATCTGGCTCCGGCTCCGCACAGAGGAAAAAGGAATGAAAGTGGGTATGTAACATTGGTGGCTCAGAAACTGGCGGAGATTTATAATCTTCCAATTGAAGAGATTGCCCGTATCACGACTGAAAATTCTGCAACGGTATTCGGAATATAACGCAGTATTTACAAAGGATTCAAAAATTATTCGTTCATTTGTAGTAGAAATTAAGCAGAAATGTCAAAATTCGATGCCATCCGACCTTATTATGATGCCGAAGTAAATCAGGCAATCCAAAATGGAATCAATCATCCCATCATGAAAGCGATGATGCAGTTCACGTTTCCTGATGTTGATGAAGAAGTGTGGAAAGCACAGTTGAAAAAAACACATTCCATCCGTGATTTTCAATGTAACTTCATTTATGAATCCATTCAGAAAGTATTGCAGAAAAGCTCTGACGGATTATCCACTTCGGGGTTTGAAAAACTGGAACCGAATACTTCCTATTTATTTATATCCAATCACCGCGATATTATATTAGACACTTCATTGCTGAACATTGCTTTGTTTGACTATGGACTGGTGATGACTGCCTCAGCTATTGGTGATAACCTGGTAAAGAAAGATTTCTTACGCTCGTTGTCTAAGTTGAACCGCAATTTTGTTGTACAGCGTGGTTTGCCACCAAGGGAATTGTTGCAGAGTTCACACTTAATGTCGGAATATATTGAGCAGTTATTGCTTCGTGAAAACCGCTCGGTATGGATAGCACAACGCGAAGGAAGAACCAAAGACGGTAACGATGCCACGCACAGTGGTGTGCTTAAGATGTTGTCGATGGCTGCAAACGGAAGGGATGTAATCGATTATTTCAAAGAGATAAAGATTGTGCCTATTTCCATATCCTATGAATATGATCCTACCGATGCTTTGAAGATGCCACAGTTAATGGCCGAAGCGAATAATGAAGTATATGTGAAAAGTTCCAATGAGGATTTTAATAATATACTGCGCGGGGTTTTAGGACAAAAGAGAAGAATACACATTCATGTTGGAGATATACTGGACAGCGAGTTGGATGCGATTAAGGAAGAACACTTAAATAACAATAAGCAAATACAGGCGTTAACCCAAGTGGTTGATGATTCCATACTGCAATCGTACCGTTTGTGGCCAACCAACTTTATTGCTTACGATCTTTTAAACAATACGACCCGTTTTCAGGATAAATATACCGATCAGGAGAAATCCCTTTTCCAGCGCCGTCTTGAAATGCGTATCGATAAGCAAAACCAGCAAATGAAAGAAGGCTTTCTGGCCATGTATGCTAATCCTGTTGTCAACAAATTAAAATACCATGACATCGTCTAATCCTAATATTTTACTGATTTATACCGGTGGTACCATTGGTATGGTCAAAGATTTTGAAACAGGTTCCTTAAAGGCTTTCAATTTTAATAAACTGTTGAAGAGTATCCCCGAATTAAAGTTGCTGGATTGTGAGATAGCGACTGTTTCGTTTGATACGCCCATCGATTCTTCGAATATGAATATTCAGGAGTGGGTAAAGCTTGCTTCGATCATTGAGGAAAATTATAATCAGTATGACGGGTTTGTGGTGTTGCATGGTTCCGATACGATGTCGTACTCGGCGTCAGCCTTAAGTTTTATGCTGGAGAACCTTGACAAGCCAGTGGTTTTTACCGGTTCGCAATTGCCGATAGGGGATTTGCGTACCGATGCAAAAGAAAACCTGATTACGGCTATACAGGTAGCATCGTTACAACACAAAGGGAAACCGGTTATCTCCGAAGTGTGTCTGTATTTTGAATATAAACTCTACCGTGGTAACCGTACCACAAAAATCAGTGCCGAACATTTTAATGCCTTTACATCTCCCAACCTGACCTGTCTGGTTGAATCAGGTGTGCATTTGAAGGTAAATGAAGAAATCCTTTTGAAGCCTACCGGGAAGAAAATAGAAATACACAAACAGTTTGATGATAATGTAGCGGTGGTGAAGTTGTTTCCGGGTGTGAACCATCACGTCATGAAGGCCATACTTTCGGCGGAAAACCTGAAAGGAATAGTACTGGAAACCTATGGGGCAGGTAATGCGCCTACTGAAGAATGGTTTGTAAACCTACTTTCGGAAGCGATCCAAAAAGGAATTCATGTGGTGAATGTAACCCAGTGTTCGGGGGGAAGCGTGAATATGGGACATTATGAAACCAGTTCACAATTAAAGCAGATTGGGGTGATTTCAGGGAAAGATATCACTACCGAGGCAGCTATTACCAAGCTTATGTACCTGTTAGGGCAGAACGTCGCGCCGTCTGTATTTAAAACCATATTTGAAACATCTTTGAGAGGTGAAATGAATTAATTCGTTTTGTCCTTTTTTTTCTGGAAAAAAATAGATTTCTTTGCAATCCCATAATAGAGAGGTGTCCGAGTGGTTGAAGGAGCAAGCCTGGAAAGTTTGTATGTGGGTAACTGCATCGAGGGTTCGAATCCCTTCCTCTCTGCCAGTATAGAATACAAATTGAATTAAAACCCTTTAAATCGTATGATTTAAAGGGTTTTTTCATTTCCAACATAATCAAATTATTCATTAATGAGTGAACCTAAAGGGATAAAATCGGTTACCCTAAAATAATCCAAATCTTTGGTAACCGATTTGTCCTTTAAGACTAGTATTTACAAGGCTTAACAACCAGTTCAATGATTGTACATCTTGTGGATTAGTCCAATTGAAGTTAATTTAATAACAACTAAAAAAGGTTATCACAATGAAAACAAAAGTATCTATTCTCTTTTATGCAAAGAAAGCAAAAGCCAACGTTAATGGATTATTACCAATCTACACAAGAATCACAGTCAACGGCAAAAGAATTGAATTAAGTACCAATCGATTTGTAGAAACCTTTAAATGGTCTGTAGAAGCTGGTAAAATGAAAGGTTCATCAGAGGAAGCTCGTTCAATAAATAGTCACCTTACTCTACTTAAAACTCAAATTATAGATGCTCAAATGGAATTAATCCATAAAAAGATACCTGTAACAACTGAATCTCTTAAAAGCAAAATATTGGGAGTAAATGAAAAAGCAAGGATGCTAGTTCCAATCTTCCAAGACCATAACAATAAAATAAAAGAATTGGTAGGCAAAGAATACGCTTCCGGAACGTTAGAACGTTATACCACATCTTTAAAACACACTATTGAGTTTTTGGAATGGAAATATAGTGTCTCGGATATTGAGATTTCTAAAATAAACCATGCCTTTATTACCGATTACGAATTCTATTTAAGAAGTGTTAGAAATTGCGCTAATAATACTGCCGTTAAATACATCAAAAATTTCAGTAAAATAATTAAGATTTGTTTGGCTAATGATTGGCTTGAGAAAAACCCATTTGCCAATTATAAATCTAAAGTTAGAGAAGTAGAACGAATTTATTTATCTGAGGAAGAAATTCAAAGTATTATTGAAAAAGATTTTAAAATAGAAAGATTGTCTCTAGTGCGTGATATTTTCCTTTTTAGCTGTTTTACGGGTCTAGCATACATTGATGTAAGGAATTTGACAAAATCCCATATAAGTATCGGTATCGATGGTGAAAAGTGGATTTTTACACATCGTCAGAAAACAGAAAGTGCTTCTAAAATCCCAATACTACCAGTTACGCAAATGATAATTGATAAATACGAAAATCATCCACAATGTAATAATGAAAATAAACTTCTACCAATTCTTAGCAATCAAAAAATGAATGCTTATTTAAAAGAAATTGCAGAAGTTTGTGAGATTGAAAAAGAATTGACATTCCATATTGCCCGACATACTTTTGCTACTACTGTAACTTTAACAAATGGAGTTCCGATTGAAAGTGTTAGTAAAATGCTCGGTCATAAAAATTTGAGAACTACCCAACACTATGCAAAAGTACTAGACAAAAAAGTAAGTGAGGATATGAAAATTTTGAGAAATAAATTTAAAATAGAAATACCCAACAATCTAGCAAAATAAAATATCAAGAACATTGTTTACAAATACCTACAAGAACACAGTTCATTTCTTGGACAATATATTTTTCCGGAATAGAAAAATCAACAAGCGTTGTAAGATATTCAATTGTTTCACATTTTGTACAACGAAAATAATTATTTATTGGTATTTCGTCACATTTTATACTGACGGCAAGGTACTGTTTATTATCATTCGCAACTATTCTATGGTCAATTTCATCAAAAATAGTTTGAGGCAAAATACTTAAGTAACCAAATTCATGAATGATATACTCAAATCGTGAATTTTTGTCTATACTAATTGCCGCTTTTGTAACTACTTTTTTGTGTGCATTACATACGATTTTTCTTTTACAACAAAATGTCCCCAATCAACTAAAGATTCCAATAAAGGTATAAGTGTTTTACCAAAATCTGTTAATGAATATTCTACTTTCAAAGGCGGTTTTATATTAAAAACCTCTTTTTTTATAATTCCGTCTTTTTCTAAACTTTTCAGTTGAATAGTAAGCATTTTTTCGGTAATATTGGGGATGTTTTTTTTAATTTCATTAAACCTTTTCTTATTTTCAATTAAGTACCAAAGCACTACAGTTTTCCATTTTCCACCCAGATGGTGCATTGCTACATCCATCCCACAATGAAATTTTAACCCATCAACATAATTGGGAAGTAATCCTATATTATTATTCATTTAAATTATTTTAACCTGTCAAGATTGACAGTTATTGATTGTGTACAAATTTAGAAATAGTTTTGCAACTGTAATAAATATAGTTTAAAATGTGTGCACAAACAATTAACTATCTTAATGAATTCCTTAAATTTTAACAATATGAAAGTCCTAGTTATCCTATCACATCCCAATTTGGAAAGTTCAATAGCCAATAAAACAATCATCGAAAATCTAAAAAAAGCGAATCTAGAAATAGCATTAGAAGTGCGTCATCTAGAATCATTATATCCTGATTATATAATTGATGTAAAATCAGAGCAAAACGCTTTGCTTAATGCAGATTTTATAATTTTTCAACATCCATTTTATTGGTATAGCACACCTGCAATCCTAAAGAAATATTTAGACGAGGTATTAATTTGGGGATTTGCTTTTGGTGTTGGTGGTGATAAACTCAAAGGCAAACAATTTTTACAAAGCATAACTTTAGGTGGCTCTAAAGAATCTTACACACCTCTTGGCTATAATCGTTTTAGACTAAAAGATTTTTTAAAGCCAATGGAACAGACCGTTTATCACACACAAATGATTTACAATCCTCCTTTATATTCTTATCGCAATGCTTATGAGCCTAACATATTAAACTCTATGTCAGAAGTAAAAGAAAATGCTGTTGCTCATGCAGAAAAAATTATTGCAAAAATTCAAGATTTCACTAAAGGAAATAAAGTAAAAGTGGAAGCATTTATCCACAAGTGGTTTACTCATTTTGACAAGTTAGATGAAAACGGATATTTTATTCAATACCTACATAAAAAAGTAGAATTTACATTTCCTGGATATGGTAATATGATAGGACATGGCGAATTCAATAAATGGTATCAATCAATAATAGAAAAATTAGAGGCGCCTACAAAACACGAAGTTAAAAATTTAATAATCGAGGAAAGAGAAAGAAATGAATTTGATATCCGTTTTCAAGTACAATTCCAAGCTAAGGAAAAAGAAAGCCAAAAAGAAATCAATGTCGTTGAATCAGAAAATTGGAAATTAATTTGGGATGAGAATAGCGATAGACCATTAATCGAAAAATACATTGTAACCGTTTAAATCAAAAAAAATAAAGGTAGTGTCTCAATAACTGTGTAAGTTAGTGAGACACTACCTAAAACCTATTTTTGCAGCGATTCTTTCCTTTCTTTTTCTACAAGATTCTGGAGCAATATTAAGCATTGACGCTATTTCTTTATTGCTTAAATTCATATAAATATATGATATGAATCAAACGTCATTTGCAGTTAGCGTTGGGTGAAGTGATTTTAGAGTTGATAAAAACCCGAAGTTGACTTCTTCAAAATGTGTAATAAAACTATTCCATTCTTCATCTGTGTTAAGATGGTTTTGAAGTGAACTAATATGTTTTATCAACGAAATATCTTTAGAGACTTGAGCAATTTTTGATAAATCGATTAATAATTCTTCAATCATATTGTTTCTACCTGAAAGATATAATGCTTTTGAAGATAATTTTCTATTTCTTATTTCAACTTCATTTTTTAGTTTTTGTTGTTCCAAAAGTGAAATAGCTTGATTTTCAGCTACAATTTTTTCAAGTAATTGTACTTCATTTATTTCTTTCTCAAGTTTTAAACTTATTATCTGTTCATTCTTTTCTGCAATTAATTTGTTTTGTTTATGTAAAATTACTTGCTTTCTAAAAAAAATAATTACCAATAGAACAACAATGCTAATAAATATAATTATAGAAAAATAAAAAACTCTATTTCTGCTAATTTTTTCTTCATTATTTGCAATTTCATTTTTATAATTTTAAATTTCAAATTTTACTTTATTGTTTTCAAAAAGTTTAGCATTATTAATTTCATTCAAATTTTCATTTGTTTTAAATATTGAATCTTTGTATGAAAAAACTTCTTGGTAATTTTTTAATTTGAATTTTATTTCAGAAAGTAATTCGAAACCTGAAATTTTATCTTCTAAATTTGGATTTTGTTTAAAAATTTTATTTGCGAACAACAATGATTTATCATATTTTTTTTCTCTTAAATAACTTTTTGAAATAATAGTTAGTAAAGGAATTGTAACTTTATTATCATCTTCAAATGTTTTTTTTAATTAATTTTAAAGTATTTTCGCGTGATTCTATAAATTTACCGTCCAATAAATCACAGTTAGTTAATTAAATTTCAGCCATCACTAAATATTGCTTGTATTTTTTTAATAGTGGTAAAGATTCTGCAAAGTATTTACGAGCCTTTTTGGGATTATTCTTGTCATTTTCCAAGTTACCCAAATTCATTCCGTACAAACCAATTTTGAGTTGGTCTTTATCGTCTTTTGCAATCAAATAAGCTTTTAAAAAATAGTCAGTTGCTTTATTAAACTTTTTCTCTTTAGAATATAATATAGCAATGTTATTTAGTACAATCATTTCATATTTTGATTCTAAGTGCTTAATGAAAATAGTGTAGGATTGTAAGTAATAATTGAGTGCTTCTCCTTAGTCCAAAAGCATATAATAATTTGCTCCAATATTGTTAATAGCAAGAAATTGTTGTTTGTACCAAAGGTTACTATCAGCTATGATTTTACATTTGGTAAGAATTTCTAATGATTTCTTGTGCTTATTTTTTTGCATTGCTTCAACACCGACTTTTATTAATGCATCACATTTTTGAATTGTATTAGCTTTTACCAAAGAAAAGCAAAGTAAAATAGTTATAAGATTTAGTTTTTTAAAGAAATTTGAATTGGTCATTATAAATTTTTAATTTTAGAACTTTTTGATTTAAAAAGTCAAATTTATCCATAATTAGTAATTACAACAACTATATATCTTCAAAAAATAGTTTGAATTTAAAAAACAAGCAAATTTAAAAGATTTTATAACGTTAATAAGAAAAATTATATAAAAAAAATTTAATTAAAAATGTGAGTGATGATTAATTCAGAAATAAGGTTTTGTACTAATAACTAATAAACCATATTAAAAATTATTTATTTAATGGTCAAATAACAACATTAATATTCAAAATATACCAAATTAAATTAATAATTTTACACAAAATATAAAATTATCTATGGATTCTCCACTATACAAATACATTAAAGAATATTCATCCACTCCTCTTTATCAAGAAGATTTTGACGAAATATTAACTTATTTTATACCAAAAAAATTAAAAAAGAGAAGTTATTTTCTTCAAGAAGGCGAAGTTTGCGAATATGTAGGATTTATAATAAAAGGAGCAATGCGAGAATATTATGTAGATAATAAAAACAGAGAGTATATCGTAAATTTATATGTAGAAAATTGGTGGGTTCGTAATCGAGAAAGCTGGGTAATGTCTACCCCATCTAAATATAATATTGATACTTGGGAAGATTCAGAATTAATCCTAATTACAAAAGAGAATTTTATAAAATTAAAAGAAAAATTTCCAAGTTTTAATGAAATGGTTACAACAATGGACGAAAGAAATATAATTGCAACTCAAAATAGGGTGACTTTATCAATAAGTTTAAATGCTGAAGATCAATACCAAAATTTTATTGATAAACATGAATATTTTTTTAAACGTTTCCCTCAACATGTTATTGCTTCCTATTTGGGTATATCAAAAGACACGTTGAGTAGATTAAGAAGAAGAATGAAAAATAAAAATTAATGTTTTTCCATTTTAAATTAGATAATATTAAATTTTCTATTTATTCTTGATACCAAAATCAATTTTTGGATAGTATCATAAATATTAATTTTAAAGGAGTTTTTTTCCTTAACGCAAAAGTTTTTACTACTGTTAAATGATGGTGGAAGACTTGCAAATATTTCATCAAAATTAATAATAATTTCTTTTCCGAATGTTTCTAAATATGCAAGTATGAAAAGAACTATAGAAACCTATACAAAATGTTTAGCAAGAAAATTAGGAAATAGACAAATCACTACTAATAATGTAGTAGATGAAGCAATTGCAATTGATTTTGGTGGAGCTTACAACAACAACACAAACACAAACACATTCACGAAAAATTTATCGAGAAAGCTAAATTAAAAGTTTACACAATAAATTTAACAATTCTGAAATTGCTTACACACTTGGTTTTGAATATAGTCAAAGTTTTTTTAAACTGTTTAAAACTAATTTATCTCGCTTTGATTTTAAAAATTCATTTAATTGATTTTCAATAAGAATGTTTATTTAATAAGTCATATTAAACAAATCCAATCAAATTATGTTAATTAAGTACATAATTTATCAAATAAAATCAATAATTTTGTATTTATTTATTTATTTATTTATGCAAGTCCTTTTAAATCATATTAATAAATACATTACTACTCCCGTATCTGAAAACGAATTTAAGCTAATAAGTAGCTATTTCATTTATAAAAAAATTAGAAAAAAGCAATACCTTTTAGTTGAAGGAACAGTTTGTAAATATTTTGCATTTATAAAAAAAGGTGCTATGCGAAAATATTATATAGATGAAAATGGAAAAGAAAATATTGTAAATTTGTATTTAGAAAATTGGTGGGTTGTTGATAGACAAAGTTATAGCACAAAAACACCAAGTTCATACTTTATAGATGCGTGGGAAGATTGTGAACTTTTAATGATAACCATAGAAAATAAACAAAAACTTGAAAATGATTCTCCATCTTTTAAAGAGTTAATTTATAAAATGAGAGAGAATAACGATTTATGCAACCTAAAAAGAATAACCTCTTTAACTAATTGCTGTGCTGAAACAAGATATAATGATCTTATTTCAAATTATCCAGAATTTTTACAGCGTTTCCCTCAAAACCTAATTGCATCTTATCTTGGCATTACTAAAGAAACTTTGAGTAGAATAAGAAAACTAAACCATTGATAAATTAGACATTATTAACAACAACAGATATAAAAAGTAGACTTTTGTCTACTTTTTTTTTTGACTTTTATTTATAATTCTTATTTTCATTACAATTAATTTTACATTATTATAAGATCTTCATATAAAAGATATGTTTTTTATAATAATACTACTTATTTGTTAAGAGTAATTAATTATTTGATTTATTATAATCAATAAATAAAAAATTTGAAATTAAAATACTATGCAAAATGTTTTTGAAAAACCAATAATAGCATCAATTGGTCAAGAATTATACAAGGTTACTATTCAATGGCGCAATGGCGTATTTATTGCTGACGAACCATTTAATTTAGGAGGTAAAGATACTGGACCAGATCCTTACACTCTACTTTTAGCATCTTTAGCATCTTGTACCTTATCAACTTTGCGAATGTATATAGATAGGAAAAAATGGCAAATTCCAGAGTTATCGGTAGAAATAAACGTAAGTCAATCCATTTCAAATTCTTTAATCACTGAAATTAAAAGAGATATTCGTTTCAAAGATTTCGTTTCACAAGAAAAAAAAGAAAGATTATTTGTAATTGCTAAAAAATGTCCAATATCTAAATTATTAGAAAATCACATAACTATTAATACAACTATTTAAGTATGGAAATTAAACAAAAAGACGATACCAAAAAAGGTGTTTTTTATGTAGAAATAAACGATAAAACTTTAGCCGAAATGACCTATGTGTGGGCAGGTGCAGATAGAATAATTATAGACCACACAGAAGTAAGTGAAACATTGGCGGGAAAAGGTGCTGGCAAACAAATGGTAGCTAAAGCTGTTGAATTTGCTAGAGAAACAAAAATAAAAATAATTCCACTATGTCCATTTGCTAAATCTGTTTTTGATAAAGTTGAGGATTTTAAAGATGTATTGTAAAATCAAATATTATGGATAAAATAAATGTAACCAAAGAATATACAAATGGAGAAACAACCATTGTATGGCAATCAAATAAATGCATGCATTCCGCAAAATGTGTTCAGAACTTACCTTCCGTTTTTCAACCAAAAGAACAACCTTGGATAAAAATTGAAAATGCCTTAGATGAAGAAATAAAAAATACTGTTGCCAAATGCCCTTCTGGTGCGCTAACTATAAAACACAAACAATAAATCATAAATAAATTAATAATTATGGAAAATTTTGTATTACATAAAGCAGCATCGAGAGGACAAGCAAATCATGGTTGGTTAGAGAGTTACCATACTTTTAGTTTTGCAAATTATTATAATCCTGAAAGAATGAACTTTGGTGTTTTAAGGGTTTTAAATGATGACAGAGTAAGTGCTGGTATGGGTTTTGGAACTCACTCACACAAAAATATGGAAATTATAAGTATTCCACTTGAAGGTGATTTGGAACATAAAGACAATATGGGAAATTCTAAAGTAATTAAAGAGGGCGACATTCAAGTAATGAGTGCAGGTAGTGGAATTTCTCATAGTGAATATAACAAAAATCAAGATAAGTTGGTAAAATTCCTTCAAATATGGATAACTCCAAATAAAATTGATGTAGAACCAAGATATCAGCAAATCACTTTAGACAAAAAAGAAAGAATAAACAAATTTCAACAAGTTTTATCGCCAAATCCGAACGACGAAGGAGTTTGGATCTATCAAGATGCTTGGCTCCATTTAGGAAGTTTTGATAAAAACATAACCGCTAAATACGAATTAAAAAATCATCAAAATGGGGTGTATTTTTTTATAATTGAAGGTAAAGCAACCATTGATGGCAATAAGCTAGACACAAGAGATGGTTTGGGTATTTGGAATACTAATCAGCTCAATATAACTATAGATGAAGAAAAAACCGAAATCTTAATAATGGAAGTATCAATGTTAATTAATTAAATAAAAAGAAAAAATGGAAAAATCAAATTGGGTGATAGACCCTACACATTCAGAAATTGGATTTAAAGTAAAGCACATGATGTTTACAAATGTATCGGGAAAATTTAATGCTTTCGATGCTAGAATTGAAAACGAGAATAACGATTTTACTTCGTCAAAAATTGTTTTTAATACTCAAGTAAGTTCTATTGATACAAATAGTACTGACAGAGATAATCATTTAAAAAGTGTAGATTTTTTTGATGTTGATAATTTCCCAAAAATTTCATTTATATCAACTGAAATAACAAGAATTAATGATAGCAAGTTTATTATTAAGGGTGATTTAACAATTAAAGGAGTCACAAAAAATATTCAATTACATACAGAATATAGTGGTTTAATGACCGACCCTTGGAATAACACCAAGTTAGGAATTTCGGTTTCAGGAGAAATTAACAGAAAAGATTTTGGTTTAACTTGGAATGCAGCACTTGAAACTGGTGGATTACTGGTTGGTGAAGAAATAAAATTAATATCTGAAATTCAATTTATTAAACAATAAAACTTAATTTTTTATAATCAAATGAACATAACAAATTTTTTAACCAAATTTAAAGAAAGTAGTGTTTCCTTCGATTTATCAATTCTTTTTTTTAGAGTTGTAATTTCATTGCAATTAATTGTTGTTCATGGTTTAAAAAAGATTGGTATTGGAACGGAGATAGCTGAGAAAGTGCCTAATCCGTTTCATTTTCCAGAATTGATAAATCAATCATTTGCAATTTGTTCTAGTATACTTTTCCCTCTATTGGTAATTATAGGTCTTTATACGAGACTTGCAACAATTCCTATTCTAATTGTTACTCTATCGGGTTACTTTATTGTTCATTGGAATGACACATTGTTGGAGAGAGACGTTCCTTTTATGTATTCAATTTGTTTTCTATTAATCTTTTTAACTGGTCCAGGTAAATACGCATTAGATTCCCGTTTTAAACGTTCTTAAAAACTATTCAAGCATTATTTTCTAACTAATTAACTTTCTATTCATTAAGATAAAAAGATTACCAGTTGGTTAAGAAATATAATTTATTTCAAAATTCAATTTATTAAATATTAACACATTAAATTTTTTAACATGAAAAAAACATTTTTAACATTTGTAATAACTATTACATCTGTTTTGGCATTTGCCACAAATCCGCAATCAGTCACAGTCATCAAATTTGGCGACGACAATACCTTATTTATAGGCGATAGTAAATCGGCTACATTGTACGCTTATACAGTACCTAATGTAGATAATTCATCAGCACAAAAGGCTTACAATATACATGATTTAAGCAATAAAATTTCAACTTTTTTGAAAGTAAATCCATTGGATTTAATCGTTAGAGATATGTCCGTAAATCCAAAATCAAAGGAGGCATACATTGCTATTGATACAAAATCAAAAAATGGGTACACTTCTCAAATTGTAGTAGTAAATCAAGATGGTAAAATTCGTAAATTTGATTTAGTTTCTACTAAACATACTGAAATAAAGATTAATGACGCTCCAACAAAAGATATTATTTTTTGGGACAAAACCCCAATGCGTTCATTAACTTTTACAGATATAGATTTCTACAAAGGAAAATTGTATGTAAGTGGAATGTCTAATGCAGAATTTTCGTCTGCATTAAGAGTTATTGACTATCCTTTTAATTCAAAAATTAGCACAACTTCTCTAGAAATATATCACGCTGTACACGGTCAAAATGAAACCAGAGCTCCAATTCAAACTTTACAATTTGTTAATTTGAATAATGTAGATTATGTTTTAGCTGCATATACATGTACACCTTTAGTTTTAATACCTGTAAAAGATTTAAAAAACGGCGCTCATATTGTTGGTAAAACCATTGCTGAAATGGGTTATGGTAATACGCCTGTAGATATAATTAAATTTCAATCAGAGGACTTTGATAAAAAAAAGTATGAAGGAATTATTCTAGCTAATAGAAACAGAACAGCCCAATTTGTAAACTTAGATGATTTATCAATAGGCTCAAAAACAGACGGTATTGGTTATGCAGGAATGGCTGAACATGCAGGTATACCAATCACTAATTTACCAATGACTGGATTAATGCAGATGGAAGATCAAGATGATTATCATATACTAACGATGCGAAGAAATGATGAAACAGGGAGTTTAGAATTGATTTCCTTTTTGAAAAATTTGTATTTAAGATTAGATGAGTTTGTTACAGAATATGACCAACCAACTTATAAATACAATGATCCTAATCAAATCCAAATGAAAGGTTATCAAAACATGATGATACAAGACCTAGGTCAAGATAAATTTAAAAAACAATAATATTATGTTATTTAATGAAAAAGTCAATATTCTCGGCTTGAAATTACTATTTACATTTTTTATTTTCGTAATACTAATAAGTTGTTCTAGCGGTAAAATACAAAAAGAAACTGCAGATATGATTGTGCACAATGCTAATATCACTACACTTAATGAAAATCAACCCACAGCCGAGGCAGTTGCAATCAAACAAGGGAAAATTATTGCAGTAGGTAATTCCAAGGAAATACTAAAATTAAAATCCAGCAATTCACTTATAGTTGATGCAAATGGTAGGCGAATTATTCCCGGTTTAAATGATTCTCATTCTCATTTTTTACGAGGAGGTCTTAGTTACTCACGAGAACTACGCTGGGACGGTGTGCCATCTTTAAAAGAAGGTTTAAATATGATTAAGAAAGCTGCCGAGATTACTCCACAAGGAGAATGGGTTCGTGTTATTGGCGGGTGGACACCTTGGCAATTTATTGAAAAGCGATTGCCAACTCCTGCTGAATTATCCGAAGCTTCTCCTAATCGACCCGTTTACGTCCAGTACTTTTACAGTGCAGCTATTGTGAATTTAAAAGGTTTGGAAGTATTAGGAATTTCAAAAAACACACCAAATCCATATGAAGGTCGTTTTGAAAAAGATAATGAAGGTAACCCAACAGGTCTTATGCTTGCGGAGCCTCATCCTGGTATTTTCTATGGAAAAATAGCAGCTTTGCCAGAAACAACAAAAGAAGTTGAAGCTAATTCTACAATTTATATGTTTCGAGAATTAGCACGTTATGGATTAACTAGTGTTATTGATGCAGGTGGAGGTGGATTTAACTACCCACAACAATACAATACAGCAGAACAATTAGCAATTGAAGGAAAATTACCTATACGTGCTTCGTTTTACCTATTCGCTCAAAAGCCCAAAAAAGAGCTTCAGGATTTTATGACATGGAGCGATATGAATGCCGCAGGTTCTAACAAAGACCCCAACAAAGAACATGGTTTTGAATTAGAGGGTGCTGGTGAATATCTTCTATGGGAAGCTGCTGATTATGAAAATTTCAGATGGGAACGCCCCGAATTACCTGATACTATGGGTGAAAACATTGAGCCAATTATCACACTATTAATAAAGAAAAGGTGGCCATTTAAAATTCATGCTACCTATGATGAGTCTATTCAAAAAATTCTTGCTGTTATCGAAAAAGTTAATAAAGAAACTCCACTAAAAGGATTAAGATGGTCTTTTGAACATGCAGAAACCATAAAACCAGAAACTGTAGATAGAATTGCTGCTTTAGGTGGAGGCATTGCTTTACAAGATAGAATGGTTTTTTTGGGAGATGATTTCATAGAGCGTTATGGTGTAAATGCTGGTAAATATAGCCCTCCTTTGCGTTATATATATGATAAAAAAATACCTATGGGAATGGGAACCGATGGTACACGCGGTGGCAGTTTTAATCCCTTTGTTTCATTACATTACATGGTTACAGGAAAAACTGCTAGCGGGAGAATAATATATGATAAAGACAATGTATTATCTAGAGAGGAAGCGTTAAGAGTTCATACTTATGGCAGTGCTTGGTTTTCAGATGAGGAACATGTTAAAGGGCGAATTAAAATTGGACAATTTGCAGATTTTGTTCTCTTATCAAAAGATTACATGAAGGTTTCTGATGAAGAAATAAAAACTATAGAATCGGTTTTAACCATAGTAAATGGAAAACCAGTATATGCTTCAGGTAATTTTGAATCATTAGCGCCTAAAATTCCTGAAATTCTTCCTAATTGGTCTCCTGTAAAACTCTTTGGGTCTTATTACAAAAATTAAAATCATGATAGAAAGGCATAAAAAATCCACTGAAATTATTACTCCTATTACAACTATTGTTCGACACAGTATAAAATTAGGTGCTGAAAAAGATTTTGAAAATTGGTTTGATAAAATTGAAAAAAAAATCAACCTATTCAAAGGATTTAAAGGAGTATTTATAATACCTCCCAAAGTAAATAATCTATCGAATGAATATATAATTGCATTTCAATTCGAAAACATGGAAAATCTTATTGAATGGATAGATTCGGAGGAACGAATATTAGAACTAAAAAAATTAAATAAAATTTCACAAAAAGAAATGCAATTGGATTTTCATAATAGTATTGGTTTTTGGTTTACTGGTGTTAAAGTTGAAGATAAAAAACCTCCAAAGTGGAAAATGGCTTTACTTACTTGGATTGCCGTATTTCCTATGGTAATAATACTTTTAGAAATTTTTAGCAAATTGTTTCCATCATTTCCGTTAGCCCTAAAAGTTTTTTTTGTCACCATAACATTGGTTACTTTGTTAACATGGGTTTTGATGCCAAATCTCACTAAACTGTTTAAAAAATGGTTATTTTAATTCTTTCTGATACTTTAAAAATAAAAGAAAATGAGTAAAATAGTAAATATCGAACCACTAAGTTTTCCATGGAAAACAAATGATCCTTTCATCTTTTGTGCATATCATCGTGACGTATACCCAAAAGGGAATGCAAATATGGGTTTGGACTCTGAGCAATTTAAAGATAGAAACATTGGACATGATTTTGTTATGAAAGATGGCTTCAGAATGTATCATGGTACAAGTATTCCAGGATTTCCTTATCATCCACATCGTGGTTTTGAAACTATATCAATAAATAAAGAAGGCGTAATAGATCATTCTGATTCTTTAGGGGCAGCAGGCAGATTTATGGCTGGTGATGTGCAGTGGATGACTGCAGGTAGTGGTATTCAACATTCTGAAATGTTTCCTTTAATTAATCAAGATAAAGTTAATCCAATGGAAATGTTTCAAATATGGCTTAATTTACCTAAAGCGTCTAAAATGGTAGAACCACATTTTAAAATGTTGTGGAAAGAAAACATACCAACTATTGAACATAAAGATGTTAATGGTAACAAAACAATTATTGATATTATTGCTGGTAAAATAGATGAAATAACAGCTCATTCTCCTACTCCAAATTCTTGGGCTGCAGATTATAATAATGCTGTTGGTATTTACACTTTTAAAATGGAAGCTAATGCCATATTTACGTTTTCTAAAACTATACCAGAAGCTAATAGAACTTTGTTTTTTTATAAAGGTAAATCAATAAATATTGATGGACAGCAAATAAAAGTAAACCAACTAGTTGAATTTAAACCTGATGAAGATTTAATTATTGAAAATAACAATGAAATTTCTTGTTTTTTGATATTAGAGGGCAAACCGATAAACGAACCAGTCGTACAATATGGCCCATTTGTAATGAATACTGAACTTGAAATTAGAGAAGCTATGAAAGATTTTGGTAAAACACAATTTGGAGGTTGGCCATGGAAAGAAGCGGAACAAGTTCACCCAAGAAATAAAGGCAGATTTGCATTACATGCTAATGGACTAGAAGAAAACTTATGAAATCATCAAGGCTAGAAGCTTTCAGTGATGGTGTTTTTTCTATTATTATTACAATTATGGTTTTAATATTAAATCCGCCAAATACTCTAAGCATTAAAGGTTTAATTTCATTAATGCCATTATTAATAAGTTATTTGGTAAGTTTTATAAATGTTGGTATTTATTGGAATAGTCACCATCACCTTTTTCAAATTACAAAAGCAATTAACGGAAAAATACTTTGGGCAAATTTACATCTTCTATTTTGGCTTTCGCTAATACCCTTTACGACAACTTGGATAGGAGAAAATCACATGGAAACTATTCCTGTTATGATTTATGGATTTGTTTTTTTAATGAGTGCTATAGCTTTCCTAATTTTAAAAACTATGGTTCTTAAAAATCATAGCGCTACTGATGACATCCATCAAGTTATTGGTTCGAAAAAAAAGGAATACGCCTCAATTATTGTATATGTAATAGGAATGGCACTGGTCTTGGTAAATACATATTTTTCAATTATTTGTTTTGTAGGAGTTGGCTTGGTTTGGTTAATACCAGACAGAAATATAGAAAAAAAATGCAAAAATGAATAGATTACTTTCTTTTATTAAAATACTTTTATTTTGTTATGTATTCAGTTTTACAAAGCTGAATGCACAGAATAGACCTCGTATAATTGCTATATATCCTACTTCGGATTCAATACCAGTTAATATTCTACGCTTCTATATTAAGTTTTCAAAACCTATGCAGGAAATGAATATACTTCAACACATTAAACTATTGGATGAATGCAAAAAAAATATCACTGGTGTTTTCTATGAAAATCAATATGAATTATGGAATGAAGACCGCACTACCATAACCTTACTTGTAGATCCTGGAAGAGTAAAATTAGGTTTACTAGCCAATAATAAAATGGGGCGTGCATTTGATGAAGGAAAAAAATATTCTCTAGAGATTGATAATCTGATACTTGATTTTGAAGATCAAAAATTAGAAAATAATTATACCAAAACCTTCATTGCTGTTAATGACGATATAGTCCCACCAGATATTGAAAAGTGGAAATTGGAATTGCCAAAACTAAATTCCAAAGAAACAATTGTTATTAATTTTAATGATAAAATAAACCATATATCTGCTTACACCTTGATTAAAGTTTTTAGAGATAAAAAAAAAATTCAAGGTAACGTTATTTTAGATAACCATGAAAGTACATGGATTTTCAAACCCAATGAAAAATGGAAAAAAGGTGATTATCAAGTAATTGTAGAGCCACAATTAGAAGACATTTCAGCTAATACAATCAATAAGTTATTTGATTATAAACCTACAGATTACATTACCAATAATTTAAGAAACATATTAAAATTTACAATAAAATGAAAAAAATTAGTTTATTTATATTTGTACTTTTCGGCTCTATAGCAGGATATTCACAAGAATTACCCAATATTAAATTATTGAGAGAGGATGAAAACTACAGCTTTTTACTCCAAAATGATAGTTTAAGAAATGCATCTTTTTTCAATCAAATTAAAGCGATTCCACTTTCTAAAAATAAGTCTATTTATTTGAGTTTAGGAGGCGAATTTAGACCTAGATTTGAGCATACAGATAACAAAAATTGGAGTAGCAATGAAGATGCTGATGAATCGTTTTATTCTCAACGAATGATGTTTCATACTGATTTACATCTAGGAAAATATGTTCGTGTTTTCGGGCAGCTTACTCATGGTTTAGTTTCACTTAAGGAAAGCTTGATTCTACAATCTGATAAGCTAGATTTACACCAATCCTTTGCAGAGTTTACAATTCCTATCAAATCTACAAGCTTAAGAATAAGAGCAGGAAGACAAGAATTATTTTTGGGCTCAGGTCGCCTTATCTCATTCAGAAATGGTCCTAACAGTCGTTTAAGTTTTGATATGTTAAGAATAATTATTGACAACAATTTTTTTAATGGAAATCTATTTTATGGAAGAGAAGTAAAAGTACCTAATGGCATTTTTGACAATAGATCATCTGATGCACCATACACATGGGGTATAGGCGTAAATACAAATAACAATAATTTTTATGGTAAGACGTCTTTATATTATATTGGTTTTGATTCAAAAATGGTAATGTATGAAGCTGGAATAAATCCAGAAACTCGTCATACAATTGGAATAAGACGCTTTGGAAGCATAGGTAAACGATTTAAGTTTAATACAGAACTAAATTATCAATTTGGAGATTTTGGAGATAAAACAATAAGCGCTTTTTCTATTGCTGGAGACTGGCATTATAACTTAATCAATACTAAATTTAAGCCTGATTTTGGATTGAAATTAGATTATATTTCAGGAGATAAAAATAAAGGAGATAACAAACTCGGAACTTTTAACCCTTATTTTAATAATCCAGCATATTTTGGTTTAATTACCCAAGTTGCAGCAATGAATATGTTTGATATTCACCCGTCGATTAAATTAAATTTTACTGAAAGGTTTGAAGCAGTTATTGAAGCTGATTTTTACTGGAGAGCAAAATTAGAAGATGGATTATATAACGGTGGAAAACGTTTAATACTTCCATCTAACAATAGTAATAGTCGTTTTATTGGTTTTCAAAATGGACTAAAATTAGAGTATGAAATAAATAGAAATTTACAATTATCAAGTGAAACATATCTATTTGTTGCTGGTGATTTTGTAAAACAAAGTGGTGCTTCTAAAAACACTTTTTATAATGGATTAACAATTTGGATTGGTTTTTAAATAAGGAGGAGGAGCATAATTGTTAAAAATTGGCAAATATGTAAATATTAAAAAAAGCAATGGGATTACGTTCATAAAATTATATGTTTTAAACTAATAAAATAGATTTAAAACTAAATAATAAATTAAATGATAATAAACATGAAAAGAAATGCAACAGCTGTATGGAACGGCACAATTAAAGAAGGTAAAGGTCATTTAACCTCACAAAGTGGTGTGTTAACAAAAACACCTTACACTTTTGTGTCTCGTTTTGAAAACGGTACAGATACTAATCCTGAAGAACTGATGGCAGCAGCTCATGCAGGTTGTTTTACCATGAAATTAAGTGCCGAGCTTACATCTGCTGGATATAACCCAGAAGAGCTGACGACTACAGCATCAATTACATTAGAAAATGGTGTTATAACTAAATCAGATTTAGTTTTAACTGCAAAAATAAAGGGAATCACAGAAGAAGAATTTCAGAGAATTGCAAAATTGGCAGAAGAAACTTGTCCAGTAAGTAACGCTTACAAATTAGAAATCACCTTAAATGCAACTTTAATTTAATACATAATAATATGAAAACTTTAAAAACACTAATTGTAGTTTTAGTAATATCATTAACTACAACCAAGATGACTGCACAAAATAATGCAACTCCTTTAGCAAGAGAAGAATACATAACAGTAGAAAAAAACGTAAAACTACATGTTACAGATTTAGGTCAAACTCAAAGCATACCGGTTGTTTTGATACACGGATGGCCTTTAAGTGATGCTATGTACGAATATCAATATCAATTTTTAGTTGATAAAGGTTTCAGAGTAATAGGTATTACTTTACGTGGTTTTGGAAAATCTGATAAACCTTTTGGGGCTTATAATTATGATGTATATGCAAAAGATATTAAAGTTGTTTTAGACAAGTTAGATGTAAAAGGTGCAATATTAGGAGGTTTTTCAATGGGTGGCGCAATATCAATATATTATGTGGCAAAATATAATGCTTCAAGAGTTAGTAAACTTGCTTTGTTTGGTGCTGCAGCTCCTGTATGGACTAAACGTGATGACTACAATTACGGTTTTACCAAAGAAGATGTGAATAGTCTTATAGAATTAAGCAAAAATAACAGACCGCAACTTTTAGAGAATTTTGGAAAAATATTCGGTGCAACAGAAACCGCTATACCTACAGGTATTGGTAACTGGTTAGGAACCATAAATTTAGAAGCATCACCTTATGCAACTACTCAAAGTTTAATTGCATTGAGGGATACAGATTTGAGAAGCGAACTCTCAAAAATTAATATACCAACTGCTATTTTTCATGGTACTAAAGATGTTATTTGTGAATTTGCTCTAGCGGAGCAAATGCATAATGGAATAAAAAATTCTTACATAGTAAAATTTGAAAAAAGTGGTCATGGTTTATTTATTGAAGAACTAGAAAAATTTAATAATGAATTACTAAGTTTTATTAAAAGAAGAAATTAATAAATATAGATTCTACAAAAAAAATGATCTTATATGAGGAAGCGCAAATCACAGTTGGTTGCAGCGTTTCCTCACTTTTTAATTTCTCCAGTAAATTCTTTGGCAGTTTATAAATAATTTTGGAGAAATAAATAGAGAATATTTTGGTTTAACTTGGGATACTTTATTAGAGACAGGTGGTGTTTTAGTAAGAGAAGAAATCAAATTTTATATTGATATTCAAGCAATTAAGTAATAATCTAAATCGTTGATCTATTTCGAGAATATTACAAAAAACTATAAACGCATTTTTATAACTAAAGAATATTAATTATTAGGTAATAATGATGCAAGACTATGGTGCGCCTATTGGATTTAGAATCGCAAAAGCAAATCCAAATAGAATAACTGCGATAATTACTCAAAACGGTAATGCCTATGAAGAAGGTATTGGAGAAGCATAGGCTGACATAAAAGATTTTTGGGCTAATCGCGACGAGAAAACTGAAAAAAAGTTACTACCAGCTTTCAAATTAGAAGGATTGAAGTGGCAATATACACACGGAACTCGAAATCCTGAAATGGTAAATCCTGATACTTGGCATTTAGATTTCCTTAGAATGAATCGACCTCATGCACATAAGGTGAATTTAGAATTATGGCACGATTATCAAAACAACTTAAAACAATATCCAAAATGGCAACAATATTTGCGTGAAAATGAGCCAAGACTGTTAGTTGTTTGGGTTAAAAACGAAGAGTATTTTCCTGAAAGTGGAGCCGAAGCTTTTAAAAACGATGTTAAGAATGTGGACTATAATATTTATGATACTGATCATTTTGTTTTGGAAGAAGACGGTTTTGAAATCATAAATAAATAAGAACATTTATTATAACCGTAAAATAATAAAAATACAAAGTATGAAAAATATAGTAAAACTAAAAGAATTAGGTCAATTACTATTATCGATATTGTTATTTAATAGTTTAGAATTTTCTAATGGAATGTATATTTTAAATTAAATAGTTATAACCAATATTATAGTTATAAAATAGTTAAAGATTAGCATTAATAAAAACAATAAATTAATTGGTATGATTAAAATAAAGTTTGTGTTTTTTATTTTAATAAATGGTAAAAAGTAGAAAATAAATAATTTTGAACCCTAAAGTCTCCAAACTATTAACTGATCTTAACGAACAACTAAATTTTATTGATCTTGAAATTGATAATGAAATAAAACGTTGCGAGAAAGCAATTGAAATTATACTTAATGCTAAAGAAAATTTGCGAAATATTGTTTTAAAAAACCAATTTAAAAGCCAAGATGATGAAATTCAATTCTTCAAAGAAATAAAACCGCAATTCACCTCAAAAATAATCTACTACAATACTATTCTAAAAATTGAAATGAAAAAGCCTAATGGAGGCAATCGTATTTTGAAGAAGTATTATAATAATGAATTGATAAAACTTAAAGCTTTTTTTGATAATGAACTTGAATTCTATAAATATTACCGATCAGGTAATAGCTATTTAGACTATAAATATTTTCTTCGGGGTAAATTTGATATAAAACTATCACTTGATAACTATTATTTTGAAACAGATACTACTTTTTCAACCTCTCACGATTTCAAAGTGGCTAAAATTTTAGCTAATGATTTAATCCAATTATATTTAGAAAACCAATTAATTATGATTGAAAGTAAAGACACGTCAGAAAAAACACAACGTAAACCGAACATCAAATTGACATGGACAGGTTCAAAAGTTTCATTAATTGAATTATTATATGCTCTAAATTCAGAAGGAGTATTCAATAATGGTACTGCAGATCTAAAAGATATTGCTGAATATTTTGAATATATTTTCGAGGTTGACTTGGGACAATATCGCAGAACTTTCCACGAAATAAGAGCAAGAAAGACAGATAAAACAAAATTTATAATTTCTTTAAATGAAACTTTGTTAAAGCGAATGAACGACTCAGATGAGCTAATTTAAATAAGAAATGACACCGAACACGAACCGAATTCTGAAATAAAACAAATTAAACCTCACAATTTTGTACCATAACAATCTAAAACATCAGTTATGGCTATCGAAGTTATCACTCGCGAAGACTTAAACGAATTCAGAAGTCTTCTTTTGAAAGATTTAAAAGAAATCATTCAATCCAAACCGCAACAAGTAAAGCAATGGCTCAAATCCAATGAAGTCCGAAAATTGCTTAATATTTCTCCTGGTACTTTACAGAACCTCCGAATCAATGGTACACTTACTTTTACCAAAATTGGCGGAATAATGTATTATAACTATTCAGATATTGAAAAAGTCTTGAATGGTAATACTCAAAAAAAGAGTTCATATTTTTTCAAATAATGTAATCCTGTTGAATGAATTACATTAAGCATCTTACAGGTTTTTTTAATTGCATCGGCAATGAAAAAATCATTTACCCTACTCACATCAGTTTGTATTTAGCATTGTTTCAAAGCTGGAATGTAAATAGGTTTAAAAATCCAATTACCATTTCTAGGGAAGAAATGATGAAAGCCAGTAGAATTGCCTCAAAAGCAACATATCATAAGTGTATTAAAGAATTGCAATTTCTCGGATTCATAGAATATTTACCTTCTTATAATCCGTACCATGGTACAGAGGTAATAATGTATAATCTTTCTGATGGGAATAAGCGAAGAGGTAGTTCAATAATTGACAATACAAAACCAATAATTGAACAAGTTAATGGTCAGGTTACTGAACATGTTATTGAACCTCATATATATAATAATAAACAAACATTTAAAAACAATAAAAACATATCTATTGAAGGGAATTTTGAAGTTTCAATTGAAGAAGATTATTTAGAAGCTGACAAGAAAGAAAAAAAAAGTTCCGCAAAAAAAAAAGAAAGCCCAAGTATAGAGTTGGTCAAAGAATATTTCAAACTTCAGGAATATTCTGAAATTGAAGCCGAGAGGTTTTTTAATTATTACACAAGTAATGGTTGGTTAATTGGTGGAAAAACTCAAATGAAAGATTGGAATGCAGCAGCTAGAAATTGGATGCTTACTACTTCTAAATTCTCAATCAATCTACCGAAAAGTAAGGAACAATCACGAGCCAATAATTTACACACACAAGAAGATAAAGACTATGCAGAACCATTGTAAGAAAATCAACTATGAATTTAAAATACAACTACCCGGAAATTCTAGCTTGGTTGGAGCAAAAAGGGAAACAAGACTATGGAGATAAGTTTCATTTTAAACATCAGGATACACCTAATATCACAAAGCTTGTAGCCTATTTTTTGAAAGATGAAACAAAAACAAATGAGTATGGCATTGATTTGACTAAAGGGATTCTATTATCGGGACCTGTGGGCTGTGGAAAGACAACTTTAATGATTTTGATGAAATATGTTACCAAACAGAACAATAGATTTTATCTGAAGACTTGCAGAGATATAAGTTTTGAATTTATCAAAGAAGGATATGAAATTATACACCGCTACAGTCGAGGCAGTTATTCACAAACGGAGTATAAGAATTATTGCTTCGATGATTTAGGAGTTGAGCAAAACTTAAAATACTATGGAAATGAGTGTAATGTAATGGCTGAAATTATTCTCTCCAGATATGATTTATTCATAGCAAGAAAAGTAATTACACATCTAACAACCAATCTTTCCGCTTCAGAAATAGAAACAGCCTATGGAAATAGAATCAGATCGAGATTAAGAGGAATGCTGAACCTCATTGCATTCGATAAAAACACAATAGACAAGCGCTAACTTAAAATATCAATATGAAAATAACCTTTAAAAAAATCAAGAAAATAGACATTGAGATAATACAATCTGAATTGCTAAAATTCATCCGAAACAAGGTTGATAATATTCATCATTGCAAGGATTATGACAAGTATTGCAATGATATAATTGTTATTGACACACTTCAAAGTATGTTCTACATTTTTAGAACAAAAATTGAAACCCGAAAAGTAGATTTAAATATTAGCTTAACTCCAACACAATCGGTTATACTACTCTACTGTTGCCAATGGGAAAGAAAAGAAAGAACCCAAGAGCAGGGAATTGTAATGCAAACTATCTCTGATATAATTCACGAAAGACTTGTCAATATTTAAAATCAAAAATTATGAAAGTAAAAAAATGCTTTAAAATAGTTTATCTGAATATATTAGCAATATTAATATGCTTTGTAATTATTATTAGTGCTCCATTGCAATTTTTAGATTTTATCTTTATGGGTAAAAACCGAATCTTGAAATGTCTGGAAGACAAAGTTTTCAGAATCTTATTCTTAATCAATGATTTGAGAAAAGAAGTTTAACTTGTAAAGAGTCTAAAATGAGTAAGAAAAATAAGAAACCACTTCCGCATTCTGTTACAAAATCAGAACTAATAGAGATGTATTGCAATCAGTTTAGCGAAACTAAAATCAGAAATCAAATCAATGAAATCCTTAAAGAAAAGAAAATCTCAAAGGATGTTAAAATGATTCCCCACTTGGAGTTCATGGAGTTTGTGGAAACTTATGGATTGCCCAAAGGGTATTATTTTGATGATGATTGATTGCAATAAAATTGCAATGATACCTGATAATACTTTACAATACCTGACAAACCTTTACAATACTTTATCATACCTCGCCATACTTCAAGGCGAGGTTTTTTTATTTCAAACATTTGCCTCAGAAAGTTAGTAAATGAAGATGACCAAAGATGAAATCAACTTAATTCTAAAACGAAGGATAAAAAATGGTGATGAGTTTAATCACTTGATTGAAAAGCCAAAAGGACAAAAGGTAAAACTTAAAAAGGGAGATACGTTTTATTCGGTTTCCATGATGAAAGTTTGGGTGGAGACTTTTTACAGACAGGTTACCAAACTATCTCAAATTCTGAAAGGGAAAACGATTCAAGAAACCTGTGATAAGATTCATTATTTCCTTTATTACGACATCCAGTATCAAGCTGATGGAGTAACACAGAATTTAAGAAGTCCTGCCAATAGTTGGTTCAACCGCAGAGATGGAATTGATTGTAAAAGCTATTCGATTTTCGCCAGTTCGGTTTTAATGAATTTAGGAATCAAGCATTACATCAGGCAAATCAAACAACCTAAGTTCAATCCAAAACAGTACACCCATGTTTATGTGGTTGTACCTTTTAATCAGGTGAGCGGAAAGTTAGACAAAGGTGATGCAATTATTGATGGCACAATACATAGCAACAAAGAACCAAATTATACGGATAAAAAAGATGTTTTTATGGATCAGAAATTACCACACATAGGATTGAATTGTCCAGCTCCTAAAAAGAGAGGTTGGTATGTAACTAGGAAACCTTGCAAAAAGGCTTATGAATTGTATGATTTTACAAGAAGTGCTGTACAAGCAAAGAACATGCTAAAATCATTAGGTAGTGATGCAATTGCTCATAAGTCAACAAGTGAAGGAGGTGCTTATAATATCTATGTTAAAAGTAATAGTGTTTATGGCAGTAAAAGAGGACTTAAAGGTGTAATAAAAAAGACAACTCAATCCAGTAGAAGATTTCCATTTTAAATAATTTGATTATGATAATATTAGAAGAACAAACAGGATTAAATGCAGGATTAAACCGAGGACTTAAAATCGGTAAAATGCTGAAAAAAAATATCCGACTAAAAAATGTTAGCATCAAAAATGCTGTGAAAGTTGGTAAAGCCGTAGTTCCTATTGCTACAACTGCTATGAGTTTTTTCCCTGCTACTGCACCCATTGGGATAGCCTCAAAAATAGCCAAAGCAGGTAAACTAACTAAAATTGCAACCAAGGCAGGTAAGATTGGAAAAATTGCAATGAAAGTCAAAAAAATTGCAGGGACAAAAGTTGGAAAGCTTGCACTTAACAAAATTATAAAACCTGTGGTTAATAATGCAATTTCAAAAATAAATAATCAACCACAGTCTATTAGTAATGTACAGCAATTTGAAACTACCGAGCCAGTTGAAATCATGCCAAATGCGACTCCTACGCCTGCACAATTGGAAACTATTGCAGAAGTGAAAGGAGTTCCAGCGGAATCCTTAACTACTGGCAAAGCAGATACTGGTGTGGCAGTTCCAAATGATGCACAGCTTGAAACTATTTCCAAAGTCAAGGATATTCCTGTACAAAATTTAAAAGAAGAAGTCCAAGCTCAAAAAGAAACAGCACAACTCGAAAGTGGAGCTTCAACATCAGATAAGTCTAATTATACAATTCCAATTGTTATAGGTGTTGGAGCTGTAGGAGTCATTCTTTTAGTAACAAGTTCAAAAAGTAATTAATAAACATAGAAATGAAACAAGAATTAATAACAATCAGTTCTGCCGTTGTTGTAGGTGCTCTTTCAAGGGGTCTTACAGGCACTATGACCGAGACATCCTCAAACACGGTAAAAAGTGTTGTTAATGGAGCGGTTGCTATTGGTGCTGGATTTTTAGCGGTAAAAGTAAACGGAAGTGATACCAAAAGTTCACTATTAAGAGGTTCAGCAATAGGTATTTCTATTGCTCACGGTCTGGAATTAGTAAAGAATATTTTTTCATCTGAAAAAATTGCTTCTAAGCTAAATCCTGAAACAACAATCGGACGATTTATGCAAAAAACAGCAGGCCTTTCAGGAGCAATTAATGGTCTAAGTGGCTATATCGATTCTTACGGTAATTATCACGAAGATGGTTTAGGAGGTTACATCGATATTAACGGTAACTATGTAGAAAACGGATTAAATGCTTATGATGGTGGCGATGGCTTGGGTGCTTATGAAGAAGAAGGTTTAAACGGATATTTTGACGAAGCAGGTAACTATCATGAAGATGGTTTAGGCGGTTACATCGACATCAATGGTAACTATGTTGAAGATGGTTTAGGAGGTAGTGAAGATGAAGGTTTAGGAGCTTATATCGATGAAAACGGGAATTACATTCTGTAACCCACAATTAGAAGTAAAATTTAATCTATAAAGAAAAATGGAAAATAGAAATCCGCAATTGCAAAGAGCAATTAAAGTTTTAGGAGCGAGACAACGTCAAACAAGTCAAGTCGCAAGACCACAAGCCACAAAATTGGTAGATAAAACGTATTACCTGAACGTAAAGGTCGATGGTATGAGTGGTATTAATGAACTTGTTGATGCCAATACTAAAAAAGTTGTTGGGATTACCAATTTTGATGGTAACCTGCTTAACTCGGGAAGAGATGTTGTAATTGATGCTATCCGAGTGCAGTTCACTACAAGAGGGCAAAAAATTGAGAGTGCTGACTGGCAAAGTAGAGACACACTTCCAGCAGAGTTGCAAAATGCTGATTTAAGACTGATTCAAACCAATGACATGCTTATTGATTTACCACTTACAGATGTACAAAACTTCAAAACAGAAGATTTTCGTCCAATTGCAACCACACCTCTTTTAAGAGCAAAAGAAGAGTTCAAATTAGAATTGGAATTTCCAAAAGGTGTTACAGTTCCGATTTCAAAAGAAGGTTGCGGAATGTTTCTTAGATTAGAGTTTAGAGTGACGGAAGCTAAAAAGTAAGAGAGCCAATAATGCCGAAGTCATAATGGCTATGGCTTTTTAATCTTAAAAAGTATGCGACAAATTCAACATGTAGTAAAGGCAATCATAAAGCCAGGAGAAAGTAATACATCTGAGAATTTTAAACTTCCAATTGGTTTTACCACTGGCGTAGCAGTGTACACTAATGGAGTTGAAAAAAACATCAGTGCAATGACATCCATTGAAATGAAAGACGATAACAGTATTGCTATCATTCCTTCGGTTCATATTGATAATTGGAGACAATCAAACGGTGGCGAATATGAAAAGAGTTTTAAACCCTTGAATTTCGATACAGGTAACAAAGATTATTCACTCATTTTCGCTTTGGACGAACCATTAAAAAGTGATGTTCCATTAAAATTTCATGTAGTGTTTTTATACAACAATAACATTAATAAAGTATAGCATGTTTGTAGAATCTGCTTTTATAACAAGAGAGTTTAGGGAAGAACAAATTCCCGTTTTAGAGGGAGTTACCTGCCTTTCGGTTGTAAACACAGGAACTACAATTGCAATTATCAATGATGTTACAATTTACCCAACACAGAAGCAAATATTAATTCCTCCAGATGGCACTTTTTCAAAGGTAAAGTTAGAAGTTAATTATGTGACAAGTGAATCAACTTTTGATCCAAAATTAGTAAAGGGAATTATTAGGAAAAATGAACGAAACAGGATTTTACTTATCTACAAAAAACTAATTTAAAATGGAGCAATTAGATGATTTGATGGATAAACTGGCAAGCGATAAATTTTGCGCTGTAACAGTTTACGACAGAACTACTTCAAAGCCAATTTTTCGCAATATTACACATGAGCAAATAAAAAATGATTATGGAACAAGTGAAGAATTCTTTGAGAAACTCTATAGTGATGGGTTTACTAAACTCACCATTCAGGAAAAACGTAAAAATGGAGTAAATGCTTTCAAAATTGAAGGAGATCCTTTTGATGTGACTTTTGGTGAGATTCAATCTAAATCCAGAGATAAAGAAGAAGAGTTAATGACAGCTTCAAAAAAGAAGAAGAAAAAGAAAAAAAGTGTTGGTCTGTTGGGTTTAGGAATTGCGGACATTTTCGACTTGAAATTACAAGCTCGCGATCGGGATGAACTAGCTAAAAAATTAGAAGAATCTGAAAAATACAATCGGGAACTTAAAGCTAAAAACGAGGAACTCACTGAGGAAAAATTGCAAAGGAAATATACCAAAGAGAGTAACGATAGTTTGAATAACATGCTCTTAGGAGTAGTCAAACAAGCCCCAATTATTTTAAAAGGATTAGGGTTTAATGTTCCGGTTGAAAGTGGTGGTTTGGCAATGGCTTCGCAAGAAGATTTGGAAGATGAAAATTATTCGGATGCTAAAAAGGCATTCTTGGATATTACCAAAACGCTTGACGATGACACCATAACATTGTTAACAGTTATTTATCAGAAAATCAACGAGAAGTCCGAAAACAATCTCTTTTCACAAGAACTGTTCGGATTATTACAAAAACATCAAATGTTAATATGAGCACAATAAGTATAAAAACAAAGGAGACCAATCCTTTCAAATTGCAAAAGAAAACTAAGCTAGTTCAGGAATTATCTGATTTGGATAATGAGGTTTTAGAAAAACTGGTGGAGCTGAAGAAATCCAAAAAAGCCATTGTAATGGTTACCGATGCTCAAAGCTGGCAAACAATCAAAGAGTTTATAATGTAGAAAGTTGGAGTAGCTCGTTTTGTATGCTCCATTTATGGAACGGGCGAAACAATGATAAAACACAGGTGTAGACATTGCTCCAATTTAAGAAAGTAAAGATGAAACAAGGAGAGTAAGACGTACCAACTACTGGGACAACTCTTTAGAATGCTAAAAATGAAATCCTCGGAGTAAAAATGAAATTGGGAGCAATACTACAGCCAAGAAATGAATATGAAAAGACAAGGCTTACATAATCCCGCAGTAGCTTCCTCTCCACAGGGACAAAAAGCAATTGCAACAACTCTTGAAAATACAAGTACAGGCGTTAATGCTACGGTCTCGATAGTCAAAGGGGTCATGAAAATGGGACTTTTTTTAGGTGTGGGTTACTTTGCTTACAAGAAGATTTTTAATGGTTTTTCACCTTTGAAAGAAAACAAAAGAGAGAGACCAAGTAATATTTCAACAGGTATGGCAAAAAATAAAGCTGAAGCGATTTATAGTGCGATGTATGGTGTCGGAAACGGTTTTAAATCGGTAAAGCAAAATCTTATGGGTATTAATTCTAACGGATTTGTGAGAATCCATAATGCTTTCGGACTTAGAAAAGGAATCAATCCTTTATCCAAGAAAATGACCCTGATAGAATGGTTTAGTGATCAGTTCAGCCAAAATGAACTAATGGAATTACGCTTTTTAATTCCCAACTTTTTTTAATCATGGACAGCTCAAAATTACTGCCTATCTCGATTAGTGTAGCTGGATTGGGGATATTGCTTTTTGCCATAGTTCAAGCAAATAAAGATAAAAACGGAAATGCTTATTTGAATCAAGGAACTGTAGAAAATAGCTTCAATGCAAAAGAAATAGCCACGGTGCTTTACGATGCTATGAAAGAAGCCAATTTTACAAATACCGATAAACGAAAAACCATTTTTACAACACTCACAGGAGTGAGTCAAGCACAGTTTTCATGGGTGATTAAAGCCTTTGGGAGTAGATATTACAACACTCTAACGGGTAACACCTATTTCGCCTTATGGCAAAGTCCTGTGAAGCATCCTTTGAAGGTTTGGCTTAAAGAGGAATTAAGTGACAGCGATTATAAATTATTGAAATCAAATTATCCAAAATACTTATAAGAATGACCACAGAAGATAAAATATGGATTGGTGGCGGTATCGCTCTTGCTATTGGTGGTGGCATTTATTATTTCGTTCAAAAAAATAAGAATGATAATGAAATCAGTCAAGAAATTGAAGCGGATTTAAGCAATGAAACTTTACCTGTTGCCACACCGAAGCCTATACGAACGCCAACATTGGCAACCACCCCGATTGTTCCTGTGAAAACAATATCAGAACCTCCTGTTAGAAGTGCTGATGCATTTAGATACAGCATAGGTCAGGGAGTGATGGCTTCAGGATTTAATGGAACAAAAACCTATGATGCAAGGAAGATGGCAGACGGAAATTATACCAGTGAGGGAATTCGAAAAGCCACTTTTAAAAAAGGAGATAAAATCGGAAAAATAATTTGGGTTGGCAAAAGGCCTGATGGAACATATCGCTATGTAGTTCAAAGGGATGGTGCTTTTTTAAATGACATCTATTGGATTGCAGATCATAGTGTCATAAAACCTATTGGAAAGATTTTACCAACTATTCAAGCGGTAACTGAGACATCAGGAATTGATAAAACTATGCTTCTTAAAAAAGGTAGCAAAGGAATAGAAGTAAGAACACTACAAACTTTATTAAAAGTTAAGGTGGACGGTGATTTTGGAAGAAATACGGAGAATGCTCTTTTCACTCAAAAAGGAGTAAAACAAATTAGACTTAAAGACTGGAGATAATGAATAAAAGTACAGGAGTATGGATTGGTTTAGGAGTATTGGGCGCAATCATTATCGCTTCAATGAGTGATGAATCTAAACCTAAAATAGAATCCAAATTAAACAAAAAGTCCGATGTCGAACCTAAAAAAGTACAATTGTAATGGAATTTTTATTATCAAATAGTACGCCTTTTTTAAAGGTTTTTAAAAAGTATGCTATTAATACTCCAAAGCGTGTTGCGCATTTTTTAGCACAGCTTCACGAAGAAACGGGCGGATTTATAAAACTTTCTGAAAACTTGAATTACACTCCTGCTGGACTAATTAAAACTTTTGGAACGAATCAGATTTCAGTTGCTCAAGCTAACTTTTATGGAAGAACAGCTAAACGCAAAGCCAATCAGGAAGCCATCGCTAACATTGTGTATGGCGGAAATTGGGGAAAAGTAAATTTAGGTAATACTCAAGTTGGTGACGGTTGGAGATTTAGAGGACGTGGATTAATTCAATTAACAGGTAGAGCAAACTATCAAGCCTATAAAGATTATTCTGGTGTCGATGTAGTTGCCAACCCTGATTTGGCTTCACGCCCAGACATTGCAATTGATATTGCAGGGTGGTTTTGGAGTGTGAGGTTCAAACTTAATCCAATTGCAGATACAAACAATATCACATCAATTACTAAGAAAATCAACGGTGGTCTTACCAATTTTTCTGAGCGGGTCAAACAGCTAAATTATTATACAGGCATTGACACACTTGGGATATTAAAAAAAAAAAGCGAGTCCGAGAACGGTCAAATCGAAGAGTAAACCTGTTTATAGCTTCTACAACCCTTTTACTAGGGTGCTCGATTTTGGTTCTAAAACTAAATAAAGGATAAAATATGTTACCAATAGAAACCATACTCAACTATTTCTTGGGTTCAACGACTCTGATTTCGATTTATATCGCTTGGAAGTCAAGAAATTCAGAGCTAAAGAAAACGGAAGCTTCAGCACTCGAAGCTATCGATTCAATTTACACCAAAATGTCAGTTGTAACGGATAAGAAGTTTGAAGAAATGCAGCGGATTATTGATGAAAATACTATTGAAATTAAAAACCTTAAAGAACAATTGCAGGAATATCAAAAACGATGTTCAGGCTGTTTGAATAACAAGGGAAATGAAAAGAAAAACCTTTGACAAAATTATCGGAGTCCTCAGTGTCTATTACGAAATCGATTTGATTCAGGTAATAGAGGTTTCGGAACTACTATTTTTTGTTATAAAAATCTACTTTAAAAAATCAAAACCATGAAAAAGTTAATCCACTATATCGCCTTGTTTATCATTTCCAGTATGGTTTTTACAAGTTGTTCTTCAGCTAAAAAATTAAAGCAAGAAAACACGCTTCTTAAAAATGAAATTCAGAAAAGAGATAGTATCAAAAGCACTATTATTAATCAGGCAATTGATGATAAGTTAGTTACTCCGATTGTGCAGAGTCAAACAGGAAATGTAGTTTTTGATAGTTTGGTTAATGCTAAGGTAGATGAAATTTTATCCAAGTTGAATACTACTAAAAATTCAGGAGATAACAGCTATAAACTCATTTATGACAAACTTAAAAAGCAGTTGGAGTTTTATGCACAAATCGCTCAAACCAAAAATGAAAATACGACGGTTAAAGATGAAAAAGTAAAAACAATTATCCAGGTTAAAAAAATTCCTGTGGTGGTTGAAAAGCCCTTATCAAAATTGAAAAAATTTTTAATGGGATTGGGGATTTTGGTATTACTCTACATCGGATTTAAGATAGTTGCCCTAATCAGAAAAAGAACAAGTTTATGAGCATAAGAGCTAAACATATCGTAATCACAAGTGCAATTTTAGGCATTGGAGCATTATGGTACACGAGCAAACTCAATAAGTGGAAAGAAACAATGAATAAACTAAAAGCATTACCAACTGGAATTAGAAACTTTGATATTAATTTCAAACGAGTGCGCTTTAATTTGGATGTTACAATCTACAATCCTACAGGTGATAATTTTAGTCCTGATGGAGTTATTGCAATTGTTAAACGGATTATACTCAAAGATAAAACAGCCAAGCGAATTGCTACAATCACAGTCAATAAATCCTTTTTATCCATTCCTGCCAAAGGAAAACATGTACTGAAGGATCTAATTGTTGAAATTCCAATATTGGAGAATATCTCCAATTGGCAAAGTCTCTCTCAAATAAGAAGTGTAAATGACTTTCAAACCGAAACGATTTTAGGTGTTTTAGGCAAAGAATATTCAATAATAAAGTAAGCATGGATTTAATATCATCATTCAATAATCTTAACGGTAAAACTGTAAAACGTTCCTTTTTGAAATCCCTTTTAACAAGAGCTAAAAAGCAGAGGCATTCGATTATTGCAAGTCGGATTAGTAAAGTTTTACAACAAAATAATGATACTCTTTTTGCTATTGAACTAACGCAATTAATAGAACCAGCAGGACTTAGTGGAGCAGAGCAAAAAATCATTCTTCCAACACTAGAATACATTTCTGAAGAGGATTCAGAAGGTGGACTAAATGGAGTTTCACCTGATGATATTTACAGTTATATCACAGACTTGATTATCAATACCATTGATAAAGTCGGGCATTTACCTTGGCAAAAAGATTGGGTCGGTTCGGGTTCTGATGGTGCAGCTAAAAATTATCTAAGCAAGAAAGAATACACTGGAGCAAACTTCCTTTTGAATTTCGATGTGAAATTTGATGAAGAAGGCAAAGGTTATCTAGTGCCTATAAAGTTTATTCAACCGTACTATTTAACCTTTAATCAAATCAGGGAAACTAAAGCTTCATTGAAAAAGGATAGTAAAGCAAGACGAGTAATTTATTACACTATGATTTTTAATTACGATAATGGTACATTAAAATTCAAAACAACTGATAAGGCAAAGTTTACCGAGTTTGTAAAATCTCACGGACTAACCAAAGAAGATTTGAAGGCGCATTTAGTGAAAATCCCAGTAATTAAATATTACAATGTTTTTAGGGCGGATGATTGTACTGGATTAAAATTTCCTGAGGCAACAGGTAATAAAAATGTGAATCCAATTGAGCAGGCTCAAAGTCTTATCGATGGTTATAAAGACCCACCTACATACACTTTTATTGGAGATAGAGCTTATTATCAGCCTTCAACCGATAAACTCAATATGCCAAATATTAAAGCTTTTAAAAAAGAGGCTTCGTATTACTGCACTTATTTCCACGAGTTGACCCATTCAACTGGAGCAAAAAAAAGATTGAACAGGGATATGACTGGAACTTTTGGAAGTAAACCTTATGCCTTTGAGGAACTCATTGCAGAACTCGGAGCAGTTTTCATGTGTTCCGAATCTGGAATTTTATTTCAAACCAAAGAAAACTCAGCTAAGTATCTTAAAAATTGGAATACTGTTTTGGTGAGCGAATTGGAAAATGACAATCGCTTTTTTTTGAAAGCTTCAGCTCAATCTCAAAAAGCAGTCAATTACATATTAGGTAGAAACTCCGATAGTTTAAAAGAAGAGGAAGAGGAAAAAAAGGAAGAGCCAGTAAAAAAAGTAGCTGTAAAAATTCCAGTCAAAAGAACTCCAAAAAGTAAATTCAAAAGTAAAACTAAACAAGGGGAACAATTGGATTTATTTGTTGGATTGGGAGCAAAAGCCAAAACTAAAAAAACTACTGAAGTAAAGAAAAAAAGACTTGTGAAAGTACCAGGAAAAACCACTACTGGAGTAAGTGAAAAAACATTTGCAAAGGATCGGAATAAAAGTTTAAATCAGTTAGAGAAATTGGGCTTTGTTTCTGCCAATTCCGCACCAAAAGAGGCTAAAGATGTTTTTGTTTTGGGAGGAGAGATTGGCAAGTTTTTGCAAAAGCAACAACCACACAAAGCACTCATCTTGATTAAAGGAAATAAACACAGTTCAAAATCTCAGTTGGCTATGCAAATTGCTAATGCTTTTGGAGAACAACAAACGCCAGTTGCCTACATCGATTATGAACAAGGAGGGATTGAAAGTAAAGATACACTAGACAGTATTAACCGAAATACAAGCGAGAAAGGAAGAGGATACATAGCTATAAAAGGTTATTTAGAAAAACCTTTTCAAGAGTTACAGGATTTCTGTAAAGTAGTTAAAGTCATTATAGCGGATTCCGTTACGGATTTAAAAATTACAGCCGACCAACTGAATTTTTTAAGAACCACTTACCCAAAAGTAATTTGGTGCTTTATATCTCAAGTAAAAGAAAATGGTGCAATGTATGGCGGTAACAAGATGGCGCACAATCCAACTTCTGTAATTCATTGTTCCTCGAATCAAGACCCAAAACAAAGGTTTGCCACACTTGAAAAAAACAGAGGAAACGACCTCACTTTTATATACTCGATGTATTACAAAAAGGTTGTTAGTGAACCAACAGAACAAAAAAGTAAAAGAAAATTATCGTTTAAAGTTAAATAATTAAAATTCAAAATCATGGTAAGTAAAAAAGCAAAACCGAAAAGTAAAAAGAGAATTTCAGCTAAAAAATTATGCAGTAGAGTAATTGTCCGAGAAGGAGTTAAAAAAGACGGTACGTTGAAAAAAGGGTATCGTTATGTTAAAGGTGGTAGAGTTGTAAAGGCGAAAGGTAAAAAGTAGTTTTTAATTGGTTGATTAAAGCCGTGTTGCAGGAATGTAGTACGGCTTTTTTTAGCTTATAAATATTTAGATAAAAATTATGTTTTATATTAAAAAGTCAGGTTTACCCTGACAATGATACTACGAAACATAATTTTAAATTACACTTGATTATTAATACACATCTATAAGAAAAACCAATTCTTTTTTGTTAACTTTAATATCTTTGCAAATTATATGTGATTATCACATTCATAACAGTCCCTTAAAAATTAATGGAAATTAAAGAACAATCAAAACTATAATGAATTTATGAATATATTTTCAAAAAAATTACTTGCAACTAGTGACGAAGATTTACCAATTCATCCAATTGATATATTTCAAGGACTTTTTCACAAAGAAGGATACTCATATTTAAGAGGGATTCAAGAAGAAGTTTTGAACTCATGGCATTCAATAAGAGACCAGAGAGATGTTTTATGCAAAATGAATACAGGATCGGGTAAGACATTAGTAAGTTTATTAATGCTACATTCCAAAATGAATGAAGGAGTTGGAACATCATTATACCTATGCCCAGATAAACAACTATTGGAACAAGCAAAAAAACAGGCTGAATTGTATGGTATTCCTGTATGCGAAATAAATGAGGATAATGATTTCCCAACCGATTTTCACAATTGTAAGAGCATTTTGTTGTGTACTTTTCAGAAATTATTTAATTCAAAATCAATTTTTAATCGAGATAAAATAAATATTGGCTCTCTCGTTATTGATGATGCACATAGTTGCTTAGATAAAGCTAGAGATACTACAACGATTAATTTACCTAGAGGTCATAGCGCGTGTGAAAGAATAATAAAGCTATTTGAAACCGATTTAATTGACCAAGCACCTGGAACTTATCGAAGATTATTTGACGGCGATCCATTTGCTAGCATACTGAAAGTTCCATATTGGGCTTGGATGGATAGAATTGACGAAGTAATTACACTTTTAAATGAATTTTCTGATGATAACGAATTAAAATTTAAGTGGGGTCTGATTTCAGATGACCTTTTGTCTTATGACTGTTATTTGGGACCAAGAGGTATCGAAATAGCACCAATACATGTTCCTTATCAAAACGTAAAATCATTCACTGAAGCTAAACATAAGTATATTTTATCTGCAACATTTGAAGACCAAACAGATTTAATTAAAGATTTCGGAATTAATTCTGACAGTATTATCAACGCTCTAATTCCTAAAGACAGAAAAGACATAGGTCAAAGGTTAATCTTAGCCCCAAAAAGATTTGACCCTAGTTTATTCGATACTGATATTTATAAGTTGGCAAAAGACTATGCTCTAAAAGAGATTAATGTCGTTATTTTAGTTCCTTCTTATGCAAAAGCTGTACCTTGGGTTCAAAACGGAGCAGTTTTCTTAAATGAAGGAGACATAAATGATAATATCAACAACCTTAAACTAAAGAAAGGCGGTTTACATGTTTTAGTAAACAGATATGACGGAGTTGATTTGAATGGGGATATGTGTAGAATTTTAATTTTAGATGGTTATCCAGTTTTTACCTCTTCTAAAGAACTTTACACAGAGATGCGGTTAGAAAGTGTTAAAGCTTCACTTAAGGCTCAGATAATTGAGCAAGGGTTAGGCAGAGGTGTGAGATCCGGAAGTGATTATTGTGCAGTGATATTGATGGGTAACGACTTGCTTCAATTTTTAGGAAATAGATATAATTTGCAATATTTTACTTCAGTTACAAGAAAACAGCTTGAAATGGGGCTTTCTCTATTGGATGAGGAGGATAAAGAAAATTCACTAAAGACTATTGCGGATACAATTGATTTTTGTTTGTCGCAAAACATAGACTGGAGAACGTTTCACTCTCAAGGCATTTCAAAAGTTGAAGTTGAAACCTTAAACAATGAAAAAATAAAAAATATAAATATTGCCGAATATGAAAAACAAGCTATTGACTTGTTTCGTTCAAGAAGTTATACAAGTGCAAAAGATACTATTGTAAGTAAAATTATCGATGGTACATCCATTAATGATAAACAAAAGGGATGGTATTTTCAATATGCTGCTCAATTATTATATTTAGAACAAAAGGTTTTAGCTAATGATTTACAAATTAGAGCATCAGCTTTAGCATCTCATATGTTCAAAACGAAATTAGGTAACAATTATACTAAGATTAGTGTTTATGAAGAGCAGTCCTCAAATATCAAAAAATTTATCAGCCAATTTGATAAATCGCAAGATTTTAAAATTTATTTAGAAGAAGTACTTAATGATTTAAAGTATAGTCCCGAAATTAATTCAACGAAATTTGAAAATGCACTAGCAAATTGTGGAAGAATTATTGGTTTTTATGCTCAAGAGCCAGAATTTGAATACGGGAATGGTCCAGATGTTTTATGGGGGATGACTGATAATCATTTTTTAGTATTAGAGGCAAAATCAATGGCTATTCATACTGAAATTACTCGTGACAATATTGGACAATTATTGCAGTCGGGGGAATGGTTCAAAAAGCAATATGGAGAGTCAACTAAGCATACCCTTGTAACTTTACAATCGCCAAAAGTGAAAGGTTATAATGTTAATCCAAGTGAAAACACAAAAGTAATAGATGATGCTACTTTAGATAAAATAAGAAAAAATCTATCTCAATTTGTAAATGGAATTGTTAGTATTGGGATTAATGCTATTACTCCATTAGAAATATCGAAATTATTGGTAGCACATAATTTTACACCATCGTTATTTAGAGGGAATTATTTAAGTGATATTGTAGCTAAAAGAAAATAGTACAAGGCAACAAATTTCAATAGTTGAACAGATGAATTTATCACATAGGGTAATAAAGAAAATGTACCTTTCAATTATTGAAAGTTAAAAGAATAAAAATTAACACATAAGTTCGGTTATATTCCGAACTTATTTTTTATATTTGCTATAATTATTATGAGAGTAATAGGTAAAAAAACAATTTTAAAATTAAAAAAGAAAAATATCGGCAATAGAAAGTTATGTGATGAAGTCGATAAATTGATAGAAGATTTAGAAAAATTTGACCCGAAGCAATCAGTTCTAACTGAAGTTAGAAAAGATGCAGATTGTGTTCACAGTGATGGTTTCTATTTTTTTGATATTAATATTCATAGGACATTAATTTTAATTGAGTTAGATGATGACGGCGAAGCCACAATAATCTGGACAGGAACGCATCAAGAATATGAAAGAGTTTTTAAAAATAACAAATCAACCATTGAAAAATGGCTTAGAGATAAAAACCATATTGACTAATGAAAACAAATTTTGATATAGAAAAATTCATTGAGAACGGTTCAATTAATAATGAATTGGATTTAGAAAGGGCGATGATTGCTGATAGAAAGTTAAGGTTGCTATCTAAAGAAAGTGTACATTTCAAAAATCTTAGAAAAAAATTAAGAGATTTAATTGAAGTATATGAAAATAAAGAGTGGTCTAATTTAGATACTTTGACTGATAAAAAAGTATTTGAAAGTGACAAATCAGAGATTATTGCCGAACAAGAAAGAATTTTTATAGAGAACAGAAAACAGCAGATACGTAAAAAATTAAAAACTCTTGATTTAACCCAAGAAAATTTAGGACATATTTTGGGTCATAAAAGTAAAACACATATGTCCGAGTTAATGAATGGAATAAAGCCATTTACTCTTAAAGATTTGATTATTATAAATAGGTTATTGAAAATAGATTTAAAAGAACTGATTCCTATATTTTTATCAACAGAGGATAAAATTAAAGTTAAATCCGCAGTCATTGAATTAAACAAGCCTCAGATCAAATTAGAAAAAGCAGATTTATTATTCAGTTTTTAGACAAGTTCAATAACTGGTACAGTCATTGAACATCTATCTCCAGCCATTTCTTTATTCTGTTAATCAATATTTGTTAAGTTTTATTTGCCGTTTCATTGTAAATGAGTATATTTACAATTCACAAAATAAATGAATTGTTTACGATTAAAAGGGGGTAAATTCGGTTACCCTAATTTAAAAAGTATTTCAAATTACTGATATATAGCGAATTATAAGAGTGGTAAAAATCCCTTCCTCTCTGCAAGCGTAAACCGCAAGTAACTTAGGAATAAGTATTTGCGGTTTTTTTATTTCTGCTTTGTCCGACAATTGTCCCAATTCAAAAAAATATTCAGGTTTAGAATTTCTTTTTGAAAGAAACAATTTATCCAAAAATAAACTTTAGCAAATTCAATAACTTAAAGATGTAACTCTAAGAGTTAATTTTTTGAAGTGTAAATAAATAAAAAATCTAGTAAAATGTATTTTGATTATCAGGAGATAGAAAACAGAAAATTTGTAAAGAAATTCAAGCCACAAGAGTTGGAACTTTCAAATATAGAAAACCTTATTGTGCAAAATGTTTTTATTGAAGATGAAACTTCAACCAACTATAAAGTTAAATTTTTAACTGAATACGAGAAAACAGATTCAATAGAGCTTGATACTTCGATAACTTTGGACTCAAAAGTGTATAAAATAAATCAATGCATTTTAGAAGAGATATATTCGTCAATACAGTTTTTTGTTGAAACTGTTGCTTCCGACATAGAATTTGATTTAAACAAGATTTTAACCAACTTGGAAGGGCGAATTGACAACGTCGAAAAGATAAAATACTTGGAGAAAAAACACAAGGATTTATATTCTCAGGTTAAAAACGAATCAGAGTATCTTGTTTATGCTGAAATAAAGGAGGTTAACGGGTTTGAAAATTGGCATGAATTAATCTTTGCCTACCTTGGAGGAGAAAGTACTTTTATTCAGAAGTATTTAACATCAGATTTTCAAATGCCAGATATTCCAAAAAATATTTTGAGTATATGGACAAAATATTATACCATCAAAACACAAATTGACTTTTGTAAAGAACAGATTAATGCTCTTAAAGAAACTAAACAGAAATCAAATGTTGTTGACACATCATTACAAGTTTTTCTGCTTGAGGAAATCATAAACATGAAAGATTGGAGCAGTATAAGTGCGAACAAAAAAGGAGAAATCCTTAGTCACTTACTTGGTAAAAATAAAGACAATATTAAAAAGGTTTATCTTGAACTTGACAAGAAAAGTTCCGAGAATTCAGACAAGCTTTTAAACGACAGGAAAAAAGCAGATGAAATTATTAAAAAACTATTAGGGTAACTCACAGGGTTACCCTAATAGTTTTAACTCCATACGACCAGATTAAGTTTGCGCCATAATTAATAAAAACTAATAATTAAATTATGGCTAAAGAAATCTTGCAATTCGAAAACATCAACGCTACTGATTTTAAAAATGAAATTATTGATGGCGTTATCTTAGCATTAAAAAATAATCCAGGCTCATTGCAATTAAATGAGCAAACAGACCAACTTCTCACTAGACTAGAAACCGCAAAACTCCTTTCGATTAGTTTGGTCACTTTATGGGATTGGACTAAGAAAGATATTATCCCAGCGTACCGGATAGGGAATAAGGTTCGTTACAAAAGAAGTGAGATTTTAAAATCATTGAATCAGAAAAACCAGTTTGGTGAATTTTAAAAAGTCTTTCTTATGCAAACAAATAATCAGATATTAATTTCAGATGCTTTAAGTCATTTGAATGCCATGAAAAACGATTTTGCACGACTAAGGTTGGATTATAATGATGATAAAGCCTTAGTGTATGCAACAGGGAAATATATTGAATCCTGTGAGCTAATCGGTCAGCTTATTAAAAGTTATGATAATTATAATTTCAAATTGTTATCAAATAATATCAATAACGTATTATTAAAAGATGCTGAATTACACGGCATTTTAATAACAATCAGGAAAAGTAAGTACATTGATAATCTTGATCATTCAAAAATGGCATCCATAATTTTTGAAATATGAAAGAGTATATCCGTGTTGGAACCGAGTATTTCAAGGAAGTACTGTGTCCATTGATGAGTGGTGACAATATGAAATCATTGATAAAGTGGAATAAAGCAACTATCATAGATGATTTTGGGAAAGAAAGTTTACAACAGATTAAAAAGTATGAAACCTTTTGTACGTTTCCTTCCCATGTAGATTATCAAAGAGAAATCAATAATTTTTATAATAAATACGAACCTCTTTCCTATGAAATAAGTGATAAAGGAGATTGGCAGAATGTTAAATTCTTTTTGCAACATATTTTCGGAGAGCAATACGAATTGGGTTTGGATTACTTAACAATCCTTTGGAAGCATCCCAGCCAAATCTTACCGATACTATGTTTGGTAAGTGTGGAGCGAAATACAGGGAAAAGTACCTTTTTGAAGTTCTTAAAGTTAATCTTTGAAGGAAATATGACAATCAATAAAAATGAAGATTTCAGAAGCCGTTTTAATTCCGATTGGGCAGGGAAGTTGATTGTCGCGGTTGATGAAGTATTATTAGATAAAAAGGAAGATAGTGAGCGTATTAAGAACCTTTCAACCTCTAATCATTACAAGTTGGAAGGAAAAGGAGTTGATAAAGCTGAAATCGAGTTTTTTGGTAAGTTTATCTTATGTTCGAATAATGAGGATAATTTCATCAAGATTGATGATTTGGAAATCAGGTATTGGGTTATTAAAGTCAATCCGTTTACACAAGAAAACCCGGACTTGTTACAGCAAATGAGAAGCGAGATTTCAAACTTTACTTATTATTTAACCCATAGAGAGGTAAAAGCACCCAGAACAACCAGAATGTGGTTTTCTAAAGAATTGATTTATACCAAAGCTTTAGAAGTTCTAATAAAAGGAAACAGAAGTACAATAGAAAAAGAAATTGAAGAATTCATCATTGAGCAATTCCATACACTTGAATTAAACGAATTGTATTATACAACCAAAGATTTACACGAGCAACTGAATCTTGCCAATATTAGGGTAGGGAAGAGTTATGTTTCTAAAATAATCACTGAGAATTTTAAACTCGAGCCTAAAAATAGCAGTTACAATTTTTATAGTTTGGATTTATCCACAATGAATCAGGATAAATGGAGTGTTTACACCGAAAGCAGAAAGGGAAGGTTTTATACATTTAAGAAAGATAAATTCATTAAAAACTGTTGACTTGTTGAAAAATGAATAAGAAACCAATAAATACAATGCTTCACAGGTCAACAACGTATCAACTTTATGTCAACAAATCAAATTTATAGTTTCACTTCACTTTTTTTGTTGACAGTTTGTTGACGGCCTGTTGAAGTGTAAAACCCAATAAATACAGGAGATTACATACTATTGTCAACAAATCAACAAAATCAACACATTTTTCACTATAACTACTAAGCGTTACAATTCAAGACTACAATAAGCAATCAGATATCGACTTTAATAACTTCTGCAACCAAATAAGAGCAACCAGTTTTTATATTTGGTTGCAACTGGTTTTATGATTCTTTGATAAGTTAATTGACTTGTTTTTAGCTAACTTATTTGTTCGGGTAAAATTATTGCAATGGATTTGTTCAACTGGTTGCAACCAGTTTCTATCATTGCAATGCATTGCAATTGGATAATAGAATCATTGCAATTGGATAATAGAATCATTGCAATGGTAATTGTTATGCACTCAATCTTGTGAAGTACAAGCTATTTTTTAGGGATATCTGGAAATTTAACAATTGAACCTAAAGAACTATGAATTGCATTACGACATTTCTTTTTAAATTTATCATCATTGTTTACACTAAGATATTTACATACAAAAAATAAATCTATTGTTTTTATCAATCCAATTTTTTCTCTTTCAGCACCCTTTATACATTTTTCAGTGAAAAAGTCTTTTCTTGTTCCAAGTGGGTTGAGTCTTTGAGGATTTCCAAATAGTAATCCGAATGCTTTTTCATAAATTTCTTCTCTTTCGAAATCTTCATTTAAGGAATCTTGAAGCTGTCTGAATTTAGTGATATCGATTGCTTTACTGTCCTTGCCTTCACATTCTCCTATATATCTAAAATTTTCAGGAGAAGTAATTACCTGATCCAACTCTAAAGCTCCATTGTTGAAATTTTCTGCTTTATATCCCAATATTTCCAATGCTTTAATAACTGCAACTTCTAGTGGCTTGCCTGTCTCAAAGAGTAAATCTTTAAATGTTTCTTCCTCGATAAAAGCCTGATTTAATTCTTCACATTCGTCTTCTAGCTTTTGTATTGATTTTTTTTTCTTTTTTATTAGTTCACTTATTTCTTCTGCCTTCTCAAGATTATATTCTTCATTTTCCAACCATTCGGGTTTGGCTGTTCTTTCATGTTGAGATGATATTTTTTTATCAATCTCTAAAATACACTGTATAAGTTTTTTTCCAAAAATTATGCCTTCTTGCGTCCATTCTCCATGCTTGTCATAAAATTCATCTTTACTCGTGTCTAAATATGGTAAAATAATAATTTGTCCTTCATCTTTTTTAAAAGTAACAGATAGGGTTTTGTCTAAGGTTTTAGTTTGAAGAAGTTCAGTATAGTGGTCTTTTGGTTCAAGATAAGCTTCAAAGCTTAAATTTTTTTCAAATGAATTATAAAATGATTTTAATAATTCATTTTTGCTTATTATTTTTTTTCCTTTGGCATTGTTGACGTCAATGTCAAAAGGGAAGACTTTGTAATTGTTAAAGGAATCAACAATATTTGTTACTTTTTGATTTCTTCCTGTTCCACTTGTATTTCTTTGCCCAGTATCTATGTAAAATTCATTTTTTTGACATAAGAAAATAAATAAATTTCTTCCGCTTTTCAAATATGAGTTTAGCTCTTTTCTCCAATGTTTTGTAGCTTCAATAATTCTTGATGAAGTGTTGAGATCATATGATATTTTGCCTTTATAAGTAGAATTTAAGCCATAAGAAAAATTAGTAGTTTTAAAATCAGGACAAAAAATAACTAAATCTGCATCAGATAATGAAGAGTTACTGTCTAATTTGATAAAATCATCATCATGTGTTGGTAAGCAGTATCCAACAGAAACTATTTCTTTCATATGTATTTTTTTATTTAGTCTTTCAACTACTAAACTAGAAAAAAATCATATATATTAAGTTTATGTTAGCATGGAATCTTTTTTTTATTACACAAGTAAATAAAACAACCAGTTTTTGTATTTGGTTGCAACTGGTTTTATGATTATAATAATTGCAATGGCATTGCAATTAATTAATCCCAGTTTAAGATAGGAGTATCGATTAGTCAATTGTAATTGTTAAAAATCATGTAGCTATTGCAATAAATTACTTTGATAAAAATTTGGTTTAATTTGATTTAGTGTTTTATAATATTTCTCTGCAAATGCAGGTTCGATAGAATTAATAAAATGTAGCCATCCATAAATTCTATTGATAGTTGCCTCAATTTCGTAATTGACATAACTTTTAAAATCTTTGGATGTTTTGTCATATCCTAATTTTTTAAGCTTTAGGCGAATATGTCTTCTATATCCAAATTTTGTTATATAATATATTTCCAACCGAATATTGCGCTTTATTTGCTTTGAAATTCTCGCTCTATTGCTATCAAAAACAGTTAGTCCAGTAACATATTGCAATTGGCCTCGTTTCATGAACTTAGTTTTTGATGTATTTAATTTGAAGCCATAAGAAGTAATGATTTTTTCAATTTCAGATAAAGAAATATTTTCTTTTTGTGAAGAAAAGTATAAGTCATCAGCATACCTTGAGTATGTTATATCATCTTTACAATATTTAATTAATTCTAAATCTAATTCGGTTGAAACAATATTGGCAATTATTGGACTTGTAGTAAAACCCTGAACTAATGAGTTATTAATTGTCGTAAATTCTGCTATCCATATTGCTATTTGCTCTTTAAAGCCAATTTTTATTAAACTTTTTACTATCATTGATTTTGTAATTGACTCAAAAAAATTTTCAATATCTACCGATAAAATAATTTTTTTTGCGAGATGTAAATCAGCATTTGTCTTAATTGTTCGCTTTTTAACAAAACCTTGAACACAATATTCTGGGGTGTAAATAGTTGCTAGGTAATTATTCAATATTTTTAAAGAGTTACTAAATTGATCAGTCCATATTTCATGTACTGGTCTATGACCTCCATTTTTACCTTTCTTTTTTATGTGTAATAGACCTACTGTGACCCCAGAAGGTGTTACTCTTAATTTGCTGCCATTCGTAAAATCAACAACATCAAACTCATGTTGTGTCGCTTTTTTAAGAAACTCTACATCACAACGTAAGTAATTGGCCAAGTCTTGAATAGTTGTTAGTTCTGAGTGTTTCATAATAAAAAGTGGGTGTCAGGATAAGAAAGATACTAATGCATTATGCTCGAATACGGAATCATATTCAAAATTTATCTGACAACCCACTAGTATTTATCTTTAATGTTTTTTAAATTTATTTGAAAATCGAGTGGCTTTTTACGGCTTAAATATGTGTTAGTATGGAGTATTTTGATGATTGCTATTTTTCCGGCTACTCTATCAAAATTTCCTTCCATTGTAGGGAATAATTTATCGGGAGTAAATATATGATCAAAAATGAAATTTAAGTAATCAACTACTGCAAGATTTTCTTCTTCTTTTCCTACAATATTAAATTCAATATCATAATCAGGGTATTTGCTGAAAAATGATTGTAAAACAGTATTGAGATTTCTCTTGGTTAATTGAATAGTTTCAAAGTAAAATATATTTTTAGCATCTCTGTTTGATATTATTCTGTCATGTAAAAGTTTGCTTAGAGAAAATTCGAAAAAATCAGATTCGTCACCTTGTTTCATTATTTGTTTAAAAAAAGGCGAATCCTTTTTTGTAATTACAAAATAAGCGCGATAATCTAATAATGGAAGTAGTTTGTAGAATTCTGTTCGTATGTCCATATTATTAGCAGTTGCGTGGAACCCCTTTTTTAGAATAGAATCTTTGAAATTTTCATAATAAAGAGAACTTGTTAAGTCGTTTTTTAATTTTATAAGACTATCAGTAATTACATTAGGTGAATCGGTCTTTATGCATCCATGAATAAAAAAAGGAGCATTATTACTAATGCTTCCTGTTTCATCTATATAAAAGTAATTTGTCTTTTTCATAAATCTGACTTAACAAGGTTTTTTATCATGTAAATATATTTTACTTTTCATATACTAAATGGTTGGCTAATATACCTGATGGTGTTTTAGCTTTTTTATCTAAAATTCGTGTGTTAGCGAATACTATAAAGTTGTCTTTTGCCCTGGAAACAGCGACATTTAACATGTTTGGTTTATTGTCTCTGTCAAAAAATAATGTGCCTGAGTCACCGTCACCATAAACCATTGAAAATAAAACAATCGGTCTTTCAGCTCCTTGTAAGGCATGTACAGTACCAATTTTTAGGATGTCAATGTCAAATCCTGCATTTTTCAAAGCGTACTTTAAGCTGTTTTTCTGACCCGTAAAAGGAGTTATTATACCTATTGCTTTTTCAAGTTTTCCGTATTTTTCTTCAATTGATTGTCGATTTATTGAAAGCCAATTTACAATTGCATCAACCTCATTTTGATTATATCTACTCGTATTTATGGTGGTTGAGTTTCCTTCAATATGAATACAGTACATAGGCGGAAAAAGCAAATCTTTTGGAGCGTTTCCTTTAAGCGGAATGAGTTGTCCATTATACGCTAAAACGTTACAGTAATTAATAATTTCATTATAACATCTTCTGTGTTCTACCAAAAGAACTCCTTTTTCTTTTATTTCTTTTTCCTTAAAGTTGCATGCATTTTGAGCCATTTTCATGATACTCCCTGTTGATGAGAGAAATCCTTTCGGGTCAAATTCTTTTTCATAAATCAGGTCGTCATAACTTTTTATTAATTCACATTTTTTTAGATTTCCAACGTCAATTTTATTTGTGATGTTCCAAACTGGTTCGATTTGTTTTACGTCACCAACTATAACAGCTTGCTTAGCAAGTGCAAATGTGGCAATTCCAACTTCAGGTGAAACTTGCCCAGCCTCATCTACAATTAACAGATCTATAAAGTCAAAAAGCGGAGGAGTGTCAAAAATATTTTTTCCATCTTCACCTTTTTTAAAAAATCTAAATGAACTGAAAAATTTAGGAGCCATATAAAATGTGCTTACAAAGCAAGGAGTGATCATTGCCTGTCTTCGCCATCTGTTTTTTACAGCATCCAATCCTTTTTTAGTGAAATTGTCATCTGATAAATCGCTTTCGAGTTGCATTAAATATCTCCCTTCCCAATAATGTAATGCTATTTGAAATGCTTTATGTCTAAAGGAAATATCTAATTCGTCATAAAAACAATTGGGCTCTGAGTCATTTCTAATTTTTAATAATTCAAATTCCCAATAATCTTCTTCAGTTCTTGGTGGATTACCATATATGGCATTTTGATTCTTCCAATTTTTCCAATTCTCAATTTTATCTGTTATGGTTTCTGCCATTTTTATTTTGGCATCTACTTTTTCAAGAATACTGCTTTTTGTAAAAATAAATCCATTGATTACTTCGATTAAAGAATCTCTTATAATTATTTTAATTTCAGATGCTCTATTGTTCAAAGCTGATTTTAAACCCAAAAAACATAATAATTTTCTAAAGAATGGCTCCTTGTTGAAATAATTAATAATTCTTTCTTCAATGCTTTTTAAATTTTCGATATCAACTTTGAAGCTGTTTTCATTTAAAATAGAGTCTTTATAGTATTTTTCAATCTCAGAATTTGAAATTAAATAATCTGTTGAAAAGACTTTTTCAGCTTTCATGTATTCATTCCAGATCGTAGAAGCTTCTTTGAGAATTGATTGTATCTGAATAATTTCATTTTGTAGTTTTTTAGTAGTTTCTTTTATACTAAAAGAGGTTACCCCATGGTAGGCTTGTGCTTTTTCTGAGAAAAATATTTTTGCTTTTTGTAAGAAGTCTTGCCTCTCTATTTTAGAGAATAATCCTTCTTCGTTTTGTTTTTTGTAGTTAATTCCTTTTAATTCGGCTTCTGTTTTACCATTTGCAGGCAAATAAGTGGCATAACCATCTATTTCAGGTATCCATCGTCCTTGCAATTTCCCTTTTTTTGTATTTGACTTAGAGAAGCTGTCTATTATGTTAGTTACTGCTTGATTATTTGTAGAGCAGGCAAGAATGACAGGAGCGTTGAGTCCAATTATAGCACTTTCAACAAATTTGTTTCCCACTAAGCTTTGTAGTAATGTGGTTTTTCCTGTTCCCGGAGGGCCATTCACTGCAAAAACTTTTTCGTTTGATTCTAAGTGGGTATAGAGACTTTTTCTTTGAGAGATTGATAAAGGGAAATCAAATCCCATCTGTCCAAGATGTAATGAGTTCGGGATTATTAAATCAGATACAGCAACTGGAGTTTTGACATCCCCGTTTTTTAAGGTAATGAATGACTTTAGTAATTTGGGAATTTCTTTTTCTTTAAGAATTTTTTCATAAAGTTGAATTATTCCAATAGCAGCGTTCATTTCTTCATCAGGAAGTAAGATAATGGCATTGCTTATGGTTTCATAACCTTGTGTGAAATATTCTTCAATATCTTGGTCAATGGAAAACTTAAATACTTTTTTTAGGTATTTGATGTAATGAGCATAATTATCAAATTCTTCCTTTCCAATAGCTGTAGCCAAATCTATTTTTTCTACGGAACTGAAAATGAACTCCGTCCTTTCATCTGCAAGAGGCTCTAAATATTTTCTTTGAAAAACTGGGAAAGTTTCTTCGGGGATTCTTAGTTTACCATTTCTATCTAGTTTGGCGAAAAACCAAAATGGATATTTGGGTTTTGGGTCTTTTAAAAAAACTAAATTTTCTGTAGTAGGTTTAATTTTTATTGGAGCAATGACTATTTCAACTTCATTTAACACTACCCAATTTTCACTTTGCTTATTTATAATACCTTTCTTCTTATTAATCCTAGTTTCTTCAAAGTCGATAAGCTCGTTAATTTTTTGAAGTTCAAAAATGAAATCATTTTCTATTTCAAAATTCTCCATTTCAAAATGTTTTAATTTATCAATATCGATATCTGCTTTGAGTGAATCAGATAAACTTTTTTTCCAATAGGTTATCCATTTTTTATATTCCATGTATGTTTTTGGTTCTTGTTTAAGATAATTTCAGCAACGTTGTGTTTTTAATTAAAACTTAGATTCAGTTTCGCATCTTCTAAAAGTAAATATACAAAAGAGAGAATAGTTAAAGTCTTTTTCTTCTTATAAGAGTCATAAATTCAGTATAAATACGTACTTAGATGCTTGATGTTATTGGTATTTTTGGAAGTTATTTCAGAAATGAGGTTTCCCATAATGACATCGCATAATAATGACTAATATTTGCTTTATAATAGAGTAAATTGTTATTTTTAATTAAATTAGTTAATGCTAGTATAAAGTTTTGTCTGACGTCTGATTATTGTGACAACATCAATTTGACAGACATTGATTTGTTTTTTGACTATATAGTTGATAGATATTCTTAAATTAATTTATAAATGAGCAAAAAAAATATATAATTATGAGTGATATTGACCAAGAATTGCTGAAAATTTACACTTCAAAATCCCAAGCAGATAAAGCAATCAGTTCTCTTAAAGGTGTTCTTTTGGGAATTAATTTAGATAATGAGGTAAATGAAAGAGAAATTAACGAACTCAAACAATGGGTCGTCGCTCACAAGGATTTGATTAAAAGAAATCCTTTTAACGAATTTATGACAATAATTGAGGAAACAATTTCTAACAAAATTCCGCCAATAGAAACAATTGAAGATTTATTTTGGCTGTGTCAGAAGTATGAGAGTGATAGCTATTATTACAATGCTGTTACGACAGACCTTCAGACACTGCAAGGACTTTGTCATGGAATACTTTCAGATGGAATAATTACTGATAAAGAAATATTGGATTTGAATAAATGGTTATCTGAAAACGAACATTTGAACACCTACTATCCTTATGATGAAATAAGGAGTTTGATACTTTCGATTGTTTCTGATGGTAAAATTGAAGAAGAAGAGCGGATTGTTTTAAAAGCTTATTTTAGTCAATTTGTACAATTGCAAGATTCGAAGTTGCAAGAACAAATCAAAGAAGAAACAGCAGATATAAGTATCACAGGACATTGTACTAGCGAACCAAATATTGAATTCTCAGGAAAAACATTTTGCATTACAGGTGTATTAAAAAGAGGGAATAGAGAAACATTACAAAAGCAAATTCAAAAATTGGGAGGAATCCCTACAGAAAGTGTTAGTAAAAAGACAGACTATTTAATTGTTGGTGATAATGGTAACCCAGCTTGGGCTTTTTCCTGTTATGGGAGGAAAGTAGAAAAGGCAATTAATCTTAGAAAAGAAGGTCACACTATTACACTCATCCATGAGTTTGATTTTTCTGATATTATTGATGATTTAATTTAGTTTATAATGACAATATTAATTATTATTGGAATAATAATTTTTCTGGGTTCAATTGGAAAGAAAAAGCCATCGCCACCTCCTAAGAAAAATTACTATGATCCTGCAAAAAAGCAGCAAATAAAAGTGACATCAATATTAGTTGAAAATAATCTAAAAAATAGTATCAAAATAGAAACAGAACCGGTTTTAAAAGTTGAAAGTAAAGATGATTCTATAATTGATGTTGGTTCACAGTCCACTATAATAGAACCTGATTATGGTTTAAATTCAAAAGTTCCTTATTGGTCACATGCTTATGTTTACTCGTATTCAGAGATTAATTATGCTACTGCTCAACAGAAGAAATTTTACCAGTATTTTAAAGACAGTTTTCTAAAAGGTGAATATTTAGAGCTTGAGGGAAATACAAACTATGCCTTTATTTTATTGTTTGATTTGTTAAACGAATTTGATAAGCATAAAAATGTTACACAACTCGAATCTTTTGTTGAAATTTTAGGGAATCATTATCCTAAGACGAAAACATATGGAGTAAATTTTTTAATAAAAAAAATGCAAGAAGTGGGAGATACAGAAGGTGTAGCCAGGTTAAGAGAAGACCATTATGACTATCAATATAGTCAGGTTTCTTATTCCACTTTTGAATGGCGAAATAAGTACAAGAAGAAACTCGATCTTGTCAAAGAAGAAACAGGTATTCTTGATAAAATCTGGTTTTCAACCAATAATTTTGTATCTATTGAGTATTGCTGTATTGAGGTCATTAAGCTGTATCTGCAAACTATCAAAAGAATTTCACAAACATATTCAGAAGACGATACTACAATTGAAAATGAGTTCGAAGAAATTGCAGATGTGATAGTTAGAAAACACTATAGATTTAGAAAAGGGAGTAATAACTATAACTATGGAATGAAAACTTGTGAAAATGAGCTGTATACAAATATTTTTAAATATTGTGAAAATACTATCCGCGAATTATATGGTCATAAAAGAAAAATAAAAATTGATCTTTATATAACAACTCCCGAAGCAAGAGCGGAATTTGAAACGAAAATATTAAATAAGGTTTCAGAAATTCATTCAGAACTAATCTCTGGAATTGCTCTACCTGATGAAACAACAGAGATAGTGTTGAATAGTTTGAATACTACTCGGTGGAAAATTAAATTTGAACAAATGACATCTGAGTATAATAGCTCTCCGAGTAAATTTGTTCAGAAAGTTATTGAATTAGGTGCCTTAAATAAAGAAAATCCTTCGGTAGAAAATGTCTTTTTTGAAGCATCTAAGTTTATCTCGAAGTACGATAAAGAATCAGCACTTACACTTTATTTGCATTATCTATACCACGATTTAAAATCAGCTACTTTCGATAATAAGCAACTTACAAAAACAATACAAAAGAGTCTTTTTAAAAACAGCGAACAAATCGAATCTTTTGAAAATATTGTCTCTGCTTATATCGAAAATAAAGACTTTGAAAAAGCGCTTAGTTCAGTATCTCAAGTATATGCTGTAAAACGTAAAAAGATTCAACTGGATAAGACATTAATCAAAGAAGTTCAGGAACAACATTCGGGAACTGTAGAGCTTTTAAATGAATATCTTCAAGATGAAAATGAAGTAGTAGAAAATAAAGCAGAAATGATTAATGAGGAGATTGAAATTAAGGTTGTTCAAAATAATGAACAAGCTTCAATCTCAATATATTTAAATGATTTTCCTTTTAAACCTATACATACATCTGCATTGGAAATTTTTGTCAAAAATAATTTTTCAATGTTGCAAAGCGAATTTGAAGATTTTGCCAAATCAAAAGGAGCATTTAAAAATCAGTTGATTGAGAGCATAAACGAAATGTGTTATGAAATCCTTGATGACGTTCTGATTGAAGAAGATGAAGATTACTACACTATTGATAATAATTACTACCAAAAACTTTTAGCATAATGATAGATAATATTAAACCAAAAGAAGCTACTGCAATTATAAATTCATTAATCGGAGGAGTTGTTCCTAAAATTGGAGTTCAGCATATAACTGTTGGGAGATCCGAAGAGATTGAGGCATTTGTGACTGCCTTAGAAGATGTGAAGAATGGTCATAGTATGGCAAAATTTTGGATTGGAGATTTTGGTTCAGGAAAATCGTTTATGCTTCATTTGCTAAATACAGTTGCTTTAAAGCAAAAATTTGTGGTTACTAACGCTGATTTTACTCCCGATAATAGGTTGTACTCAAACGATGGTAAAGGTGTTATGCTTTACTCAGCTATTATGGACAATATCGCAATTCAAACAAAACCGGAAGGGGGAGCTTTGCCAACATTGCTTGAAAAATGGATAGAGCAGATAATAATTAAAACTTCAGAAGAAAACAATATTTCATTTACTGAAATTCGAGAAGAGCAATACTTACCTCTCATCCAGAAAAATATAATGCAAACCATTAATGAAATTACCGAAGTTGGTGGATTTGATTTTGGTACTGTGATTATGAAGTATTATGAAGGGTATATAAAAGATGATGAACAGCTAAGAAGAAATGCTCTAAAATGGCTTAAAGGAGAATATCGAACTAAAACTGAAGCAAAACAAGACTTAGGAGTAAGGGAAATCATTAATGATTTGAATTATTATGATATGCTTAAAAATTTCTGTAAGTTATTTGTCAGTATGGGATATAGTGGTTTTATGGTCAATTTAGATGAAGCAATAAATTTGTATAAAATTTCTACTTCTGTAATGAGAGAGAAAAACTATGAGAAGATCTTAACTATTTATAATGATTGTTTTCAAGGGAAAGTAACTAACTTGTTTTTCAATTTTGCTGGTACAAGAGAGTTTTTAGAAAATGAAAGAAGAGGCCTTTTTAGTTATCATGCTTTAAAATCAAGATTAGAGACAAATAAATTTGAAACTTCAGAGATTAGAGATTTTGCTCAACCCGTAATTCGTTTAATGCCTTTAGATCATAATGAGATATTTGTTTTGTTGAAAAAGCTTAAAGCCATATTCGATTTTAACTACAAAACAAATATTGATATTTCAGATAATGACATCCACCAGTTTATGGAAGAAATGTTTAATAAACCTGGGGCTTCAGAGTTTTTAACGCCACGTGAAGTTATTCGAGACTTCTTAAATATTCTAAATATTTTAAGACAGAACCCAACTGTAGATAAAAATAAACTATTTGGTGAAATCGAAATTTCAGATGAAAGACCAGATGAATTATCATTAATCGATAGCATCGAAGAATTATAATGTCATCATATAATTTACTTTCCGATTCTATAAAAAAATATGTTCGTGACCAACGTTGGGAACAATTGCGTCCCATTCAGGATGCCGCTATTCAAAGAATCATTTCAACAAATGAAAACTATATTTTAGCTTCAAGGACAGCTTCGGGTAAAACCGAAGCAGCCTTCTTGCCAATTCTCTCAAAGGTTGATTTTAGTGAACAGGGTGTCCAAGTACTTTATATTTCACCTCTAATTGCTCTTATAAACGATCAGTTTTACAGAATTGAAGAACTCTGTGAGTACCTTGAAGTTACCGTTACCAAATGGCATGGAGAGGCAAACAAAACACTTAAGGAAAAGATAATCAAAGATCCAAATGGGATTGTGCTTATTACTCCTGAGTCATTGGAGGCGATGTTTGTGAATAAGCCATATAATGTTAAACATTTGTTCTCTAATCTTAAGTATGTTGTAATAGATGAAATTCATTATTTTGTTGGGTCTGATAGAGGTACTCAGCTGAAATCTATTTTGTCAAGATTACAAGATTTAAATTCGTCAAAGTTTAAAATTATTGGACTCTCTGCAACGATTGGTGATTATGAAGATGCAAAGAAATTCACAGGGGATGCTTTACAAACAAAAGTTCTTCGAGATAAAACATCAAAAGAAATTGATACAGAATTTAGATATTTCAAAAATGAAGGCGCTGAACTTCCTTTAGATCTTTTAAAAGATTTGTATATAGAAACAAAAGATAACAAAGTTCTAATTTTTCCTAATAGTAGAGGTCGGGCTGAAGAACTTGCAGTTAAACTGAAAAAAATATCAGAAAGGGTAAAAGGTCATTCAAATTATTTCTCCCATCATTCTTCTGTTGATAAAGAAGTTAGAGAATATGTGGAGTATTTTGCTAAAAATAATAAACGAAATAATTTTTGTATTTCATGTACATCTACCTTGGAATTGGGCATTGATATCGGTTCTGTTGATGAAGTTGTGCAAATTGATGCGACAAACAGTATTGCATCATTGATACAACGTGTAGGTAGGAGTGGTAGGCAAGATGGGGCAAAAAGCAGTTTGTTCTTATATGCAACGCATCAATGGAGTTTGTTGCAATCATTGGCATGCTGGGGTCTTTACAAAGAAGGTTTTATTGAGCCTTCAGAGTCTATGAATTTAGCGTATGATATTTTATTGCATCAGGCTTTATCAATCACAAAAGGGTATTCAGGAATTAAACTTTCTGATTTAATCAAGAAGTTGAAAAGTAATTTCGCATTTAATGATATTGAGGCTGTAGATATTGAGGAAATTTTGAACCATTTGATTGAGATTGATTTTCTTGAGAAATTGCAAGATGAAGTCATTGTAGGAATTGAAGGGGAAAAAATTGTAAACAGTAGAGATTTTTATAGTGCATTTACAGTTGAAGAGAACTTCAAGGTTGTTAATGCAGGGAACAAGGTTGGTGAAATACCTTATACTCCCCAAGTAAGAGAAGATGAGAATATACTTTTGGCTGCTAAAATATGGAAGATTCAGTTTGTAGATTTTAAAGCTAAAAAAATTGAAGTTATTCCGGCAAAAGATGGTAAGAAGCCTAAATTTAATGGAGGAGGAGGGATTGTTCACCAAAAAATTAGAGAAAAGATGTTTCAGATTCTTTTTAATAATGAAGAGTTTCCTGAGTTAAATCAATCTGCCGGAGATGAGTTGGAGCAAATGAGAAAAGATTTCTCAATCTTTAGTATTCAAAATTTTGAAACTAGCAGGCCGCTATTGGTGTCTGAAAAGGAACTGGCATTTTATACTTTTACAAGTACTAAAATTAACAGAACTCTTCTTTTGCTTTTCAATACTTTAGAAATCAAATGCAGTTTAGATGATGATGCGAGTGTGTTTTATATCAAAGTATCAAAAGAGGATTTTTTTTCAAAATTAGAATTAATAAAGAACAGTCTTGAAACAATTGAAAAAAACATTACAAATCAATTGGAAACTACTTCAGATGTGTTTAGTGTATCTAAATGGGGAGTTTATTTGCCTGTGAAATATAAAATAGCTTTGATGAAACAAAAATATTTTAATATCAAAGGGGCAATTGACTTTTTAAGGAAAGTAAGTGTGTAAAACGTTAGCAAAAAATGTACTGATTTAGATAAAAGCTAAAAGAAAAGTTAGCGCTTAAGTTTTTATTCGTGATGGTATTTCAAAAAATTATATTTATCTAGACGGTTTAAGTAATGCTTTAGGAGACTTTTTTTGTAAAATTTTTGATAAACTATTTACTTATATAGAAATAACCTTAAATTATATTTAAATAACACACATTAAAAAAATTAAAGATGAGTAAAAAAAGTATTAAAGAATCATTGGCAAATATCCAAAGTCAATACATTCAAAATGCAACAGGTTTAGATGTAAATTGGGTTGCGTTGGATAGCAAGATTGAATTGCTCGATAATATCGCTTCGAAGGAATTAAAAAAGGAACTGAAAGAAGATAAAGAGCTTTTAGAAGAAATTGAAAAGGCTAAAAAAATAATTGCGGGTAGAGGAAGTGAAGAATAGGTTATGAATATTCTAATAAAAGGTTAAATCTATTTAAAACGAAAAACTCCGAAGCCATGTCTTTGGAGTTTTTCGTTTTATCGTTTCAAAGTAAAAAAAATCCTGTTACATTTAGATATTCAGTATTTATACGTACAAATAAAATTAAAAATCATTAAAATAGGTGATTGTTTTATATTCGTTAAATGTTGTAATCTTGCATTGAAATGTAAAACACTATTTTTTCAAAATTGATTTTACAATTTCAAAGTAACCAATCTCTTCTCTTATGCAACATTTACGAAGGGGTAGTATGTTAATGCTACTCATTACTTCTCTATGCCCTTTTTCAAACATTAGGGCACAAGAACAATCAGTCGATTATCAGAGTGCGCTTGGCGGTAACCGCCAGGAGTATCTGTTTGATGCGATCCCCACTTTGGATTCCGGATTTTTAATTGCCGGAAGTACTTCGTCCAACCGTACCGGGAACATGAACCAGGCCAACAATGGGGACCTGGATTACTGGGTATGCAAGATGGATGCCAATAATAATCTGATCTGGCAGAAGAGCTATGGCGGGTCTAATATGGACTTACTGCAGTCGGTGAAAGCCACTTCAGACGGCGGGTATATTCTTGCGGGTATCTCATCATCGTGCAAGACCGGTGACAAGATCCATGTGTGCCAGGGTTCGACCGATTACTGGATCGTAAAGATTGACAGCGGCGGTGCCATCCAATGGCAGAACACCATTGGCGGTAACGGACAGGAAAAACTGAGCAGTATTGTACAAACTACGGATGGCGGTTATGCGATTGCGGGTTCGTCGAGTTCCCCAAAAAGCAAAGCCGATGTGAACGGAAACATTGCTGCGAACTTGAAGAAAGAAGCATCGAGAGGTGGCTTGGATTTCTGGATGGTGAAACTGGATGCAGGCGGGCATGTGACCTGGCAGAAAACATTGGGCGGAAAGTTCCAGGACGAACTCAAAGTGATACAGCCTTTGGCTAACAATGAATATTTACTGGGCGGTTATTCCAACTCGACCCAATCAGGTGATAAGAATACCAATCCGATCGGTCTGGGTGATTACTGGATACTAAAAGTGAACGGTACAGGTGAAATCATCTGGCAACAGACGCTGGGCGGTACCGGTGATGATGTGCTGGTGAGTTTGATCCGGACCCATGACGGCGGATTTGTAATAGGCGGAAACTCCGGACAAGAGACTAACGGAACAGGCAACCGCGCAGCCAAGAACAGCAACAAGAGCAAAGCCAATACACAAGGAAGCGATTTTTGGTTGGTGAAACTCGATGCCGAAGGTACTACCGATTGGCAGGAAACCTACAACTTCGGTTCGAAGGACGTCTTGTCGAGCATGACCGAAACAGCTGACGGGAAGATATTATTGGGCGGTTTTGCGCAAAGCGAACTTAAAGACAACGGAAAAGGCGTCCGTATCAGTAAAGAGAAAGAAGGCATCAACGATTATATCGCACTTGAAATCGATCCGAAAGGAAAGGAACTATGGTCACAGGCGGTAGGCAGCCGTGGTGATGAAGTACTGAAGAAAGTTATTCCTACGGAAGACGGTGGTTATTTACTGGCCGGAACTTCAAACGGAGAGAAATCGAGAGACAAGAACAACAAAATAGGCGGCAACGACTACTGGGTGGTGAAATTGAAAAACACGAAAAAGGAGAAGATCGAGAAGATTTTAAGTGCGTACCCTAACCCGACGATGAACGTGACCAATGTGTCGATTGATTTTGAGTACGAGCGCGGAACGGCAACGTTGTATGATATCAGCGGCAGACAGTTGCTGGTGAAGGAACTGAAAGGCGAAGCGGAAATCCCGTTCAACCTGACTAATTTACCACAGGGTGTGTACCTGATCAATGTGAGTACAAACAACGGAACCCAGGCCGTTAAAATTTTAAAGAAGTAAGATGAAAAAAATCCATATATTTTTGTGGGCCGTGCTTTTAGTAGGTATGACCACAGTGTATTCGCAAACAGAACAGGATGCGGATAATAATACATCTTTTTTGCCTAAATCAACTCCTCCAGCACCTGAGACTTTTGCTATGACCAAGTACGGGGATGTTCCAATTGACGAATTCAATGGGAAAGTGAATCTGAATGTTCCTGTTTTTGAATACAAAGTCGGAATGCTGAGTGTACCTGTGAGTGTGAATTATTACGGTGCAGGGGTAAAAGTTAATGATATACCTACTCAAGTAGGAATCAACTGGACACTGAATGCTGGTGGAGTCATCGGCCGTGAAATCAAAGGACAACCTGACGAAGAAGTAGATAGACTTACGTTGTCACTTCTTCAGGTAATGAATTTGAATGGGGAGGACTGTAGTACTGAAGCCCAACAGTTAAGAGCTATTATCGATAATAAAAATCTCGATAAAGAAAATGATCTTTTCAGCTTTAACTTTTTAGGGTATTCAGGATCGTTTTTCTTGAATGATACTTTTGATCCGGTATTGACCAAAGATGATCAAGAACTGCTTATTGAAATTGTGGGGGGCCAAACCGATAAACGTGAGAGATTACGTGTTGGAAAAACGTTTATGATTACCGCACCTGATGGTGTGAAATATTATTTTGGAGGAACATCTGCTTCGGAAGATTCTGCAATGATGGTGCGCAATAACGGTAATGCGGATATTAACGCAATAGGTGGAATCACTTCATTTTACTTGTTTAAAATTGAGCATCCACTTAACGGAACTATATTGTTGGATTATGAAACCACAGCTTCCCATAGTGTGCCAATAAGTATTAATTACTTTAAGGTAAAAAAAGAAATTAATGAAGGTACTTTACTTTCCCTAGATGGAAATGAGCAACAGGCATGCCCCGGATTGCCTCAATCAGATACAACTACTTCTTTTGGAGACTCCATGACACAACATTATATAGTCAATGAGAAAATGGTTAAAAAAATCTACAGTCCTGAGACTGGAGATTATGTTTTATTTAACAGGGATTTATATGATAGTGCGGTGAGTTTTAAGAAAGTACTGAAATCAATTGAATATTTTAAAGGAAGTAATGTTTTTCAAAAAGCCAGCTTTGAGTATACTGGTTTATCTCCATTGAATTTGCACCGTTTTTTCCTTACCAAGGTTGATTTTAATAATCATATAAGTAACATGGATGCTAAAAGAGAAGCCTATATTTTTGAGTATAATGACCCAACGGCTCTTCCCTTGATAAATTCATATTCGAAAGATATTTTAGGCTATTTTAATAATGCACTTAATGTTAATTTATATCCCCGTTTTGCTTTTGAAAATCAAAATGGTAACCCTGACAGAGTATCTAACTTTGAATTTGCAAGTAAAGTGTGTTAAAAAAAGTGATCTATCCTACTAAAGGATATTCTGAGTTTGAGTATGAGTCACAGCCTTATTTGGAGCCAAAGTATACTTCTTACGACTTAGATACTTATTATAACGGAACAGGAGCTTTAGACGGTGAAGGCATTTTTATAAATGGGGCATATCAAAAAATGCACGATGAATTACCGGGTGTTTATATTGATGACCAAAACCAGCATTTTTCTCAAATAATTGAAACGGTAAAATATAATCAAGAAGTTGTAATTAATCTTTCTTGTAACACTTCATATGAAGCACTTCCTTATCCTTCTGATTTCAGGGCTTTTAAGGTTAAAGTGAAGATAATAGAAAAGCTGAACGGTACTGTTGTTTCAACAGTTGAGAAACAAACTGGACAAGCTATTTATTTTCCATATGAATTTAAAGAAGGACATGATTATAAAATTGAAATGGATTTAATCCCTTCGATTACAGCTAGTCCTAATTATAGTGCAAGAGGGATGGTCTCATTTAAATTGCATACAGATTATCATGCTCCAACAGGTTATGGAGTACGCTTGAAGAGAACTAAGAATTATGATTTAGTAAGTGTTGATCCTGTTATAAAAAGATATTTTTATAAGCCTTACCATAAAATTGATGATCTGAATTTTAATTCATTTACCTTTCATAATCCTGTTAAACATGGAGGATATATTATACTTTGCCAAGTTTATACCGTTATTGGATATCCAGGATTAAGTACAGTGGATATTATGGTTAAAACAGAAACACTAAATTCAGATATGAACTTTTTAGACAATACATTAGTTCGATCTATGCGTGATTATAATTGTGTAACGGTAAGTTATGGTGGTGATAATTTTGAACAGGGTGGAATTGAAAAAACTTTTGCTCTGGCAGATTCTTTGCCTGGAGAAAGAATAATACCAGTAAACATAAATGAATTTGCTGGAAGTTCAGAATTGATTTTTACAGAAAATAATCCAATTTCAAATCCTAATCCTCTAAGAGGTCAAGTTATTAAAGAAAAAATATTTTCAAATTTCAACGGAACAAAGAAAAAAGTAAAAGAAGTGACGTATGATTATTCCAATCTGGTTACTTATAAAAAATACAATTTAAAAGGGAGTAAATTTCTAAGCGATATTAGTGTAGAATGTACCCAAGCGGGAGGTTCTAATGGTAGGGCTTTGTCCAATTACTGGATTAGTTATTATTATACTAATTCTTATGGGTTTAAAAAAACAGCGCAGAAAGAAGTTAACTACATTGATCCTGTCCCTGCAACGCTCATTGCACACGAACCAACAGAATTTGAAGATCCTAATGATTTTCCTACCCAAGAACAACTAGAAGCATCTTACAAGAAGATTACCAGTACCCAAACTTTTGAATATGGAACTTTAAGAGGAATGCCAATCAAAGTCACCACGACCAATAGTGATGGTACAACACAAAACAGTGAGAGCATTTATGTGAATCAGTATGAAACCTTAAGCGGACTGACAACCGATCAGAAGGCTGCTTATGCTTTGATGCTGGCACAAAACAATATTGCTGCACCAATTGAGGTAAAACAATCTGATAATTCGGAGACATTGACCAAGAAACGTACTACTTATAAAAAACTTTCCATTACTAAAGTAGTGCCCGAGAAAATCTATACCGCCAAAGGGACACAGCTAATAGAAGAACGTGCCGCTTTTGAACAGTATGACAGCAAAGGAAATCCAACCCTAATGTCATTGACAGGCGGTGTAAAAATCAAGTACCTGTACAATGCCAATAACCAGGTAATCGCCAAGATTGAGAACTTTACCGGAACACTGGATCCGAATACTAACAGTATTGCAGATGCCCTGGCATTCATCGGGCAATACCCGAATGCACAAGTGAGCGTGTTTGAATATGAGCCGATCACAAATTTACTTGTCCGAATGTATGACCCGAACGGGAAAAAGACGACTTACGAGTATGATGATTTGCACCGTCTGAAACAGATTAAGGACAATGACAACAACGTGATCAAGGCATTCGACCAAAACTTCAAACACTAAGGCAAGATGAAAAAACTGATATTACTATTGTTGGTACCGGGATTTGCCTTAGCGCAAAGCACCAACCAGAATTATACCAAAGCCACGACCTACAGAGGTCCTGACAATACATTGCCACAAACAACTGTCACTTATTTTGACGGACTGGGCCGACCGATCCAGAAAGTGGATAACGCGATGAGCAATACGGGCCAGAATATCGTGACCCACATCGAGTATGATGCGTATGGCAGACCGGTGAAAGATTATTTACCGTTTGTATCCGGAGTGTCAACACTGGATTATTTAAGCAGTGCACTAACGACCCAAAGCGACTATTATAAAACCCTTGCTAACGGAGATACGACAAAGGTGGCTTACAGTGAGAAACTGTTGGAAGCCTCACCACTTGACCGTGTGCTGAAACAATCCGCGCCGGGCGAAGCCTGGAAGATGGGTTCAGGCCATGAAATTAAATTTGAGTACGGTACCAATGAAGCTAACGGCAACAACGCTGTGAAACTCTTCAAGGCTACCGCCAGCTGGAACAGTTCATTATTGGCGTATACAAATACATTGACTCAAACTGAGAACTACGCGGCTAATACACTGTACCTAAGCATAACCAAGGACGAAAACTGGGTATCAGGGAACAACCATACCACACAGGAGTTCAAGGACAAAGCCGGTAAAGTGGTGTTGAAACGAACCTTTAACAATAATGTGGCGCATGAAACCTACTATGTGTATGACCAGTTTGGAAATTTAGCGTATGTGATTCCGCCATTGGCCAATGCCGCTTATGACAGCACAACCCTTAACGGACTGTGCTATCAGTACCAGTATGACAACCGTAACCGCTTGGTGTCGAAGAAACTGCCGGGCAAACAATGGGAGTTTATTGTGTATGATTTACAGGACCGACCTATTGCTACAGGACCAGCCCTGTCACCATGGGGAACGGGTACAAGCGGGTCGATGGTGACCCAGTATGATGTATACGGAAGACCTACCCAGACCGGCTGGATTGAGCTCCCGATGGATATGAATTCGCGTTATGATTACCAAACTGACATGAACAACGGGGATAATGTATTTACATTAACTACAAATCGTATACTGAGTAAGAATTATTATGATAACTACAGTTATGCCGGAGCCCCTACTCCACCGGGTCAGATTGAAGGACAAGATGTTGAAACTGCCGTGAAAGGAATGCCAACGGGAAGTTGGGTCAGAATCCTGACAATCCCAACGGAAACATTGGGCGAATTGTCATATACACTCTATGACAAGAAAGGCCGTCCTATCCGCACCCATACCGACAATTATTTGGGCGGATATACCGAAGTGGACAGCAAGCTGGACTTTATAGGTAAAAATTTATATACCATTACACGCCACAAACGTAAAGCCAGCGATACCGAGATCGTGACCACCGATACCTTTACCTATACCGATCAGGACCGATTGAAATTACACACACATCAGATAGACGGTGGTGATGTACAGTTATTGGCCGATAACAGTTACGATAAACTGGGCCAATTGGTTGGTAAGAAAGTGGGCGGAAGCGCTACAAGTTACACTTCTTTGCAGAAAGTAGACTACCAGTATAATATCAGAGGCTGGCTGAAATCGATCAATGATACCGACGGGTTGATCAGCAATGATTTGGGTACCAAAGACGATTTGTTTTCCTTTAAAATCAGTTACAACGATCCGACCGACAATACTAAAGCGCTTTTCAACGGCAACATCTCCGAGACATACTGGCGTACTTACAATGACGATCAATTACGTAAGTATGTGTATAGCTACGATCATTTGAATCGTTTGTTACAGGCGGATTACTCCAGGCCGGGAAATGTTAACATACTGAATTCCTATAAAGAACATCTGAACTATGATAAAAACGGGAATATACTATCGTTGAACCGTAATTCATTTGAGGAGGAAGGATATGAGTACGAAATTGATAATCTTATTTATACATACGATTCCAATAACAAAAACCGATTGTCAAAAGTGACCGACAGCAGTGGTTGGAGTGAAGGTTTTAATGAAAGTATGGATACTGACAGTGACGGAGTCAATGATGCTGTTGATTATACATATGATGCCAACGGGAACATGATTAAAGACCAGAATAAAGGCATCAGTAAAATTACTTACAATCATTTGAATTTGCCGGTACGAATTGAATTCAGTACCTTTAAAAACCCTTCAATTGATTATGTTTATGATTCTACGGGAAGGAAAGTAAACAAAAAAGTGTCGCATCATAAGTTTGTTCCTGTGGCCTGCAGTGGCTCAGGTGGTGGTTTAGGCCAAGTATGTGCTGATCTGGTTGCTACTGTGGATAAAACGGACTACCTTTTAGGAGGTTTTCAGTATCTAAACAACGTGTTGGAACTTGTTCCGCATACGGAAGGTTATGTCAAGAAGGAAGGTGGGAATTATGTTTACCATTATAATTATATAGACCATTTAGGTGACGTACGGGTAACCTATGCAGGAGACGCAAGTGGAACGCCTTATATTGTAGAGGAAAATAATTACTATCCTTTAGGATTAAAGCATGATGGATATAATTATACAGAGAATACAAGTTATAAGTATAAGTATAACGGAAAAGAGCTGCAAGACGAACTGGGGCTGAACATGTACGATTATGGTGCTAGGAATTATGATTCGGCGATAGGTAGATGGATGAATATAGACCCAAAAGCTGAAAATTCACGTAGGTGGACACCGTATAACTATGCTTATAATAATCCAATGTATTTTGTTGATCCTGATGGAATGCAAGCAGATGGATGGATAACACAAGTAATTGATGGAGAAAAGAAAATTTCTTATAACTCTAGTATTGATACTGAGGAACAAGCAAAGGCAGCGGGTTATGAGGGAGTCACAGCAGTGAATGCATCCTTAAATATTTCAGCTACAGATGGCTCGTATTCTTATAATTTAAATGCTAATGGTTCAGTTACTGATGGACAAGGTAATACTCTATATGCAACAACCCTGATGAGTTTTACAACAGGTGCTGGTACAAAGATATCATCTTTATCTCTTATAAAGCCTTTTGAACGTGCGTCTGGAGCTGCTAATGATATGAATTTTACTTCGCCTTTTTTCTCTTGGGGCTGGGCTTTCAAAGGATTAGGTTATGCGTGGAATGGTTTGTTTGGGACAGCTGCTAAAACATCTGTAGAGGCTAGTGGTTCGGTTTATTCGGTAGCTTATGAAACAACATTATCGAGTGAATTGTTTCCAGGAGGTAGTTATTATTCTCATTTTAAGGCAGCTAATACTTCTCTAAGCGATGCAATGGCTTCTGATGTCGCGTTTTCTAATTCAATGTCTAATTTAGGCGTTACTGTGCCACGTTCAGCAACTGGAAATATATTAGGTAAATCCCCCACTAATTGGGTTTGGCATCATGACGTTGGAGCTGGAGTAATGCAATTAGTGCCTAAAACACAACATACGACAGGTTCTATATATTGGGAAACATTGCACCCTGGGGGTGTTGGGGGAATGCATATTTGGAATAAATAACTATATTTATAAAAAATAATAATTTGAAGATGAACATAGTTGAATTAGTAAAACATTTGAAAAGTTTTGAAGAGGCAGAAAGCTTTGTCAATGAAAGTTTGCCAGATATTGAATATGATTTGGTTGATATTTACATGGTTGATAAATTAGGATTAGGTTCAGAGATCATATTTTTTGATGCAGAAAAAATGCCTAATAGATTAATTGTGGAAATTGGCGGTATTACTTATGAGAATTTATTTCCGTTAAATTTGGCTCAAGAATTAGTTGAAGAATTTAGCCAAAAGAAAATTACTGACACGCAAATTGCAGAAAGGTTACTAGAGTATAGAGAAAAAGATGCTTAGGTGTTAGTTTAAAAAAGATAGTCAAAGCGTGTCTGAAACAAGCTTTTCTTATTACATTTAAACAGTTTGCAACTAAGTTGTGGAACCAGTTGCAACTGGTTTAAATTTGACTTAATCTGGAATTGCAATGATTTGTATCTAGAATTGCAATACCATTGCAATTAAAAGTAAAGCTTAGTTTACTTAGCAATCCTCAAAACCGATTCCTTTTCTTGCTTTTGACTTTGAATATTCCAATACATTGCCATTTGTTGTGCGTAATCGATAGCAGTTTTTCCAATGTAATTTAGAAATTCTTTTTCGGTGCTGTGTCCTGTTACATTCATCAGTAAACCAGTTGGGATATCTCCATAATAGTTGGTTGCAAAAGAACGTCGGCAAATGTGAGAAGTTACCAATTCCCATTTTGGGAAATCACCGTTTTCTTTTCGGGAAGTATCAGGGTTGATTCTTGCTCCTGAAATTATCTCATCCAATTTGGCTTCTTTACAAACATCTTTTATGTATAAGTTGAACTTTGTCTTCGAACTGTCTATGTTTTGGCTGTAAATGGGAGGGAAGTTTCCATCTCGTTTATTAAGGATGTCTTTTACTTTATTATGTATAAGGATAGAAACTCTTTTCTTCGTTTTTTGTTGGATCAATTCGATGAAATCCAAATTGCCTATTTGCTTAATGTTTTGACTGGTCAATTGCAATAAGTCTCCGGCACGTTGCCCGATGTAGCAACCAATCAAAAGCCAGTCTCTTGCATCTTGTAGATGAGGTTCTTTTAAATCGACGTCTTCAATTTTAGCTAATTCTTCCCAGTTGAGGTAGGTTTTGTCAATTTGAACGCTGAAACCTTTTATCTGTTGAAGTTGTGGACTAACTGTATAGCCAGACTTTTGAGCATCTAAGCAAATGGTTTTTAAAAACTTTATGTAACGTCCTGCTGTATTTCGGCTTAGCTTTTCTACTTCAAGCAAATACTTAAGAAAATCATTTCTGTATTTTAAATCGACTTCCGATAGTTTGTACTTGTGTCGTTTGTATTCTTGAAATCCCTGTATTTTTAATTTGATTGTTTTGTATTTAGTAATTGTGGTTTTTGATGTTCCGAGTTCGCCGGTTCTGTCATTGGTTTTTAATCCTAGTTTTTCAATATAAATGTCACAATAATTCAAGAGGAAATTAGCGTCTTTCTTTTCGAATTTATTGAAGTGTAAGTTCAGACAGTCAGTTAACCAATCTTTATTGATTATATCGCCTTTGGTTGTGCCTTCGTTGTATTTATTGATGATGTAGTATTCTAAGGTGTCCAACTGGTTTTGAAGACTGTCTCTTTCTGCGAATTGCGAAATCTTTCTGATTTTTCCATTTGAAGGATTAAAGTAAGTCGGATTGACAACCAAAGGAGTTGCCAGTTTAATGTCTGTTTCTCTGTTCGCTACAAATCGGATGTATATTTTGGTTGGGTTGTTATTTCCCCGAATTGAAAATTTGATGGTTGCCATTTTTGGTTTTTAGTTGCAGCAAATATAAATTGTAGGATTGGTATTGCAAAATATTTGTCCGACTTTTGTCCGACGAAAGCTGAATTGACTTTATTTTCACTTAACAGGAATTAATTTTTAAAAACCCTTTAAAGCCTTTTATTTGCTGTAATTATTACATATTTTGATTAAAATTTATAAAATTGAATTCAGTTTAAATTAATTAATTCGAATCCCTTCCTCTCTGCAAAGTAAAAGCCTGACTGTACAGTCAGGCTTTTTTGTTCCCGGAATGTGATGAAAGTTTTACTTTCAGAAGCATTCAGGGAACAAAAAAGGAGACAGCTTTGAAAAAGCTATTGGCTTTTACTTTGTGTCTTTTATCTTTTTAAGGGAAAAACGGAGTTACTCCCTTCCTCTCTGCAAAGTAAAAGCCTGACTGTACAGTCAGGCTTTTTTTGTTTGTAAAGTTGTAAAGTTGAATGTTATAAAGTCCGTTACCGGAAAGACTGGACTTTTCAGAAGTCTGTGTATTTAATAATCCATTAATCTGATTGTACATTTTAGTGGTATATTAGTACTATAACAGTGCTACAACAGTGCTATATCCACGCTATATCTATTGCTTTATATGGGGATCGAAAGGTAGGGAGATTAAAGGGTTTAAAGAGACTTTTTTTGTTTGTAAAGTTGAATGTTATAAAGTCGGTTTCCGGAGAGACAGGACTTTTCAGATGTCTGTGTATTTAATTATTCAATAATCTGACTGTATATTTTAGTGGTATGCCAGTACTATAAGAGTACTATATCTATTACTTTAACAGGAGGTTTTTAAATTGTAGGAAGTTTATTGTTTGTAGTTTATTGTTTGTAGTTTATTGTTTAGAATTGTTTGCTTAGTTTTGGTTGATGATAATCCAAATAATGTTTTTTGCACTTGCACACCCTATTAAAGACCAGATATGAAGTTGTTTTTTTTAATTCTTCCTGTTTTTGTTATTTCATGTTCGGATAATGGACAAAAGAAGTCTGAAACTAACCATAATAAACCAATTAAAAAGGATACTGCCATGGTTTTAAAGGATACTGTGGTTTATACTGAACACAAGCCCGGAAAATTAAACAGAATGAATCCTGACCGTTTTCTGGATGTTACCGATTCCCGTTTGAAATTGATATATAAGAATGATTCACTTGTGGATGGGGCAAAAATCAACCAACGGATTTATAAAGTCACGCCGGGTTATAGCATGAATGGTTTTGATGAGGAAATTATGAATGTTGTGTTGGATCTTCATGAGGATAGCGTTGTGGAAGCTTTGGGTATGCCAAAGTTAGCCGATTTTAAAGTGCTTGAAAATTTTGATAGGGTTGTAATCAATAAGGAGGAGATGCGACTTCTGGTGCTGGAGAATAATTATAGTGCTTTTCTTCCAGCCTCACCAGAATTTTGTAAGATTGTTGGGATATACATTCCCTATAGACGATTGCTGCATGTATTTTACTGTAGTGATTTTAAAATTAAAAAGGATGGGTTTGTCTTGATCCATCATTTAAGAGGCAATACATTTGAAGTGGCATACAGGTATAAAGAAGGTGATCTTTTTCGTGTTGACTGAAGTGCCATTCGGGATTACAAATCAGGTTTATGGGAGCGTTTTGAAAAATATAAAAATGAATTCTTAAATAATGAATAGAACTAAAATGAAAAACATAAAAAAGATTTTTTTGCTGTTGCCGCTCCTGTTCTTTGTTGATTGTCAGCCTATTTTCAGTGATTATGATTACAATGAAAAACTGACTGGTAAATTTTACCTGAGTGAGTGCGACGCTTATGAGTCAAAGTTTATCCGTATAGATTTAGATGATACTAATTCTTTGGCCCTTGTTCTTGATGTGGTTGAAGTTGTTGGCGATGAATACCGGATACTTGTTAAGACTAAAGATGAAAAGAATAAAATTGAGTACCGTTTAATCAATGTGTATTTTGATGAATATCAGGAAGATGTTGATCATATATCACAACAGGAATATTTAAAAAAGAAAAAAAAGATGTCTCCTAAGTATTATTATGATGCTGAGGAAGGATTTGTTGCTTATTGATATATGAAAACCGGTTTTAAAATAACATTTTTAATGTTGATTGCAGTTTCCTTTTTGGGATGGCAATTGCCTCAGGAGTTTGACATGATAACATTCAAAGTTGACAAATCCTTAAAACCCCAAAAGGCATGTGTCTTTTATGAAACGGATGAGCCAAAAGAATATTTGTTCAATAAAGAAGGTGAGTTGTATTTTAAAAAAGAAGCTACACCAAAATTGATTGTGTTTTATTTCAAACGGGGGAAGTTTCTGACGGTAGACGGTATTGAGCAGAAATATGTTTTCCGGAAGGTGTCAGTAGAAAAAGTAAAGCATAAAAGAGGCGAATGTTTTGTTCATCTGTATTATAGTACAGGTAATCATACGACAATGGCAGCGGCTTCTTTCATGAAAATTGAAAAGCAGCGGAAAAAATGATGAAAATGATAAATCTTATAATGCTTTTAGCGCTTGTTTTTATGTCTGTGACAGCTGCATTTTCGCAAAATAGTTGTCTGGATACAATTCAAAGCATAAAAGGAGAAAGGACGTTTTCATTAAAAGCGGAAAAGATTGATGAAGATGAGTTTGTACTCATTTTTAAAAATATTTCCGGGGAGGCTCTTTATTTTGCTGATCTTTCCAAAGAAGAGCAGTCAATTTTAGGCGGTTCTTATGAGAAAATAGTTCTGGGAGAAAACGCTTTGGAATTGGGGGGATCCAAGTATTTTAGTTTGTCTCAGGTTGGACCCGGACAAGAAATGAGAATAAAATATACATCAAAAGTTACGGTGTTGCGTAAAATTGCTTTCGATGTCGAAGTCTCTTTTATTTTTAACAGCAGATCAATCAAAAAGGTTAATGGTCAACTGTTCATTGACAAAAGTAGTTTTATCCGGAGGATGAAGACTTTTGTTTATAAATTAGATTTTTTATTCGTTAAATAAATTTTCGGCAATGGTACATACTATAGAACTTTTTGGAAGTGCTGATCAAATTTATAAAATGAAACTGATCAGTATTTTGAAAGAATTTACCGGTTATGGGATTGATAAGGCAGCGCCGCTTGCGAATAGTCTTTGTAATCTTGAGGTGGTGATTTTGCGTCTTGAAGTTGATGAAAGCACCGGCAATGAATTTTTGATGGAAGTGTCGGCATTAGGTGTTGCCATACGTGATTTTTCATGGCATGAGGAAAACGATGGCGGAGGATTACGGGCAGCTGATCCGGAAGACTAATCTTTTACACATATTGTGAATAACAGAGTAGTGAACATAAAATGAGAATAGTTGATTTTTATAGCGGCTTTGAAGGAGAAGACGAGATTGTGCTTTCATTTGTTAACGGGAATGAGGTTGTTACCGTCAGGATGTGGGAAAGCTATTTTGGTAATCTTATCAAAGCCATTCGAATTCAGGATTACATGCATTTGCCCAATACTCTTTTTTCGATCTATAACACTACTGAAGGTGGCTGGTACGATCAGGATGAGTGGGAAGTTAACGATGTGACTTTGTTCAGAAGTCAGTTAGTGTCTGTTGATGTGACTCAACTGGAGAGTACTGAGAGCGAAATAGTGAATCTTTTAATATCTCTTCTGGACAATTTCCAAGAGCATGAATTAAGAATCTTTATTTCATTACGGTAAAGTTTGCAAAAGTAAAAACGGAATTATGAATAAAAAAACTGATAAAATAGTAGCTTGTCTTTTAGTGATTATTGTGCTTATGTTTGTTAAGGAAAAAGATTACTGCAAGGTAGAGGTAGGTGAAAAAGAAAAGGTTACTATCGGTAAATATGTGGCCCGTGAAAGATGGGGGAAACATCCGCCAAATTACTTTTCTTATTATATAAATGGGACAAAATACAGAGCCAATGGCGGAACTGGTCCTCAAGGTTTTTATTACTCCAATCTTAATAAATTTTTCAAAATAGTATATTCAGAGGATCAACCTGAAGGTGTGCGTCCCATGTATTATGAAGAAGTAACGGATACAGCAGAGCTATTAAAGGCAGGTTTCAGTATGAATGAGATTTTGAACAAGCAGGAGATTGATTTGTTTCCGTAGAGAAACGATAGTAAGGATTATGAATTTGCGCTATCGGGGATGCCTATTTGAGAAATGAGCCGAATATGAAAACAGGCAAAAGTGCTGAGGTTGCCAAACGATATAAATTGTAAAATAAATATGGTTTTGGTAATTAATTCAACAAAGCAATCTCGGTATATAACTTTTCGCTTTTAGTATTATAATCGGTTAGTTTTGAGAAAGCGATGCTTTTTATTTTTCCCACATTGTGGTTGTTCTCCAGTTTGTTGATGAACTTGAGCGTGTTGTTGAATTTTCCTTCAACTGTCAGGATGTAATAGAAAGAATTTTTGCTCTCTTTTGTTTCGGCCGGTTCTTTAAAATCATGGATGTTGATTTTAGTTTCGCGGCATAGTCTGTCGATTTCATTGAGCAGGAAATTCTGGAAGTTCTCCTTCTTTGTTCCTGTAATTTTGTATTGTCTGATTAGTTCATCGGCCTGTTTTTCCTTCAGGAGCATTTGCTGAACTGAAAGTCCGCCCAGTGAATTATCCACCCGTTTTTTCTTCTCTTTGTTTTCATTATAGGAATCCATTGTCTTTGAAACAGCAAAATAATACGCCAGATAAAAGACCGTGAAAACGCCCAAAAAAAGGATTTTATTTTTATTGTTTATTTTCATCTATTCCTATTTTTAGTTCGAAAAGCGTTTTGTTTTCCTCGTTTTTACCGTATTTGGAAATGTTGACCTTTTTGATGAAATCCAGGCTTTCCAGTTTACCGATCCATTTAGTGAAATCGGCGGTATTGTTTGAAGTTCCTGAAATGCTGATGCTGTTTTCTTCAAAGACAAGAGCGGAAGGATCTTCGTTTTTGGTTTCCTTCGGGTTGAAATGCAGTGTTGTCAGTGAAATTGTGGCCGGAACCATTCGGGTGATGGTGGCTATTTTGCCTGATTTCTTTGCGGTTGCATTGTGGAAATATTCTTCGATGAAAAGTTCCTTTTGTGCTATTCTTTTCTTGATTTGTGTTGTGTTCTGATTGGAAGAATTTGCGCTTTCAATTTGTTTGTCGAGTTCGGTATTAGCTTTGAAAAAACTATTAAAAACCATGAAGTTCACCAACAGGATAATCAACAGGAAATAGACCGATCCCGTCAGTACTTTTCTGAACAGTCTGTTTTGAAGGAAGCTGTCTTCCAGTTCGTTGTTTTTAAGTTGTAATTCCCCCGAATTAGCAGTTCCGGACAAATACCCCAGAATACTTGCAAAAGATAACAATTGTGAGTTTCTGATTTCCAGTCCGTTTAAATGGTGTAAAACCGAAACTGTATTAACTGTTTTAGTCAGTATGTTTTCATTGCCGGTAAAGGCAACCGTGTGGATGTTTGTAGTGATGCTGTTTACCTCCGAATATTTACGGATCAGATGCATATTAGAGTTACCAAGACTCAGGTTGATTACCGGAATATTGTTTTTGCGGAATGCCGTCAGGACTTCCTCAATATGTGATTTTCTGCAAATGGAAATAATACTTTTCGTTTGCAGGCGCCATATCTGGTAATAGAACTCGCTGAAATTCAGATTGGGAAAATGCTTCTGGAGCAGTTTGGTATCGTTCGGGTCATTTTCTCCCACTTCCTTTTGGATCACCAGATTTGTGTTGACCGTTAAGAAATGAGGTGTTTTGTTGTCCAGGCAGTTTAAAGTAGTTTCATTGAAAGTCCGTAAATCTTCTTTTACGATCGACAATTCGTCTTTTTTCTGTATCACATCCAGTATGGCTATTTTCTCCTGTGCATCAGAAGAAAATAGCTCTATACCCGTATACTTTTTGCCAAGCAAACTTTTTTTTAACCCGTCAGCTTTCATTAATAAATAACAGTTGGCTTGATTAATACCGTTAATTTTTTCTTTGAATCTTCTCTTTTTCTGGAGCTGAAGAACCATTTGATGATTGGAATCCTCGAAAGTAACGGTACCCCTGATCCGGAGTCATTTTTTACTTTTTCTTCCAAACCGCCCAATACTACCAAATCCTGGTCTTTTACCCTGATAATTGAAGTAAATTCCCTTGAGTTGATTCCCGGAGGCGCATCTTTGTCTACTTTTTGTCCGTTGAAGCTTGACTGGATCACTTTGATGTCCATGGTGATTTGTCCGTCACCGGAAACCAGCGGCATTATTGAAACCGATAATTCAGCATCAACAGGCTGGTAGTTTTTGATTTCAGAAGCCTGTGGAATCTGGGAACCGTAATAATTTTGGTTGGTCACCACATAATAAGTCGTTTCCCCGATTGATAAAAAGGCTTTGTGTCCGTTTAAGGTCGAAAGTCTCGGAGTTGATCTGATTTTGACATTGCCGTTAGCTTCCAGTGCTTTCAGACTCATGTAGAAATTAGGCACTACATTTCCGATGTTCAGCGATCCGAAGCCGTCAAAATTATTAATGATCTTGTTGATTGTTTCGGCACCAAGAGTAATATCGGCACCCGGAAAAATACTTCCTTTCGTGACCACCGGTTTGTCGCCAATACCTGCACTTATTCCTGATTCTACTATTGAATTGCGGTTGTTTTCAAGTAGCATTACTTCGATTAAAACTACCGGAACCGGTTTATCGATGTATTTTACGAACGATTCAAAGCGTGCGATATTCAGTTCAGGTCCGCTTACGATAAAACTGTTCAGTTCTTTGTCTACCCTGATATCAAGATCCTTTTTGATTTCATCGGGAACGATCGACAATACCGATTCAGATGAGGTAGAAGAAGATCCTGATGATGCCGAAGAACTGTTGTAATTCGAGTTTTGCGAATTCTGATTGTTGTTGTATGATGTATTGGTGTTGTAAGAGCTGTTTGAGTCGCTGTTTCTCTGGCTGTTACTGCCGTTTCCGTAATAGTTTGTGTAATTTCCGGAATTGTTGCTGATTCTTCCGGAACTTCTGCCATCAGAACCGGGATTGCCCAAAAGTTCGATGGAACGGTGCATAAGAGCCACAGTGCGGATACTTCTTAATGTCAGTTGGTTTTTTAAACCGAAATAGTATAGTAAACCACTTTTTTTGAAGCTATAGCTGTCTTCGCTACCTGTTTGATTTGACGATGAAGGACTTCTTCCTTCAAATAATTTAGTCAGTAAATTATCGAACGTGATGTTTTTTGCCTTAAAGGTTGCTGTTCCCGCACCTTCCATAGGGTTTGAGATATACATATCGATTCCCAATTCGTTTCCGATGTCATAGATGATGTTGGAAACCGGTGTGTTTTCAAAGTCAACTTCCAGGAGTTTCTTATCGGCATCGATCACATTAAAGAAGAAATTTGATTTTCTCGAACGTTGTGGTTTGTTTGGTCTGGCAGCTGTAGTGTTTCCTTTTTCCGTATTCTGGTCAAAGTTATAATTACCTTCCAGTTCATCAATCAGATAGAAATTATCTTTGGATTTTGTTACAGACAGGTTATTGCCATACGCAATTTTGTTCAGTGCCGCTTCAAAAGGCATGTTTTTGATGTAGCTGGTCAGTAACTTGTTTTCAAGTCCGGGGGCAAAGACCAGGTTCTTGCCGCTTTCATCCATTATTCTTTTGAAAGCATCGTATAATTTGTCTTCCTTTAAATCGACAGAAAGCAGGTTTTCCTGAGCGTTGTAATCCACAAGAATCGGTTTTTCTACCGGTTTTTCCACCGGCTTTTCGTAAGCTTTTATAGACAGGATGTTTCCTGTAAAGTCGATGCTCAAGTTGTATTCCTTGCATAAAAACACCAAAAGATCTGCTACCGTCACATCCGTAAAGTTGTTTACAATGCTGATTTGGTTCAATTGCGGTGATACGCTTAAGTTTATTTTGTGTACTTCAGAAACGGCCAACAGGAAGCTGGTCAAAGTTGTTTCTTTGATATTGATGTTTACTTTTTCGGTCAGACCCGGAGAGTCAGCCGTAATTGCTTCAATATTGTTTTTTATATTTTGGATTCTAGCATCTTGAGAAAATACATTCAGATTCGAAATCAAGAGTAAAAGCCAGATAATCTTTTTCATAGGGTTTGTATAAAGTCGGCAAATATAATTCAATTAATTAAAGGAGTAATGAAAAAACTTCGTCGATTGAAGTTGTTCCGTCAGTGATGAGTTCCACTGCGTTTTTTTGCAACGTAACCAGATTCTTGTCCTGTACATATTGGTCAATTGAGAACTGATTGTCTTTAATGGCATTGCTGAGGTCTGTAGTGACCGGAAGGATTTCATATATCGCTTTTCGTCCCGAATAACCTGTTTGGTGGCAATGTTCACAGCCCACGGCCTGGTAGTGGTGTGTGAGTGATGCCGGAATTTGGAAACCTTTAGGGAAGATGTCTTTTGACACCTCCGATTTCACCTTGCAGTGGTTGCACAATTGTCTCACCAGACGCTGTGCAATACTCATGTTTAAAGTACCGGCAATTAAAAACGGCGGAATCCCCATATCGATTAATCTTGAGATGGTGGCCCAGGCAGAATTCGTATGGATGGTTGACAAAACCAGGTGACCGGTTAAGGCTGCCCTTATGGCCATGTTTGCCGTGTCAGCGTCACGGATTTCCCCTACCATGATAATGTCCGGATCCTGACGCAAAAAAGTTCTCAGCGTAGCGGCAAAATCAAGACCGATGTTTTCCTTCAGTTGTACCTGTGTAATTCCTTCCAGCGTGTACTCGATGGGGTCTTCGACGGTCAGGATGTTTACATTGGGTTGGTTAAGCGCTTTTAAAGTGGCATATAAGGTTGTCGTTTTACCCGATCCTGTTGGTCCTGAAATCAGGAGAATGCCGTTCGGTTTACGTATGGCTTCGGTATAAAGCGACAGTTCGTTTTCGGTAAACCCTAACGAAGACAGGTTGATGTGATTTGCATCGCGGCTTAAAATTCTCAGTACTACTTTTTCTCCATGGAGCGAAGGCAGTACGGAAACACGGATATCAAAATCCTCATTGGCAGTATTGATGGTGATTCTTCCGTCCTGCGGTAATCTTTTTTCGGCAATATCAAGATGCGCCCTGATTTTGATTTTGTTGATCAGCACCGGATATTCGGCGGAAGGAATCAGGTATTGCTCCTTGAGTTTTCCGTCCAGTCTGAAGCGGATGCGGGCTGATTTTTCGAAAGGTTCAAAGTGGATGTCACTGCTTCCGATTTGTTTGGCTTCCATTAAAATCTTTTCCAGGAAGTCAGTGGAATAATGCATTTCAGATACCGTATCGGTAGTTGTTTTACGGTAGTTTAACGATAGGTTTTTATTGATGGTTTCGGTAGATTCTTCTTCCAGAATAACCTCCAGTCCGAAAATGATTTCAAGCTCCGACTGCAACTGGTCTAAATCAGTTGCATCAGTTTTGAACGTTATTTTGTTCCCTTTTCTGTTAAAAGGTAAAATTCTGTAATGGTATGCCTGGTCTACAGATACAAGCTGCAGCAGTTCAACAGGGATTAAGTTCTCTTTCATTTTTTAAAAGGCATAAATTACAGACAGGTTTGTAAAAAAGCTCAGCAGGTATATGGTGCCAAAGAATAGCGACATATAGCCAGCCAGCGGTATTGTAGTATGTTGTTTTTGTTTTTCTTTCAGTAAAAAATGGATTGCCAGTGAAAAAATCAATGAAAAAACCAAAAGAATTACGAATGAAAAGGGTGCGAAAGCGAATGAAATAAAAATAAAAAACAGTAGGTCACCCATTCCAAATGCTTCCTTTAAGAAATTGACCTTCATTATAAAGTGCGCATACAGGAAAGCAATCAGCAAGAATATGGTGATGAATCCCAGGTTTATAGCGCTGTTTAACAGCGTTATTTCAATTCCGTTTTTTTCAAACTGGAGTGCAAACGCGGCAATTCCGGCCAAAGGATACAAGAACCAATACACATATCTGGATTTGTAATCCTGGAGCAGTATTCCCGTGAAACAAATGAGTATGAAAATCTTAACGAAAAACATTAATCGTTTACGGTTTGCTTCGGATTTCCGTTTTGGTCAATTTCCCAAACATTGAAGGTTCCGTCTCCGTTGAAATCGGTAACCGCCGTTGCGCGAGCCTTGAATCCGGTATTTGAAGCCTGAAGAATCTCGTAGTGGTAATTTGCACTTCCGCTCTCCTTTACTGTTTTTGGGGTTTCAAAATCAAGTTCGGTCAGGCTGGTACTGTATTTGGAATTCATGAAAAAGTATTGCTTTTCGGCATTGAAAATAGCTTTCAACTGTGTTTGTGCCTCGACACTTTTTGCTTTGGTGATTAACGGCATAAGGTTAGGAAGGGCAATCAAAAGAAGTATTCCGATGATAGCCAATACGATAAGCATTTCCTGTAGGTTGAAAGAAGCAACTTTTCTGAATGATTTTTTCATGAGGGTAAATTTGGCTGCAAATATAATTTTTTCTTTTTGATTATTTTTTCACGGTTCTTTAAAAATAAATTGCCCTGTTAATTTTAGAAATTCATTATTTACGACTACTTTTACTACTGATTTTGAAAAATTTACATTAAGAATTTACTGATAAAAATGCGGTTAATCTGTTTGGAAATAGAAAGGTATGCTTTCTGTATTTTGAACGGTAATGATGTTGTATGAAAAAAATAAAGTTTGTTATTTCCCTCTTTTTTATTGTTTTGCTTTTGTTTTCCTGTAAGAATGGTCTTCCTGATAACGGAGAAGATCTGATATCTTATGTTAATGATCCGGACAATGGGTACAGACAGGCTAAAACGGTTAACGGGATACAGGTTGACTTGACTTACCGGCCTGCCGAGTTGATGGTGAGTCAGGAACAAACTCTTTTGAAAAACAATTCACAAGAGGTTAAAGATTCACTTAAGAACAAATACAAGGATTATTACTATTTCCTTCTTACTTATACCAAAGACGGTAATGAAATTCTCAGTACGGTTCCCAGGACAAGAGAAGAATTCAATACCATACAGAATAATTTATCATTCAATATGCATAAACTGGTTTGTCTTACCAACCGGAAAGATACGTTACAGTTTTTAGATTTCAATTCCCCGAGGACTTACGGGATGTCGAAGTCAACTAATGTATTGTTGGTATTCAAAAAAGACCATTCAAAGTCAAAAGGCAATACTTTTAAAGTCAATGTCCAGGATATAGGCGTTGGTACAGGAGATTTGTCATTTACTTACCCTTCAAATTTATTATTAGATTAATACAGTCCCCAATATGATTCAAAGAACAAGATTCTCAAGAGCAATCGCGACCTTCTTTTTGTTGGTTTTTGTCCCGAGTTTATTTCCGGTAAACTTATTATATGCGTCCAATAACGGACCCAATGCACCGGAAGCCAGCGGCTTCGAGTCGGCGAATGCGACCGATATGGTCAATTTAGCTACCGGTGATTTATCGTATGTATTGCCTTTGATGGATGTTGGCGGAATGCCAATCAGTATGTCGTATCACGGCGGTATTCCGTTGGATTTGGAATCCACCTGGACCGGATTGGGATGGAACCTTAATACAGGAGCCATCAACAGGGGGTTGAATGCCACACCGGATGATTGGAGAGGCGGAAGTTCACTTGATTTTATCCGTTATGAAGATGCTGAGACTATTTATAACATTGATGTTGGTATAGGACTGAAAAACGGAGCCGAAGTAGGGGTGGGTGCCTCATGGGGTTCCAATAAATCCCTGACGGGTTCGGTTTTCGCTTCTGTTGGTTTGGGAAATGGAATGGGAGCATCTGCCAGAATTTATACTGACGGAAATTATTCTTTGGGCGTGAATGCCGGAGCCGGAAATGGTCAAACCGGTTTTGGAGGGAGTATGGGTATATCCGGAAATGTTAATGGAGGGGGACTTTCTTATAATGTAGGAGCCGGTTTGCGAACTGGGGGTATGACTATTGGGGTTGGGGCCAGTTTTTCTGAAAACGGTACTCAATACAGTGCCTCATTGGGAGGTGGAAATGATAAAGGACAATCCGGTTCCATGTCTTTATCGACGGGAAGTTTTTCTGTTGGAGACTGGGAAGTGAAGAGCAGTGGTTTTTATATTCCTATCCAGTTGCCCGGGTTTTCAATTGGTTTCGGAAAAACAAAAGTGACTACAAGTTTAACTAAAGCTTACACTAAAAAAGGTTTTGGTGTTTTATATGGTAATGTTGATGCATCTGATTCAGGCAATGATGCAGTTGAACTGAATTCAAGTACAGTAGACGGTGTTTATTCTGATTACCAGGACCGCTACCGTTATATTGATACCTATGATCAGGCGCTTCCGGTTTCTGAAGAAGAATTTATAGGAGATTATGATATGGACAGGGAAAAAATCAATTTTACCTATGCCGGTTATGACTCTTATGACGTCAATGGAGCCGGTATTTCGGGATCGATGGCTCCCAAAATGTTGGATAATGCCACTATTTACGGTTTGGGTTATCATGGCCCGAATCCGGGGTCTTTTGATGGGAAAATGCGGATTTACAATCATAATTCCCTGACTACGACCAAAACATTCGGGAAAAATACCAGCAATGATATTGAGTTTTACTTTAACGGTCAGTTTACCCAGAACCGAAATGTGAATTCACTTACCATAGCCAATAATGGGGGAAACAGTTTAGGGGAAATATTGAGTACACGTCCGGCTTTGAATAATGACCGGATCAAGCAAGGGAACTATGTTGAGGTTTTTACCAACAAGCAAATCAAGAACAATCAGGCTGCAGGTTTACTGTCTCCTTTAAGTCCGACTGCAAACGGTACCAGTCTTGATGCCTTGTTGCGTAATACCCCTGAGTATAAAGACGATGGTATTGGCGGTTATAAAATAACAGCACCTGACGGTAAAGTATACCACTTCTCACAGCCGGTTTATCATTTTGAGATGGTCGAGCGAAAAGTATTGAAAGACAACAATGAAAATAATGTCAGTGAGAAAAGGCAGTATTCGTCATATGCGACCCATTGGTTGCTGACGGCTATTACCGGACCTGACTTCATCGATACGAACAACAATAATATAGCCGATCAGGAAGATTACGGTTACTGGGTGCGCATGGACTACGGAAAGTGGTCAGACGGTTATGTATGGCGCAATCCTACTGATAAAAACCTGAAAGATTATGATTCCAATCTTAAAGAAAAGATTGAGAAAGGGGATTACGGTACCTATCAATTCGGAAGAAAACAATTGTATTATCTGGACAGGGTAGTTTCGGCAACCCAGACTGCTTATTTTGTGAAAGACCTGCGTTTTGATTCTTCCGGATGTGATCTGGAATATAAATTTTCTCCGACAAAGGTATTTTGTGACAGAGGAGAGTCTAACGGGCCAGATCCCGGTAATGTTTATCCACATGAAAACGGTATTGCTTATAAGAAGCAACTCCAAATGGTGCTGGAAAAGATTATTCTGGTGAATAATAAAGAGAGCGTAGTTTCAAAAGGAAATGCAAATGATAATCTGAAACTGAATACGTATGGACTTCCGGATTATGTAAAATCCTACCAACCCGGATTCAGGGGGGATATAGATGTTGAAGATGTATTTGGGCAACCCGGTCTTCTGCCGGCTGGCGGATTTTACAATGAATACGGTAACCCGAATATTATGATCAACAATGAGAGCGGGGTTTATGATGTTAAGGATTTTGAAAATTTTGATTACAATAACGCCGTTAAGGTAATCGACCTTGATTACAACTATAATCTGGCCGTTAAAGATCATACGAATAATTATACTGCACCAACAGCCGGGAAATCAATGGGAAGTCCCGGGGCTGTTTATCATGCCACGAAAAACCCGAATGCAGGTAAGTTATGTTTAAAATCCGTGCGTTTTTTAGGCAGGAATAACTATGATTTTATGCAGCCTTACCAATTTGAATATAAAGGTGAGTATAAAGGAGATCCTAATGATTATATAAAATATCCGGCCAATGCCATTGTGCAGCGGGAAGGTTTGAATTGGCTCAGTACTTTGGTACAGACTGAAACCGACGGAATACCTATTACCGATTTAAGGGCAAAAGACGAATGGGGATTCCATAAGGATATACCAGGTCAGGAAGACAAAGTGTTAGCGGCTGCCTGGACCATGAATAAAATTACAACCCCTACAGGAGGAACCATTGAGTTTGAGCATGAGGAAGACGACTTCCATTCTGAAGCGTTTTCAAGAAAGTTCTGGAGTGAGAATTTGAAATTTAAAGTGACCAATTCAGGAGATAATCTCCAGGTGGAAATTACCGATGAGAGTGGTACAATTGGAGGATTGGGTACTAAATACAAGGATTATTTTGCTATAGGTGACCGTGTTTTCCTTGATTTGTGGCTGTGCCGGAATGAGCGCCACTGGAATGGTCAAGGTACAGATACCGATAAGGGAACCATAGATATCAATAGCGGTAACAAATGTATCATTACGGAAGTGTCGGATACCGGCATAAAATTAACTTGTGACAAACTGCCTGTTCAATATACCGAAATTATTCCGGGCATACCTGTAGAATCAGGCGGTACGTTGTACGGTGATAATAAAAACCTGGTGTTGAATAACTTCTTTAGTAAGACTTCGACAACATCTAATTCCCACCATTCGGAGCCAAGACCGAGAGGTGAATGTCCTGATTTGCCAGGATGTGGTACAGGATGTCCCGACCGTTGGAGTATAAAGTACCGGATGATTGCCAGCAAGACACCAAAAGACAGAACCGGAGGCGGATTGCGCGTGAAATCAATTACGCTGAAAGATGAGGCCAATAACAGTTACAAAACCCGATACTATTATAACGTTCCGGGTTATGGAAGAGAAAAAACAGATGCAAATTATAAGTCATCCGGAATCACATCTTTCAGTCCGGTAAGAGGGCAGAAATTTGTGCCGTATCAAAGTGAGCTTCCGTCTCCCGGGGTAATGTATGAATATGTGACAATGGAAGCGCAGGATGTGAATGGAAAGAGCGACGGTTCGACTCTTTACCGATTTTATACCCTGAAACCCGTTATGGATATTTTTAATCCGAATATCGTGATGAAAGATGATGATGACAAAATGATTTTCAAGGCAACGGTTGTCGATAATGGAGAGATTAATGCCAGTAGGAAATTGAATGCAAAATCTATTAATGTTGAAGTCAATACCTCAGTGATTGGTCAGTTCCGATCAGTTGAAGAGTATAATACTAAAGGGCAATTGATGTCCAGAGTTGAAAAGAAATACCTGAGCGGTACCGAACTGGAAAGCGCGAATATAAACAGAGGAGCCGTGAAGGAATCGTTCCAATCGATGAAATCAGTTTATACTGCGCCGGCCGAATCACCTAACAATTTGACATTGAAAACCAGATTGTTGTCAGTTTCAAGTAAAAAGGAATATGGTAGTGTGTTAGTGAGTACGACCAATACCAATATGCATGGTACCAGTACGGAAACCTACAGTGATACCGATCCGGAAACAGGAATGTTCCTGACTGTAGAAACTACCAATGCAAAAGGGCTGAAACAAAAGGTAACCCGCGTTCCGGCCTATAAAAAGTATGCTGAAATGGGATCAAAAACCGTGAACCCGAATAATAAACACATGCTGACACAAGAGGTGATGAATACCGTTTCGATTGATGGTAAAACGACTGGTGTAGGTATAACGACCTGGAATAAAAACTGGACCTACCGTGATAATTTCGGAGTTGAGGCCACACCTACGGCCAATAACGAGAAAGTCTGGAGGAAACAGAAAGGTTATGTATGGAAAGGAATACGCAACAGCGACGGAACATATGTAAGCAGTTTCAGCGAAGCCATAGCACCGTTTGACTGGATCAATAATGTGCCTTTGTCACCTAGCTGGAAGAAAGTATCGGAAGTTACACGCTATAACCATTATTCATCTCCTATTGAGACTAAAGACATCAACGGGAATTTTGCTTCTACAAAAATGGCAGACAAACAAGATAAAGTAATTGTGTCGGGTAATGCCCGTTATTCGGAAATGTATTATAGCGGTGCCGAATATGTGGAATCAGGGAATATGTTTGAAGGTGAAGTAAAAGGAGCCACTTTGAGAAGTACTGATGTGGCCCACACCGGGAAGTATTCAGTTAAATCAAGTGTGGTTGGTGAAAAAATGTTTGAAGTAAACGGTTCGAGCGGGCCTAAGAATTACTATGCCAACATTAACAATAATTATGCTTATACTTTCAGACCGGGCAAGTACAAGGTATCGTACTGGGTGTTGAAAAACTTCATGACCGAAACCTGCCGTACGACCGGTACCAATAATTACGGAACCATGTTAGTTGTAAACGGTACGGGTATGGCGCCATCTGAAATTGTACATTCAGGCTGCTGGGCACAATTGAATTTTGTTTTTGACATTCCTGAAAATACGGCAAGCAATTCGGTGCATGTTAAAATGACAGGAGGGTCATGCGGTATGGGAGCGGCTTATGTTGATGATTTCAGAATGTCACCATTAACCTCTTCGTTGAATTCATACGTTTATGATCAAAAAACAGATCAATTGATTTGTGTGTTGGGAACCAATAATATGGGGACCATTTATAAGTATGATAATGCCGGAAGATTGATTGCCACTTATACCGAAGATGTTGATACTGACGGTAAAACCTATGAATCAGGCAACGGAGGCTTTAAACTGATTAACCAGAATAAGCAGAATTATAAAGGAATCAGCAATACACAGCAGGCTTTACCTTTTAAAATTGATAATTGCTTTTTCCATTAATACCATTTAAGATAAGAATCTTATGAAACTATATAAATCAATAAACGCATTTAACAAGTTAACAGGTTATCTGTTGTTGTTTTTTGGTTCTTTACCACTGTTTGCCCAAACAGTAGAAGCGGTGCCCGATGTGGGGACTTCCAAAAACTGGGCCAGTTCCATCAGTTATGATTTGAATGGGAACACGATATCTAAAGGTGTGTCCTATTTTAATGTACTGGGAAAAGGAACCCAGCAATTGTCGTGGGATAAGCTAACCAACCGGGTTTGGGCCAGTGAAGTGCGTTACGATTATTTTAACCGCCCTGTTTTACAGACCTTAACCGCTCCGGTCAATGCAAGCGGTGACTTTACCTATCAGTCTAATTTTATCCTATCAGGCGGTACGCCGGTTGGGATACAACAGTATGATGCAGCCGGAACTTTATGGAATCCGCCTGTCATCAGTTCCGATGTAAATTCTTTGGGTTGGTATTACAGCAATTCCAATACCCTTGATGCTTATCAGGATGTTACTTCGTATCCTTATACCAGATCCATTTACAGTGATTTGAGTCCGGGAACTGCAAGAGCAGTTTTGGGCGGTAATAAAATTAACGGGAATTGGCTTCAGACCTACAGTTTTAGTATGACCATGGAATTACCGGTGACTTCTTCGGAGCCTTTTTATGCCGCACTGAAGAACAGCAAGGTCATTAAAACCGTTTCGCGTGACGTACATGGTGTAGAAAGCGTTGTGTATGTGGATACTGACGGAAAGATGTTAGGAGCAGCCAGAAGTGGAGAAGGAAGTGCCCGTAATGTGTATTCAGACATACTGGACAAATCGTATGTGGATATCCATATTCCCCAAGGGTGTGGGGGCACAGTGGTTTTTGCCAATCTGACCACCAGCCACCAAATCCGGGTGTATGACCTGATTACCGAAACCGATATCACTTCGACACTTTCCGGGAGTGCCATATCAAGTTCCAATAGCAGTATTACGTTTCAGCCCGGTTTTTACAGGATTGAAGAGGTAAATAAATACTATTACAACAATTTAAAAGCAACAAGTGTTCCTTCGCCAGTGCGGATTACTTACAAGGTGAATTATTATGATTTGTCTAAAAGCGAATACGACTTTCAGGGGCGTTTGGTGAAAAGTACCCAGCCTTTAAATGTGCTGACTTCAAATGAGCTGTCCAGTACTTTCGAATACGATTATCTGGGACAGGTTTTGAAAACGACCAGTCCGGATGAAGGGACGGGACGGATGAAATACCGCAATGACGGACAGATCCGTTTTTCACAAAACGACGAACAGGTAAAAAAGGGCAGTTTCTCTTATACGAATTATGATGAGTTGGGACGTCCTGTAGAAAGTGGTGTTTATACGGGTAACGAAATTGTTTTCAGTGCGCCCGGCGTAAGCGATGAGGGTTGTCCGGACGATTTGAGTTATAACGGACCGCCTTTGGTGGACTGTATTATTGATTTGACGGATGGCTTGCCTTCAACCGGAAGAACAGAACAGAATTTTATAGGATATGACCTCCCTGATCCTGATTTGGCAGCCAAACTCAATGCCAGCGGGCTTTCAGGAACGGTATTCAAGCAGAATTTCGTTGCCGGAGCAGTTTCGTATTCCTATACCCAAAATCCGTATACTACAAAAACCTGGTACAGTTATGACATATTTGGCAGGGTAGAATGGGTGTTGCAGGAAATACCGGGAATTACCGGATTGAAAAGTATCCAGTACCAATATGACCCGGCCAACGGAAATGTGGTGAAAGTGTTGTACCAGAAGTACAATGCAAGCGAAACCTTTGTGCATAAGTATGATTATAATGCGATTGGTCAGTTAACGGATGTTTCGACTTCGGTAAACGATACTAACTTTACTAAGCAAGCCCATTATATTTACAATGAATCCGGCGCTTTGAAACGTACCGAGTTAGCGGAAAGCTTGCAGGGTATTGATTATGTGTACAACCTTAGCGGTCAGTTAAAAGCGATTAATCATCCGTCTCTTTCTGCAACGAATGATCCCGGGAATGACGGTGCGAACGGTTTTGCTGCCGATGTGTTCGGTATTGCACTGGATTATTATAACGGAGATTATACCCGTAACAACCTGCCGAAACCTTTGGCAACCACAACGGCACAAGGAACGGATCAATACAACGGAAATATCAAATCGACCCGTTGGAACACACAGGTTGGTTCAGCTAGCCATAAGGCCTATACGTACCAGTATAATAAAAACAATTGGCTGAGCCAGGCTACTTTTGGTTTGGCTACCACTGCCGGTGTATTCACGGCAAATGCCAATAATGATTATCAGGAAGGTAATCTTACGTATGACGCCAACGGGAATATCAAGGCCATGAAACGTACCGGTTACACTGACGGTAACGGAACCAACAGCATGGATAACTTTACGTATGTGTATGATGCAGCCAAGCCGAACCAGCTGAAGTATGTAAAAGATATTGCCGATAATGCGGTGACAACGCGTTACAGTGATTTGAAAAATCAGGAGAAAGATTTACAATATAGCGGTTCGTACACTGAAAAAGTGTCCAATTATGTCTACAATGATTTAGGGCAATTGATTTACAACGTTCAGGATAAAGTAGGTTATAAATACAATGCATCCGGGTTAGTGACTGAAATCAAGACGCATTCGTCAAGCAATACAGGTGATTTTGTCAGTTTGTATTCCCAGAACTACAGTAGTGCAACCACTGCCGATGAAGCCGGAAAATGGACGTTGGGGACACCTCAGGTGACTTATCCCTTTACCAGGACGGGAGAGCAGGACATGTTTTGTTTTGACTCGGTTTACCCGCACGGGAACGGTCTTCAGTTGTTAGGGACGCAAACCGCCAGTACAAAGCTGCGGGTACTGCCGAATACCTATACCAAAATTGACCTGGATGTCATAGTGGATAAAAATTTGTATTATACCGGTAACCCTACTGTAGGGCCGGATGGGGAAGAAACGTATCCCACGTCCAGTGTGGATATTAAGCCGGTGGTCACGGTACGCTTGAAAAAACAGGACGGGACATTGATCAATTCTTCGGTAATCAATAATGCCACAGCCGAGTACTGCACACGCTTGTTTGACCAGCATGTGTCGTTTGCCTATACACCGGCGAATGAGGAATATGTTACTTTGGAAATCCAGACCCAAAAAACCTACAGTGGCAGTGCTTCATACAAGCAACGGATCTTTGTAGACAATCTGAGTACCCAGATTGCACAAGTGTCAAAAGTAGCTTTTGTTTACAATGACCGCGGACAGCGTGTGAAAAAAGAAAGCTATTTAACCGGCGGTAATATCAATGCGACCTATTATGTGCGCGATGTATCGGGCAGTGTAATGGCGGTACACAATGTATTGACCACTTCCGGTGGCAGTACGCCGCAATTGGTTGAAAATACGGTTTACGGTGGCACAGGGCGAATAGGAGTCTTCAAGCGTGATGCCAGTCCGGAAAAAGGATTTACCCTGTATGAGATGACAGACCACTTGGGGAATGTGCGGGCTATCATTAGGAAAGTTGGCACCGCTTTAGTATCTTTAACCGGTAAGAGTGACTATTATCCGTTTGGGATGCCGTTGCCTAACCAGCAAATCACTGATGCCAATTACCGTTATGCTTTTCAGGGCCAGGAGAAAGACCCGGAGACCGGTATGGAAGCCTTCGAGTTGCGGCTTTGGGATGGACGATTGGGAAGATGGCTGACGGTGGATCCTATGGGGCAGTATTTTTCTCCTTATCTGGGAATGGGGAATAACCCGATTAGTAGGGTAGATCCGGATGGGGGAATGGATGGAGATCCGCCTTTGTTTACCACGGCTGCGCAGACTTCTTATCAGCCCGTTCGGGAGTATGGGCCGCAATTAGATGTTGGCATGAGTTATTCATTGCCTGATGTAGCTGTCGCGGGTTCTAGGTATTCATATAGTTCAATTGCGATTGGAGGTGCTGTTGCAATGGATGCTCAAATGATGATGAACTTGACCTTGACAAGAGGAATGCAAATTGAAGCGTTTCTCGCAGCTGATGATGTTAGTGGTATTGGTGCTTGGAATGATTTTTTAATTCCTGTTGTAGGAGTTGGTACTATTGGGACAATGATGTATTATGGGTCTAAAATACCTGATGTAGATAATAGGCCTACGTTTTCCGAGGCTAGAGCTTCAGGAAATTTAAGTTGTATAGCAGGAGTAAATACATACAAACCAGAATATAAGCCTACTCAGTATGATATTGAAGCAGTATTTGCGAATAAAGCTTCAGTTGATGAATTAATTCATAGAATGAGTAAAGGAGGAAGGCGGAATGTTTGGCCTGATGGCCAATATGATAAACCAAATCCGTCTGATATTGATTGGTCTTCAGGTGGGGATGGTGATTTGGCGGATGAAGTTACTGGTCCCAACCCTCCTGGAGGAAAAGGGCCTGGGAGTCCTTGGAATCAAATAAAAAAATGGTTTAAAAATAAAAGAGCGGAGTTTAATGGTAAAAAAAGATAATAATGGATTCAGTTTCTGATAAATTCGGTAAGTACTTATTTGAAATAATCTTAGATAATAGAGCATATTTATTTGTTTGGGGGATTGATCTAAGTTCTGATAATGAGTATATTCTGAGAAATAATGAAAATAAAATAATTCTTTTTTTGAATTTCTTAGAATTAAAAAAATTTATATGTGATAATGTTTTTTTTGATGAATTAGTTGAATGGGTTAATAATGTTGAGGATAATGAAAATGATAAAGTATTGTTAGACTTCGAAAATGAATTAAATAGTCTAAAAGTCTTAGATGATAGATTTCTTGAATTATGGAAAGATATATCTCTTTTTATTGAACTTTATGATGATTTAATTTATTTAAATAATGACGAAGATAAGCTGGTTTTAAATAAAGATGTCGAAAGATTTAAAGAACAATACAGAGATAATTTTATATGGAGGAATGAGATAAAGAAGGAGTTTATAATTGAAACAAACTTTATTAAAGGATTAAATGAAATGTCAGGCTATATTAAAAGTAGTATTGCTATTTTTATGAATGATTAGGAGGGAGATGAACACCAAAGAGACATAACAAGTGCATTGAATAACGCTTTTGAAAAATAAATAAAATAATCCCGGTCATTTGCCGGGATTATTTGTTAAAAAAGTATTTTTGTTTTGCGTTCTTTCGGGATGCCGTTGCCCAACCAGCAAATCACGGATGCCAATTAGCGATATGCGTTCCAGGGCCAGGAAATACGAAGTATTCACTGAACTCCTATTGAAAATATAAAACAGTGAGGTAAAAAGACCCGGAATTGCGGAGCACTCACCGAACACGTATGTAAATAAGAGCCTGTGAGGTAAACCGGTATGGAAGCCTTCGAGTTACGTTTATGGGATGGCCGATTGGGAAGATGGCTGACGGTGGACCCAATGGGGCAGTATTTCTCGCCTTATTTAGGAATGGGTAATAACCCGATTAGTAGGATTGACCCGGATGGAGGAATGGATGGAGATGCAGGAGATTGTAACGGATGCCCTCCAGGTTGGTCAATTACTGGTCAGATCCCTGGAGATTCTGGTCTTTATGGGCCAGTTGAAAAAATGACTTTTTTAGATGATGTTGTCATAAATGTAGTTGTTCCAAAAGCACAGAATGCTCTTGAACATTTTGGAGCTTTCAGCGTAGGTTTGGTTAGTGCTTTTGGGTCTAATTTGGCATTAGGGGCGAATAGAATGAGTCCAGATGAGTGGAATTGGAATAACTCTAGGACTACTTTTAGGGTTGGTCAGCTTTTTGGTGATGTTGCTAGTATTTTTGCTGGAGCATTTGAAGGAGCACTTGGTAATGGTTTGATGAAAGGTTCGATAGTGTTTGCTCCTGAAACAGCAGGAATTTCTTTGGCAGCTGTCCCGTTTGGAGCTGGAATGGTTGCTCATGGTGGTGCGGTGTCTGGTGTTGCAGTAGGGCATGTGGTAGATGATATATCAGGGTTGTATGATAGTTTTTCTAAGGGTACTCATAGTGGAGGAGATTTGCCTTCAATTGATAGAACAGGGAAAGTTCATGGAGAACTAATTAGTCCAAAGGACTTTCATAAGTATTCGAAAGAAGAATTAGAAGTTTTGTTAAATCAATTAAAAGCAAGTGTTCAAAAAAGAATTAAGGTTACAACAAAACTTGGTAGAGATAGAGCTCATGGGCAAAGGCAAGGTGCTGAACATGACTTAATAAAATCATTGGAAAAATATCTTAGTAAATAGAAATGAAATCAATTAACGAACTTATAGAATTGCTTCTTTGTGAATTTGAAAACTGTAATCTTGAATATAATACTTATGAAATATTTTATAATGAGTTTTTGGAAGATATTCCAGTGATAATTTCATATATAATAGAAAATATTTTGATTGATTTTTTAATTTGGGGTAATGATGAGTGGGTAGATGATTCTTTAATTACTCAATGCTCTTTAAATGAAGATAAAATTATTATATCAGGTTTTTTAATTTTTGGAAAGAGTAAGATTAATAATCAGTGGGTTGAACCTTTTTATGCTGAAATTTTTATTAAGAATAAAGATGAAAATGAATATGAAATTCACTTGAATATTGCAGATGTAGAGAAAAACAGTTTAACTTATAGTGATTTTAAGAAAAAGAATAATTATTCTTTAAGTTCAATTAAATGGAAGCATAAACTAATTAAAAGTATTTAATTTGTAGAAGGACGACGAACATCGAAGAGACATAATAAGTACATTGAATAAGGAGACGAACACCAAAGAGACATAACAAGTACATCGAATAATGCTTTTGAAAAATAAACAAAACAATCCCGGTCATTAGTCGGGATTATTTGTTAAAATACTATTTTTACTTTACGTTATTTCGGAATGCCGTTGCCCAACCAGCAAATCACGGATGCCAATTACCGTTATGCTTTTCAGGGCCAGGAGAAAGACCCGGAGACCGGAATGGAAGCCTTCGAGTTACGCTTGTGGGACGGACGTTTGGGAAGATGGCTGACGATTGATCCTTATGGACAGTATTTCTCGCCTTATTTAGGTATGGGTAATAACCCGATTAGTAGGATTGACCCTGATGGGGGGATGGATGAACCGCCTAATGATTATTTTTATGACTCCAAAACAGGAAATACTACTGAAGTTTTAACGAATGATAATTTTGATAGAGTTTTTATTGATGGTGAATTATCAGGTAAATTTTCTAAAGAATTTAATATTAATAATCTATTTAATATAAATAGGGTCATTGATAGGTATAAGTTGAAATCAAATGCGGAGATTCCATATGTTAATTTAGATGATAAAATTGTAGGGCTTTTCGATTCTTCTTTTAAAAAGAAACTGGATGGTAGTCTAACGGGCGTTGAAGTTTTTGCAGGTTTCGTAGATCTAAGTAATAATTTTAAGAATTATAGTTGGTTTCAAACAGTAAGTTCTTCTAATTCTTCTGGATCAAATTCTAGAAATTTCAAAGATAAAATTGATGGGCCTGAAGATTTTTTTCCAGATTATCCTAAAATTGAAATAACTGGCTATTCAATTGGTTATTATGATTTTCCAAATACAACAAATCATAATAATTCGGAAATTCACTGGTATGGACAACTTTCATTAACCGCAATTCATAAGGCGTCAGGTGTAAGAAAAAGTATTTTTACATTTGGATATGGTTATGATATTGTTAATAATGTATTTGAATTTTATAAAGTTGGATTTATAAAACCTTCTAAAGAACATATTGGATTAATAAATTTACATGTATTGAAGAAATGATAAAGAGAATAATTTTTATTTTAACATTGGTTTTTACTTATAGTTGTAATTATAAATGTTTGTATCTACCCCAAAATCCTGATAAAAATAACATAAGAGAATATAATATTTGTAATTTATCGATAGTTTCAGATAGTACCAGAATTATGGAAATTATTAATAATAAGAATCCAATTTTTGATAGTATTAACGATTTTGAATCTAAAATATTTTCGTCAACTAAAGTTATAAATAAAGAATATTTATCGGATTTTATGCAGATTATTCAGAAATATAGAGTTAAAAAGAATAGTGGAAAATCAATTCTGATAATCGGTTTTACTAAGAATGGCTTCAAAACAAAATATTATTTTAATATTAAACCAGAATTAGAAAAAGAAATCGAAATATTAAATATTAAATACAAAATAAATAAAGATCAAATAAATGCTTTTAAATGTTTTTTTAGAAATGTTAAATCAGAATAACTTTCAGTAGGAGACGAACACCAAAGAGACATAGCAAGTACATTGAATAACGCTTTTGAAAAATAAACAAAATAATCCCGGCCACCAGCCGGGATTATTATTTAAAGAGGTATTTTTACTTTACGTTCTTTCGGGATGCCGTTGCCCAACCAGTAAATCACCGATTCTAACTACCGTTACGCTTTCCAGGGACAGGAAATGCGTAGCATTCACCGAACTCCTATTGAAAATATAAAACAGTGAGGTAGAAAGACCCGGAATTGCGGAGCACTCACCGAACACTTATGCAAATAAGAGCCTGTGAGGTAAACCGGAATGGAAGCCTTCGAGTTACGCTTGTGGGATGGACGATTGGGAAGATGGCTGACAGTGGATCCTTATGGGCAGTATTTTTCACCTTATTTAGGGATGGGGAATAACCCGATTAGTAGAATTGACCCGGATGGAGGAGCTGATGGTGATCCGCCATTGTTTACTACGGCTGCAGCTGGGTATAAGCCTGTTAGGGAGTATGGGCCGCAGTTAGATGTTGCAATGAGCTATTCATTGCCTAATATTGATCTTTCAGGGGTTAGGTGTTTGAATAGTTCTAAGGCAGATATACATATGCCGACACAGCATAATAGTTTTGGGTTTAATTGGACGTATCTATCAGAAAGCGATGCAATAGGCGATCAATTTATAAATTCTGTAGGGAATAATATTTATATGGCTGTTCAGTTTTTTCAAGGCAAAGGAGGGACTGGAGATGATGCATTTAGGAATTTGGATGGTTCTACAATGTCAATGGATGATAAAGTCATGAATGTGACTTCTTATTCACTTGGTCTTCTTTCTTCTGAAGCTAATGCTGCTAAAGCTCTTGCACAAGCTGAAAAAGAGGTTGCTAATGAGTTTATTGGCCCTGGATTGAAAATAAATGATAATAAATTAAAACAACATGCAGTGCAATGGGGTTTGGCTAAGAAAGGAGATGCGTTGACGACTGAGCAGTTAGTTTGGATGAGAAAAATAGCTGAACGTATTTATAGAAATCCAATAGAAATCCGCCAAGGTACTTGGATGAAACCAGGAGCAGGAGGATTTGAAAATGCTGTGTTCTATTATAATGGAACACATATTGTGGTAACACAATCTGATGGGACAATGATTACAATTCTTAGGAGAGCCGGCGGAAATAAACATTTTAATAATGCAAGATCACTATGGTTGAAATAAATAAAATAAATGGGGCTAAAATAATTAGTATAATAAAAATTGCTTTAGAGAATATTCTTTTAGAGCTTTATTTTAACGTTGAGTGCTTAAATGAAAAATTTTCATTTAAATTAGGCATAGGTGATGACGGAGAAACAGTATTATTCAGCTTAAATACAAGGTTGATTGCTTTAGAAGAGATTGTATATGAGGCTTATTTAACAACAGAAATTGAAAAGGATAAGGATGAATTATCATGTTTATTAGGCAATGAAATTTTGAATATTCAATTTGGAGTAGGTGAAACACTTGATACTCATAAGAAGGTGATCTATTATATTAAAATAGATACCGGCGAAAATGAATTTTTGTTCTTTAATAATGGAAATGATGGAGCATACTCGTTTGATAAGATAGAAGCAATTTTAGAGGATGATATTTATGGGTATGAATGGCTTTCTAAACCTCCAATTGACCTGTTGGAGTAGTTCTTTAAAGAGGGAGACGAACATCAAAGAGACATAATAAGTACATGGCGACGAGTGTCAAAATGATACTGCATAAGTTGCCTGATGATAGCTTCTAAATAAATCCCAGCAACGGAGATGAACCCCAAAGAAACATAACAAGTACATTGAATAACGCTTTTGAAAAATAAACAAAATAATCCCGGCCACCAGCCGGGATTATTATTTAAAGAGGTATTTTTACTTTACGTTCTTTCGGGATGCCGTTGCCCAACCAGTAAATCACCGATTCTAACTACCGTTACGCTTTCCAGGGACAGGAAATGCGTAGCATTCACCGAACTCCTATTGAAAATATAAAACAGTGAGGTAGAAAGACCCGGAATTGCGGAGCACTCACCGAACACTTATGCAAATAAGAGCCTGTGAGGTAAACCGGAATGGAAGCCTTCGAGTTACGCTTGTGGGATGGACGATTGGGAAGATGGCTGACAGTGGATCCTTATGGGCAGTATTTTTCACCTTATTTAGGGATGGG